>VXYK01000041.1:9929-33720 GCA_009845995.1 Acidimicrobiaceae bacterium | reverse complement strand
CCGGAATAACCACCGGCTGCGGAGACGACACCTACTGCCCAGATCGACCCGTCACCCGCGGCCAAATGGCGGCCTTTCTATACAGAGCCCGCGACTTCATCGCGGCCGCCCTCATACAGAACCCGTGAGTGCGGGAGTCGTCGACTTTCGTTGAAAATGCCGCGCTAGGCGTTTTGCATGGTTAGCTCAGAGATGTGAGTAGCCGATTTCCCACACCGACGACGGGTGATCTCGTTGCTGGGATCTCGGTCGCGTTGGTGTTGTTGCCACAATCGCTGGCCTACGCCGAGATAGCCGGTGTTCCGCCACATGTGGGTCTTTTCGCCGCAGCTTTGCCTCCCTTGCTGGCCGCGCCTTTTGTGTCCTCGCCGTATCTCCAGACTGGTCCGGTCGCGCTCACTTCGCTGCTGACCTTCGGAGCCCTTTCCGGCCTCGAAAGCGTTGGAACCGCGCCGTATATCGAGCTCGCGGCACTATTGGCGCTGATTGTAGGGGTTGCTCGCGCGGTCTTCGGTCTGCTTCGCGTGGGCATTGTCGCCTATGTCATGTCGCAACCAGTGCTGACGGGTTTCACCGCCGGCGCAGCGATCTTGATCGTGGCGTCGCAGGTACCTTCAATGTTCGACGCAAACCCGGACACAACCGGAGTGATTGAGCGCGCCTGGTGGGTGCTGTCACGGCCCAACGAGTGGGATTCAACCGCGATGCTGCTCAGCGTCGCCACGGTTCTGGTGGTGGTGGGAGCACGCCGAGTCCACCAGCTCTTTCCCGGCGTACTGATAGCCGTTGTTGCGGCTGTGGTCTGGAGTGAGGGGACCAACTACGACGGTACGGTCGTCGGCGACCTTCCGGGAGGCTTCATATCGCTCAGCCTCGACCTTCCCTACGGCCAGACCCCGTCGCTGCTTGTCGCCGGGATCGTCATCGCGCTGGTCGGGTTCGCTGAACCCGCTTCCATCGCCCGAACCTTCGCTACCGCTGATCGCACCCCCTGGTCGGCGAATCGAGAGCTTGTGGGTCAAGGCGTAGCCAACATTGCATCGGGGATTTCGGGGGGCTTTCCCGTTGGCGGATCCTTCTCCCGCAGTTCGCTGAATCGCTTCGCTGGAGCTCAGACGCAATGGTCCGGCGCGATTACCGGAGCGTTCGCAATGGCCGCCATCCCGTTGTCGGCAACGCTGGAGGCCCTGCCCACGGCGGTGCTGGGGGCGATCGTGTTGACCGCGGTGTATCGCCTTATCGACATACCGGCCATGCTGCAGATCGCCCGCGGTTCGGGACTGCAGGGTCTCGTCGTTCTCGGCACTTTCGCGGCAACTCTGATTTCGGCGCCCAACGTCGAGCGCGGCGTCATCGCAGGCATCGGACTTGCGTTCATAGTCCATCTCATTCGCGAGCTTCGTGTGGACCACAGACACGAAGTGGACCACGAGACCCTGGTGCTGCGGCCCTACGGAGTGATCTGGTTCGTCAACGCCCCGCACCTTGAGTCAAGTTTCATCGCGGCCAGAGCCGAGCACCCCCAACTCCAGAACCTGCGCATCGACTTCGCCAACGTCGGGCGCGTCGACTACGGGGGTGCAGCCAAGCTCGCGGAGCTTGTGGACGACGCCGTCGACGCTGGTCTCAACGTCGACATTGTCAACATTGCACCCCATGCGAAACGCGCCATGGCCGCTCACCTCGGAGGGCGTCACGGAGTCCCCACGCTCGACCAGCTAGCCGACGACGAACGGCACCAATGGCGGCTCCGTCGCAAGCCACCCAGCCCTTAGCCACCCGCTGAGTCCGACCCGCGCCAGTGGTTTGTCAGCCCTTCACCAACTCGGCGATGACTCGCAGTTCGGTTGGGGTGCGAGCCGACACATTGAGCATCGTGACCGGACTCTCATCCCATGCTTGGAGACGATCGCGGATCCGTTCAACTGAGCCGACGAGAGAAATCTCATCAGCGAATTCGGTGGGGACCATGGCGATCGCCTCGTCGCGCTTGCCTTCGAAGAAGAGGTCCTGGATCTTGTAGGCCTCCTCCTCATATCCCATTCGGGCCATCAACTTGGTGTGATAATTCTGTCCCTTCGCGCCCATCCCGCCGATGTAGAACCCCAGCGACGCCTTCGTGGGATAAAGCGCCTCTTCCACGTTGTCATGGACACGCATTGAGACGTTGACCGCGATCTCGAAGTCAGGCCCCGCCAGCGCCAACTCGTCGGCATAGACCTCAGGTCGAAACGGCGAGTAGTACAGCGGAATCCAACCGTCGGCGATTTGGACCGTTTGGGCGATGTTCTTCGGTCCTTCGGCGCCGATCCATATCGGGATCTCACGCAACGGGTGGGTCATCACCTTCAACGGTTTTCCCAAACCCTCCGAACCGTCACCCTCATAGGGCATCTGGAAATGTTCGCCTTGGAACGCCATGGGACCCTCACGACGAAACACCTGACGCAGAATCTCCACATACTCGCGAGTCCGGGCGAGGGGTTTGCGCGAGGGCATGCCGTACCATCCTTCGACGACCTGGGGGCCAGACACGCCGAGACCCAGAATCGTTCGTCCGTTGGAGATGTGATCGAGTGTGATCGCGTGCATAGCAGTCGCCGTCGGTGTTCGAGCCGAGAGTTGCACCACACCGGTTCCGAGTTTGATGCGCTCGGTGTGGGCCGCTATCAGCACAAGAGGGCTGAACGCATCTGAACCCCATGACTCAGCGGACCAGACCGCGTCGAAGCCGACCTTTTCCGCCTCTACGCTCAGCTCCACCAGGTTGTCGGGCATGCCCCGACCCCAGTAGCCCCAGATCAGTCCCAAGTCCAACACGTTTCCTCCTCTGCTCAGTGGTCGGCAACCAAACCTTCGATGAAGTTGTAGGTCGTCTCTGCGACGGTTGACCAATCGGTATCCGTCTGCAACGCGGCGGCCGCGGCAGCCGCGCTGCGGAGTTCATCGTCGCTCAGTGAATCAATGCAAGCGGCAAGGTCTTCGACGGTGGATCCGTAGAGAATGCCGGCCGGTCCGAGGGCCTCGTCGAGGTACCCCCAATCAGACACCAAGCTGGCAAGCCCTCCTCCGATGGCATCGGCCGCTACGCCGGTGGTCAACATTCCTTCGCGGTATGGCATGACCAAGGCGTCCAGGGAGAACAACCGACGGGCATACACCTCCAGATCAACCAACTCGTATTGCTCCGCGACAACGATGCGGTCATCGTCAGGGAGCTCCTCGCCTGCCAGTGACCAGACACAAAGCTGCACGTCGTCGCGTTTGCAGGCATGCACCGCGTCAATCACCAGCTGTACGTTCTTTTCTTCACGCGGCGCGCCGATGATGCCCAGACGCAGCCCCGCCGGAGACAGGCCGAGGCTCTCTTCGGCTTCGGCTTTGCCCCCAGCGGGCCGCAGCGGTTCCAAACGCTGTCCCCAATGCCCGTGAGGGGCCACCAGATGACGAGTGTGATCGCCGTAGCCGTAGTCGGCTTCCATCACCTCTCGGCCATAGCGGCTGTGATGGATCACACCGTCGGCTTCTGAACACCAGATTCGGTAGCTCTCTCGCGCGTCTGAAAAATAATGCGGTTTGCGATTGTGCTGAGTCCACAGAATGGGGATGCCGGCGGCGCGCAGGTTGGCAATCACTTCTCGGGTTCGGTCGGGGTCGGTTCCTGCGAACCACTCGGGCCAGTGCAAATGGAACACATCGAATTCGCTGAGCGCGGCGGGGTCGTCCAGCAGAGGGCTCGCCTCGTGGTCAGCTGTTCGTTCGCCGAGTGCGTCATACAAGGAGCGGTTGTACCAGTGTCCGGCTGCTGTGCAGGCGACGAGCAACTGCGGGGTGACCTTCCAGGTGAAGTTGATCTCGGGTGCCGGTTCAAGGTCGATTTCATGGACGCGCACGTGCTCGTTCCAGAACGAGCGGTGTGCCAGCATTCCCGCGGTGTCGATCACCCTGGTTGTGCACCGATGATCGGTTTCGAATTCGACGAGGAGTCTCCTTTTCGAGGTTTCTGGGATCTGTAGCGAGATCCCGTCGATGGTGTCGGGATGGCGTTCAAATCTCAGTGTCTCATCCACGACCACGCTGCGTCGGTCCACCCGGTAACGGGCATGGCGAAACCCCGCGATCGGCCCTGTCTCATTGGCATGGGTGTCTGGCGAATCGGGGGTTTCGGGAGCGGTCAGGGCGCTGTCGAGAGGTGTGAACTGCTTGAAGCTGACTTCGAGTTGTCCGTCCGTGTGCTGAATCGAGTCTGGTGTCCCGAAGGTGGTTCGAACGATTCCGTCGGCGTGAACGACCGGCAGCATCGCTGCTAGCTGATTGTTGTTGACCGGAACTTCGTACGTGCCGGGCCAGCGGAGGGCAGAGGTGTAGTCGACCCAGAATCCTCCGACGAAAGGCAGCACGAAGTCGACGCCGGGGCCGCGATGGGTCCAGACAGAGGCGTTGCTACGCGGGTCCAAGACGATGAGCCTGTCCACAGCCTGGAAGCTCGCCGCCGGCGTGGCCGCGTCCACCGGATCCGCTTTTTGCAGTTCGAGCGCAGCCTGCACCAGTTTCCCGAGGAGATCGAAAGTCATTTGCAGGCGACGCTGCGGACCCCGGTAGAACATGGTCGAACGATGTTTGTGAGCGTTGACGAGACCGTCCTCGAACCAACGGCCGATCTGGCGGGTGGCGAGTTCGGCTCTGCCCAACCATCCTTCCGGGTCGTCGGTCAAGGCGCGCGACAGTGCTGTTGCGCCAAGTTCGATGTTCATCACAACCCCGAGCGCTCCGGTGGAACGCCCCCAGACGATCGCTCCCTGCGGTGTGGCCAGGTCGGCGACGTCGCTCAGGACTGTTCGAAATCCTGTTGACCAAGCGGTGCCCAAACGCTCGGCGAACGGTTCGGCGAACAGATACACGTCGGGTGTGTAGATGTCGAAGTTGGCACCCCCGAAATCGTCCAGCCAGCAGGTCGGCAGTTGGGTGAACAGAGCTGAGACCTTGTCGATCAGCGTGTCGAGTACACCCTCGTCTGGCAGCCGACCGAGGCGGAATCGATCAAACTCGCAGCGGGTGAGGACCACGGCATAGTTGTTGGGAAGCTGGCCGGCGGCGAGGGCCTCAAGCATCGAGGAGGAGTCGATGGCCTCCGCTGCGTTGGCCAGATCGGCCTCGTTCCAAGCTTTGAGTGCCGGGTTGTCGTCAAGTCCTCCGAAGCGCAGCAGGGTCTCAGCTGTGCGGTAGCTGTAGAAGCTGTGGGTCTTGGTGCCGTCGAGCTGCCGCACGATATCGAGCGCGACGTCAGCACACTGCAGTCCTGCGACCTGCTCCACACCCGCCTCGTGCAACAACGAGAGCGTGAATGCAAGATCGGCTCGAGCGTCCGGGCCGACGAGGTACCCGCCATGTACCCGTGGCAAATCGAGACCCGGAGCGTGTTCGGACTCCAGATCGCTGAGTACAGCTTCGACGAGGCTGAGCAGTTGGTTTGCGATCTCAGATGGGGTTGTCATGGGGCAGTCGGTGAGCGGTTGTCTCCCGACGTACGCTAATACTCCGGTGCGGCGCGACCTCAACCCGACCGAGCTGGCATTCGAGGAGCAGACATGACCCGACGACTCACCAAATTAAGCCGATCCGTGGCGGGCAAGGTCGTGCTGATCACCGGTGCTGGATCGGGCATGGGAAGAGCCACGGCTCTGCTGTTCGCCGATGAAGGCGCCAAGGTCGCAGTTACCGACTTTCGTTCGGAGGGGGTCGAATCTGTCACCGCTGAGATCACCGGTGCTGGTGGCACCGCGCTCGGCGTGCTGCTCGACGTTGCCGATCCGACCTCGATCGAGGCAGGTCTGACGATGATCCGCGACGAGTTGGGCCGAGTCGACGTGCTTGTCAACAACGCCGGAATCAGTGTCAGGGCAGACCCCGACGATGAGGATTTCGATGATCGCTGGCAGCTCGCACTCGATGTGCTGCTAACCCCTCATCAGCAGCTGATTCGAGCATGTCTCGATGATCTCAGAGCCAACGGTGAAGGCCGGGTGATCAATATTTCGTCGACTGAGGGATTGGGCGCATCCAGATCAACGACTCCATACACCGTTGCCAAACACGGAGTCATCGGCCTCACCCGAGCAATGGCGATTGAGCTGGCGAAATACGGCATCACCGTCAACGCCGTCTGCCCAGGTCCGATTCTCACCTCGATGACCGAAGCCATTCAGGCCGAGCATCGAGAGAGGTTTGCGCGGCGGCGTACTGCGCTGCGCCGCTACGGCGACCCCGAAGAAGTGGCTCATATGGTGCTGAATATTGCTTTGCCGTCGTCGTCTTATGTAACCGGTGCGGTGATCGCAGTTGATGGCGGACAGACAATGAAGAATGACTGAACCGGGCGCGTTGACGGCGGTCGCTTTGATACCGTCAACACTGTTCGTTGCAATTGTGTGACACTTTGCGATTGTGTGAAAATGACCGGTACGTCGCGATCATCAGTCCCCCTCTCACGAAATCGCCGCAACCGGCGGATTCGCATCGTTGCCGCGGCCCTGGCATTCTCTGCGTTAGCTGCGACAGCTTCCATGGCTAATGCGCAAACGCTCGAGAACGAGCGAACTAGGGACATCCGCGAGCAGCAAGATCAAATCGGCGATGACACCTTAGCCAACCTCGCAGAGCTCAATGCTCTTCAGAGCGACATCGAAGATTTGTTGAACGCCTACGACACCCTGCTTGCAGCCCGTGATCGTGCAGACGAAGACGTCGAAGCGACAAAAAGAAACTTGGAAGAAGCCGAGAAGCAGCAGGCACGAACCGGAGAGCAGATCACCGCATTGGAAGCGGACATCGCAGAGACCAGGCTGTTGCTGCAGGAATCCGCCATCCGCGCCTTCATCTCATACCAGGGGCCGAACAGCGAGCAGACCGCACTGAGTTCGGACCCCTGGCAACACGAGAGAACCCAGACCCTGCACAACTTCGCCAACCGCAGCACCGAGGACATCCTCGACGAGTTGCGGGGCCAACTGTCTGAACTCGACGTACTGCGCGAGCAGTCGGCACGCTACGTCGCCGAGGTCGAACAGCTGCGCAACGATGCCCTTGAACGCCAGGACCGATTTGATACAGCTCTAGCCAGAGAAAGATACGCGCTTGACGGGCTGCACACTCGGCAGCACTCTCTTGCCCACAGGGCACTGGCACTCGAAGCCACGGCCACCGCCTTGGCTGCCGAGCTCGAAGAGGAGCAGCGGCTGATAGCCGCTGCTATCGCCGCCGCGGAGAGGCGGGCGCGGGGGATCACCGTGCCGCCCGGCGCTCCGGTCGACCTCGTAGACGTGTGGGGGATCCTGGTCAATACGGCGATCGAGGAGAATGTCCGGGGTTTGCTGACTGAATTGGAAGCAGACGGCTTCAGTGTCGGCGGCAGCGGTTATCGCACCAACGCCAGGCAGATCGAACTGCGCAAGGAGCATTGCGGGACTTCTGAGTTCGCCATATACGAGATGTCGTCGTCTGCGTGCAGTCCGCCCACCGCCCGACCCGGTTTCTCTCGTCACGAATTCGGGTTGGCCATCGACTTCACCTGGGAGGGCAGGCTCATCCGCAGCCGCGACACGGCGGTTTATCAGGCCATAGCCCGAATCGCCGAGAACTACGGACTCTACAACCTGCCGAGCGAGCCTTGGCATTGGTCGGACACCGGCGGCTGACAGTCCAGGTTCGGCTACTCCGACAATGCGGCGACCGCTTCGGCGGGGCGGCCTGCGATCAACCCGTCCACCCCCCTTTCGAGAAGATCAGCGTAGAACTCGGCCGTCTCCACGACATCGGTGCCGCTGAGCCAGACCCAGACGTGTCTACCCTCGTTGTGGATCCTCTCGGTGAGTTCCGGAGTGACCACTTCAACTCCCTCAAAGGTCAACGGAACCTGCAGGACTTGATATCGGGAATCGAGAGGCTCCCCCGACAAGAACCACGCGAGCATGGCATTGAGGCCGGGGCTCGTCGCAACATCCGGTGCCAGTTCGTTCATGGCGGCCAGCGTCTCGTCGTTGAAGGACGCAACGATCACCGACTGCTCGCGTCCAAGCTCCGCGATCTCCGCCGCGAGCACCTCCGCTGCGGCAACGCCGGTCCGTGGATCGGGTTCACCGTCTGGACCGCTTTGGAGTTTGATCTCCACGTCGAGTACATGATTCGGGAATCGTTCAGCCACTTCTCTGAACGTCGCCACAGAGAAGTCATCGGGTTCAAAACCCGGCGGTGGTTCAACCTCCCCCGTGCGGACACCGCGGAATACATATTCTTCATCGGGTTGAGTCTGGTCTCCCCAGCGGCCTGGCAGGAACCAATATGCGTTGTCGAGCGCTTTGATCTCGGACAGTGTCAACTCGGCCACTGGACCAGTTGCTTCGGTTGTGCGGTCCACAGTGTCGTCATGTTGCACGATGAGCACCCCGTCGGCGGTGAGTTGCACATCGAGTTCGAGGATGTCAGCGCCGACGGCTGCTGTCTGCGTATATGCGTAGATCGTCGAGTGCGGATAGTCCTGGTCGCCACCCGCGTGGGCGATCACCAAGGGTCGGCCGAGTTCGAGGAGTTGGCCGAGAGTCCACGCATCCGGTTGAGGTGCCTCGGTGGTCGTTGTTGTCGAAGGGGCCTGCGTCGTGGTCGTCGTCGCGGGCGCTTGTGATGTGGGAGTCGTCGAATCCACCGTGGACGTCACCGGTGCCGTTGTGGTCGTTGTGGAGGCAGTTGACTGTTCACTGGCACCTTCGTCACTGGTGCAACCGGCAACGAATATCGCGGCAACCAACGCCAGAACCCTGAGTCTGCGTTGTGCAACCAGCGACCGTAAACCAACAGTTCCCTTCACAGCGTTGCAATCCGTCGTCGATGCCCACATCGTTGAGTCTCTCCGCCAGAAGGTATCATGCGCCGATGCCGTCTTCTATATTCAGCCTGCTCAAGGACTCCATCTCTCGCGATGCTGTGGCGCGCACAGCCAAAGACCACGAGGGCAGGTTCGACCCCGGCGGAGACGAAGACCCCAGAGAAAGCGGTTACCACGATCTCGTAACCGACTACTACAAGCTCGTAACCGACTTCTATGAGTACGGCTGGGGCAAGTCCTTTCATTTCGCGCCGCGTCACACCAATGAGAGCTTCAAAGCATCTCTGGCCCGCCACCAGCACTTCATCGCCCACAAGCTCGACCTTCAGCCCGGTATGCGGGTCGCAGATCTGGGTTGCGGAGTCGGCGGTCCGATGCGCGAGATCATCAGCTTCTCCGGAGCCAACGTGGTCGGCATCAACATCAGCGCCTACCAACTGGAACTCGCACGGAAATACACCGATGAAGCCGGACTCGGTCACATGGCAGAGTTTCTCGAATGCGACTTCAACGACGTTGACGAGCCGGATGGCTCCTTCGACGCCGTCTTTGCAATTGAGACGACGATTCACGCACCCGATCTTGCCCGCGTGTTCAGCGAAGCTCGGCGTCTGCTCTCACCCGGTGGTTGCTTCGCCACGTACGAGTGGTGCCTGACGGATCGATTTGATGTCAACGACCCCTACCACGTCCAAATCAAGAACGACATCGAACTCGGCACAGGGACGCAAGATCTGCGATATAAACACGAGGTCGATGCTGCGTTCGGCGATGCCGGTTTCGAATTGCTGGAGACGCGCGACTTGGATGAACAAACCACGCCTGGAATTCCGTGGTACCAGCCCCTGGTCGGATCCGGTGTTTCTCTGTCGAGGTTCCGCAGTTCAAGCGTCGGCCGACAGGCGACATATCGTTCCCTGCGTGCGCTGGAAGCGATCAAGGTTGTGCCCTCTGGAGCATCGGAAGTTGCGAGACTCCTGAACATCGGCGCCAAAGCCCTCGCCGAGGGCGGGCGACTGAAGATCTTCACTCCGATGTATTTCGCGCTCGCTCGCAACCCTGCCTAGAGCAAGTCCGAGTCGTATCAGTCGGTAGCAAGCAACGCCTGGGAGCGTTGCAGGGAGTCGATGCACTCCTCCACCAGCTCATAGACCACGTCCGCGCTTCGCTTCACCTTGTTCATCGACCCGACGATCTGCCCGACCGGATTGAAGGCAACCTGCTGGGCCTTGTCCGGGTAGCGACCGCTTCTAACCATCGCCTCGCGCACCGCCATCATCTGCAGAGGCATCCCCAAAGTGTCGGGAGTGTCCGGCCGTTCCCACGCCTCGGTCCAGTCGTTGCGAAGCATTCGGCATGGTTTCCCCGTGTATGACCGGGAACGAACCGTGTCCTTGCTGGTGGCGCCGAGCAGGGACTGAATCTGAGCTGGAGGTCCCGCCGCTTCTTCCACGGTCAGCCATAGGGAACCGGTCCAGACCCCCGCCGCTCCCATGGCCAGAGCAGCAGCCATCTGCCGACCTGAGCCGATCCCTCCGGCGGCGAGCACCGGAACCGGCGAGACCTCATCGATGACCTGGGGCCACAGCACCATCGAGCCTATGTCTCCGGTGTGGCCGCCTCCCTCGTATCCCTGGGCGATCACGAAATCGAGGCCTGCGGCCGCGTGGCGGCCCGCTTGAGCGGGCGTACCGCAGAGCGCTCCGACCGCGCGGCCACTTGCCTGAATCTGCTCGACGAGGTCCGGCGGCGGCGTCCCCAAGGCGTTGGCCACCATCACCGCGTTGTCGTGACGCAAGATCTCTTCGACCTGGGGAACTGCGGTCGCCGCGTTCCAGCCCATCAGCCCGCTGCCGAGCTCTTCGTCGGGCGGCAACTCTGGAACCTCGTGTTTGTCGAGCATCTCGCGTGCGAACTGACGGTGCTCGTCTGGAATCATCGACTGGAGCTGTCCGGTCAACTTGCTGAGGTCCATCTCGTCAGCACCGTCGTATTTGGCCGGCAGCACGATGTCGACGCCGTAGGGCTTGTCGCCGATGTGCTCGTCGATCCATTCGAGTTCGATTCTCAGCTGTTCCACCCCGAAGCCGACCGCGCCCAGGACGCCCAGTCCGCCCGCCTTGCTCACGGCGACCACAACGTCACGGCAGTGCGTGAACGCATAGATCGGAAACTCCAAACCAAACCGTTGTGTCAACTCGTTCTTCATGCATTCACCGTAGCGGTGCTTGCGCTCGCGGGGACAACCGCGGCTCCGGCTACGCCCGGCGAAAGCAACGCGGCTGCCGCGCCCGGCGAAACGCCACCGCGGCTCCGGCTACGCCCGGCGAAAGCAACGCGGCTGCCGCGCCCGGCGAAACGCCACCGCGGCTCCGGCTACGCCCGGCGAAAGCACCGTTAGTCTTGGAGGGCTGGGATCACTCGGTCAACGGTGAGTTCAAGGGACTCCCAGGCTGATTCGATCGGCATGCCGCCCACCAATGGGTGCAGCGACAGCGCTCCCGTCTGGCGGACCCGGTCCACCGCCTGCTCCGGCGTCAAGAACTGGTAGATGCCCTCGGCACGCAGTTCTTCTTGGTTGGTGGCATGGGTATGGACCGCGGATGTCTGGCCCGGGGGCTGCCACGAGTCGTAAACCGAGGCCTCCAGCCAGAAGTGCTTGCCAAGTTTGGCCCACGCCTCATCGGGGTCGTTGACCACGTGGATCATGGCTACCTGTTCGGGTGAGATGCAGAACCCCTGCGTACCCAGCCTTTCGCACTCGGCGTAATACAGCGCCTCAACCTCGGGGTTCGGGGCTGGGAGTTGCAGGGGCAAACCGAAACGCGCCGCACGTTTGGCCGCGGCCGGGCCCGAACCCCCGATCATCACCATGGGATGCGGACGGGTGTAGGGCATGGGGCCGACCTTGATCGTCGCACCGTTGTATTCAAACTCCTCACCTGACCAGACCTTCTGCATGGTTTCGAGGGCATGGTCGAGAATCTTGCCGCGACGTTTCCAGTCCTTTTGGACCGCGGCGTATTCGGCGGGGCGGTACCCGAGACCTGTGGTGATCGCAATCCGGCCCTTGCTCATCAAATCAATCACCGCGAGTTCTTGTGCCAAACGCACCGGGTCATGCAGCGGTACAAGCAGCGCTGTGATCGCCACTGACAGGTTCTCGGTGCGATTGAGGATCATCGCGGCGTTGAGCAGCGGCGTCGGACTCCAGCCGATTTCGGTGGCCTGATGCTCCTCAAGGCTCACCATTGCGAATCCGTTCTTGTCGGCGTACTCGGCGAGGTCGAAACCGGCTCGGTAACGGTCACTCATGTGTTCGGGATCGGTCGGGTCCGGATGCACGAAGTTGAGCCGCATCATCATGAAAGCCACGGCAACACTCTCCTCTTTGGTATGGGTTGGATTGGGTCTGGGGTTGGGTCAATCAGCGAAAGGCGCGGCGACGCCACAACGCTCACCTGGCGAGAATGTAACCGGCATAGTGACAACGCCCGTCATCAGCAAGTTGCCGGGATACGGCTGGAAACCGTCAAGGTCGATCTGGTAGTCGGGAATCCGGTCCAGCACATCAGCAATCATCAACTCGGACTGGAGCCGGGCGATGCTCGAACCCACACAACGGTGGCCGCCCAATCCGAAGGCCAGATGTTTGTTGACTTCGCGGTCTACAACCACTTCACCAGCTCGTTCGAAGGCGTTCGGATCACGGTTGGCAGCAACCCAGGAGATGAAGACCACATCGCCGCGCTTGATTTGTCGACCTCCCAGTTCGACGTCTCGGGTGGCCGTGCGGGTCAGCGACTCACTGGGGCTGTAGAAGCGCAGAAACTCCTCGACTGCGCTGACGATGAGCGCGCGGTCGTCGATGAGCCGCTGTCGGTCCGCCGGGTGGGTGCCCAGGTAGTGCAAGCCCCAAGACACCAGCGAGGTGGTCGTGTCGATTCCACCGGCCACCAGATTCCAGAGGATCCCTACCACTTGCTCGTCGGTCGGAACGCTGCCGTCGAGCACGCTGCCGACGATCGCCGAGGTGAGATCGCTTGACGGATTGGCGCGGCGATAGCGGGTGTAATCGGCCAATTCCTCCCACATCGTCGACCAGTTGGCGAGCGCAGCATGCAGGCGTGGGTCGTCTTTGGTGAACGACGACGTGGCGTGGAAGAAGTCCGCGTAGTAGCGCCAGTTCTCACTGGGCATTCCCATCATTTCGAGGGTCATCACTGCAGGTACGGGCGTGGCGTAGTCGTCTACCAGGTCACACGCCCCGCTTTCGATCACTTCGTCGAGGAACCAGCCCGACACCTGAGCCATGCGGTCTCGATTGGCTTCAACTGCTTTGGTGACCATGAATGGGTTGATCACCCGGCGAAGATCGGCGTGCTCGCGACCATCGATTTCCGACACGCCCATACGAGGAAGGTTCGGCGCTCGGGGGATCCCACAGATTCCCCGGTAAGCGATTCCCTCCTGAGGTTCCGGGTCGTAGCGATGAGCGAACGTTTCGTTGTCGCGGGCCACCTGGGCCACCGAGTCGTAGTCGGTGACCATCCAGAAGCCCCCGTACGCCGCGTTGTGCACAACGGGGCAAGTCTCACGCAACTCCGCGTATCGCTGGTGTCGATGCGCCACAAAGTCCGCGTCCTGATGGTCGACGTCAATATCGTCGCTCATTGGATCTTCTGCGAACTTGCTCACCGGCGTTCAGTCTTGTTTCATCTACTGGCGCAACGCAATCGACGCAGGGAGAAAAGCAATGACCATCGACCTATTCCGCTACGACGGCAAACGGGTGGTGGTTGTGGGCGGAGCTACCGGCATGGGAGCGTCTACCGCGCGCATGGCCGCCGATCTCGGGGCGGAAGTCGTGGTCATTGATGTCGCGGAGGTTGCATACGACTGCGCCCAGTCAATCCAGGCGGACCTTCGCAAGCAAAGCGAAGTCGACGCCGCAATTGAGGCAATCGGTGGCCCGGTTCATGCGGTGTTCGCCTGCGCCGGCGTAGCAGACGGCACACGAGGGATAATGCTCATCAACTTCACCAGCCAACGCCATCTGATCGAGCGCATGGTCGCAGACAACAAACTGGTCTCCGGTGGTTCTGTTGCTTTGGTCTCATCGGTGGCCGGACTGGGCTGGCGCAAGAACATCGAGCAGGTCAAGGAATTTCTTGCCTGCGGTGATTGGGCTACAGCAGCCGCTTGGACCGATGCGCATCCGGAAACCGACCACTACGGTTTCAGCAAAGAGGCGATCAACTGTTACGTCGCCCAGCAAGGTTTCCCCCTGCTCAGCAAAGGAATCCGCATCAACGCGATCCTGCCGGGCCCGACCGATACTCCCCTGGCCAGGGCTAACGCCGATCTATGGCTCACCTTCGGTGCCGACTACCGCGAGGCGACGAACTCCCCGACTCTGCAGCCCGACCAGATGGCCTCGACCATGATCTTCTTGTGCTCGGCAGCCGCCAGCGGGATCAACGGCGTGACCTTGCTGGTTGACCAAGGCCACGTGAGCGCCTCTTTGGTCGACTCCTTCGACGCTCCCCTGGTGAAGATGATCGCCGGTGAGATGGAGTTCGACCTCGCAGCCCTCGGCTTCGAGTAATCCAGGCGGTCTTGAGCGCAGGTTGCTCGTCTTACTGCGACGCCATGAGCAGAGTGAGAGTCCCTTTTGGGGCCCTCAACCGTGTGAATCAGTGGTCGGGTTCGGGTGGGGGTTTGAGGTAGAACTTTTTGGTGGTCGGGTGGCGGTGTACTTGCCAGCCGTGCAGATGGATCTTCTTGTGGCATGCGTCGCAGACCAACAGCAGGTTGTCGAGGTCGGTGGGACCGTCTTTGGACCACCACACGATGTGATGAGCGCGACACCACACCGGATCGGCTTCACAGCCGATGCAATGTTCATCACGGGCCATCAAAGCCACGCGTTGAGCCTCAGAAGCAGTACGCCGGGAACGACCCAACCACATGTTCTGGGTCTTGGCATCAAAGATCGAGGGCAGGATGTTGGCTTCCAACGCCAATTCACGCAGTGTCGCAGTCGGAATACGCGTGCCGTCGGCGAGACGAGCGTTGACCAACTGTTGTTTGATCACGTCGAAATCAGCCAGCACCAACAGATTCGTGCCCTGCTTGTTGCCGTTGCCCTCCTCACAGATCAACTCGGCCAGCGCATCGGCCATGCGCTGTTGGGGTTTGCGGCGGTTCTTGGCGTCTTCGTTGTGCCACAGCTCGCGTTCTTTGGCTGTCAACGCGGTAGCGATACGCGCTCCGGTGATCTGATCGAACTGCGCGGTCAACACAAACATGCCCGTCTCCGGGCTTTGGAAGATCCGGGCGGTCCGGCGTTCACGCTGACGGTCCAACAGTGTCTGACCGTCATCTGCTGACCGATCTTGTTGATGACGTTTCACCGTCTTGACGAACTGGTCAAGATTCTCGCCACGGGCTGCTTGCACCAACACACCCTCATCCACAGGACCTTCACTGAATGCACGCGCTATCAACCTGGCATGGCCTTGGGGGATCTCACCCGAACTCAGAGCGCCAGTAGTCTCAGGCAGCTTCTCAAGTTGGACAGCGGTTTCAACATCACGTTTCGCTTCACGCCGCGATGACAACAGTTCATCACTGGCAATTCGCTGAGCCTCCACAGTGTTCGTTCGACGACCCAACTCAGCAAGAATCTGGGACTTCATCGCCGCCAAACGCGACTCACTACGACCAACCACACCCAACCGAGACCGCAAACCCTGCTCAGACAACCCCACCAAATCAACCACCCCAACACACACCGCGTTCCGGCAGACACCAACAGAAGCGCTCTCACCAGAACCTGTGTCGGCAATGGCGACAACGCCCGCCGCACCACAAGACTCGGAACCAAACAGGTCGGGCGCAGGAGCTAATTCCATGGACGTAACTCTACCGAACCCCTGTGACAATGACATCATATATAAATATATATCATAGTATTATATTGATATTTCTACCTGTTCACAAAGGTCGAAAGCAGACCGAACATCAGGCTGTCAGCGAGTTCTAGTTCGGTGTCGCAGGGCGGTAATGCGATGTGTTCACGCTTCCGTTCGAGAACTACAGTCACCGCAATGGCAACCGAAGCAGGAAGCGCTGGGAACGGTCCCGCACCGATCTGTCCAAGGTGCTCTTCACCGATGGTCATTCGGACTGCCCGCCGGGGCTCCTACATCGGTCGTCGTTTCTGGGGGTGCACGACTTATCCAAGGTGTGAGGGCACAGTAGATCTCGGCGACGCAGACCCGGGCGGGGGCCGGCAGGCAGCGACGACGCGGACGTTGCCCGGCAATCACGATGGCGAAAGACCCACAGGCAGCAACAAACGCAGACGCGAAGATGACGCTGACCGAGGCACGACAAAGGGCTTGCGTCGGCGGCGAGTTGACTGGGCCGACGGCACGTTCGACCGCGAAGGCTGGACCGTCCGCCACGCGTCCGCCGGGGGGTCGCTGAGGTCGCTGCGCAAAGGCGAGGCCGACCGCTTCGCGTGTTGCTGGGTCGCCCGCGAGATCCAGAATCCGCAACGAGCAACGGCAGTCCCGCCAGAGCTGGCGACGGCTGTCGGTTCGATGATGAGATTTCTGGCCAGGGGAGTATCGCCACCCATGCACCCTGACGCAGAAACGTCCTTGCGCCAAACTCTTGCGAACGAACTGACGGAGCCACCGAATGACCGACATTTCCTCGTACCCGGCAGAGGTCGGAGCGATTTCGCTGCAAGGATGTGCGATTCGGGCTTCGAGGAACTTCTGGTGGAGAAAATCGAGAACCGAACACCTGGAGCATCGAGATGGTTGATTCCGCAGGCTCCGCTCGACGTTCTATCTTCGACCGCCGGGATTACGAATACGGAGATGGCCGGGGAGCGACGCTGCGACTTCCTGTTCTGCCCGCCGGGTACCGATCCGGTCGTGTTCGAAGTCGACGGCAGCCAACACCAACAGGCCGAACTGGTCGACCGGAGCCGGGACCAGCTTCTGCGGCGAGCAGGGATTCAAACTGTGCGAATCCCAACCGCGGAACTGAGTGCCGCAAGGGGGCCGGGACTTGACCGCGTGTTTGAGGTTGTTGACAGCGCATGCTCCGACCGGCCCGAGGACTCTTCCCAACCCTGGCATCCTCTGATTTGGGGACCGATACAGACCCACCGACTAGTGCTCGCGATCTGTGAGTCTCTCGATGCGGGGTTCCTGTCAGGCGACCGTTGGGTGATCGAGTTGTCTGATCCGACCGACTTGTCAGCGAGCTTGGTCGGCCCGTACTTGGAGACGATCGCCGCGCTGGCCGAGGTTTGGGGAGCCGGCGAATTCAGTCCGCGGATGGTGGTATTTCGGTGTGGGAACTCTGAAGTCATTTACTTTCGTCAGGATCACCGCGGGTTCGGCTTCGACCAAAGCAACGAACCGGACTTCAGCGATGACCCAGTGACGGTCAGAGTGCTGCTGCAGAGCGACTGCTCCCCCAGCGAACAACTGCCCCCGCTCGACACCACCGGACCACCCCATGTAGTGGTGCGTTCGACGGGCGTGCCCGTGCTGCCCCGCGACCCGGTTCGCCAACACAGGACAGCCCGGCCCGATCTGTCCGGCGATTCCAGTCTTCTGCGCTCGGCGTTGGAAACAACAATGAAGGCGTTGTTCGACAAAGACGAATTCAGGGAGGGTCAGTTCGAGGCTCTCTCAGCAGTCCTAGCGGGCCGGGACTGTGCTGTGCTCCTTCCGACGGGGGCGGGCAAGAGCATGATCTATCAACTCGCGGGACTCATCCTTGGTGGTCGGGTGCTTGTCGTTGACCCGATCGTCTCGTTGATTACCGACCAGATAGGCGGATTGGCCGAGCGCGGGATCGACCGGACTCACGGGATCACTTCACGCAACAGCCGCGACAGCCTCGACTTGGCGCAGGATGCGTATTTCCTGTTCGTCGCTCCTGAACGTTTGCAACGTCAGGAGTTCCGAGACGCGATGGCAGCTTCGGCTCGTTCTTTCCCGGTGAGCCTGGTGGTGGTCGATGAGGCTCACTGCGTTTCGGAATGGGGGCACGATTTCCGCGACGCGTACCTGAATTTCGGCCGAACCATCCGAAAGGTGTGCGACCCCTCAGAGCTTGGTGCGCCTCCGATTCTGGCTCTGACGGGTACCGCTTCACGGGCGGTTCTATCCGACGTTCTGTTCCAGTTGGGAATCTCCGGCGACGCCGACGACAGCATCATCAGCCCCGCCTCGTTCGACCGGCCCGAACTTGGCTACGAAGTGCGGCGAACCACACCCGCACTGTCGGAGGGGATTCTCAGCGATGTGCTGCGCTGCCTGCCCGCCGACCTCTACGAACACCCGTCCGCCTTTCAGGTTGCCGGGAGGCTGCCGGGAATCGTGTTCATACAAACCGTGAACGGGAGCCATCGCAGCTTGTTCGAGACTCTCAGGACAGTGCGGACCACGATCCCCGGCGCAGTCGGCTTCTCGTCTACAGCACCCCGTGGTCAAGACCGCCGCGAATGGGAGGCCGAGAAAGACCGCAACGCCGAGGCGTTCAAACACGACGAAGTCTCCGCCATCGTCGCCACCAAAGCGTATGGAATGGGCATCGACAAACCGAACGTCAGATGGGTGGTCCACTTCGGGCTGCCCCAGTCGATCGAGTCGTTCTACCAGGAAGTCGGGCGGGCGGGGCGAGACGGGCAACCTTCAAAGAGCGTGTTGATCCTCGCCGAGAACAGCCGAGAGCAGAGCAGAGCACGATTAGATTCAATGAACCGGCGGTCCGCCACCCGAACTGGGACAACCCGCCAATCACGCGATGACATCTCTACTGCGCTCTATTTCTACAACGAGGCCTTCCCCAGCGCCGAGAGCGACGCCGAAAAGACAACGGCGGTCTACCGCAGCCTCTGTGAGAGCAGCGACATTCCGCTTGGAGACAATGACAACGACAGAACCGCTGCCAAGCGGGCACTGCACCGCCTAGCGGTGCTCGGCGCAGTCGACGACTACTGCATCGAAGGACGGGGCAACACCGAAAGAGCAGCCGTGGTGCTCTCAGACACAAGCTCAACACAGGTTGCCGAGAACCTGCTCGGTTTCGTCGCCCGCTCCCAACCAGGCCGCGTTGAGGCTTTCCGATCCCGTCTGGGTCAATACACAAGCACTGCTGAAGCGGTCCGGGAGTGCAGCCGAATGCTCTCCGAGTTCGTATACGACACAATCGGGCGAGCACGACAAAGGAGCCTGCACGAAATGTGGGAGCTGGCAGCGTCAGGGACGCGGGACGGCGAGAACGTGCGCCAAGGCATCCTCGAATACCTAACGGAAGGCGTTCCGTCCGCGATTGCGCAGCGGCTCGCAGAGATGGAGAGGTTCTCTTACTCCGACTGGACGGCCGAATTGGACCCGATCACCAACGCGGACGACGCCCGGCAATGGCAGGCCGGCGCGGCACGCCTGCTCGGTTCGTACCCAGACCATCCAGGTTTGCTAGTAGCCCGCGCCTGGACTGGGGCACTGCTGCCCAATGGCACGGCGCACGATCTCGAAACCGGACTGCGTGAATCCATCGAGAATGCTCTCGACCGTTACCAAGTGGACGCAGCAAGCGCAGAACAGATGGTGATTTGGGTGCTGGACAAGCTCACAGCAACCGAGGCGTCCGCCGACAGACCACTTGAACAACGACACAAGCTGGCCGCCGCGGCCGTCGGTGCAGCCTTCGCTGCCCTCCCGTCGTCGGAAACGATCAACCTGTGGCTCGTCCACAACTGGAAAATCAGCCCCCACCTCGCCGTGTTCAAACTCACCGAGAAGATCAACGCTGCCACTGAGATCACCCGACGCATCACCGACGCCAACTGCAACTTTCGGCCGACACAGACTTCCCAGCAGACTGAAAGGACAATCAGATGACAGACACATCAGATCAGACGGACCCGCCCAGCGACTTCGATACTTTCACCCGGCGGTTCGCCGATGCTGCCACAGCGCTCGAAGAACTCCGAGACCAGATAGGCATTCTCTCGGACCTCAAAGAACAACAGAACCAGGCAACGGATGAACTGAACGAGTCCAATGCTGCGCTGCACGCTGCTGTCGAAGCCCTCAGCCCCGTGGGAGAACTCGGAGCAGAACTTCTCTCCACGCTCAAAGCAACAGTCGCGACGGCCGGAATCATCTTGGACCAGAACACGATAGAAGCCATACGGAAAGACATAACCGAACTCAGCAAAGAGGTGGAACAATTGCGAGACGGCATCCGTGAAGAACGGGACGAGGCCCGGAAAGAACTCGAAGAGCTCCAGACAAAATTGCAAGCACTGCCCGAGCGGGTACGCAACAAACACGGCTTGAGTTGAAACCTGATCCTCTCCGGCGTTCTTCGTCACACAACCGGCGCAGGTGTTAGTTTCTGCTGCACGGGACCAGACCAAGGGAGGCCGTCGTGGACATGAACGACATGATCCTGGTGAGTGTGGATGATCACCTGTGCGAACCGCCCCATATGTTCGATGCACACCTGCCGAAGAAATGGGCGGATGAAGCACCAAAGCTGATTCGCACCGACGAAGGCAACGATGTTTGGACGTTCAACAAAGCGGTGATTCCCAATGTCGGGCTCAACGCCGTTGCCGGCCGTCCCAAAGAAGAATACGGGATAGAGCCAACCTGTTTCGAGGAGATGCGCCCCGGTTGCTACGACATTGATGAACGAATCAAGGACATGAATGCCGGCGGTGTGCTCGGCTCGATGTGTTTCCCCTCGTTCCCTGGATTCGCGGGTCGGCTGTTCGCTGCTCATCCCGACAAGGAGTTCTCCGCAGATCTCATCCGCGCCTACAACGACTGGCACATTGACGAGTGGTGCGGAAGTTACCCGGGACGCTTCATTCCTATGGCGCTGCCCATGATCTGGTCGGCAGACGAATGCGCTGCAGAGGTCCGCCGTGTGGCCGAGAAGGGTTGCCACTCGATGACCTTCACCGAGAATCCTGTGCCGCTGGGCGAGCCGAGTTTCCACGACGAGTACTGGAACCCGCTGTGGGAGGCACTCGTTGACTGCGACACGGTCCTGTCGATCCATCTCGGTTCCTCGGGACAGTTGGTGGTGACCGCACCCGACGCTCCGATGGACGTCATGATTCAGATGCAACCCATGAACATCTCCACCGCGGCGGCCGACCTGTTGTGGTCGACGCTGCCCCGGCGCTACCCGAAACTCAAAATTGCTCTCTCCGAAGGCGGCACCGGTTGGGTGCCCTACTTCATGGACCGTGCTGACAAAACCTACGATATGCACCACCTTTGGACCGGTCAGGATTTCGGCGACATGCTGCCGAGCGAAGTGTTCCGCCGCAATTTCCTCACCTGCTTCATCAGCGACCCGGTCGGTGTGGCACTGCGCCATGAGATCGGCATCAACAACATCTGTTGGGAAATGGACTATCCCCACTCCGATTCCAATTGGCCTCACGCACCCGAGGAGTTGGCTGAGGTGTTCGTTGGTGTGCCCGACGACGAGATCAACCGCATCACCCATCTCAATGCCATGGACTGGTTTTGCTACGACCCGTTCGCGGTGTTGGACCCGGCCGATTGCACCGTCGGCGCGTTGCGTGTCGCAGCAGGCGACCACGATGTGTCGGAACGGTCGTTGTCGACCGGCCGCTACGAAAGCGGCGGCGGGGCCTCCCTGATCGATTTCGCGGCCAAGGCCGCTGGCCGCTAGCTCTGAGGTGGCTAGTCACCCGAGGTCGCTAGCGCAGGCCGCCGTCTAGGCGCAGGATGGCACCGGTGGTGAAAATGCTGGCGTCGCTGGCAAAGTAGAGGGCCGCGCCGACAATCTCGGCGGGTTGACCGGCCCGTCCGAGCGAGATCTGATTGCCGATCCCCGCGATCGCCTCAGGCGACCATGCCTTGGAGATGTCGGTCAGGAACGGGCCTGGTTGGATGCAGTTGACCCGGACTTCGGGTCCGTACGCCTTGGACAGGCTCTCGGTGAGATTGTGAAGACTTGCTTTGGCCATGCCATATACGACTTCACCCGGTGTCGGTTTCACCGCCGCGCTCGAGCTGACGAAGATGATCGAGCCTGAGCCGCGTGCCTTCATGCGTTCCCCGACCACCGCTGTCAATCTGAAGGTTCCCTTGAGGTTGACGTCCATCACCTTGTCGTACAGTTCCTCCGAGATCTCGGCGATCGAGGGATACAAAGGCGCCATCCCGGCGTTGTTGACCAGAATGTCGATTTCACCGAACCGCTGGTACGACGCTTCAGCAAGTGCCTCAACCTGGTCCCAGTACCCGACATGACATGCAAGCGGCAGAGCTTCGACCCCGAACTCACGCGCTTCGGCCGCCACCATTTCGCAGTTGTCGAGCTTGCGGCTCGCGATCACCACGTTGGCTCCGTGTTCTGCAAAGGCCAGAACCATTTCGCGTCCGAGTCCCCGGCTGCCGCCGGTGACCACGGCAGTGCGACCCGTCAGGTCGAATAATTCAGTCGCGTGGGCCATGGCTCTGCTTTCAGATGCTGACTAGTACTTTCGGGCCAGAACTACTGGGATTTTGGCTAGGCGTCAGTATGCACCCTCGGCCATACTTAAGTGCAACATCCCAATGCGCAGTGAGGCGAACGATATGACGAAACGGGCGATCGACTTCCCGGTGTTCGACGCCGACAACCACATGTACGAGACGCAGGATGCGTTCACCCGTCACCTCCCGTCGAAGTACTCCAACGCGATCAAGTACGTGCAGGTCAACGGCCGCACCAAGATCGCCATCAACGACAAGATCTCCGAGTTCATCCCGAACCCGACATTTGAAGTCGTGGCGCCTCCCGGGGCGCAGGAGGAGTACTACCGTTCCGGCAATCCCGACGGAAAGACGCTGCGGGAGATATTCGGCAAACCGATCAAATGTCCGGAGTGGGCTCGCAATGCCCAAGCCCGGTTGCCTCATCTCGATGAATTGGGTCTCGACGGCTCTTTGATGTTCCCCACACTCGCCAGCCTGCTCGAAGAGCGGATGCGCGACGATCCCGACCTCTGCCACGCAGCGGTCCATTCCTTGAACCAGTGGATCTATGACGAGTGGCGTTTCGACTACGAGGGTCGGATATTCGCGACGCCGGTGATTACTCTGCCGATCGTCGAGAAAGCTATCGAGGAACTCGAGTGGTGTTTGGACAAGGGTGCCCGGTGCATCCTGATCCGTCCCGCTCCAGCCTGGGGTTTGCGGGGTCCTCGTTCGCCCGGATTACCGGAGTTCGACCCGTTCTGGGCAAGGGTGCAGGAAGCCGGAGTCATGGTCGGGATGCACAGCTCTGACTCGGGTTACGCCGATTTGGCTTCGATTTGGGAGGGTCGGCATGAGTTCCTGCCTTTCAAGCCCAATCCGCTGCGCAACCTGGTCATGTCGAACCGGCCCATCACCGACATGATGAGCGCGATGGTCTGCCACGGCGCTTTCACCCGCTTCCCCGATCTGCGAATCGGCACGATCGAGAACGGCGGCACTTGGGTCGCACCGTTCGTGAAGAGCCTTGAGGAGGTCTACAAGAAGATGCCTCAGGAGTTCAGCGAGCACCCGGTCGACGCTTTCAAGCGCAACGTGTACGTCAATCCGTTCTGGGAGGATGCCCTCGAGGGGCTGCTTGAGATCATGACCCCGGATCGTCTCCTGTTCGGTTCGGACTATCCCCATCCTGAGGGGCTCGGCAATCCCATTGAGTTCGTTGACGATCTGCCGTCGTCTCTGGGCCGTGATGATGTCGCCAAGATCATGGGTGGCAACCTCAAATCGCTGCTGAAGGTCTGAACAAGCAATGTCTGAACAAGCAATGTCTGAACAAGCAATGTCTGAACAAGCAATGTCTGAACAA
>VXYK01000041.1:0-9919 GCA_009845995.1 Acidimicrobiaceae bacterium | reverse complement strand
GTCTGAACAAGCAATGTCTGAACAAGCAATGTCTGAACAAGCAATGTCTGAACAAGCAACGCACGACACCACAGCGGCAGTCGAACCGCCGACGAAGACCACCACAGGAATCGACATCTCAGGCCCTCCTCAGGAGATGTACAAGTTTCTGCGCGATCACATGCCGGTGATGACGGTCGATCATGAACTGATGAAAGGCACCAGCGTGGCACTCCTCGACGATGTCATGACAGTGCTGCAGAACCCGCAGATCTTCTCATCCGACGGGGCCGCGGAAATCGGCCAGATTCGTCCTCTCATTCCGTTGGAGATCGATCCTCCCCGGCACGCCAAGTATCGCAAGCTGCTGGATCCCCTCTTCGCGCCCCGCCCGGGTGGCGTTGCTCGAACCGTCGACCAGAGCGCTGGCGGCAAGTCTCATCGAAGCAGTCGTCGATCAAGGACACTGCAACTTTCACAAAGACATCGCCGAGCCGCTTCCGAGCCAGGTGTTCCTGACCATGTTCGGACTGCCCGTTGAGCGCACGGCTGAGTTCATCGAGTTGAAAGACGGCATCATTCGCCCGCCCGCGAACAAACCGATCGAAGCGCGGGAACACCGGGTGGCTACCGGGGAGCGAATATACGCGGTTCTCTCAGAAGCGATCGGCCAGCGTCTCGAAACGCGAGAAGACGATTTCTTGTCGCAGTTTCTGGACGCGCAGGTGGAAGGAACTCAGCTCACCGTCGATGAGGTTCTCGATATCGGTTATCTGTTCTTTCTCGCCGGGCTCGACACAGTCACAGCGTCGCTCGACTGCATGCTCGCCCACCTGGCTCAGAATCCGGAGCACCAGCAACGGCTCGTGTCAAACCCCAGCGATATCGGCGCCGCGATGGAAGAGCTGCTGCGCTGGGAGACACCGGTGGCCCGCGGTGGCTTGGGCTCAGTCTTCCCACCCGACAAAGACGGCTGGCCGATGCCACAGAGCTCACCTGCTTTCGGCGACGTCATCGGAGGTCTCGCCACGGCCGGCGCAATCGCCGCGGCATTGCTGAAACGCGAGCGAACCGGGGAGACGAGTGTGGTCGACGTCAGCCTTCTGGCTACGGCTCTGTGGCAGATCTCACCGCTGGTTGTCGCCTCGAAGCTGTTCGGGATGACTTCGCTGCCCCGCGGCGACCGTCGGTTGTCACCGAATCCCGGAGTGGGAGTTTACCGAACCAGAGACGACCGCTTCATCAGCTTGATACTGCTGCAGAGCGACAAACACTGGGAGGACTTCGCCGCTCGTCTGGACCGCCCGATCCTGGTAGAAGATGAGCGATTCAATCATTCGTCTGTTCGAGCCCAGAACGGTCCCGCCTGCATCGACATCATCGACGAGGCGTTCGCCGAACGGACCTTGGCTGAATGGAAGGAACGGCTTGAGACGTTCGAGGGTGTATGGACGCCTTTCCAGACTCTGCCCGAGCTCTATTCCGACCGCCAGGTGATCGCCAACACGTACCTGCCTTCAATGGAGCACAGCAGCGGTCAAGAGGTGCAGCTCGTGGCGAGTCCCGCGCAATTCGATGAACAACCGATCGCGGTTGGGCGTGCTCCCGAACTCGGCGAACACACGGAGTTGGTTCTGAGTGAAGTCGGTTTCGACTGTCCCGAGATCATCGCAATGAAAGAATCCGGCGCGATCCTTTAAGAGCGCGCGCAAATAGGTGACAAGAATCTCAACGGATTTTGCTGCAACTGTGGCCGCTCCAAGCAAAGCCGCAGGTCAAGATGCCGAAGCTTCAGTCGGAGATTCAGGCATTTCTGCAGATCAGCGCCTATTTGCGGGGCCTCTAACTGGGTTCTTTCCGGCGGTGTAGCGTCTGCGGTGTTCGATCATTCTTGGGAGAATCTCAATGACTCGACACCGGTATGCCGTCGTCGCTTCGCTTTGCGCCTTCATGTTGTTCGCTTCCGCATGCGGCAACAGCGGTGATCCGACCGAAACCAGCGATCCACGACCGACCGACACGAGGGTCGACGACAGCGAGGACAGCACCGGCTCCGCCGACACCGCTGACGACAGCGGTGATCCAACCGACGCCGGCGTTGAGACCGACGCCGCTACCGACACCGACGGCACCGAAAGCACGGACGCCGATGCGGGCAACGAAGACGACGAACCTGTCGACGACCGCGAGAATCTGTGGGACCGTCGCAACGAGTTCGTGGCGATCGAAGGCGTACCGGGGGTGAGCGACGACGAGATCAGCGTGGCGGTGGTCGGTATTCGCGAGTTCAACCCCTTGGGCACGTGCATACTCGACTGCTACCTCACTGGGGTGCAGGCATATTTCGACTATGTCAACGACGGCGGTGGGATTTATGGCCGGGACTTGGTGATCGGCGAAACTCACGACGACCAACTGCTGTTGAACCAACAGGCTGCTCTTGAGATCATCTCCGACAACAAGAGCTTCGCCTCCTTCCAGGCCACTCTCAACGCCTCAGGCTGGGGAGACCTTCACGAAGCCGGGATCCCGAGCTTCACCTGGAACATTCATTCCACCGAGTCCGCCGACCGCGACACGATCTTCGGGTCTGGAAGCCGACATGTCACACAGCAGGCTCTGGGCTAGAACCAGCCACCGAGTGGAGCCACGCGACAACATCGTTGAGGCGGCCGATATTCGCTACCGGAAATTCCGCGGGGCAATCGAGTAGCTAGCATCGAAGCACTTGACTCGGAGTTCAGCACACAACTCGCCCCAAACCACAGGGTCGGCTATGACTAGTCACGTGAGCGATACTCCAGCCAGCTCGGCGATGAAGTTCTCCGTCACTTATCCGCTGGTCAGCCACCCCTACAACCCCGAACTCCTGAGCAAAGAGAGCTTGACCCGGTTCGCGCAAACAGCCGAGAACGCAGGGTTCGATGCGATGGGGTTCACCGACCATCCCGCTCCCACACATCGTTGGCTCAGCGCTGGAGGCCACGACGCGCTGGATCCCTTCGCGGCACTTGCCTTCGTGGCCGCAGTCACCGACCGCATGTTGCTGGTTCCCAACATCGTGGTTCTCCCCTACCGCAACCCTTTTCTTGTAGCGAAGTCCATTGCGACGATCGACGCGTTGAGCGGCGGCAGGTTCGTCCTTGCTACTGGCACGGGCTATCTGAAGGGCGAGTACAAGGCGCTCGGAGTCGACTTCGATGAGCGCAACGAATTATTCGACGAGGCCATAGAGGTCATGCGCGGCGTCTGGGCCAACGATGATTTTGCCTACGAGGGCCGCAACTTCTTGGCCCACGGGCAATCTGCCAACCCCAAACCCGGCAGGGTTCCGCTCTGGATCGGCGGCAACAGCAAACTGTCACGGCGGCGAGTCGCGGAAGTGGCCGACGGTTGGGTCCCTTTTCCAGCGCCCCGAGCCCTGGCCCACACAACCAAGACCCCGCCATTGGAAACGCCCGAGGACCTGGCTCAGATGCTCGATTACCTTTGGCAACACGTTGACCGAGCAGGGCGCAACCGATCGGAGATCGATGTCTGCTTCGGCACCTCCGCCGGGGGTTCTCTGACCGACGACACCTTCGATGCAGACGCTCACATCGCCGGACTCACCGAACTGGCTGCGCTGGGTGTCACCTGGGCATCAGCGACCGTGCCCGGGGACTCGATCGACCATGCCACCGAGGCACTGCAACGCTACGGCGAAGAGGTAATCGCCACGTACCAGGCCAGTTGAGGCACACGCAGACCCGTTCACACACTCAACAGCGCCGGTTGCACCTGACCGGTGAGCAGTTCCATCTGGCGTTCGGCCAGGTCTTCGGGCATCGCTCCGATTGAAGCCCACAGGTACAGATGTTCAACGGGCAGACCTTCGCAGATCCCGGCAATTCGAGTTATCGCTTCGTCAACGGTCAGAATCTGCATTGCACCCACCACACCCGACCCGCGCCCCTCGCGAACCTCGTCTTCTGTGAGCCGGCGCGGAGTCCTCCCAGTGCCGAGAGCGGCCTGCTGGCGGTAACTGTTGAGCTGGTGAGTGCGGTGCGGGACGATCCTCTCGAAGGCCTCCTCAGGGTCATCGGCAACCAAAAAGTCGACCACCCCGCCCATTCGAGCCACCTCGACACCATGGCCTGATGCCTCGAGCGCATCGCGGTATATGCCGAAGCTGTCGCGGTTGTGGGTCAGCAAGCCGACACCGAGGCGCCCGGCCCGCGCCGCTCCCTGCGGGCCCAGATACCCGGCCCACAAAGGTACAGCAAGCTGCACCGGGCTAGGAGTACATCGTCGGTCAGCAAAGATCCGGCCGATCTCGCCAAGAGCATGATCCGTGTCGCGGTAACGGCGGCCGAGATCGGCTCCGAATGCTTCAAACTCCGGGGCGACGTAACCAGCGCCGAGACCCAACTCAAGTCGGCCGCCGCTGATGACGTCGACGACGGCGGCTTGTTCAGCGATCGCCATCGGGTGTTGCAACGGCGCGACCACGACTGCGGTGCCCAGACGCGCCTGTTTCGTGCGCGCCGCAACAGCAGCCAGCGCGGTAAGGGGAACGGGCATGTAGCCGTCGTCCACAAAGTGATGCTCGCTCACCCAGATCGACCCGATCCCGCGCCGATCGGCCTCCTCGATCAGATCAAGGTGCCAGCCGTAGTAGGCGGTCGGGTCACGGCGCCACGGCTCGGGGTTGCGGAAATCGAAATACAAACCCAGTCTCGGGCGCACCGCGGGTCCCATCAGCCGGCAGGCACCGGGATCTTGAAGACCTTCTCGGCGTTCTCGTGAAGGAACTTCGGCCAGACATGGGGCCGCAGGGGCACATCGGGAAGCTCACCGAAGATGCGTTCCAGATCGAGCCCAGCCGGGTAGTAGCCCGCGTACATGACTTTGTCCGAGCCACGGGTGTTGGCATAGTCGATGATGGCGCTGGGGTAGTACTTCGGCGCGAAAGCCGAGGTCATGTAGTACAAGCCCGGCCATTTCAACATCAACTTCACGGCCAGCGCCTCCCAGGGCTCGGCTCCGTGACGCATCACGATCCGCAGTTCGGGGAAGTCATAGCACACGTCATCGAAATGCCGCACGTGTTGGCAGTCTGCGGGCACCCGCGGACCTGGAATGCCCGCGTTGGAGATGATCGGCAGATCGAGGTCTATGCAGGTCATGTAAATCGGGTAGTAGCGGCGGTCGCTGACCGGAACCTGCGGGATGCAACCTGCTGGGAAGGTCGTCACCGCGTTCAGGCCGTGCTCGCTGTGTCTTTCGCGGATCTTGCGGACGGTACCGGCAATATCGTTGGGGTCGATCTCCAGCGAGAAATACACCCGCCCGGGGTGACGTTCGCGAGCCTCGATCGACACCTTGTTGAGGCCGAACAGGCCCGCCCGAACGCCACAACGATCCATCTTGGCGAAGGTCGTCTCTATCGGGTCCTCGTCCGGGGACGCCTCTGGTGGGGTGTCTGTGAACATGTACCCCGCCGGCATGACCAGGTCACCACCTTCGGCTGATTCGGCGTCTTTGAATCCAGCTCGCAAGTGCTGATAGACGGCATTCTTGTCGGCGAACGGGAACCCGATCATCAGGTCGACTGCTTGGGGGTCTGACGGATAGCTCATATCTCTTCCTCTCGTTCTGAAACTCGTTCCCGATTAGCGACAAGATCAGGCGCGACTCTCCGCGGCAAACAGTAATCTCCATCACGATGACCACCAACGCCCAATTGCTCGAACGTTACCGCGCGGTCCTGCCGTCGTATGTGAATCCGCTCTACGCCGAACCGATCTCTATCGAACGCGGCGAGGGAGGCTACGTATGGGATGTTGAGGGCAATCGCTACCTCGACTTCTTCGGCGGAGTTCTCACCACCATGATCGGACACAACAATCCAGAGGTCGTAGCCGCGGTGCAGAGCCAAGCCTCAAAAGTCATGCACACGTCGACTCTGTACCTCTCCGAGCCGATGATCGAGTTGGCAGAGCAGATCGCGGCCATATCGGGCATTCCCGACGCCCGCGTCTTCTTCACCACTTCAGGCAGCGAAGCCAACGACACCGCCATCCTGTTAGCCACCAGCTATCGCAAATCCAACCAGGTGCTGGCCATGCGCAACAGCTACCACGGTCGCTCGTTCACGGCTCAGGCGATCACCTCGCATTCCTCCTGGTCCTCGACGAGCCTCTCGGGCCTGTCGGTGAACTTCGTCCAGGGCGGCTACCGCCTGCGCAGCCCTTTCGGCCACATGAACGACGAGGACTTCACCAACGCCTGCGTCGACGATCTCGTGCAGGTGATCGACATGATGACCGCCGGGGATGTTGCTTGCCTGATAGCCGAGCCGATCCAGGGCGTCGGTGGATTCGCCACTCCTCCCGATGGTTTCTTCGGCGAGCTCAACAAGGTGCTGGCCAACCATCAGATCCTGCTCGTCACCGATGAGGTGCAAACTGGCTGGGGACGAACTGGCGAGCACTTCTGGGGCTATCAGGCCCACAATGTGGTGCCCGACATGCTCACCTTCGCCAAGGGCGTAGGCAACGGCGCCACGCTGGCAGGAATTGTGGCCCGCGCCGAGATCATGGACACGATCAGCGTGCTGTCGTTCAGTACTTTCGGGGGCAACCCGCTCTCGTCTGCAGCTGGTCTGGCCACTTTGCGATACGTGCTCGACAACGACCTACAGGGCAATGCTCTGGCTATGGGCCAACGACTCACCGCCGCGCTCGCTCCGATCGCAGAAAAGACACCGTGGATTGCAGAACTGCGCGGCAAAGGTTTGATGCAAGCGATCGAAACGGTCCATCCCACCTCAACCGAGCCCGATGCGCAGCGAGCCGGCGCGATTCTGGAGGGCTGCAAACGAAGAGGCCTGCTGGTGGGCAAGGGCGGACTCTACGGCAACGCCATCCGCATTACCCCAATGCTCGACGTCAGCGCAGACGAGTTGAACGAAGGAATCTCCGCGATTATCGAGACGATTGAAGAGATCGAATAAATTCCCTACGAGCACCCACAGACAGGACCAGCTCATGAAACAAATCCAACACCTCATCGACAACGAGTCCGTTGCTGGTACATCCGGACGGACCTCTCCCATTTTCAACCCCGCGACCGGTGAACAAACCGGGGATGTCGCTTTGGCTTCGGCATCCGAGGTTGATGCCGCGGTCGCCTCCGCCAAAGCGGCGTTCGCCGAGTGGAGCGAGGTGAGCATCGCCCGACGAACCAAGCTGATGTTCACGTTTCGCAATCTCGTCGCAGACAACGCCGATGAAGTGGCGGCCCGGCTCACCGCCGAGCACGGCAAGGTCACTTCGGACGCGGCCGGCGAAGTGGCACGCGCGATCGAGAACATCGAGTTCGCCTGCGGTATTTCCGAGCATCTGAAAGGCAGCCACAGCGAAGGCGCGTCCACAGGTGTCGACGTCTATTCGGTGCGACGGCCTCTGGGGGTGGTCGCCGGTATCACACCCTTCAACTTCCCGGCGATGGTTCCCATGTGGATGGTTCCCAATGCTGTGGCATGCGGTAACACGTTCGTGTTGAAGCCCTCAGAGCGCGATCCGTCGGCGCCATTGTTCATGGCCGAACTGTTCTGCGAAGCGGGTTTCCCGCCGGGCGTGCTCAACGTGGTGCAGGGCGACAAGGTCGCGGTGGACCGTCTGCTCGCGCATCCCGATGTGAAGGCGGTGAGCTTTGTCGGGTCGACCCCGATCGCCAAGTACGTCTACGAAACCGGCAGCGCCAACCACAAGCGGGTGCAAGCGCTCGGGGGAGCCAAGAACCACATGATCGTGCTGCCCGACGCCGACATTGACATGGCGGCCGACTCTGCAGTTTCGGCGGCTTACGGCTCCGCGGGTGAACGCTGTATGGCGGTCTCGGTGGCGGTGGCGGTAGGCGATGTGGCCGACCCGCTCGTCGATGCGATCAAAGTGCGCATGGAGAAGTTGACCATCGGCGACGGCACCGATCCAGCCTCGGAGATGGGGCCGCTGATCACCCGGGCTCACCGCGACAAGGTCGCCGGATACGTGGCAGCGGGCGAAGCGTCCGGCGCGTCGGTGGTGGTTGATGGCCGCGAGGCGGAGTTCGACAACGACGGCTTCTTTCTGGGCGTCACCCTGCTCGACCACGTCACCCCGGACATGACCGTTTACACCGACGAGATCTTCGGCCCGGTGCTGAGCGTGGTGCGGGTCGGTACGTATCGTGAAGCCGCCGACCTGATCGCCGGCAATCCATGGGGCAACGGCGCGGCCATCTTCACCCGGGACGGCGGCGCAGCGCGCCAATTCCAACAGGACGCGGACGCCGGCATGGTCGGTATCAACGTGCCGATTCCTGTGCCCGTCGGGTACCACTCCTTTGGCGGCTGGAAGGACTCGGCCTTCGGGGACACGACCATGTACGGACCCGAGGGCATTCACTTCTACACCCGACCCAAGGTGCTCACCACACGCTGGCCCGACCCGGCCGGCAGCTCCGTCAACCTGGGGTTCCCCACCAACGAATAGAGCGTCAGTTTTCTGCGGTCCTGCCAGAGCCTTCTCTCTGCCCGGGACTGAACGTCACGGGAAGTGACCTCCAGCCCGTGACGTTGGATGAGTGGAAGCGCACCTTGGATTCGTGGTCGACTTCGTAGTCGGGTATTCGTCGCAGGATCTCCTCCACCGCCACTTTCCCTTCCATCCGAGCCAGAGCCGCGCCCAAACAGAAGTGTGCCCCGTATCCGAATCCCAGGTGTCTGTCCGGGCGACGGAAGATGTCGAACTCTTCGGCGGTGGGGCCGTACTCGCGTTCATCGTGGTTGGCCGCTCCGATCAGCAACAACACCGAGTCGCCCCCACGCATCTTCTGTCCATGAATCTCGAAGTCGCGGGTGAGGGTGCGGTGCATGTACTGGGTCGAGTTGTGGTAGCGCAGCACTTCTTCAATCGTGCCCGGGACGAGTCCCGGGTCGGCAGTCACTGCGGCTTTCTGATCTGGGTGCTTTGACAGCAACTCCATGACGTTGGCCACCATCTTGGTGGTCGTCTCGTGGCCGGCGATGATGAACAGAATGCAGAATCCGAGAAGTTCTTCGTCGGTGAGCACCCGCCCCTCGAACTCGAACCCGACAAGATCGTTGATGAGGCCCGTTCCCTCACCGGCCTTGCGTTTGGGCAAGTCCTCCATGAAATAGCTGACAAGGCCGAACATCCCCTCCGCGGCCTCCGGTGGGATTGAGCACACGCCGTCCTCGCGGATCATCACCTTGTCGCTGTTGGCCCGCAGAGCCGGACGATCCGCGGCCGGGACACCCAGCACCGCCGAGATCACATCCATCGGGAAGGGGCTGGTGAGGTCGTTCACCACCTCAGCTCGACCTGATTCGATCACTTCATCGAGATAGACGGTGAATATCTTGCGGATCTCGGCTTCCATTTTCGCAACGGTCCGGGTCGTGAACACCCGGCTCACCAGCTTGCGCAACACGGTGTGTTCAGGCGGGTCGTATTCGATCATCTGATGGAAGCCGGCGTTCTGGCCGATGGGTCGGCGACTCTCGAGTGCGACGCTGCCCCTGGACGACAACAACGCCGTGTCGCGAAAACCCTCCATCACATCTTCAAAGCGGCTCAGCGCCCAGAATTCAAGCTCGGGGTTCCAGTAGGCGGGAGCTTCGTCACGGAGCCGCTTGTAGGTGACATACGGATCGTCGTGATGTGCAAACCCAAATGGGTTGTAGACAAGCTCGGTCATCGCTTCGACCGTACCCCCACACATCAGGTACCGCCTATTCCCAGCCCCATCTGTCGGGTTACAGAACAGAGTCTTGCGTGCTCCGATCCTTGGAGCCCTGTGCGATACCGGGGGTGGTTCAGTTGGTTGGGGTTGGTGGTGGGGGTTGGTTGCAGGTGTGTTTGGTGTATTGGTTTATGATGGTGTTGAGTTG
>VXYK01000007.1 GCA_009845995.1 Acidimicrobiaceae bacterium | reverse complement strand
TCACCGAACCGACTCTCTCAGACCACCCCCCTTACACAGAGAACCTGACACTCTCCTGTTGGTGGACGAGACCTCGATCCGCAAGCGGCACCGCTACGTGACCGTGCTGATGAACGGCGACACCGGCGAGGTGCTCGCCATGGTTCCCCACCGCAGCGAGGCGGCGCTGTCGGGCTTTCTGGCCGCTCAGGGGCACCGATGGTGCCGCGGCGTGAAGGTCGTGGTGTCCGACGGGTCGAAAGCGTACGCAGCAGCGATCGCAAAGCGGCTCGGCCACGCCCGCCACGTGCTGGACCGCTTCCATGTGATCAGATGGTTCGCGGCCGGGCTCACCGCGGTGCGCCGGGACGTGCAGCGCCGCCCCCCCGGCTCCAAGCCTGCGTTCGACCCCGAGGTGTTCCGGGCACGGTTCGCGCTCATGAGACGCCCCGACACCCTTGACGGCGCCGAGCGCGAACGGCTCGACGCGCTGTTCGAAGCCCATCCCCGGCTCAAAGCGGCATGGGACGCGCTCGGCGAGCTGCACGGCCTCTACCTCGCCAAGGACCGAAAGGGCGCCCTCGAAGCGCTCGACCGGTTCGCCGACATCTACGGCACCGGCGACATACCCGAGTTCAGCGACACCGTGGACACCTTCCTCGCATGGCATCACCAGATCCTCGACTGGCACCAAGCCGGGCGGCCCAGCAACGGCCGCATCGAAGGCACCAACAACCTGCTGCAGGTCCTGCGCCGCAAAGCCCACGGCTTCACCAACTACGACAACTTCGAAGCCCGCGGAATCCTCATAGCATGAACCCCGCCGAACCCAGCAGCCCAATCCCAAAAAAAGACGAAGGCTCCGAAAATCACGGCAGGGTCGCAGGGAGCGCGATGTAGGTTCGCCGGCGGTGCCGCAGGTGGCACGATGACTCAGGAGACATCATGGGATTCACCTACGCCGACGTCACGGTCCGCAGCCCTGCTGAGCCCGAGGGCTCCTGGGAGGGACGCTTCGCGGTGGACACTGGGTCGACCGACACGCTCGTGCCGCGAGACCGTCTGGAGGACTTGGGCTTGCGGCCCTACGGGAGCGATTCCTACGAGTTAGCCGACGGCAGCAGCCAGATCGCCGAGTTCACCGGTGCCCGGCTCGAGTTCATGGATTCGGATGCCTTCGTGCGGGTGGTGTACGGGCCGCCGGGCTGCGAGCCGCTGCTCGGTGTGCTGGCGCTCGAGTCGGCCCGGTTCGAAGTGGACCCGGTCAGTCAGGAGATCAGACGCGTCAAGCGCCTTCGTCTCTGAGCGTTGTGCCATCGGCGCGGGTCAACGGTCCCAGAGTGCGCTGATCGGCAGCGCGACGATCCGGTCGTCGATGCGATAGCTGACATCGCCGGTGTAGAACACGATCCCGAGGGCGAACCTGTCGCCGAGGGCGTCGCGCAGCCATGTGAGGTTCCGGTGATGCCGGGAGTTGACAGAGCGGCTGGCCTTCACCTCGAAGCCGAAGACTCGCCCGTCTGCCGCCTCTGCGATGATGTCGATCTCTCGTCGGCCGTCGGCACTGCGAAAATGGCTCAGCGAGACGCGGTCGTCCGTGAACGTCGCCTGCTTGGCCAGCTCATTCACCACCAAGGTCTCCAGCAGCGGCCCGCGCATGCGCTCGGCGGGATCGAGCAGCTGCGACGTGCTGAGCCGCAATGCCGATGCGGCGAGCCCGGTGTCGGCGAGGTAGAGCTTGGGGCGGCGTCGCGCACGTGTGGCGGCATTGGTCGCCCACCCGGGCAGCGTGTGCACCAGGTAGAGCATCCGCAGGTGGGCGAGGTAGTCGGAGGTGGTGTCTCTCGTGCCGAAGCCGAGATCGCGGCGCAGGTCTTCGATCACCAAATCGGACGCTGTGCGGGCCGCCACTGCTTCGAGCAGGCGCGGCAATTCGTCGATCTTGCGCGCTCCTGTCAGCTCCCGCACGTCACGGGCGATGACGGCCCGGATGTAATCGTCGAACCACACTGCGCGCATGCGTTCCGACATGCCGATGAGCGCCGGGTAGCCGCCTCGGGCTACTCGCTCTGCATAGTCATGGGGCGTGTCGCTGGAGATTGTGCGGCCTGCGAGCACGCTGTCGGTGATTCGTCCGCTGTCGCGGGTACCGCTCGCGTGGCGTCGATGCGCGCTGTCTGCGAGCAACTCGGTCAGCAGGCCGCCAGTGCGCTCATGCTCGGTTTCGCTCAACGGCAGGAGATCGAGAAACGAGGCTCGCCCGGCGAGCGATTCGCTCAGATGCGGAACCGTGAGGAAGTTCGCCGACCCGGTGAGAAGAAACGCGCCCGGTGCGGGATCGGCATCCACAGCGATCTTGATCTCTCGGACGAGCGCGTCGCCGCCGCGCTGCACTTCGTCGATGATGACGGGGCGCTGTCGAATCTCGATGAACGAGCGCGGATCTTGGAGACTCGCATCCCGCTGGGCTTGGTCGTCGAGGCTGACGAACGTGCCGCCGTTGGCCAGCAGGCGCACCAGTGTGGTCTTGCCCGCCTGCCGGGCACCGTGCAGCACAACCACCCGGAAGGTCGCGAGCCGCTCTCGCAGGGTGCGCTCGATTCGGCGCTGTATGAGGGAGTTCTCCGACATTGATGTCTCGCCTGCGCGCAGCACGCACCCGTGATCGTCACTTGGCTGTGGCGCTACCAGTCATTTCTCGCATCGACTATAGGTCATTCCTAGCATCTTCTACCAGTCATTTCTTGCGCCAATGGATGGTCGATGCTCCCATGGACGTGTCCGATGGCTACTGTTGCGCCGTCGTCGGCGAGGGTCGGCGTCGGGCCGGCAACGGCGCAATCCAAGGAAACGAGGAAGTCATGGAACTTGGCGAGGCA
>VXYK01000053.1 GCA_009845995.1 Acidimicrobiaceae bacterium | reverse complement strand
CCACACCCAACCCCCACCGGTGGATCCAGGCTAAGGGGAGAAGCGATAGACCACGTTGTCCCAGGAGGCGTCGGGGTTGGTGGGGTCAAGGTGTTGGATGATCGAGACCTTTCCCGAGCCGCAGTCTCCGAACTCATCGCAGGACAATTCGCCGATGATGCCCTGGTAGTCGCCGACTTGGTTGAGGTATTGCCGGATTCCCGCCCGGTCGATCACAAGCTTGTCGCCATCTACCCTTGAGGCGGCCGTAATGGCGTCGAGCAAAAGCGTGGTGGCGTCGTAAGCATGGGCCCAGAATGCCCGCACGGGAGGTGCTCCAGTTTCGTCAATGAACCGCTCTGTCACCTGCTCGGCGTTCATGCCGGTCGCCTGGTTTGCGTTGTCGCCGAAGTCCAGATCTGGGCCGGATATGAACACCCCAGCAGATGAGTCGGACTCCAAAAAGGAGTAGTGGAGAACTCCGTCACCGGAGAGGAGCACAGTGTCCTCAAAGCCGACATGCTGCCTGACGGCCGCCGTGAGGGCATTCGCTGCGTCCTGGTTGAGCGGGAAGAACAGCGCAGCCGGCCCTTTGGCCGCGATCTGCGTCAGCACAGCGGGCAGGTCGGTTGTGTCCAGGTCGATCTCGATGAAGTCGGTGATGGTTCCGCCGTGGCGCTCGAACGCGTCGCTGAAAGCTTGGGCCAGCCCCTGCGTGTAGGCGTCGCCCTCGTGGACCACCGCTGCTTCTTGGGGACCCAGCGAGTCGTGCAGGAAGGCCGCCACCGCCTCGCCTTGATACAGGTCGTTGTGAGCTGTGCGGTAGTAGCCGGGCTGGTGGTACTCAGCCCTGTTACCGGCCAGATCCGAGGTCAACACAGGCGACGTGTTCGACATCGAGATCACCACCATTCCTGCGGCCGTGATCATCGGCACCGCGGTGGTGGCGGTCGCCGAACAGGAGGTGCCGATTGCGCCCAACACGTTCTCATCGGCAAGTACTGCTTCGGCTGTGGCTGGACCGTCTTCGGCCGAGCATGCGTCGTTGATGGCTTCGCCGAGCTCGACGGTGAACTCACCGTGGATCGGCCCGTAGTTCTCGATGGCAAACTGAACGGCATTGAAGTAGTCCAGCGCTTCCGGATTGCCGAGGTCGAACGCACTGACAGACCGGATCTGGACAGAATCGCCCCGGTCCACGGTGACAACGCCGAGCGATCCGTCGCCAAGTGCCGGGTCTTCGGAGTCGCCGCACGCCGACAGCAGCAGGCAGACGGCCACAAGGATCGAGAACATGGAGGTGACGCAACGGCGTTCGGAGGTTCGGATCTTCATCGCTTCAAGTGGACTCATCGTCGAATCATTAGCCGTCGATGGGGGTGCCGGAATATGCCGCGGGGTCGCCTTCGGCGGGGATCGCTGGTCGGGACCAGTGAGTCAAATCAGCGATTGCTTCGGCTACGTCGCGCCAGGTATCGGGATTCCAACCTTCGGCTTTGGCGGTCACGACCCCGTCTTGTCGGACCAGAAGGAAACAGGGAGCGGACTCGACGCCCAAACCCCGGGCGATGGCGCGGGACGGGTCTGTGAATGTCAACACTTCCTCGGCGTACGGCCCGAGGAACCGCTTGGCGTCGTCGGGTGAGCAGGTGAGAATCCAGCAGGGACGACAATCGGCTTCTCGGAACCCTTGCAGGATCCGCTTGGAGGTGTCGAGGATCCAGGCGCTCTCGTGGGTGAAAGGGTCGAGCACAACGCATGCGAGCGGAAAAGTCGTGAGCCAATCTGAAAGAGGACGGCGGTCGCCGTTGAGAGGATCGAGTTCAAGCTCAGGCGTGGTAATCACGCCGCAACGTTAGCGCTCCGCGGCCCGAGCCGGTCGCATCGCGTCGCAGAAGTTGGTGATCAACCGGCAGGCTACGATTGTCCCTGTGCATCCGGTGGAGCGCCTCCGATATGTGGCTCGAGCTGGTGATACTTCGACGGTACCGCTAGTGCGTGAGGCGGCGTTCGCGCTCGCTGATTTCGCCTACGATCCGATGGAATTGCTGACCGCATGCAAGCGGCTGGTTGAACGTCGTCCGGCCTGCGCGCCGCTGGTATGGATTTGCGCTCGGATTCTGTCGGGAAGCGATCCCGCAACGGAGGCCTACGACTGTGTTTCCGCTCTGGAGCGAGACCGCACTTGTGAGGAGTTGACCAATCTGATTCCCGGCGAGGCGTCGGTGCTCGTCGTGGGACGAGCCGAAGCCAGCGGAGAGGCGGCACTGTGGCGGCCGGATATTGAACTGATTCCGGTCGATGCTGCCGATGACGAAGATCACCCGATCGGCCCGCTCGAACAGTCCGTCGACCTGCTGGTCCTGGAAGCGGAGGCGGTCAGCGACGGTGAGGCGTTGCTTCGGTCGGGCGCAGGTCCGTTCGCGGCGGCGGCGCGGCAGACGGATGTTCCGGTGTGGCTTGTTGCCGGCCTGGGCAGTGTGCTGCCGGAGCAGATGTGGATCGGTGCAACGGAACTGGCCATGCGCGAACACTCCGGGAGCGGCAGTTATCGTAGCTCTGGTGGCTATGAGGTGGTTCCGCTCGACTGTGTTGACACCGTTGTCGGTCCGTCTGGGATGCACCCGGTGAGTGAGCTCCGCTACCGCCGTGAGTGTCCGATCGTCCCGGAACTATTTGCTTGAACTTCTTGATAAATTTTCAAGATGTTGCATAAACATACGTTCTTGCTATAGTCAACAGGATGCACAAGCTCGCGATCATCGGCGCTTCAGGATTCACTGGAGCGGAATTCCTGCGCTTGTGCGCGGCCCATCCCAACTTCGAGGTAGTCATCGCTACGGGCGAATCCCAAGCCCATAGACCGATCGCAGACCTGTATCCGAATCTTGCCTCGGCCTATGGCAACATGGTTTTCACGCCGCACAACGACGAACTGATCAGCACCATCGAAGCATCAGTGGACCTAGTGTTGATGGGGCTTCCCCACGGGCATGCACAGACTCTCGTGCCGCAGCTTCGGGGCAAGGTCAAGCACATCATCGATCTCTCCGCCGATTTTCGTTTCAACGACCCCAGCGTCTATCCGAAGTGGTACGGCGAAGCCCATCAAGCTCCGGAACTACTCAACGAGTTCGTGTTCGGACTTCCAGAATTGTTCCGGGATCAACTCCCGGGCGCAGAACTGACAGCGGTCGCCGGCTGCTATGTCACCACCGCCTCGTTGGCGCTGGCGCCGTTGGTGAAAGCCGGAATCGTCGAACCAACCGGCATCATCGTCGACGCGGCGAGCGGTGTCTCCGGTGCCGGGCGGCCCCCCAAAGACAACACCTCGTTCTGTTCCGTCGACGAAGACTTCAGCGCTTACGGGTTGCTGAACCACCGACACACCCCTGAGATTGAAATGGCGATATCGGGTTATGCCGGCGTCGATGCGCAACTACTGTTCACCCCCCATCTTGCTCCGATGAATCGGGGGATTCTCGCCACCTGCTACGGCAACCTCAGCGACATCGGCGCAACGACCGAAACCGCCCTCGAATGCATTGCCGAGGCGTACACCGACGAACCGTTCGTGGTGGTCGATCAGCGGTCTCCATCGACCAAAACCACCCTTGGATCAAACACAGTCCACCTCACCGCCAGAGTTGATGAGCGCACTCAGACCGTGATCGCTATTGGCGCGCTGGACAATCTTGTGAAGGGTGCCTCGGGTCAGGGCATCCAATGCGCCAACGCGGTGCTCGGACTCCCCGAACACACTGGCCTGCCCACCGCCGGACTCTTCCCCTAGCCCCGAGATTGTCATGTCTGAATCAGTTTCACGTTTGGCCCCGGCATCGTTCCCTGACATTCCCCCGATTGCGGGGGTCCAATTGGCCACATATGCCGCGGGAATCAAATACGAGGCCAGACCGGACCTGTTCCTCGCCTCGCTTGCCGAAGGCACCTCGGTCGCCGGCACGTTCACCAGTTCAAAGTGCCCCTCCGCGCCCGTCGAATGGTGCCAGCGAATCTTGAACGAAGGAAATCGCACCGCACGGGCCCTGGTGTGCAACTCGGGCAACGCCAACGCGTTCACCGGGGCAGCAGGGGTCGCCAGCGCGACTCTCACAGCGGAGGTGGTGGCTCGATCCCTCGGTGTGGACGCGGAGAGGGTCTTTCTGGCATCTACCGGTGTCATTGGCGAGCCGCTGCCCGACGGCATCCTGAGCGACAGCCTCCCTGCGCTGGTCGACAATCTCGGCGTCGCCAGCACCGAGGCCTGGGCCTCTGCCGCCAGAGCAATATGCACAACCGACACGTTCAGCAAAGGCTCGGCCGCGCGCGTCGCCTCAACTGCGGCACACATCGCCGGAATCGCCAAGGGAAGCGGCATGATCGCGCCTGATATGGCCACCATGCTGGCGTTCGTTTTCACTGATCTTGCAGTCGCTCCAGAGATTCTTCAAAGTTGCCTGTCAACGTCCGTCGCAGCGAGCTTCAACTGCATCACCGTCGATTCCGATACCTCCACGAGCGACACAGTCCTGCTGTTCGCCACGGGCGAGCAGATCGACGACGAGATCAGCTCGCCAACCGATTCCCGGTTGGCTGAGTTCCAAACCGCGCTCGACAGTGTCTTGTTGGATCTGGCGCATCAGATCGTGCGCGACGGCGAGGGTGCCACGAAATTCGTGCAAGTGACCGTGACTGGAGCTGAATCCGACGAATCGGCACACAACATCGCGCGGTCGATAGCTGAGTCACCTCTGGTCTCAACCGCTCTAGCCGCGCAAGACGCCAACTGGGGACGGATAGTGATGGCAGTAGGCAAAGCCGGGGAGAGAGCTGATCGAGATCAGCTCTCAATCTGGATCGGCGACGAGCTCGTCGCTTCGGGCGGTGCGCAACATCGGGACTACAGCGAGCAGCGGGCGACCCAACATCTGAAACAGGACGAAATCGAACTGCGGGTCGATGTCGGTATCGGCACGGGTTCAGCGACCGTCTGGACCTGCGATCTGACGCACGGCTACATCGAAATCAATGCGGGGTACCGGTCATGACCGATTCTGGTCCGTCAACACAAGATCTGATCTCTGAGCGGGGTTTCGCTCCAGAGCGGCGCGCCACGGCACTGATCGAGGCTCTGCCGTACATACAGCAGTTCCGCGACGCGGTTGTGGTGGTGAAGTTCGGCGGCAACGCCATGGTCGACCCCTCCCTGTCTGCCTCCTTTGCCCAAGACGTGGTGTTGCTGCGTTCGGTGGGGCTGCGGCCCGTGGTTGTGCACGGGGGCGGCCCGCAAATAGGCGCGCTCCTGCAACGCCTGGGCAAATCAACCGAGTTCGTGGACGGCCTGCGGGTTACCGACTCTGAGACTCTTGATGTGGCCAGGATGGTGCTTGTGGGCAAAGTCGGCCGCGACATTGTGGGCGCGATCAACGTTCACGGGGCCTTCGCAGTGGGAGTCTCAGGTGAAGATGGAGGCCTGATCACCGCGGCGCCGACCGATAAGGCCCTCGGTTTTGTCGGCGACGTTGCCTCTGTGCAACCCGGGATTCTTGAACGGTTGTTGGCTGAGAGGATGATCCCGGTGGTGTCGACGATCGGTGTCGACGGGTCCGGGCAGGCTTACAACATCAACTCCGACACGGTCGCGGGAGCGCTGGCGGGCGCTCTCGGAGCCGAAAAGGCGATCTACCTCACCGATGTGGCCGGCTTGTTGACCGACCCCGACGACCCCGACAAACCCGACTCAGTTGTACCCCACGCCACGGTAGAAGACCTTGAGGCGATGATCGCAGACGGAACAATCTCGGGTGGGATGATCCCCAAAGTCCGGGCGTGCATCGACGCAGTCAAATCAGGGGCAGCGTCAGCTCATCTGCTCGACGGCCGGATCCCCCATGTGCTGCTACTGGAGCTGTTCACCGACGCCGGTATCGGCACAATGGTGACGCCATGACCCTCGAGCAAGCCCAAGCTTGGGGAGCGACAGGCGATCACAGCCCCCTGATGAACAACTACGGTTCCCCGCCGCGTGTCTTTGTCCGCGGCCGGGGTACCGAGCTGTGGGACAAAGAAGGTCGGCGGCACCTCGATTTTCTTTGCGGTCTGGCCGTGACCTCATTGGGGCACGCGCATCCGGTTGTGACCGCCGCGATAGCCGCGCAAGCTGCCACATTGACTCACACCTCGAATCTGTTCGCCAACGAACACCAGGCACCGGTTGCGGAGCGGATCAGCGAACTTGTCGCCGCAGGTCAGGGTCAAGTGTTGTTCCAGAACTCAGGAGCCGAGGCCAACGAAGCCGCCATCAAGTTGGCGCGCAAGTACCAAGGCCGGGGTCGTCATGTGGTCCTGAGCGCGCTGAGGTCGTTTCATGGCCGCACCCTGGCCACTCTGGCAGCCACCGGTCAACCGGAAAAGCACGAGCCGTTTCAACCGTTGCCCGAAGGGTTCCGTCATGTCGTTTTCGACGACGTCTCGGAGCTCGAAAAAGCGCTCGGTCCCGAGGTGGGTGCGATCATGCTTGAAGCCGTGCAAGGCGAGGGCGGCGTCAACCCCGCCAACGACGGTTATCTGCAGGCGGTCCGTGAGATCTGCGATGAGAGAGGGATCCTGCTCATCATGGACGAGATACAAACCGGTTTCGGGCGCACGGGCGAATGGTTCGGCTACCAGCACAGCGGTATCGTCCCCGATATCGTCACGCTGGCCAAAGCCATCGCCAACGGTGTACCCGTCGGCGCGGTGTGGGCCCGCGATGATGTGGCAGCTTGCTTCGGTCCCGGCGATCACGGCTCGACGTTCGCCGGGCAGGCTCTGGCGCTCTGCGCGGCAAGAGCCACCATCGACAGCTATATCGCCATGGATGCTCCGGCGGTGGTTCAAAGCAAGGAAGCGAAGATAAGAGCCAGACTCGCCGACGTCGTGGGCGTCGATCATGTCAGGGGTCGGGGCCTGCTATTGGCCATCGAACTCACTGCCGAAAGCCGTGCCGGTCGGACGGGGGCCGAGATAGCCAGAGGCTGTCTCGACGAGGGCCTGATCCTCAATGGGATCACTCCCACGGCGCTGCGAATCGCGCCTCCCTACACCGTCACCGATGACGAGATCGACGAAGCGGTTGCTGTGATCGCCAAAGTACTGGAGGCAGCGTGATGCGACATTTCATTGAGATCGACGATCTCTCGCCAGCTGAGCTTGAGCGCGTGCTCGAACTTTCTTCGGCATCGGCGTCTCCGACTCTGCTCGCGGGCAAGGGTGTGGCGCTCATCTTTGAGAAGCCGTCGGCCCGAACCCGTAACTCGATGGAGATGGCGGTCGTGCAACTTGGCGGCCATCCGGTGTATATCGGCAACGAAGAGGTAGGTCTGGACCGGCGCGAATCTACCGAGGACATCACCAGGGTCATGGCCGGTTTTCACGCGGCGATCGGAGCGCGTGTTTACAGCCACTCGGTTGTGGAGCGAATGGCCGCGGTAGATCAGGTCCCGGTTGTCAATTTGTTGAGTGACCGGGGTCATCCGATGCAGGTCCTGGCTGATCTGCTCACGATGTATCAAGAGTTCGGCGCGCTCGAAGGGCGTAGCGTCGCTTATTTGGGTGACGCCAACAATATGGCGTTCTCGTTGGCTCTCGGTGCCGGTCTGGTCGGGATGGAGTTTCGCATCGCCAGCCCCGTCGGCTACGAGTTCGACGACGCCGACCTCGCGCGGATCAACACGGTCGGCGAGCCCCAGGTGTTTGACAGCCCGATCGCGGCTGTCAAGGGTGCCGATGCGGTGTACACCGATGCCTGGACGTCAATGGGCCAAGAGGATGAAGCTGAGAAGCGGACCCGCGATTTCGAGGGCTTCCAAGTCGACGAGAAGCTGATGGAATCAGCCGCGAGCACCGCCATTTTCCTGCACTGTCTGCCTGCGCATCGAGGCGAAGAAGTCACTGACGCCGTCCTTGACGGTCCCAGCAGCAGGATCTGGCCCCAGGCCGCCAATCGGATGCACGCCGCGCGGGGTCTACTCGTTTGGCTCTTGGGGGAGGCGAACCGATGAGCGAGGTGAACCGATGAGCAAGGTGAACCGATGAGCAAGGCGAGACGGCAGCACCGCATAGCAGTTCTGCTTGGGGAGCACGCGGTCACCAACCAGAGTCAGCTCGTGGGGTTGTTGCAGGATGAAGGCCTCAAAGCCACGCAGGCAACCGTCTCGCGTGACCTTGACGAACTCGGCGCGGTCAAAGTGCGCGTGGCCGGTGGCGAAACCGTCTACGCCATCCCTGAGCACTCTGTTGACCGCATCGCTCCGAAGGATCATCTACGCCGGGTAATGGGTGACTGGGTTGCCGACGTTTCCCATTCCGGGAACTTGGTGTTGCTGCGCACCCCACCCGGGTCCGCCCATGTTGTGGCGTCCGCGCTCGACCGCGCAGGGATCGCAGACATTGTCGGTACCGTCGCGGGAGACGACACCCTGTTGGTTGTTGCCGCCGAAGAAGTCGGTGGCGCCTGCCTTGAGCTTCGACTGCGGGACCTTGCCGGACTGTGAGAAAGCCATGACCGAAACGAAAGAACTGAAACGAAAGAACTGTTGACATGAAAGTCGTCCTGGCCTACAGCGGTGGGCTTGACACCTCGATCATCCTGCACTGGCTGCGGGAGAATTACGACGCGGAGGTGATCACCTTCACGGCCGACCTCGGTCAAGGAGAAGAGGTCGAACCGGCGCGCGCCAAAGCACTGGCGATGGGAGTAGCTGAAGACAACATCCATATCGAGGACCTGCGTGAAGAGTTCACCCGTGACTTCGTATTCCCGATGTTCAGAGCCAACACGATCTATGAAGGTGAGTATCTCCTCGGTACGTCAATCGCTCGGCCGCTGATCGCCAAACGGCTAGTGGAGATCGCGGCGGAGCATCAAGCCGACGCCATCAGCCACGGTGCGACCGGCAAGGGCAACGACCAGGTCCGGTTTGAGCTGGGCGCTTATGCACTCTCGCCCGACATTGAGGTCATCGCGCCCTGGCGGCTCTGGGACCTGAACTCGCGGGAATCGCTGATGGCCTATGCCGCGGCCCGCAACATCCCGATCGAGATGACCAGGGGTACGAAGTCTCCGTTCTCGATGGACGCCAACCTGCTCCATATCTCCTATGAGGGCGGTCCTCTCGAGGACCCCTGGACCGAGCCTCCCGCGGAGATGTGGCGTTGGTCGGTAAGTCCTGCCGAAGCGCCGAATGAGGCGACCTATCTAGATCTCAGCTACGAGTGCGGCGACATCGTAGCCATCGACGGCAAGGCCATGAGCCCAGCCGCGGTGCTCACCCACCTCAACGAGGTGGGCGGTGCCAACGGCGTCGGACGTCTCGACATCGTCGAGAACCGCTACGTCGGAATGAAGAGCCGCGGAGCGTACGAAACTCCAGGTGGCACCATAATGTTGCGGGCCCACCGCGGGATTGAGTCGATCACACTGGACCGCGAAGTGGCCCACCTCAAGGACTCCCTGATGCCGAGATATGCGGAATTGATCTACAACGGTTATTGGTGGAGTCCCGAACGCGAGATGCTTCAAGTCGCGATCGACCACAGCCAGCACTGCGTGAACGGCGAAGTGCGCGTCAAGCTCTACAAGGGCAACGTCGATATTGTCGGCCGCAAGTCAGCCGATTCGTTGTTTGACGAGAAAATCGCAACCTTCGAAGAAGACGAGGGTGTCTACCACCAGGGTGATGCTGAAGGTTTCATCAAGCTCAACGCGTTGCGCCTTCGCAACCTTGCACGGAAGCGGGGCTGAGTCATGGCAACCATGTGGCATGGGAGATTCGGAGCAGACCCGTCGGCATCATTGCAGGCGCTCAATGACTCGCTGCACTTTGATCAGCGGATGTACCAACAAGACATAGACGGTTCGTGCGCGCACGTGCGGATGCTCTGCGAGGTCGGACTCTTGGAACCCTCTGAGCGTGATGAGATAGTGGCCGCCCTCGAGCAGGTTTCCGAAGAACTCAGCGACGGCTCGTTCGAGTTCGTCGAAAGTGACGAAGACATACACACCGCCATAGAACGGCGGGTGTGCGAGTTGACCGAAGCGGGAGCGAAGCTCCACACCGGCCGGAGCCGCAACGACCAGGTAGCCGCAGATCTTCGGTTGTGGACGAAATCCGCTATCGACGAGATCGTGACGCTGGTACGGGGCTTGCAGCTGACATTGCTCGGGGCCGCAGAGTCTGTCGGCGATGCGTACCTTCCCGGATACACCCACCTCCAGCAGGCTCAGCCTGTTCTGTTGGCACACCATCTGTTGGCGCACGGCTGGGCACTGGGCCGCGATGTCGACCGGCTCAATGACGCCCGAGCACGCCTGGATGTCTCTCCGCTCGGTGCCGGCGCGCTGGCTGGTTCGTCACTTCCCCTCGATCCCGAGATGTGTGCGGACGAACTCGGATTTGCGGGCGTGTTCGACAACAGTCTTGATGCGGTGAGCGATCGCGACTTTGTGGCAGAAACGCTCTTCGGGTTGGCGCTGCTTGGTGTTCACCTGAGCCGGATCGGCGAGGAACTGATCTTGTGGGCCTCGAGCGAGTTTGGTTTCGTGACCCTTGACGAGGCTTTCTCAACCGGCTCGTCGATGATGCCGCAGAAGAAGAACCCTGACATCGCCGAACTGGCGAGAGGCAAGGCAGGTCGGTTGATCGGTCACCTGACGGGGTTGATGACCACCCTCAAGGGTTTGCCTCTTACCTACAACAAAGACCTTCAAGAAGACAAAGAGCCATTGTTCGACGCGGTCGACACGGTGTTGCTAACGGTTTCGGCACTCGATGGCATGATCGAGTCACTCGAGTTCAACACCTCGCGCATGGCCGACGCTGCGGCTTCCCCATATGCCGCGGCCACTGATCTTGCTGAGTGGCTGGTGGCGCGGGGAATGCCGTTTCGACAAGCTCATGAAATCGTCGCCAACCTGGTGCGGAGATCGCTTGACGGTGAAGGAGCGTTCGTTGATTTGGTTGCTGCCAGCGATGCTCTCGGGACGGAGGCAGCGGGGCTGCTTGAACCAGGCGTGTCGGTCACCCGCCGTAATACGCACGGTGGTGGATCGCCCGACGCTGTCGCTGAGCAGATTCAACGTTTCCGTGCGTTGCTCGGTCAACCTCCTGGCCCGGGGTAGGGCGGCACACTAGGCGCCACTTTGGCGGTACGGTCGAAACCTGATGGTTGACCCAAGGGTGGAACAGTGGATCACGGCCGCCGACGAGCGGTTGCAGTTCTCGGCGCGCCTCGGCGACGTGTGGGAAACGATCGCGCCGCTGGACAGCCCCGAGATCCGAGACACGCGAGATTCGATGCGTGCGTTGCTCGATGAGCGCCCACAGCCGCTGGATCGTCGCGAACGACCGGGCCATTTCACGGCGAGTGCTCTGGTGGTGAACGATGCGTTGGATCAGATCCTGCTTCTGCACCACACGAAACTCAAGATCTGGGTGCAGCCGGGGGGCCATGTCGACGGCAACGCAAACCTGATGGCAGTGGCGCTGCGCGAAGCAACAGAGGAGACCGGCATCGGTGGCTTGAGGATCTGGCCTCAGGCAATCGACCTCGACATCCACCGGGTGAATCCCCCGAGCGAGGATGCTCATCTTCACTACGACGTGCGTTTCTTGGTGCTAGCACCGCAGTCACCGGTGCTCAACGCCAACCATGAGTCCACAGCCCAACGCTGGGTGTCTCCAGATGACCTGCCGTCGATGGGCGTCGACGACGGCCTGCAGCGACTGACCCGAACGGGCCTGGCTCTGGCGCGCAGCCTCCGCTAGAGGTTCGAGAATCCACCGAACCTAAAGATCGAGTGGGGTGTGACAGGAACTCATGTCGTTGACGTTGGCGAGGCCGTCGATGCGGCGGGTGTAGATCCCGCCTTCGGCCCGTTCGCGCAGGATGAACCGAAGGTCCGAACCTGTCGCGTTCTCGCCCAGCGCGTCCAGCTTGGCAACGTGGCGCCAACGGTCCTCCAGATAAGCGTCCCAGTCAGCGAACCAGGCGTTGAGGATCATCGAATCGCCCTGATCGGTGACGTGGGTGCGGTAAGCCTCCCTGAGGGCGGCGACCATCGTTTCGGTCAGTTCCGTGCCCGCCGCGATCTGCTCGGTGCGTTCGCCCACAGTGTCGACATCCCGGCCGGTTGGCAGCGCGTTGATTCGGGCTTGCAGCGGCTCGCAGACGGCTTCGGCCGCGGCGGCAAAACTGCGGCTTTGCAGGCGGTCTGGGTTGTCGCGGGGCGCGAACAGGTAGATCCAGACCCACATGCCGATGATGGCCAGCACCACCAGCGTGAGAGCGACTTTGGTTGACATGCGTTTCAGATTCGTTGGCATGGTCAGATTGGTCCAGACATGTCAATTCGGTCCAACCACCGGCGCCTTATTGTCCGGCCCGCGGGTTGACCCAGATGGTGGCTATCTGGTCGACGACATCTGTGGTTCCCGCAACTGGGTTCTGGGCCCAGACTCTGCCAGGGCGGGTCTCGCTGCCGGCATCCGGGTTCTGGATCAACCTGGTGATGACACCGAGTCCCGCACTGGCGAGGGACTGTTTGGCTTCGCTTTCAAGCAGGCCGACGACGTTCGGGACGGGGTCGACGCTGGGGCCGACAGCGATCTCAACGGTGATTATCACGCCACCGGGTACCACCGATCCGGCCGCGGGAACCTGCATGAAGATCGTTCCTGACGGGTAAGCGGTTGTCTCGCGCTCAACCACGGTGATGGTGAAGAACTCCTCTTCCATCTGGAGTCTGAGCTCCTCGTCGATCATACGTCCGAACAGATCGGGCACAACGATCTCGTCGGGTGCATTCGGCAGCGTTGTCGTGGTTGAACTGGTGGGTGGTGTCGGGAACTCTCCCAAGGGCAGACCGTCGTGCATTTCATCCATGATCTCTTTCCAGATCAACGCCGGGAAGGTACCGCCGGCGACCGGGCGCCCCCCGAACTCATAGCTCATCGGGACTTGCCCAACGGGATAGCCGACCCACACCGCTGCTGTGCGCTGAGCGGTGTATCCGACGAACGTGGCGTCGGCATTGTTCTGGGATGTTCCGGTTTTGCCGGCTGCGGTGCGCCCACCGTCGAGTCGAGCGCGGGTGCCGGTTCCGTTGGTGATTGTGCCGCTCAACACCCAGGAGATCTGGTCAGCGACCGAAGCGCTCAGTACCGGGGCGGGTCTCGGCGCGGCTTCATAGAGGAGCGATCCGTCGGAGTTGGTGATATGGGTGACGATGATTGGATCGAGCCTCACCCCGGAACGCTTGAACGTGGAGAAGGCGGTCGCTAACTCGACCATATTGACGTTCTCTGTGCCGAGCACAGCAGCGCACACCGGGGCGATTCTGCCTACCCCGAAACCCAGCTTTTCTGCCATCTGGACGAGGCTGCGCGGACCGATGCGCTCGATCAACTGCGCGTAGACCGTGTTGATCGAGCTGCTGGTCGCCTCGACCAGCGTGATGCTCACGACGTCCTCTTCCTCTTCTCCGTCTTCGTTGAAGCGGCGCACTCCGCCTTCCACTTCCCATGGTTCTCCGCAGACGGGGAAATTGTCGATTTCGATTTCGACGGGAGCTTCCCAGACACTGGTCACTGGGATGCCGCCTTGGACAGCTGCAGCGAGCCCGATCGGTTTCATCGCTGATCCGGCCTGGCGTCCCGATCCGGATGCGAGGTTGAATTTTGCGTCGTCCCGCTCGCCGAAGAAATCTCTCCCGCCGAACATGGCGAGAACGTGGCCGTCGTCGCTCGGGGTCGTTCCCATCACCACCGCGGCAGCGTCTGGATTCTCGATGCCGTCCTCTCGATAGCGGGGGAGTGCTCGTTCGACCGCCGCCTCGGTTCTGGCTTGAAGTTCCAAGTCGATGGTGGCATGGATGGTAAGCCCGCCTTCGAAGAGGAGGCGGGCCCGGTCATCGCTGGTTTCGCCGAATTGTTCGTTGTCGAGGAACCACTGTTTAACGTCTTCGACAAAGTACGCGGCCGGATACCTCTCTTCGAGGATCGGTACGTCATCAACCAGTTCGATCGGTTCCAGTCGTGCGAATTCGTACTCCTCGAGCGTTATGTAGTCGTTGGTGTACATGCGCAGCAGCACGAGGTCGCGTCGGTCGCGGGCGTCATCGGGGTTCTGGTAGGGGTTGTAGCGGCTCGGTGCCTGGATGAACCCAGCTAGAGTCGCTGCTTCTACGAGGCTGAGTTCGGTCACCTTGAGACAGTCGTCGCCCGCGATTCCTTGCAGAGCGCAGTTGGGGGCGCCGAAATACTGGCGAGCAGCGGCTTCGATGCCGTATGCACCGTTCCCGAAGTAGATCCAGTTGAGGTAGCGCTCGAGGATGAACTCCTTGGTGTAGTGCTGTTCGAAGCGCAGAGCCATGAACAACTCTTCGATTTTGCGACTGCCGGTGTTGTCGCTGCGGTCCAAGAAGACGTTGCCCACGTACTGTTGGGTGATGGTGGAACCGCCCTGGCTGATCCCTCCGGCGCTCACGTTGGAGCGAGCCGCCCGCAGGATGGCTTTGAGGTCAATGCCGTTGTGATCCCAGAAGCGTTCGTCCTCAATGGCGATTACGGCGTTCTGGACGATTTCGGGAATGTCCGCGAAAGCGACATCGGTGCGGTTCTGTTCCCCCCGCAGACTTGTGATGAGCCTTCCGTTACGGTCCACCACGACTGAAGACTGAGCTGTTTCGAGATCTACGACCGAAAAGTCCGAACCGAACAACGTGTCGAAGTCTTTGGTCTCAAAGCTGCAGCCGACTGTGATGACCGCGATTGTTGCGAGCGCTGCCAGGTAGCGACGAACGAGGCGTCGAACTGGACGGCGGGGGCGGCGCATGGCCCCCATTGTGCTCACAAACAAGGCCCGATCCTCACCACCGATCTATTGGAACGCGGCTCGGGATTTGATCTCGTATCGTGGTGCGACATGACTGGAGCGGCTGTTGTTGATGATCTCGGGTCCCGCGGCTTGCTGCAGGATCACACCGAAGAGGCTGCTTTGCGCGAATTGCTTGAGCCGGGTGATGTCACCTTGTATCACGGCATTGATCCGACGGCTCCGAGCCTGCACCTCGGCAACCTCATCGGAGTGCTGGTCCTGCGCCGTTTTCAAGACGCCGGGCACCGGCCGATCGCCCTGGTAGGTGGCGCAACCGGCATGGTCGGTGATCCCAGTTGGCGGTCCGGCGAACGGAATCTGCTCGATGTCGATGAACTGATCGCAAACGTCGCCGGGATTCGGTCGCAGTTGGAGCGGTTGCTCGACTTCGGCGGAGCGAGCGGAGCTGAGTTGGTCAACAATTACGACTGGACTCGCAATGTCACTTTGCTTGAGTTCCTGCGTGACGCCGGAAAGCACATCACCGTCAACCAGATGGTTGCGAAGGACTCGATCCGTTCAAGGATGACCAGCGATGTCGGTATCTCGTTCACGGAGTTCAGTTACATGCTGTTGCAGGCTTTCGATTTCTGGTGGCTGCATGAGAATCGCGGCTGCAAATTGCAAATCGGCGGTTCGGATCAGTGGGGCAACATCACCGCTGGAATTGATCTGATCCGCAGACGCAGCGGGGTTCGCGTCCACGGCCTCACCTGGCCGCTGATGACCCGCAGCGACGGCAGCAAGTTCGGCAAGACTGCCGAAGGCGCGGTTTGGCTGGATCCTGAGATGACGATGCCTTACGAGTTTCATCAGTACTTCTTGCGAGTCGGTGACGCTGACGTCGAACGCACACTGATGCAGTTGACACTGCTGGGCGTCGACGACATTTCAGAGATCATGGCTGAGCATGCGGCGAACCCCCACAAGCGGCTGGCGCAACATGAGTTGGCGGACTCGGTGACCGGTCTTATCCACGGGTCCGAGCCGCTGCGCCGAGCCAAGCTAGCCGCGGCGGTGTTGTTCGGTGGGGGAGAACTCGACTCAGAGGGGCTTGAGTCCCTGCGCGGGATAGTGCCCGAGACGCTGTTAGCGGCTGATTCGGTCGGTCTTGATGAACCGGTCGTGGATCTCCTGGTGGCGACCGGCGTATGTGCTTCGAAAGGAGACGCCCGGCGGACGATCAAACAGGGCGGGATCCGGGTCAATGGCCGACTGGTAACGAGCAACTCTGAGTCTGTGGAGGCTGTCGGTGGCCGCTTTGCTTTGGTGCAACGTGGTAAGAAGCAGCGGTATTTGGCGGTATTCGACGACTAGCGTGATCCAGCGCTGTCAGAACCCGGTCGATTACTCAAATATTCGGCTCGTTTGGGTTGCCGCACCCAGGCTGGTTCGGTAGTTTAGTTACTCGCCTCTGTGGACGCTAGGTCTGACGAGAGCGTAGTGAGGCATCAACCGGCCGGTTCGTCTGGTCAGCGTGCCTGGCACTCCGGTGTCGAGTGCTCCTTGAAAACGGAAGAGACGGACGCAAAGCGAGTGCGGGTGACGTTTTGGATTTCGCGATCTGAAACGGCATCTGTCAATTTAAACCGGGGTTCTCAACGACCCTGGTGAGCCAGTTCATTCGGCCTCGGCTGGATGGACGAACCCCTCCGATCACCGATAGGTGGCCGGAGAGGAAAACTGGTCACTGCAAGCCAGCGGTGACCGGCTCTACGTAAACGCTGGGTGCCTTACGCGATCACCTCGGTGCTATCACCAAAGTGATTAAGGCATCCGCAACCCGATCTGAAGACCGGTTCTGCTGGTCGAAAGATCTCGACGGAGAGTTTGATCCTGGCTCAGGACGAACGCTGGCGGCGTGCTTA
>VXYK01000057.1:46565-94119 GCA_009845995.1 Acidimicrobiaceae bacterium | reverse complement strand
ACCCACCCGTCCTCTATCTCCGCACAGGTATCTCCGAGTAGGTATCTCCGCACAGGACGAGCATCTGAAGATCCTGAGATCCTGACTCCCCATGACCATCGCTGAACAATCGCTTGAGCTCCTCGCCCAGGTTACGGCCGGCCTTCCGGGCGGCGGAGAGCGACGCGGTGGGCAGGATGAGATGACAGTCACGGTTGCAGACGCGTTGGCGAGCAACGGCCATGCGGTGGTGCAAGCCGGTACAGGCACAGGCAAGTCGCTCGCCTATCTGGTACCCATCGCCTTGTCGGGCCAGAAGGTCGTGGTCGCAACGGCGACCAAAGCGCTGCAGGACCAGTTGGCCGACAAAGACCTGCCGTTCCTGTCGAGCCAGCTGGACGAGCCGATCGATTTCTCCGTTCTGAAAGGCCGCTCCAACTATCTGTGCCTGCAGCGCCTGAATGAAGCAGAATCCGAACCGGGCCTCGGTCTCGACCTCGATGACGCCGCTCTGGATGACGAGACCCTTGAGAATCTTCGATTGTTTGCCGAGACGAGCAAGAGCGGTGACCGGTCCGAGTTGGCCGACGTCAGCGACCGAGTCTGGCAGCAGGTCAGCGTGAGCCGCCAAGAGTGCCCCGGTGCCAACCGGTGTCCCGAGGGCGAAAGCTGTTTTGCCGAAAAAGCCTGGCGTCGAGCCGCTGCCGCCGACGTGCTGATCGTCAACCTCTACCTCTACGCCATCGATGTCGCAATTCAGTGCATTCTCCCCGACCACGACCTGGTGATAATCGACGAGGCCCACCAGCTTGAAGACATCGTCGCCAACGCCACGGGTCGCTACTTGAGCCCAGCACGCCTAGTGACCGCCGCGGCTTCCTCAAGAGCCGTAATTGTGGACTCAGAAGCACCCGGCGAGGTCGAAAAAGCAGCCACCATGCTCAAGAACCGCCTTGAAACTCTGGTCGGGAGCCGTCTGCCGAAAGGACCTCCAGATGAACTCGGACGCACGCTCGATCTCGTCTCGGGTCGTGTTGCTGACTTGCTGAACGACCTCAGAGCGGTGCCCTCCGACGCTCCCTCCGATGTGTTGAACCGGACTATTCGGGCACGCCAATCCATTAGTTCGGTGCTTGACGACATCAGCTACCTTCGCTGGGCTGTCGACGACGAGGTCATGTGGGTGGACGGCCCAACCCACAACCCCAGCCTGCGTTCGACGCCACTGGCCATCGACCAGATTCTGGCTGAGAACCTGTGGTCGCAACGTGGCGCCGTGCTCACTTCCGCCACGATGCCGCTGAATGCCACCTCTCAGTTCGGGCTTCCTTCCAGCACCGTCGAAGTAGGTGTCGGGAGTCCCTTCGACTACGAATCCAACGCCCTGCTGTACTGCGCGGCAGATCTTCCCGACCCGCGAAATCAACAGCACAGAGAATCACAACTGCAAGAGATCGAGTCGTTGGTCTCCGCTGCCGGTGGACGGACCCTGGCTTTGTTCACGAGTTGGGGGGCGATGCAGCAAGCCGCGGCTCACATCGAATCGCGAGTCCCCTGGACTGTGCTGCAACAAGGCGAGGGATCAAAGGCGCAACTGCTCAAGAGCTTCATCGAGAACGAAGAAACCTGCCTCTTTGCCACGATGTCGTTCTGGCAGGGCATCGACGCAGTCGGGCCTACCTGCAACCTGGTGATAATCGACCGGCTTCCCTTTCCTCGGCCCGACGAGCCACTGCTGCAGGCACGCCGCGAGCGCGCCGGTGCCGACGCTTTCCGAGTTGTTGATCTGCCGAGGGCCGCAATCATGCTGGCCCAGGGCGCGGGTCGACTCATCCGCTCGGCAACCGACCGCGGAGTGGTGGCCGTGTTGGACCCTCGTTTGGCCACCTCACGCAGCTACCGCTGGGCGCTGCTCGGAGCTCTTCCCCCAATGCGCAGAACCAAGGACCGCAGCAAGGCCGAAACCCTGCTTCGAGAGTTGCGACGGAATCAGTAGGGATCAGGAGGGACTAGTAGCCGAGGCGTTGGACCATCTCGGGGCGACGTTGCCAGTTCTTCTCCACCTTTACGAAGAGTTCGATATAGACCTCTTCGCCGATTTCGGCGCGAACCGCAGTGCCGACTTTCTTGAGCACCTCTCCGCCCTTGCCTATCACCATCGGTTTCTGGGACTCGCGTTCAACGAGGATCTCGCAACGGATACGCGGCCATTCCCATTCGGTGACCCTGGTGGCGACGCTGTGGGGCAGTTCGTCCCGAGTCAAGGCCAGCAATTTCTCGCGAACGAGCTCGGCCACCCAGAACTCATCGCCGACGTCGGTAAGCATCTCGGCGGGATACAGGCGGGGGCCAGCAGGCATCCGATCGATCAGGTAGGCGACCAACTCGTCTGTGCCCTCGCCGGTTCTTCCGCTCACCGGGAACCACTGCGCGGCGTCGAGGTGGCTGGTGGCGGCGAGCTGTTCGGCGATCTGTGGGCGCGACGCTATGTCGGCTTTGGTCACGACGATCACCGAGCCGGTGGGCAAGCGCTCCGCTATGGCAGCGTCGCCGCGGCCATAGCGCGCAGTTGCATCGAGTACGAAGCACACGACGTCAACCTGCGCGCTCGCCTGGTTGGCGGTGGTGTTGAGGCTGTTACCGAGCGCGGTACGCGGCTTGTGGATTCCGGGAGTGTCGACAAACACCAGCTGGGCCCCATCGCGATTGAGGACCCCCCGTATCTGGTTGCGGGTCGTTTGGGGCTTGTCCGAGACGATCGACACCTTGAATCCGAGAATCTTGTTCAGCAACGTCGATTTTCCGGCGTTGGGACGACCGATGAGGGTTACGAAACCCGAGCGCTCATCGTCAGCGGCCCCCGATCCAGTGACCGGGCGCTCATCGACCATCGGTTGTGTTCCTCTGCCCAGGGGCTTGATTGGAGTTGGACGCGACTGGAGTCAGACGCACTTTGGTGATCCGTCGGCCCTCCATACGCTCAACCTTCAAGAGTACGCCGCCCTCTTCGATCGACTCGCCGACCGTCGGGACATGGCCAAGGGTGCTGAATATCAATCCCCCGACCGTGTCCCAGTCTCCCTCCCCGAGTTTGGACCGCACCAGAGTGCTGAGCTGATCGATCGGCATCCGTCCGTGGACCAGAGCCTCCCCGCCGGCCAGTGGCTCTACCAGAGGCTCTTCAACGTCGAACTCGTCAACAATCTCGCCAACCAGCTCCTCCACGACATCCTCGAGGGTGACCACACCAGCGGTGCCACCATATTCGTCAACCGCCACAGCAAGGTGATAACGGCCCGCTTGCATCTCTCGCAGGAGATCGCCTGCATGCTTGGTTTCTGGTACGAAACGTGCCCGCCGCATCACATTTCGAACCTCTTGATCACCGCGCCCGGCCCGCTCGGCGCGAGTCAGGTCTTTCATCAAGCAGACACCGACGATGTCGTCGATGTCATCGGCGAACACCGGGAGGCGACTCAACCCCTTTTCGATGGCAAGATCTACAACCGCGGTGATGCTGATGTCGGATGCGACTGCGACCATGTCAGTGCGGGGCACCATCACCTCGCGCACGATCGTGTCGTCGAGCGCGAACACCGATTCGATCAGTTCTCGTTCCTCATCATCGATCACATCGTCAGCAGCGGCCGCTTCGGTGAGGGCGATCAACTCGTCCTCAGAAGCGATCGGTGCTTCAGCGCGCCTGATCAAGAAGCGCTTCGGAATTCGATCCGCCAGCGTCAGTGCAACCCCGACGACAAGCCCGGCGATCAACGCTGCCGCTACGGCTGCCAACATCCAGATCATGCGCGGTGGTGTTGGCGGAGGAGAGCCTGTTCGCAGGACTGCATTCGGTTAGTGGTAGCGGTGTCGTAGTGGTCGTGTCCAAGCACATGCAATACACCGTGAACGATCAGCAGCGCCAATTCGTCTTCAAGAGAACCGTCGTGGTCTCGATGGCCCTCATGGTCCCGGGCTTGTGCCGCAGCCCGGGCGGGACAGACGACCACATCCCCGATCAGAGACTCGCCATACTCGGCAGTGCTCGACTCAACGGTCGCTGATCCGTCGAGGGGGAACGAGAGCACGTCGGTTGCGTAGCTTTTGCCCATGTACTGGTGATTCAGTCGGGTCATTGCCGCTTCATCGACGAAGATCAGATTGAGTTCACCGCTCACGACGCCTGAAGACACGAGCGCCCCCGAAGCAAGACGCTGCCAGCGCTCAGTGTCGATTTCGATACCACTCTGCTCGTCGAGTACCACCACCACCGGGCTGGCCGCGTCGTTCACGTAGGTCCACCGCCGGCTCTGCTGTTGTCGGTGTTGTTGTCGTTGGCTTTTTCGTAGGCATCAACGATCTCTTGCACGATGCGGTGACGGACGACATCGCGCTTGGAGAGCCAGACAAAGCCGACCCCGTCGATACCTCCCAGAATCGGCTCCAAACCCGAGAGCCCGCTGCGCCCGGTAGCAACGTCGACTTGGGTGATGTCGCCGGTAACGACTGCTTTGGAGCCATGCCCAATCCTGGTCAAGAACATCTTCATCTGTTCTGCCGTGGTGTTTTGGGCTTCGTCGAGAATGATGAACGACGAATTGAGCGTGCGTCCTCGCATGAACGCGAGGGGTGCCACCTCGACCACGCCTCTTTCCATCAGCCGTTCAACACCGTCCGCGCCGGCCATATCGTGAAGCGCGTCATACAGCGGGCGGAGATACGGGTCAACCTTGGCCATCAGGTCACCGGGCAAAAACCCGAGCCGCTCCCCTGCCTCGACCGCCGGACGGGTGAGGATAATGCGCTCAACCGAGTTGGCTTGCAGCGCCGCAACCGCGGTAGCCACGGCCAACCAGGATTTCCCAGTGCCTGCTGGACCGATCCCAAAGGTGACCACGTTGTTCTCGATCGCTTCCACGTATCGTTTCTGCCCGCTCGATTTGGGGCGGATCACTCTGCCTCGGTCGGCACGGAGAATCTCATGCGTCAAGACGCTCGAAGGTCGTTCGTCGGCTCGCACCATGTCGATCGTGGAGTCGAGGGTGTTGAGATCTAGGCGTTGGCCGTTCTCCGCTAGCAGTACGAGCTCCTCGAAGGTCGTCCTGGCGGCTCCGGCTCCCGGACCCGAAAGATGCACCTCGTTGCCTCGCACAGTCACGGTGGTATCGGGGAATGCGTCTTCAATGTGACGCAGATGCTGATCGTACTCACCTAGCAGCGCCCCCATCAGATGATTGCCGGGAATGTGAAGGGTGATGGTGTGTTCGGTCATCGGTCACCTTGATATTAGCGCTACCCTCGGGATTTCATGAATAGAAAGCTCTACAGGGAGCCGATCGACAGCAACTTCGACGATCCCCTAGCCGGTTTGTCGGACTGGCTGGCTGATTGCCAAGTCGATGAAGCAGCGGCTTCCCGAGCCCGTCAGCGATCACTTGAACAGCAAGCAACGCAGGAGTCCTGTGTCGCTGGAGTGCTTCTCGATCTGGCCGAGCGAGGCCTCCCGGCAACGGTCAAAACCGCTGGTGGACAAGTCTGCGAGGGTCAGATCATCGCAGTCGGTTCTGACTTTGTGTTCGTGCGCGGCCACGAAGGCGACCTGCTCATTCCGACTAGGGCGGTCGCCACAATACGGACCTCGCCGACAGACCGGCCCGTGACCGGTGCACGCCAGGCGTCACCGATGGTTCTGGTGGACACGCTCGACGAACTGGTCGCTGACCAAGCGAGTGTTGTGGTGACCGTTGGGGATGATTGCGTTGACGGACGACTGCAAGCGGTTGGAACTGATGTGATCGCGGTGGCCGTCGGCAAAGGACGCAAAGAGCTGGTCCACATTGCGACCGCGGCAATCGAGCGGGTGCTGGTGGCGGGGCGTTAAGGTCGCCGGCTGCGCCGTTGACGCTCTAGAAATCTGTACACGTCGAGCAGGTCGATTCCCGGGAACGGACTGAATTCGAGATCTGAGGGCGGAAGGGCGGATAGCACATGGCTGCGTTCCGCGGCCGACGGCCAAGTTATGTCCTTCCATTCGTTCACCAGGGCTGGGTCCGGCTCGATCTCACGGTCTCGCGCATATTCCTTGCGAAGCGTGTCTGATCCGCGGAAATAGTGCGCGTGCTCGGCCGGCGTGCCCAGAGTGATGGCGTGGGGCCAGCGATCCGTTTCTGTCTCGATATACGTGGTGCAGAAGTACTCCCCGCCGTTGGTGACGGTGAATTGGCTGTGCAGCAAAAAGCTCCCCGAAGCGTTCCATGCTTGGCGGCTCCCCCACTGGCGTGGCACCCGTTGCCCCTCGAGACCACCATCGGGTGCCGCCGGGAACCGGATCCCATCGTTCTCGTAGGCCTTGTTGATCACGCCTTCCCTGTCCGTGCGCAGGAAGTGGCAGGGGATGCTCAGGTGACGCGTGGCGAGATTGGTGAAGCGGTGGGCGGCCATCTCATATGAGATGTAGAAGATCTCCTTGAGGTCTTCTACGGAAATATCGTCATCGGCTTGAGCTTCACGAAGGAAGTCGACCGCCGGTCCTTCCGGGGCGAGAATCGCCGCCGCGAAATAGTTGGACTCAATGCGTTGACGAAGGTATTCGGCGAAGTCGCTGGTGTCGTTGTGTTCAAGCGCGAAATGTCCAAGCGTCTGCAGCACCACGGATCGAGCCTCGCGGATCTTGAGTCCGCCTCGGTCGGGTATGAAGATGATCTTGTCGCGGGTGTCGGTGATGCTGCGAGCGGTCGGGGGCATTGCCCGGACCCGTTCGATCGTGAATCCCTGGTTGGCCACAAGTTCGGTAAGAACTCTCTCGCTGATCGGTCCGGTTCCGGGGTAGTTGGCATCGGCTAGCGCTTGCGCGGCGATTGCTTCGATTTCGGGATAGTGATTGGCTCGTTCGCGCATTTCGGCCCGCAGCGCGATGTTGGCCGATCTAGCGATGTCGGCGAAACGGGCCTCAGTCGAGGGCTCCTGTTGCGGCTGGCTGTTCTGGTGACTCAGTTCGTTCCAGAGCGCAACGAGATGCTCCAAGACATCGTTGGCGACCTTGGCTGAAGGTTTCAGGTGCGGCAACCCGAGTGCCTGATAGGCAGGGTCGCTTTGGGCACGTGCCAGAGAGATCTCCAGAAATGCGCGACGGTTCGGGGGGTCCGGCGAAAGAAAATCCGCCGTTGTCGTACCGAGTATCTCCGCGAGTTCGCCGAGGAGTCGGAGCTTCGGTTCGACCTTGCCGGTTTCGAGCTGCGACAGATACGGAGCCGGGCGGTTAACGGCTTCGCTGACTTCGGCGAGCGTGACGCCGGCGCGTCGACGTGCATGGCGCACTCTGCTGCCCAGAACGAGTAGGTCGAATTGATCTGCCATTGCACAAGAATGGCAGATTTTCTGATAATCACAAACTCATACACGAATATTAGAACAATATTTCTGGCATAATTATGTCCTGCCAACTCATACTGAATTGTGGTAATGACACTGCCTCGCTGCGCCGTAACGCCGCACCCTTTGGCCGACGTGATCGTGACCGCGCAAGCAGCCGACTTCCTCTCAGACCTGCACCACAATTTCGAGTCAGAGAGACAAAGACTGCTGGCAGACAGAGTCATCCGCCAACAACGAATCGACGCCGGCGACCTTCCAACCTTCCGGCCCGAAACAGCGCACATTCGCTCAGGCGAGTGGGGTATCGCTCCTCCCCCGCCGGACCTCGCTGACCGCCGCACCGAGGTCACCGGCCCGGTCACCGCCGAGTTCATGATCCAAGCCCTCAATTCGGGGGCCAAAGTCTTCATGGCTGACTTCGAAGATGCGACATCACCCACCTGGCACAACATTCTTACCGGCCAGGCCAACGTCAAAGCGGCGTACGCAGGCGAGTTGACAGACCTCGACGATCAGTCAGCCACCCTCATGGTACGTACCCGGGCATGGCATCTCGACGAGTCGCACATAACCGTCGACGGTCAGCCGATCTCGGCAGCGCTGGCCGACTTCGGGCTTTGCTTCTTCCATAATTTCAACACCGCGATCGAACGCGGCAGCGGGCCGTACTTCTATCTCCCGAAGCTGGAAGGCCAAGCGGACGCCCGCCTCTGGAACCAAGTGTTCGACTACACAGAGGACCGGTTCGATCTGCAACGCGGCACCATCCGGGTGACGGTGCTGGTCGAGACCATCCTGGCAGCCTTCGATATGGACGAAATCCTGTTCGAATTGCGTGACCACATCACCGGCCTCCACACCGGCAACTGGGACTATCTCTTCAGCGTCGCCAAGACCTTTCGGAACAACGGTGATTTCCTGCTTCCGGACCGCGACCAGATAACGGTCAAGACTCCGTTCATGCGAGCTTTCACCGAGTTGTTGGTATCGACCTGTCATCGTCGCCGTGCCCACGCCATAGGCGGCATGTCGGGGGTCATTCCCGATGCCGATGACCCGACGCGCACGGCGGGCGCGTTGCGCAAGGTTGCGGCGGACAAACGACGCGAAGCGGGAGACGGCTTCGACGGAACCCGAATAGCGGTGCCCCAGATCGTTCCCACAGCCGTCGTTGAGTTCGACAAGGTGCTGGGCAACAGACCGAACCAAGTTGAACGCCAACGAGACGACGTCTACGTCACAGCCGGAGACCTGCTCGCTGTGTCCTCCACCCGCGGCTCGGTCTCCGAGGGCGGCGTCCGCACCAACATTCGCATCGTGATCCGCTATCTCGGCGAATGGCTCGTCGGCAACGCGGCCGTTCCGATCGACGACCACCTCGAAGACACTGCCATGGCAGAGGTTTGTCGAGCACAACTGTGGCAGTGGTGCCATCACCAGGTGCAACTATCGAACGGACTGACTCTTGACCGCGGGCTGTTGGAGCATCTCATCGATGACGAGACGGAACTGCTGCGCACTGAACTCGGTGAGGCAGCTTGGGCGGCTGGACGCTTCGTCGAAGCACGTGAACTGCTTCAGAAGCTCACCACAACCGACGACTACCACGAGTTCCTCACCACAGAGGCCTACCGACTGTTGTGAACTGACAATTCGCTGCACGAACGCAAACACAAAGATCAGAAGAGACAGGAGAGATCAGATGACTGGCAACCCGGCAAAGGCCACGAACCCCAGCTTCGACGAACAGGTGACAGCCCTCGGTGCGGACTGGGCTGCCAACGAACGTTGGGCCGGACTGACCCGCGACTACACAGCCGCGGATGTCGTGCGCCTACGCGGCTCGGTAACCCCTGAACTGACGCTGGCCAGACAGGGATCAGCAAAGCTGTGGCACCGGCTTCAGACGATGGACTATGTACACGCCCTCGGTGCCATGACCGGTGGCCAGGCCATTCAATACGCCAAAGCCGGTCTCCCTGCCATCTACCTGTCGGGCTGGCAGGTCGCGGGCGACGCGAACCTCTCGGGCCATGTCTATCCCGACCAGTCGCTGTACCCGTCGAATTCGGTGCCTTCGGTCGTGGCTCGGATCAACAACGCTTTGCGGCGCGCGGATCAGATCGAATGGTCCGAGACGTCTGGTTCCCCCGATGTGGACTACCTGCTGCCGATCGTGGCGGACGCAGAAGCCGGCTTCGGCGGCCCGCTCAACGCTTTTGAGCTGATGAAGTCGATGATCGAGGCAGGCGCCGCCGGGGTCCATTGGGAAGACCAGTTGAGTTCCGCCAAAAAATGCGGGCACATGGGCGGAAAGGTGCTGATTCCCACCCAACAGCACATTTCAACTCTGAGTGCCGCTCGTCTGGCTGCAGATGTGGTCGGGGTCGACACGATCATTGTTGCTCGTACCGACGCGCTCGGTGCCAACCTCATCACCAGCGATGTTGATGAGCGGGATCGCGAGTTCCTCACCGGCGACCGCTCTTCGGAAGGTTTCTTCTACACCGAGCCAGGTATGGCAACCCCAATCAAACGCAGCCTCGCATACGCCCCTTACTGCGACCTGATCTGGTGCGAGACCTCAACACCCGATCTCAACGAAGCACGGCAGTTCGCCGAAGCAATCCACGCGGAGTATCCCGACAAGCTGTTGGCCTACAACTGCTCTCCGTCGTTCAACTGGTCCGCAGCCCTGGATGACTCGACGATCGCCAAGTTCCAAAAGGAGTTGGGCTCAATGGGCTATGCATTCCAGTTCATCACGCTCGCCGGATGGCATGCCCTCAACGCCTCGGCCTTCGAGTTGGCGCAGGGCTACAACTCTTCAGACATGTCGGCCTATGTCGCGTTGCAGCAACGTGAATTCGGCATGGAAGGCGAGGGCTACACGGCCACACGCCACCAACGCGAGGTCGGGGCGGGTTACTTCGATGATGTGGCAACGGTGATCTCCGGTGGCAAAGCGTCAACTCTGGCACTCAAGGGCAGCACCGAAGAGCAGCAGTTCTAAGGCTGCTTCAAATCCAAGGCGCAGCCTCAGCGCACGGGCGTCCAAATGGGCAGCCCGCGTTTTGATCGAGTGAACACGATCTGCCAGAGCTGGATGGCGCGCGCTCGAAAGCCCGCTGCCGAACTCATCAAGTAGTAGTGCCACATCCGCCGGAAACGTTCGTCGTAGTGCGGGACCTCATGCCAACGAGACGAAATGTTGGCGTCCCAGGCCAACAAGGTGCGGGTGTAGTACGGACCGAAGTTGTGGACGTCTTCGATCGTCCAGTGGGAATGCGCGGCCTTGGCGATCTGGCCGAGCGAGGGCAACACACCACCCGGAAAGATGTACCGATCGAACCAAGGATCACCCGACGTTCGCCAGTCGTTCGAGCCGATGGTGTGGTGCAGCATCATCCCGTCGGGGTTCAGGAGGTCGCGGCACTTGTCGAAGAAGGTCGGCAGGTTCTTCGGCCCCACATGCTCCATCATTCCAATCGAGGTGATGCGGTCATAGGTGCCGTCGAGATCGCGATAGTCGGCTCGCACGATTCTCACCGGCAGACCGCTGCAACGTTGCCTCGCGCGGGTTATCTGCTCTTCAGCTGGGGATATTCCTGTCACCTCAACCTGATATCGCTCTGCCGCGAACTGCGCGAAACCACCCCAGCCGCAGCCAATGTCAAGCAGCGTCATGCCTGGTTCAAGACCCAATTTTCGGCAAATGAGATCCAGCTTGGCCTCTTGGGCCCGATCCAGAGCGGTGCTGTCTGCCCCGGCCGGTCTTTCTGAGTCGGGATCTTCGTCTTCGGCGATGTCACGCCAATAGGCACACGAGTAGATCATTCGCTTGTCGAGCATTCGCTCGTACAAGTCGTTGCCGATGTTGTAATGGGCCTGTGCGTTGCGGCGCGCCCTTGCCTTCGACTGCTGGTTCATGATCGTGGCCTTGACCCCCAGCACCAGCAATTGGGGACTCGGTGTCACCATTGATCGAAGATCGGCTGTCTGGACGACGGTCAGGAATTCGTCGAGTCGGTTGGCCTCCCACCAACCATCCATGTACGCCTCGCCCAAACCCAGTTCCCGATCTCTGAGAATGCGCGACCAGAGCCGATCATCGTGAATATGAATATCGTGCGGGGCATCGCCACCGACAGTTACACCCGCGGCGGCCAAGAGTTCGAGTCCCGTACTCTTCGCGTCTGGCACTGATCCCCCGTATCGCTATCCATCGACGAATAGCCGCGGATACTATCGGTCTTCACTTGTCTGCTCAATGCCCACTCTCAAGGCCCAACCTCAATCCTCAACCTCAATCCCCAACAAAAGGAAAATAGCCCATGACCAATCCGATTCCAGACGACTACCCGAAATTGACTCCCGCACTCTGCGTCGACGGAGCGAACGATGCCATCGCGTTCTATACGAAGGTGCTCGGTGCCACCGAACGGATGCGTATTTCAGACGGAGGCAAGGTAGGACATGCCGAGTTGGAGTTTGACGACTCACTGGTGATGATCTCCGACGAGTACGCCGAAATAGGAGTGGTCGGCCCCAAGACTCTGGGCGGGACAGCAGTGTCGCTGAACGTCTATGTGGAGGATGTGGACGCGACTTTCGCAGCCGCGTTGGCGGCGGGGGCAACCGAGTTGCGCCCGGTTTCAGAGCAATTCTACGGCGACCGCGCCGGGCAGTTCCTCGATCCCTGGGGACACCGCTGGGGCGTCGCCTCCCGTGTGGAGGAATTGGACCATGACGAACTCGCCCGCCGGGCCGCCGAGGCAATGGGCGACTGAGGCAACAACACCGCGGTAGCTAAGGAACGGATCCAAAACTTGAACTACAGTAACTTCTGCGAATCCGCTATGGAGGCCAAGGTCGGCTGCCGCACCGACGAGGGAAAAGCTGGAGAAAATGCGGGCGAAGGGAGAGGGCAATGGCTGACAAAGTGAACGCAGCGATCGTGCAAGTAGCTTGGACGGGCGACAAAGAATCGATGATCGAGGCCCATGAGAAATACGTCGCGGAAGCCGCCGCCGCGGGCGTTCAAGTCATGTGCTTTCAGGAGCTGTTCTACGGACCCTATTTCTGTCAGGTCCAAGACACCGAGTTCTACTCATACGCCGAGGCCATTCCCGACGGTCCGACCACGAAGCGCTTTCAAGAGTTGGCCGCTCGTCATGAAATGGTGATCGTGTTGCCCATGTACGAGGAGGAACAGCCCGGAATCTTGTACAACACGGCTGCGGTCATCGACGCGGACGGTTCCTACCTGGGCAAGTACCGCAAAACCCATATCCCGCAGGTGAAGGGATTCTGGGAGAAGTTCTATTTCCGCCCTGGAAATCTGGGTTACCCGGTATTCGACACGGCAGTCGGTAAAGTCGCCGTCTACATCTGCTACGACCGGCACTTTCCCGAGGGTTGGCGGGCCCTGGGGCTGGGCGGCGCGCAGATCGTCTTCAACCCTTCGGCTACCAGCCGCGGGCTTTCGGCTTATCTCTGGCAACTCGAACAGACTTCCGCAGCGGTCGCCAACATGTACTTCGTGGGCGCCATCAATCGGGTCGGGGTCGAACCCCTGGGCGACAACGACTTTTATGGCACGTCCTACTTTGCCACCCCACGAGGCCAAATCCTCGATGGCGCCGCCTCGGACCAAACCGAAGAATTGGTGCTGCGCGAGTTGGACCTCTCCCAAATCGCAGAGGTCCGCGACCAGTGGGCGTTCTACCGCGACCGCCGCCCCGACCTGTACGGAGGGCTGACAGCACCCTGAGTCGTTAGACAAAATTTATTGGAGGAGACCGACATGACGACACTGATCAAGGGAGGCACCGTGGTCGCCTCCACCGGGGCTGCTCCCGCCGAAGTGCTGATCGACGGAGAACAGGTAGCTGCAGTCCTGCAACCTGGAAGCGCCATTGCCACGGCAGCCGAAGCAAGCGCTCAGGTCATCGACGCCAGCGGCAAGCTGGTGGTGCCAGGCGGTGTGGATGTTCATACCCACATGGAGCTGCCCTTCGGAGGCACCGAAGCCTCCGACGACTTCGAATCGGGCACCCGGGCCGCGGCTTGGGGCGGCACCACCACCATCGTGGACTTCGCGGTCCAGCGCTACGGCGAAGCCATCCGCGACAGCCTTGATGTGTGGATGGCCAAAGCCGAGGGCAACTGCGCCGTGGACTATGGGTTCCACATGATTATCGGCGACGTCACCAACGACTCCCTCAAAGAGATGGATCTACTCGTTGACGAGGGCATCACCAGTTTCAAGCTGTTCATGGCCTACCCCGGCGTATTCTTCTCTGACGACGGCCAGATCCTGCGAGCCATGCAACAAGCCGCAGGCAACGGCGGACTCATCATGATGCACGCCGAGAACGGACTGGCCATCGACGTGTTGGCCGAGCAGGCCTTCGAGCGCGGCGACACCAGCCCGGTGAACCACGGCTACGTGCGGCGCAAGGAGCTGGAGTCCGAAGCCACTCACCGAGCCATCCAACTGGCCAAGGTGGGCGCTGCCCCGCTCTACATTGTGCACCTGTCCGCACGCGAGGCTCTTGAGCAGGTCGCCATCGCCCGCGACCGGGACATGAACGTGTTTGCCGAGACTTGCCCCCAATACCTGTACTTCAGCTTGGAGGAGCACCTTGACCGACCCGGTTTCGAGGGTGCCGCCTATGTCTGCTCGACACCACTGCGGTCACATCACGAACACCACCAACAAGAGCTGTGGAGGGGGCTGCGCAGCAACGACCTGGCCGTGGTGTCGACCGACCACTGTCCGTTCTGCATGAAGGAGCAGAAAGAACTCGGGCTGGATGACTTCCGCGCCATCCCCAACGGCATCGGCGGAGTCGAACACCGCATGGACATGATCTACCAAGGCGTGGTCACCGGCGAGATCGGACTCGCCCGCTGGGTGGAACTGTGCGCCACCACACCGGCCCGCATGATGGGTCTCTATCCGCGCAAGGGCATCATCGCCGCTGGTTCGGATGCCGACATAGTGATCTATGACCCGAACAAGGTGTGGACAATCAGCGTCGACAACCACCACATGAACATGGACCACTCCGCCTATGAGGGAGTCGAGGTAACCGGCCATGTCGACACCGTGCTAGCGCGGGGCAAGGTGATCGTGGACAACGGACAGTATCTGGGGCGCAAAGGCGACGGTCGCTACCTTCCTCGCAGCCTCTGCCAATACCTCCAGTAGTCGCAGAATCTGGGAGCATTCATGGACTTCGGTGTCGTTCTACAAACTGATCCCCCCGCTTGGCGGGTAGTCGATCTGGCACAGCGGGCCGAGACTCTGGGTTTCAACCATGGCTGGACGTTCGACAGCCATGTCTTGTGGCAGGAGCCTTTCGTCATCTACAGCCAAATGCTGTCAGCGACCAACAAGATGATGGTAGGACCGATGGTGACCAACCCCGGAACTCGCGACTGGACCGTCACCGCTTCACTGTTCGCCACGCTCAACGACATGTTCGGCAACCGCACGGTCTGCGGCATCGGCCGCGGAGACTCGGCCCTGCGAGTGATCGGCAACAGACCCATCAATCTCGCGACTCTGGGAGAGTCGATTGCGGTGATCAAGGGTCTGGCCGAAGGACAAGAAGTCGAATACAACGGCACTACCCAGCACTTTCCGTGGAGCCGCGACAGCAAACTCGACGTGTGGATGGCCGCCTATGGTCCCAAGGCGCTTCATCTCTGCGGAACCGTGGCCGACGGTTTCATCCTGCAGTTGGCCGATCCCCAGATCGCGGCTTGGACCATCGCCGCTGTTCGCAGAGCCGCCGCGGAGGCTGGTCGAGATCCCGACGATCTGTATATTTGCGTCGCTGCGCCTGCCTACGTTGGCTCCGATCTGGACCATCAACGAGATCAGTGCCGCTGGTTCGGAGGGATGGTCGGCAACCATGTCGCCGATCTGGTCGGACGCTACGGCGACACCAGCGACGCGGTTCCTTCTGCTTTGACCGACTACATCAAAGGCCGCGAGGGCTACGACTACGCGGAGCACGGCCGCTCCGGGGCCGTTCACACAGAATTCGTTCCCGATGCGGTCATAGACCGATTTTGCATCCTCGGAGACGAAGAAAACCACATCAACCGCCTACGCGAGTTGAGCGACCTCGGCGTTGATCAATTCGCCATTTATCTGATGCATGATCAAAAAGATGAGACGCTGAACGCATATGGCCAGCGGATCATCCCCGCTGTGAATGGCTGAAACGGCGAGAAAAGGCGCAATGGGCTTGAAACGACTGCGGGGATCTCTCCGCCAGGTGATCGTGTTCAGCCTCTTCGTCGTTCTGCTGATGGCGGGGTATTCCGCATACAAGGGTTTTGGGCAGTCGATTGACGACGCCCAGACCGACTGGCCTGTTGTCGGTTCCATCCTGCCGCGCACAGACGACCTGACGATGCCCTCGGTATTCGAGATCATCGCGGGCGTCTTCGCGGAGCCACGAGGACTCAACGAAGCCTTCGGGTCGATAGTTCTGCGTGAGGCCGCTATCACGCTGCGTGAGGCGGCTGTTGGGTTTTCAGTCGGCGTGATCGTCGGCTTGACCATCGCCATCGTCTTGTCTTCATCACAGTTGCTGGAGCGTGCGCTTGTACCGCATGTGATCGCCAGTCAGACCATCCCATTGATCGCCATCGCCCCAATCGTGGTGATCTGGGGACGCAAGAACATGGATTTCTTGCCCTGGGAATGGCACGACTGGATGTCCGTGTCGCTCATCGCCACATATCTCACCTTCTTCCCGGTAGCGATCAATGGTCTTCGAGGGCTGCACTCTCCTTCGTCAGAGGCTCTTGAGCTCATGGATTCCTACGCGGCCCGCAGGGGGCAGACCCTCTGGCGCCTGCGGCTTCCGGCGTCTCTGCCCTATCTGTTCTCGGCGTTCAAGATCGCTGCGACAGCAAGCGTGGTGGGTGCGATCGTGGGAGAAATATCGGCCGGCGTGACCGGCGGCCTGGGCCGCCGAATCCTGCTGGAAGCTCAGCGCTACACGACGGGACCAGAGCGCCTGTACGTAGCGGTGCTGGGTGCGGCAGCTCTGGGAATATTCGTCTTCTTGTGCATCTCATTGCTCGAATATTCGTTGGTTCGCCGAAAAGGAACGGAGGCAATTCTGTGACCGCTGACCCAACGCCCGCAGTTGAGATTCGCCCGGCATCCGCAGTGGAAATCAGCGGAGTGACCAAGGTGTTCAATCCTGGGGGAACCAACGAAGTGCTGGCCCTGGACAACATCGACCTGAACGTTGATGCCGGCGATTTCGTGACCCTCATCGGCCCGTCGGGATGTGGCAAAAGCACCTTGTTGCGCCTGGTCGCCGCGCTCGTCGACAGCACCTCGGGGACCGTCCTCGTCAATGGAAAAACTGCCGATCAAGCTCGGCTTGACCGGGACTATTCGATGGTATTCCAGAAGGCGGGGCTGTTCGATTGGCGTGATGTCTCTCGCAACATCGAACTTCCTCTGGAGTTGATGGGCTGGAAAGCGGCGGACCGACGGCGCCGCTCTGCGGAGATGCTGGAATTGGTGAAGCTCGTCGACTTCGCCCATCACCACCCGCTCGAGCTGTCAGGGGGAATGGCGCAGAGGGTGGCTATCGCCCGAGCCATGTCCTTCAAGCCCGCTTTGTTGCTGATGGACGAGCCGTTCGGCGCGCTCGACGAAATGACTCGCGAGCACATGCAAAATGAGCTGTTGCGAATCTGGTCGGAGACCGAAACCACGGTGATCTTCGTGACTCATTCCATCTCTGAAGCCGTTTTTCTGTCAACCAAAGTCGTGGTGATGTCGCCTAGGCCTGGACGAATCGCCGCGGTGATCGACAACGATTTGGGCACGCGGGACGACACTGCCCGTGACACACCGCAGTTCTTCGCCAACGTGAGCGCGGTGCGCAGAGTTCTTCGAGCAGGCGAATCGCAATGAAAGCCGGAGTGGAAGCACTGAACCGGTTGCGCCAGTTATTGCCCCCCATATTGGCCGCGGCCATCGGGTTCGGTGGCTGGGAGCTGCTCTTGAGACTGACCCAACCCGATGGCTTTGTTCTTCCTGCACCTTCCAAGATAGCCGACGCAGTTATCGAGAATTCAGCGGCGATTCAGACGGCGACCAGGGTCACCGGGTTCATTGTCGTCAGCGGTTTGTTGGCAGGTGTCCTGTTCGGCGTCGCCGCGGCTTTGCTGGTAACAGCATTTCGGACCGCCAACGAGACGCTCACACCCTTGGCCGTCGCGGTGAACGCCGTGCCGATCGTCGCGCTGGCACCGATATTCAACGCTTGGTTCGGGCTGTTGTCCCCTCGATCAAACCAAGCCGTTGTTGTCGCCCTCGTCTTTTTCCCGATCTTCATCAATACATCGCGCGGACTCGTCGAGGTGGAACCCAGCCAGGTCGAGTTGATGGAATCCTACGGTGCTCCGAAATGGCGGATCATCCGGGAGGTGCGTATCCCCAACGCCATGCCGTACTTCTTCACGGCTCTGAAGCTGGGAACTTCTTTGGCGGTCATCGCCGCAATCGTCGCCGAGTATTTCGGTGGACGCCAAGACGCTCTGGGGAACATCATCACCAATTCCGCTGGGTTGACCCGCTACGCCGATGCTTGGGCTGCAGTTCTGGCCGGCTCGCTTTTGGGCATCGCGCTCTACGGTCTGGCTGTTTTGCTGGAGCGACTTGTGATGCCGTGGTATTTTCTTGGCAGAAGAACCTAGAGATCCTGTTCACGATCTTCGCGTCAGCCGCGTCGTCATGGCTGAGTCTTCAAGGAATCTTCATTGTGTACCTATTTTTTGGAGGGAACTTAAGAAGGTACGTCAGAAATTGATGCGGATTTTGGTGCCGCTATTGGCTTTGAGCCTGCTTGCGGCAGCTTGTGGCGACGACGACGAAGCTGAACCAGATCCAGAACCCGCGCCCGAAGCTACTGATGGCGATGACGCAACCGAACCCGAACCCGAACCGGCCGAATTGACACCGGTCACATTGCAGTTGCAATGGTTCACACAGGCTCAGTTCGCGGGATATTACGCGGCCCGTGATCTCGGTTTCTACAACGACGTCGGGCTTGATGTCACGATTCTCGAAGGAGGAGTCGACATCGTTCCGGCCTCAGTACTGGATTCCGGCGCCGCTGACTTTGCCGTCTCGTGGGTGCCACGAGGTTTGGTGCCACGCGAAGAAGGCGCCAACATCACCAACATTGCTCAGGTATTCCAGCGAAGTGCCACCTTGCAAGTGTCCTTTGCGGATTCGGGGATCAACTCGGTGAGCGACCTGGCAGGAAGAACGGTAGGCAACTGGGGATTCGGCAATGAGTTCGAGTTGCTGGCCGGGCTCCGCAAGAACGGACTTGATCCGCAATCTGATGTGACGCTCGTTCAGCAGAACTTCGACATGCTGGCGCTCATCAGCGGCGACATCGACGCTGCGCAAGCCATGATCTACAACGAATACGCCCAGGTTCTGGAGACGATCAACCCCGCGACGGGCGAGCTCTATCAGCCCGAGGATCTCAACATCATCGACTGGAACGATGAAGGTACAGCAATGCTCCAAGACGCCTTGTGGGCCGATGCTGATCGGTTGGAGAGCGATGCCGACTACCGCGATGTGGCGGTGCGGTTCGTGGAGGCTTCGATTCGCGGCTGGGCACATTGCCGAGACAATTCCGATGCATGCGTCGAAATCGTGCTCAACAACGTGCCCACTTTGGGTCAATCACATCAGGCATGGCAGCTCAACGAGATCAGCTCTTTGATTTGGCCTTCCCCGCTCGGTGCGGGCGTGATGGATCCGGACTTGTGGGCCCAAACGGTCGACGTAGCCACCAGCGAGGGCATTCTCGCTGCGGCTCCAGACGACGGTGCCTATCGCACTGACATTGCCGAAGAGGCGCTGGCGAACCTACGCGATCAAGGCGTCGACGTTGTCGGTTCCGGCTTCGAACGCATTGTCGTTGAGCTTCTGGAAGGCGGCGAGTAGCGCACGCGCCCGCCTGCACTTGATCTGCTACAGCGGGTCTGACTGGTAGACACCCAAGATGTTGCCGCTCGGGTCCAGGAAGTGGAGTCGCCGTCCCCCCGGGTAGGGGTAGATCGCTGAGATGATCTCCCCTCCCGCGGCGACCACTTCAGCTTGCTTGGCTTCGATGTCCTCGCAGCTGATCAGCACAAACGGACCGATCGGGTCTTCCGCTCCCGGCGCGTGGGCCGGGGCGGCTTTCCCCGCGCCGTTGAGTCCGACCTCGACAGCACCTCCTTCGTAGGCCACGTACACCGGCCCGTAGTCCGTCCATTCCCAGCCGAATACCCGGTTGTAGAACTGCTTGGTCTGCTCCATCTGCGGTGCAGGAAGTTCAACGTAGCTGACATCTAATCTGTGATTTGGCATCCGCTGACTCTACAGAGTCACACTCCCCGCGGAGCGCGGCTCCGGCTACGCCCGGCAACAAACACCGCACGGCTCCGGCCACGCCCGGCAACAAACACCGCAACGCACCTCCGACAGGACTCGAACCTGCAACCTGCGAGGTAGAAGCTCGCTGCTCTATCCAGTTGAGCTACGGAGGCAGAATAATCGTACGCCGAGTGCCGTTACTCGGTACACTCATTGCCTGACTCCGATCCGGGTTAGCGCCCAGAACGGGGCAACATGGTGGGCGTAGCTCAGTTGGTTAGAGCGCCTGGTTGTGGTCCAGGAGGTCGGGGGTTCGAGTCCCCTCGTTCACCCGTAGAATCGCCTTCGGTTGATTCGCGCACCTCTAGCTCAATTGGTAGAGCAACGGACTCTTAATCCGCAGGTTCTGGGTTCGAGTCCCAGGGGGTGTACCAGCAGGTTCATTGTCATGCGCCGGTGGTGGGCAGTTGTTGTTGCACCGTGAGGGTGTCGGCGAACAGATCCCCGAACTCGGCGATTCGATCGAGCACCTCGCCGGCCTCGAACACGAGAGGTTCACCATCGGCGCCGTCGGCAACCTCATCCCAGCTCAACGGAGTCGACACGGTCGGTCGGTCTCTGCCACGCAGCGAATAGGGAGCAATCGTCGTTTTGTGGCGTGAGTTCTGGCTCCAGTCAACAAAGATCTTGTTGGCGCGGCGTTTGCGGTTCATGTTGGACAACACCAACTCTGGGGAGTTCTGTTCAAGCAACTGCGCTACAGCCAGAGCAAAATCAGAAGCGTCGGTATGCGTGTGCGGCGAATTGAGCGGCACGTACAGTTGCATACCCTTGTTGCCGGAGGTCTTGGCGCACGATTCCAAACCAACGCTCTCCAATACGGCCCGGATTGCCATAGCCACTTGGCAGCACTCGATTATCGTCGCCGGATCACCGGGATCCAGATCGAACACGACCATCGATGGTGAATCGATTTCGCCGCAACGGGCCATCGGCGAATGAATCTCAAGCGCCGCCAAGTTCGCGGTCCAGGCCATCGCCGCAACTGAGTCCAATCGGCAATAGTCAATGCCGCCTCGACGGTCACCCGGACCTACACACGTACCGACCCAACCAGGCCGATGAGAGGGGCAGCGCTTCTCAAAAAAGGAATCGCTGGTTACCCCGTCAGGCCATCGGCGCAGAGTTATTCCGCGATCGGTGATATGGGGCAACAACGTCGGCGCGACGCGGACGTAGTAGTCGATCACCTGGGCCTTCGTAAACCCAACCAGCGGATATAGCACCTTGTCGAGGTTGCTGACCGACAACCGTCGGCCGTCGACTGTTACTTCGACCCGTTCCGCCTCAGCCATCGGCAGAGATCACGCCGTGCGCTCAGACGGCTCGGACAGCTCAGACTCGTTCTGCTCTGCGGCTTTCGAACGCCCCGCTTTACGGCCGGTTTCAAGCCCCGCTGCAGGATGACGCTTGCGGGCCTTCTTGGCCTCGTTCACCGACGCCTCAAGCGCAGCCATCAGGTCAATCACCTTGTCAGAAGACGGCGCTGGAGCCCGCATCAAATCATCGCTGCGTTCTCCCGCTGCCTTCCGCTCGATCAACTCGAGCACCGCTTCCCGGTAGGTGTCGCTGTGGCGGGTCGGATCAAAGGTCGAATCGAGTGTGGCAATCAGCTGCTGCGCCATCGCCTGTTCGCGCTCATCGATCTCAATGTCGGCCAGCGCGTCGAAGCCGTCGATCTCGCCGTGGTCGACGATCTCGTCGTGATACACCATCGTCGACAACAGCAGTCGACCCTCAACGGGACGCACCGCCGCCAGATACCGCTTGGAACGCATCACAAAGTGACAGATACCCACCTTTTGAGCCTCTTCCATCGCGGTCGCCAAGAGCTTGTAGGGCTTTGACGCCTGATCGCCGGGAACCAGGTAGTAGGCGTTGTCGTAGAAGATTGGATCAATGTCGGACAGGTCGATGAATTCATCAATGTCGATCGTGCGTGCCATATCCGGGTCGAGCGCGGTCATCTCCTCTTCAGACACCGTCACATAGTCACCGTCATCGAGCGCGTAGCCCTTCACGATCCGTTCCTTGGGCACCTCTTCGCCGTCAGCCGCGGAAACCAATTTCTGCCTGACGCGCGCACCGGTGGACGAATCGATCTGATTGAACCGGACCGTCTTGCGCTTGACCGCGGTGAACAGACGCACCGGAATATTGACCAGTCCGAAGCTGATGCTTCCGCTCCAAATCGCTCTGGGCACGTCTAGGAGTGTAGTTGAGCGCAGGCTCTGCCATCGCCGGGCACACCGGAGCCGCGTAGGACCGATCAGGCGTTAAGGAGGATCCGGGCTACGAGATCTTGGCCGAAGGCTGTGAGGATGGCCAGATACATCAAACCCGTGGCGGCCATCACCGCGGAATAGGCACGTTCTTTCAGGGCTGCCCGAGTGACAACGACCAATGCGATCGTGGTCACCACACAGGCGACCCAGAACCAGCCGAGCAAGCCGTTGTAGGCATCATCGATAGTGCCGTTGAGCACCGACACCATCCCCGTAGGCCACAGCAACAGGACCGTCTCCGGCACCCAGACAATGCCCGTCCATTTGACCAGCTCAAGGATCGGACCTCTCGCCAGACCCGGCTGCACGAGATACCAGTGACCCAGGAGCATGGCATCAGACACGACACCCAAGAACAACGCACTGACCAGGCCGCGGGCAACCGACAATGCGACCGGATCACCTGCGTTGATCGAGGCGAACAGCACCGCGACCAAGCCGACCGCTGCTGCCGCCAGATCCAGGAACGGAGGAAATTCCGGTGCCGAGTCATCGAAGCGCGGCTCATCACGATCGATCCCGGTCATTTCCGCTACACGTGCGGAGCGTCGCTCGACAAGGGACCGCTGGCCCGATACACCCGCTGATTTGCGAGCTATAGACACGACCAACGCAACCCCGCCAACCACCAAGAAACCGAGTGTGGTCAGATCACGCGTCCAGACCACATCGGTTGCCAACGCCACGGCCACCGAACCCGCCGCCAACAGCAGAAAAACCAGTCGCTGCAACCACCCGTAGCCGAGTCCTACCTCACGACGCCGAGTCGTGACCCACAAAAAGACCCAACCACCTGCCGCCCATTGCACCAGAACCGTGGCGGCATCAATGCGAATCACCGCGTCAAGCTACAGCCTGGGCCAACTCGTCATGCCTCTACAACGGCGAGATGATGGTCGACAAGGTTCAATGAATCAGGGCCTGCGTCAGTGGCGACGACAATGTCCTCAAGGCGCATACCCCAGCGGTCCGGCAGGTAGATCCCGGGCTCGATCGAGAAGGCGTTCCCCGCCACCAGCGGCTCCGTGTTGCCCTCGACGATGTAGGGGTCCTCGTGCTCCTCAACCCCGATCCCGTGCCCAGTTCGGTGGATGAAGTAACTGCCGAAACCGGCCGCAGCAATCCGCTCCCGAGATGTCCGGTCGACATCTTGAGCGGGTGTTCCGACCCTGGCCGCGCTCACCGCGGCTGCCTGCGCCTCATGCAGAACCGCGTACGCCTCCAGATACTCGCGATCCGGTCTAGACCCCACCCAGACGCAACGGGTCACGTCCGAGCAGTAGCCGACACCGTCATCTCCGATCATCGTCCCACCGAAGTCACACAGGAGCGCCTCACCCTCGGCGATTACCCGCGAACCAGCCTCATGGTGAGGGCTCGCGGCGTTGGGTCCGGTCGCCACGATCGCAAAGTTCACCCGATCATGGCCCTCGGCGATGATCTGGCGACCGAGTTCAGCCGACACCTCGGCCTCTGTCTTGCCGATGAGCGGTATCTCGCCCTGCTGCAACCGTGCCGCTATCACGTCTACTGCACGGCTTGCAGCTCGCAAACGTTCGATTTCGGCAGCGTCTTTCACCGATCGAATACCGCTGGTTATCGAACTGGCCCGGCGAAACTCGGTTTTTGGTCGAGCAGACATCAGGTCGACGAGAAACCCCGACCACATATGGTCGCCGACTGCGGCGGTTGACGCAGGTCCCATCAGCTTCGCTATCAGCGCGATCGGATCTTCGGTCTCGGACCACGGTCTCAACGCGAACAGTTCGGGACGGGGCTTGACCCGTGATGCTTCCAAGCCTGGAACAACCAGCGTGGCATCGCCGTCGCGGGGCACCACCAGCATTGTGATCCGTTCCAACGGCATCGCTTCGTAGCCACAGAAGTACGGTAGATCCGCTCCAACCGACAACAGCAGCACATCCACCCCGTCGGCAGTCATCTTCTCTCGTGCCCGAGCGAGCCGTGCGGTGAACATAGTGCTCAATGCTAGACCTCAGCTCCCCGGCACGAAATCTGCGCGATTGTCCGCGTTGCTTGTGGTAATTCGCGCAGATTTCAGGGAATCGACGGACTGGCCGGCATGGTAACTCGAACGGGTCAGCGGGGAGGACTCCACATGTGCGATTCCCACCGACTCACCGAAGCGTTTCCATTCGTCGAACACTTCAGGCTGCCACCACTGGGCCACCGGCAGATGGTGGGATGTCGGGCGCAGATACTGGCCAATAGTGACAATGTCGACGCCAACCGCGGCTAGGTCTATGAGGGTCTGGCGAATCTCGCTGTCGCTCTCCCCCATCCCCGCAATGATCGACGACTTAGTAGTCAAACCAGCTGCTTTGGCCCGAGCCAATACCGAAAGACTGCGCGCATAGCCGGCCGACGGACGTACCGCGCGCTGCAACCGCGCCACGGTTTCGATGTTGTGGCCAAACACATCGGGCTGCGCGTCGAACACTGTTCTCAGCGATCTGTCACATCCCTTGAAGTCCGAAACCAGAGTCTCCACGCGACATTGAGGCGTGCGCTCGCGGATCGCGGCAATCACATCGGCCACGGCACTGGCACCACCATCTTCAAGGTCGTCACGCGCGACCATCGTGACGACGGCATGACGAAGCGCCATCAACTCGACCGCCTCTGACACCCGTGTCGCCTCATCTGGATCCGGTGCCTGCGGAAGACGCGTGTCGACCAAGCAGAACCCGCAAGCTCGTGTGCAACGATCTCCCAGGATCATGAAAGTGGCCGTACCGTCGTTCCAGCACTCTGAAATATTGGGGCAACCTGCTTCTTCGCAAACAGTCACCAGGTCAAGCTCACGCAAGGTGGAACGAACCCGGCGGTACTCAACAGCAGGATCGAACTTCACCCGCATCCAGTCGGGTTTGCGGGCACGCAACCGAACCGGGTCGTGGTCAGTCGCCCCAGCATCAGTGAGACGGCCGAGCAACCGCACCGAGGTGCCATCAGCCTGTTCAGAGAATGCCTGGCCAGACAGTGATTGTTCAGACAGTGATCGCCCAGCCGGTCCAGCACCCTCGCCACGAGTGAACGGTGCCAGGTCGGTCAGTTTGGTTCTGAACCCGACACCGGCGCGGTCGACTGATCCGTGTCGAGCGAACAGAGCCATCGCCCGTCGCGTGAATACCTCAACCATCTCAGGCATCGAAATGTCGACCCCGAGCGCCGCCAGCGAGGTGACCCCCTTGTCGGTGATGCCACACGGGACGATTCGCTCATACCAGCTCAAGTCAGGATCGACGTTGAGCGCCACACCATGCATCGCTCGTCCCCTGGCTATTCGCACCCCGATCGCGGCAATCTTCTGGGGCCGTTGTCCTTGGGGATCAACCCAGACACCGGTGCAGCCCTTGATACGTCCCGATTCGACACCAACATCTCGCAGCGTTTCGATCAACAGCTGTTCAAGCGATGACACATAAGCGGCCGTGTCGGCCATTCCGCCGCCGCGACGTCCCGGTACTTCAACAATAGGATAAGCGACCAGTTGACCGGGGCCGTGGTAGGTCACATCACCTCCCCGATCTGTCTCAACCAGCTCGGCACCAAGCGACTCCACGTCGGCGAGCAGGTGCTCAACCGGGGTGCGCCGACTCATGGTCACGACATTCGGATGCTCCAACAACAGCAGATAGTCGTGTTGGCGATTGGCGAACAACGACCGCTGCAAAGCGAGCGCATCTAAATAGACAACCCGTCCCAACCAGCGGATCCGCAGTGTCCGCCCGGGAGCGACCAAGGTGCTCAGCGGACCTCCGCCTCCCAGTCGCGAGTCTCAATGATCTCCTTGACTCGATGCAGGAACGCCGCGGCGTAAGCACCATCGAATGCGCGGTGATCCCAGGCCATCGCCAACACTCCCACCGAGTGAATCGCGATCGATTCGTTGCCGAACGAATCAGTGACCACGACCGGCTTTCGAGCGACACCGTCGGTTGACAGGATCGCCACCTGAGGCTGATTGATGATCGGGAACTGCATCATCGTTCCGTATTGACCGGCGTTGGTCAGCGTAAAGGTTCCACCCGAAAGGTCATCGGGCAACAGCTGCTTGGCACGCGCGCGGTCGGCGACATCCACAATGTCTCGAGCGATCTGTCGCAGCCTTTTGCCCTCGGTGCCCTTGATCACCGGTGCCAGCAGTCCGTTGAAGTCGATATCGACTGCGATGGCAAGGTTGACCTCATCGTGGACGACTAGATGGTCACCCCCGAAACTGGCGTTGAGGTGCGGGTATTCGCGAAGCGCATCAACGACCGCGCGAGCGATGAACGGCAAGTAGGTGAGGCTGAACCCCTCCTCTGCCTTCCACCCTGATTTCAGCGCTTTGCGCACTTTTTCGACACCCTCATAGTCGATTTCCATTGCCGTGAGCACGTGCGGCGAAGCGCTCTTGGACATAACCATGTGTTCTGCAGTGCGCTTGCGAATGTTGTTGAGAGCGACGACCTTGTCCCGGGTGCCGACCTCTGTCGACGGGGTCGTTGCCGGCGGCGAGCCGGCCACGGCCGCCGGGGGTTCGGGCGCAGCGGGCTCTACCGTCGCGGACTCTGCCTTCGCCGGCTGGGAAGGTCGCTCGGCGACAGGCGGGGGTAGGGCCGATTCTTTAGAAGTCTGTGACGGCGCGGCCGATGCTCCCGAACGGATCACGGCCTCGACATCGGCTCGGGTAATGCGCCCGCCTATACCCGTGCCGACAATCGCCGACGGATCAAGTCCGTTGTCGGCTATCAACCGGCGCACAACTGGAGACATGAGCGAACTCGACATCTCTCGCACCGGCGACTCAGCGACAGGAGCCGTGACATCCGTTGGGGGCGGAGGCGGAGGCGGCAGTGTGGAGGACTGTGATGTCGCGTCGCTGGGGGCTGGGGCCGGTTCGGCGAACACCTGCGCTGGTTCTGGCTCAGGCAGCGGCGACTCGGGTGCAGGATCCGGTTCGGGTTCAGGTACCTGCACAGGTTCAGGTACGGGCTCTGGTTCAGGTACGGGCTCTGGTTCAGGTACGGGCTCTGGTTCAGGCTCAGAGAAAACCTCCGCATCTGCCGGGGCGGGGGCCGGGGCAGCAGCAGCATCGCCGATCTGGGCGAGAACCTGCCCGACCTCCACCAAGTCTCCCTCGTTGGCGTAGATCTCAAGCAGAGTGCCGGCTATGGGCGACGGTACTTCTGAGTCAACCTTGTCGGTAGAAACCTCGAAGAGGATCTCATCCATCTCCACGTGGTCACCAACCTGTTTGAACCAGCGCGTGATCGTTCCCTCGGTGACTGTCTCGCCCAACTGCGGCATGGTCACGTCAGCCATCAAGTCCTCTTCCTATTTTGTTTCCGTCCTGTTCGTTTCTTCCCGTTCATGTTCTGTGGCTCACTGGCAACAAGTTTGCATCAACCATGAAGCGAACGCCCGGTTAAAGACAACACAGACTCTCCGAAAAGCTCGCTCATGGTTGGGTGCGGCTGAATGAACGCGGCCACATCGTCAACCGTCGCCTCCCAGTTGACGGCAAGATAGGCCTGTCCGAGCTGTTCGGTGACCCAGGGTCCGACCATGTGGACGCCGAGTATCTGCCCGCCTGTGCCGTCGTCCAGCTTCTGCGCGATGACCTTCACGATTCCGTCGGTATCACCAACAATCTTGGCTCTTCCGTTGCCAATGAAACGCAACGACGAAGTCACAACATCGTGGCCCGCCTCGATCGCTGATTCCTCCGTGTGTCCGGCGAACGCCACCTCAGGATGGCAATAAATGCACCACGGCGTTCCGTGATAATCCAACGGAGCGGGTTCTTCACCCAACGAGTCGGTGACCGCCAACATTCCTTCGGCGAAGGCCACGTGGGCTAGCTGTGGGGTGTCGATCAGATCACCGACAGCCCAAACACCAGGTTCTGCCGTGCGACAGCGGCCATCCACCTCGACGAAACCGCGCCCATCAACAACCACGGAGGTACCGCTCAGATCCAGCAGGTCAGCATTGGGCCGACGGCCGACCGAAACCACGACCAGGTCAACGTCCACAGTCTGGTCGCCGCCGAACGACACCGATGTGTGCGAGCCGGAGGGATCGGGAGAATGACCATGAACGGGAGCCGACGTATGCACTGTTATGCCGCGTTTCTTGAAACTACGCGCCACAACTTTGGCGGCATCGCGGTCACATCCGGTGAGGATCTGATCGAGCGCTTCAATCACGGTGACATCTACACCCAGATCAGCCATCATCGAAGCGAACTCGCAACCGATGGCGCCGCCTCCGATAACCGCGGCACGCTGCGGGAGTGCTTCGATCGACAGCAGTTCGTCGGAGGTCATCACGAATTTCTGATCGACTTCGAACCCTGGAATCGTGCGAGGCAGCGACCCCGTCGCAAGAATCACCGATGGTGCGGTGAGCGTTTGCGTCTCGCCCTCTCCACTGACCGTCACCACCCGGTCCGCACCCAGCGTGCCGACACCGTTGTAAACGGTGACCTTTCGGCCCTTCATCATCGAGCCAAGACCGGCAACGAGCTGGTCGATGATGGTCTGCTTGCGCTGCATCGTGACATCCCAGTCGAGTTCCGGCGCGGAAGTAGTCACACCGAAGTCGCTCGCATGGGAAACAGTGCGAAAGACATGCGCCGTCTCCAACAACTCCTTGGCAGGGATACACCCGACATGCAGGCAAGTGCCGCCAAGAGCGCCTTTCTCCACCAGTCCTGCGTTCAACCCGATACCCGCTGCATAAAGAGCGGCCGCGTAGCCCGCAGGGCCACCCCCGATAACGATCACATCGTGTTGTGTCACATCGTTTTGTGTCTCTATCGGACTTCCTCCCTGTGCGGGCCTCATGTTACCGGAGCCGACTCTGTACCTGGGCGGCTCAGCCGACGATCATCAACAACTGAACGGCTCCTGCCACAAGAATCGCCAACCCGACCAGAAGCGAGACTCCGATCAACATTCGGGTACTCATCGTGACCTCATAATTTTCGCTCTCTCAGCCCAGCAAGGTTACCGCCGGTCTCGCTTACAAAGAGTGCTCACAGTGCTGGTCAACCCGAAGACTCTACGACAAAAGACCTCTACCATGGTAACAGTGAAGCGAATCGTGCTTTCTCGGATCACGCCGGTACTGACGAGTGCAGTGCTGCTGGGTGCAGCGCTGCTGGCTGGTGCATGCAGCGACGGAGCCGACGACGAAGCAACCCCGGCACAGCCGGATTCAACGCCCACGACCGCCTCAACGACCACGGCCACCTCGGCCGCCGCTGGGGGATCATCGCCTTCGACAACAGCGAGCGATTCAGTTGCAGTCTCCTGGCCCCACGACTGGACAGAGGAACGCGTCGGCGGAGGCCTATTCGATGCCGGTGACTACGAGGGGCAGGACCTCGTATTGTGGTTCTGGGCGCCATGGTGACCGACTTGTCAAAGAGAAGCCGGTACGGTCGCATCGGTTCAGCAACAATTCGCCGGTCGAATCGACATCATTGGCGTCGGCGGCAGCACCACTTCAGAAGCCGATCTTGAGCGCTTCGTCGGGGGCTACGGAGTTTTCGACCTGATCAACCTGTCCGACACCGACAATTCGGTATGGGAGCGCTACGGCGTCTTCAGCCAGCCAATCTACGCTTTCATCAACGACGACGGCACCACCGAGGTAACGAGACTCCCGGCGGCCGAACTCGCCGACCGGATTGAACTGCTGTTGGCCACCTAGCCTGAGGGTTGTCACCGTCGCCGGCGAACGATCCACCCAAGAACCTCGCTCAGAATCGCACCAGCGACAGCGGAAATCACAATGATCAGCCACAACGGCGCGCTGCGGTCGATGAAAAACCATTGGACAGGAGTGCTATCGGTGTTCTGCACGACGAAAGCGATCAACGCCACGGCCACGAGCGCAGCTCCAATGAACTTGCCGACACCGGTTCTGGCCGGCGGCTTGCTGTTCACGTCGTCTGACATCCTCGGTCCTTCAGTTCGCGTGCGCTCGATTCTTCGCGACACTCTATGGTTCGCGGCACTCTATTATCTGAAGCATAGGGCTTGGCTCACCTACACACGAGAGGCAAGATCGGAGGAGTGCAATGCGAGTACTGATCAGCGGCTCGACAGGCTTGATCGGAACATCGTTGGTCGCCGCACTCAAAGCCACCGCTCACACACCGGTCCGTCTGTTGCGCTCACCGAACCGAGACGACACCGAGAGTATTCTCTGGAACCCGGCGGCGGGCGATTTCCCAAAGAATGCATTGGAGAATATCGACGCGGTGGTTCACCTGGCTGGGGCATCAATAGCCGAGCGACGCTGGACCGATGCCCAAAAAACCAGAATTCTCGAGAGCCGAACCACAACCACCACCCTGTTGGCAGAAGCGATCATCGAGGCCGAGAATCCTCCGACGGTGTTCCTCTCAGGTTCGGCGATCGGTTTCTACGGAGACCGCGGCGACGAAGAACTCAATGAGATCAGTTCTGGTGGCAACGGCTTTCTTGCCGATGTAGTGCGCGCCTGGGAACACGCCGCTATCCCGGCGCGAGAGTCGACACGGCTCGCGTACTTGCGTACCGGGGTGGTGCTGGCGGCCAACGGAGGAGCCCTCAAGGCGCAACTCCCGTTTTTTCGGCTCGGGATCGGCGGGCGCATCGGCGACGGACGTCAATGGTTGAGTTGGATATCGATCCAAGACATGGTTCAGGCCATAATCTGGCTCCTCGACAACGATGTCACAGGCCCCGTCAACATGACGGCGCCCAATCCCGTCACCAACGCGGAGTTCACCACGACCCTCGGACAGGTACTGCGCCGACCAACGGTTCTGCCAACCCCCAAAGTCGTGATGTGGGCTACCCTCGGACGGGAATTGACCGAACAGCTGCTGTACGCCGGCCAGAAGGTCGAGCCCGCGGCGCTGATTACGAGTGGCTATCAGTTCCGTCAACCAGACCTGACCCAAGCACTGCGGAGCGTTCTCAACAAGCCGCAGTAGCGGTCTCGCTAAACGTCGACAATCCAAACGTCGTCGGGCATTTCACGTTCGAAAGCACTCACGACCTTGCCGACCCGGCGATCGGTGCCGTCCCACACGATCAACGCTTCATCCGCGACTTTTCTCAGCCATGCGTTCCGTCGCTTTAGCGCTTCGCCCGCGTTCTTCGGGGTGGTAGGGACCTTGCGTTGCAAGCAAACGACTTTGGCAGCCCCTTCCAACATCAGCGCAAAGTGATTCCGGTCGGCCGCAGGCCACTTGACGGCTGGGTTGGGATAAGGCAGCACCACTACGTAGGGCACACCAGACTCCACTGCTGCTTCTGCGCCAAGAGTCTCCGCTCCACGGCGCAACCCCGTGAGCACCACCAGATCGTTGTCGAGTTCCTTCTTCGCCGCCAAGATCTCCGCTAGGCGCTGACGAGTCGTGACGGATCTGCTGTCTTGAGGGCCAGTTGATTCCGGGCCAGTTGAGCCGATTTGCAACCCAAGGATCGCTACGCAACGGCCCGATGGCCGCCACGAACCAGCATCGGCGCGGTCGCCTGTAGTTCGCTCGCCTGCCCCCGGCGGCTCCGACTCATCAGCCTCACCAAGATCATCGGGCATACCGACACCGTCGCGACCCACCTGCGTACGCGAAGCTTCAGCCGCCAAACGATCCGCGACGTCGTTCCATTCGTTGCCCGCGTGCCCTTTCACCCAGGTGAAGGTGATCTCGTGTGGCGCCTCGCGATAAAGCTCAATCAGCGGTTCCCAGATATCCCGATTGGCGACCGGTTGTTTGTTGGAGTTGCGCCAGTCCCGTTTGAGCCAACCGGCCCACCAGCGGTCGCGAAAACAGTTGACGACGTATGTCGAGTCCGAGACGACTTCAACGGGACCTCCGAGTGGACCAGCCAAGGCCCGCAGCGCTTCGAGCACCGCGGTGAGCTCCATCCGTTGGTTGGTAGTTGCCGCATCGGCGCCGCTGGCCCAGCGGCCATCGGGCACAACCCAGCCCCAGCCACCAGGCCCAGGATTCCCCAGACAGGCGCCGTCTGTGTAAACAGTTGTTGTACTAGTTGCACTACTGATGCGCTCATTCTGTGATCTCCGTTGACAACTTCCACCCATTGCTTGAACCCCAAAGCAAAAAAGTGCTGCGAGAATAGAGACACATATGGCTGATCACTTCTCCCGCCAACTACCAGACATCGACCCTGCCGAAACGACCGAGTGGATCGATTCCCTCGATGCAGTCCATGCAAGTCAGGGCCAAGCTCGGGCCCGTTACCTGCTCGCCAAGCTGCTCGAGCGTTCCAACGAACTCCAGATCGGCGTTCCCCCCACCACCAGCACGCCATACATCAACACCATCCCCGCCGAATCGCAACCTTTCTTTCCCGGCGACGAAAACATAGAGAGGCGCATCCGCGCGATCATCCGTTGGAACGCAGCAGCCATGGTGATCCGCGCCAACAAGATCGCTGACGGCATCGGCGGCCACCTGTCGACGTTCGCTTCCAGCGCGGCCCTCTACGAAGTCGGCTTCAACCACTTCTTCCGAGGTAAAGAAGACGGACTCCCCGGCGACCATGTGTACTTCCAAGGGCACGCCGCCCCGGGTGTCTACGCACGAGCCTTCCTCGAGGGGAGGCTCAACGAGCAGCAACTCGACAATTTCCGCATGGAAGTCGGCGGAAACGGCCTTTCGAGCTACCCGCACCCCCGCTTGATGCCGGAGTTTTGGGAGTATCCCACCGTCTCGATGGGTCTGGGCCCGATCAATTCGATTTACCACGCTCGTTTCAACCGCTACATGCATCAACGCAAAATCGACGACACCTCCCAAAGCAACGTCTGGAGCTTTCTTGGCGACGGCGAATGCGACGAACCCGAAACCCTCGGCGCGATCGCTCTCGCAGGCCGATCCGACCTCGACAACTTGAAATGGATCGTCAACTGCAACCTGCAGCGACTCGACGGCCCCGTCAGAGGCAACGGAAAGATCATCCAAGAACTCGAAGGCGTGTTCCGCGGCGCCGGCTGGAACGTGATCAAGGTGATCTGGGGCAGTCGCTGGGACGAGCTTCTGCATCGCGACGTGGACGGAGTGCTGCTCAACAAGATGGCCGAAACGGTCGACGGCGAATATCAGCGTTTCGCTGTCGAGGACGGTGCCTACATCCGCGAGAAGTTCTTCGGACCCGATCCCCGGCTGCGTAAACTCGTCGAGCACCTGAGCGACGACGACCTCAAAGCGCTCCCCCGCGGCGGCCACGACTACCAGAAGGTCTATGCCGCCTTCAAAGCCGCAGCTCAGACCACTGGACAGCCGACCGTGATCCTCGCCAAGACCATCAAAGGCTGGACCCTCGGCGAGGGTTTCGAAGGACGCAACGCCACCCACCAGATCAAGAAGATGACCAAGGCGCAACTTCTGGAACTGAGGGCCAGGCTCCACATGGAGGAGGAGATCTCCGAGGAATCACTCGAAGACGGCATCCCACCGTATTACCGGCCGTCACCGGACTCAGAGGAGCGCGAGTACCTTATGGAACGGCGCCGGGCCCTTGACGGGCCCCTGCCCAGCCGCATCGTGCGAGATCGTAGACCACTCAAGCTGCCCAGCGAAGCGCCCTTCCTTGATCTTCAAAAAGGCTCGTCAGGGCGCGCCGTGTCGACCACGATGGCTTTCACAGCGGTGCTGCGAGACCTGCTGAGAGACAAGCGGTTCGGCGAGCGTGTGGTTCCGATCGTGCCCGACGAGGCCCGGACATTCGGCATGGACTCACTGTTTCGCGAGTTCCGGATCTACGCGCCGCAAGGGCAGCTCTACGAACCAGTCGACCACGACCTGCTGCTCTCGTATGCGGAATCCGAAGACGGGCAAATCCTCGAAGAGGGCATCACCGAGTGCGGTTCGACCGCCGAGTGGATCGCCGCGGGGACCGCCTATGCCAACAGCGGCGTTCCCATGGTCCCGTTCTATTCGTTCTACTCAATGTTCGGGTTTCAACGGGTCGGCGACTCGCTGTGGGCGGCGGCTGATGCACGCACGCGAGGTTTTCTCATGGGCGCCACCGCTGGACGCACCACCCTGCTCGGCGAAGGACTGCAGCATCAAGACGGTCACAGCATGCTGTTGGCATCGACAGTTCCGTCTTGCGAAGCCTATGACCCCGCTTTCGCCTACGAGCTCGGCACGATCCTGCGCGAAGGCCTGCATCGGATGTACCCCGACGGGCGCTCCGCCGATGGCGAAGACGTGTTTTATTACATCACGATCTACAACGAGAACTACGAACAACCCCCGCGTCCAGACCACGTGCAGGACCGCGACATTACTGACGGGATCTACAAGTTCGACGATGGCCCGGACGCGACCGAGCGTCGTGCGACCATCCTCTTTTCTGGAACCTTGAATCTGGCCGCACGCGAAGCCCAGCAGATCCTCGCCGACGACTACGACATCGGCGCCGAACTCTGGAGCGTCACCTCATACAAACGGCTGCGCGCGGATGCGCTAGACGTCGAACGCCGCAACCGGTTGTCTCCAGACCGACCCCCCGAGGTGTCCAACGTGACACGCAAACTGAGCGACAGCGAAGGACCGATCGTCGCCGTGTCCGATTGGATGACGCTTGTACCCGATCAGATAGCGCGATGGACACCTCGCCCGCTGCATGTGCTCGGGACCGATGGTTTCGGTCGTTCCGACACCCGCGAAGCGCTACGCCGATTCTTCGAGATCGACGCCGGCAACGTCGTGGTGGCAGTGCTGTCGGCCATGCTCGAAGAGGGCACCGCGAGCCGTGAGGAAGTCAGCCGTGCCATCGCCAAGGCCGGTATCGACCCATACCGGCCAGACCCAGCCCATCCAGACACCGGTGCCTGAGGTGCCGCGACCCGCTGAGGGCACGCTCGTCGTTACCGGTGACCCCGAAGCGGACCAGCTGCTCAATACCAACCCGCTGGCCCTGATGATCGGAATGCTGCTCGACCAGCAGGTCCCCATCGAATGGGCCTTCGCGGGGCCCTTCCGCCTGGCCCAACGACTCGATGGCACCCTTGATGCCGTCCGGATCGCCGCGATGGACCCGGAGGAACTGGCGGCCGTAGCCGCTCAGAAACCTGCAGTCCACCGCTTCCCGACCATGATGGGGCGGCGCATCCACAAGCTGTGCGAGCATCTAGTCGACGAATACGAAGGTGACCCAGCATCACTGTGGTCCGACACCGATGATGCCGAAGTGCTCTACAAGCGGCTCTTGGCATTGCCCGGCTACGGCCCGGTGAAAGCCCAGATTTTCATGTCCATCCTCGCCAAACGATTCGACTGTCAGCCATCGGGCTGGGAGGCGATCGCCGGCGTATTCGCTTCAGAAGATCTCCGCAGCGTTGCCGACCTGGGCGACCCAGGCGCGCTCGGTCGGCTCCGTGAGAAACGCCGGTCCGAAAAACGCAGAGCCGAAAAGTCCCAAGGCTCAGACGCTGGTTGATCCTCAGGCGACCTCGGAAAGCAACCGGTTGCGTTGCCGGTCCAGCCAACCAAGAACAACCGCAATCGCCCGAGGGTCATGGCGCAAGTGATGGCTTGCTCCGTCAATGATCCGCAAATCAGCCGCACCGTGCGCGTCGGCAACAGCGCGGGCGTCCAACACCGGCACAACCTCATCATCGCTGCCATGAATCAACAGCAGCTCGCGCGGGGACAAAACAGTCGCGGCCTTGCTGGCATCAACGGCCCGCAGTTGCTGTGACCAGTCACCGAAGTCTTCTGGGAAGTCACTGTCGCGGATCGCGCCCATCTCGCGTGCGAGCACGAGCAACTTGCGTGGACTGCGGGCCCAGTCACTGAAATCGGCTGGTAGCGAAATCGCGCAGACGCCACGGATCGATTCGTCAGCCGCACCAGCCTCAACCGCCAGAGCGCCACCAGTACCAAACCCCAAGAGCCATACACCGTCGCAGTGCACCGACTCACGCAGATACGCGATCGCGCCTTGAAGGTCCCGTAGCCAACCCTCAAGCGAAAAGTCGCCGCCAGATTGCGCGATCCCCCTGCTCGAATATGCCAGCGCAGCCCAACCGCACTCTGTTGCAACTCGATCGGCCAAGCCCGGAAAGCTCGACGTTGAGTTGATTCCACCGCCTGCCTCGGCCGGGAAACCGTGAGCAATGACCAGCCCGGGTTGAGCGGCACCACGATTCTGGCGAGGGCGCGCGACATGGGCTTCCAACTCGATGCCGTCGACAAGAAACCGTCCATCCACGAAAGCGTCGCCTCGCTAGTCAGGTCGATCGCAACCGGTAGCCGCGGTTCCGAGCTTCGGCCAGAGTGTCCGGACCGAACGCCAACCCATGGGGGCCATTGGCAAGCTCTGTAATGACAGACTCGTCTGTCACGTCGTCAAGGTCGTAAACCACCTGAATTCGCTTGTCGCCCAGAAAGCGGCTGTTTTCGAATCGAGCCGGTCGTTCCATCCACGCAACATATCGGCAAACGAGACCAAAAAGAGAACCGTCCCAAGGCCGCGATAGCCCTAGGACGGTTCTTGAGTATTGCTTTGAATAACAATGTTTGCTGGAAGCCCAGGGAGTGGTGGCACCTTGCGGCACCGCACCAGGCGTGACATATTCCCGGTCCACCTAGCCCCAGGGGTGGAGCTGGCTTGGTTTGCGCCAGTGGTCCAGCAGCTGTTCTAGCGGCCAGCCACCTCCAAGGTCACAGATCTTCTACACACTGCGGGACCACCTCCTTTCTTTGGTGCCAATAGTGAAGCACAAAAGCGTGTGGCAGTGTTGGATATTTTCGCTCCAGTCACGAATCCTCCACCTCATCGCCGACGGCTCCGATCGCGGCCAAGTACCTGTTCTGAAGTTCTAGCACACAAACCACATCGACCGCTTCCGGACCACCCGAAGCCATCGAGCGGGCAACGATCGCATCAATCGCCGCATCCTCCGCAGCGACCGCCCCTTCGATGCGGACGCGATCAGTCGCCAGTTCTTGACCGTGGCTAGAGGCGACCCCGACATCTTGGAACCAGTCAAGGTGCCACTTGAGGACCTGGGCGACATCGTCATAGGAGATCCGAGCTGTCACCTCTTCGGGCAACCTCTGCGCGATCCACAACACCGCGTCGTTGAGATCGTAGACCGCGGGGTTTCGTTCCACTTCCAGTCGCCCGACTGCCTGCCCGACAGCCACGAAGGCGATCACGACAACGAATAGGGCTCCGACACCGAAGAAGATCCACTCCAAGCCGCGTCACCCCTGCCAGGTTGTCAGATCCCGATACGTTGGGCGAGCAGTTCGCGATGGTAGGTGGGATCACCGAACAGCAGCTCAGAACTCTTTGCTCGCTTGAAGTAAAGATGAGCGGGGTGCTCCCATGTGAACCCGATGCCGCCATGGATCTGGATGTTCTCCGCGGCGGCATGGAAGTAAGCCTCGGAGCAGTAGCTCTTGGCCAACGATGCGACCTGGCCCAACTCGTCGTTCATTTCAGCGGCACACCAGCCCGCGTAGTAGGCGGCGGACTTCGCCGACTCAACCTCTAGAAGCATGTCGGCGCACTTGTGCTTGATGGCCTGAAAGGACCCGATCGGGCGACCGAACTGGACACGGACCTTGGCGTACTCGACCGACATGTCCAAACACATCTGTGCACCGCCGACCTGCTCAGCCGCGAGTGCCACCGCTGCCAGGTCGAGCACTGTCTCCAGAACTTCCCAGCCTGCGCCGTCTTGGCCTATCAACTCGGCCGATACACCCGCGAACTCCAACTTGGCTTGCTTGCGGGTCTGATCCATTGTCGACAGCGCAGTGCGGGTGAGTCCCTCTGCGTCGGCGGCAACACTGAACAGCGACACTCCAGCGTCACTCCGAGCAGCTACCAGGATCAGATTGGCGGTGTGGCCGTCAAGCACATACATCTTCGTGCCGTCGAGGACCCAGGAGTCCCCGTCGGCCGACGCCTGCATGGTGATCCCGCCTTCGTCCCAGCGGCCGTTCTCCTCGGTGAAGGCGAGAGTTGCTCGGGTCTCCCCCGAGGCGATCCCCGGCAAGTGGGCGTTCTTGGCATCCTCATCGCCACTTTGCAGAAGCGTGTTGGCCGCGAGCACGCAAGACGAGAAGTAAGGGGCGCACAGCAGAGCCCGACCCATTTCCTCGAGCACCACAATCTGCTCTACAAAACCGAATCCCTGACCTCCGTATTCTTCGGGGATTGCGAGTGCTTGCAGGCCCATTTGTTCAGCCATCTGGTTCCAGACTGCGTCGTCATATCCAACGTCAGTGTCCATCTGCTCGCGCACTGCAGTTTCGGCCGACTTGTCCTCCAAGAAGCTGCGGACGAACTCACGCAACTGTTCCTGCTCTTCTGAGAATGCAAAGTTCATGCGCTGCACTCTACGACGCAGGTGCCACAAGTCCAATTGTGCTACCCAGCCTTCAACTCTTTGGCCCTTGGCGAGCAACTATTGGTCGGTTTGGCCCATGGCAAAGGTGATGGATCGACCCAGGACCTCCAGCGGCGCAGCTTCTGGGTTGTCTAGGGATCCGGGTTGCCGGGAGGTGGGTTGTCGGGGTTGATGATCTTGTAGCCGGTGTTGGTTTTGACGACGATGTAGCCGTGGTCGTGGATGTTGTGGTGGCAGTTCGGGCAGGCCAGACACATCTCGTCGACATCGGTGAGTCCGCCGTGTTCCCAAGGCACGATGTGGTGAATCTCGCAGCGTTCGGGGTCTGCGGCGCAGCCGGTGCAGTGACGGTCGCGTGCGATGATGGCTTTGATCTGTGCTTGGGTGGGGAATCTGCGATCGCGGCCTACCCACAGGGGTTGGCCCTCTTCGTAGAAGATCAATCCCGTGATCGTCGACATGCACATCATGCGTTCCAACACAGATTGCGGCAACGCTTCACCGCCGATGATCTCTGCCACACCGGTCGGGTCGTCTGCTCGTAGGCGTTCGACATCAACGATCGCGGTGAGTTGCATTCTTGGACTCCCCGGGCCGCGGCGGGTCGAGTCGGTGACCAGCGAGACGAAGGCGTCTGCTCGGCGTTGCACAGGTGTACGGACATCATCGGGGGTGCCGTCGCGCCCTCCGTCGTCTCGCCACAACCGGTCGTATTCGGCGTTGACGGCTTTGCGAACCTGCTGATAACTGGTCGGGTCCAGCTCGGCCAGCAGTACACCCATGCCGTCCTCGTTGACCCAGTCCTTGAAGGTGCGGGACCGCCGCTGCCGTTGGTGCAACTCAGCGCCGTCATCGGACTGGTTCCGGTTCGCCCAGCGCCGCGACTGTTGCGCGAACATGTCTGGTGAGGAACTCTCGGCGAGCTTGAACAGTTCGTCGTCTGCTTGCTCAGCAGAAGTCTTCGCCGCGGCAGCAACCGCTACCGTCGCATGCTCTGGGGTGATCTTTCCCGCAGCCAACGATTCGGCGAGCTTCGGCATCTCCGCGAGACCGGCGGCTGTCTTGGCGACCGCGTTGGCGTTGCGCGTCGACATGCGCCCCGCCTCCCGCAGCACCGTCTTGGAGTTCACGCCGTCGTCTCCCAAGCCCTCGATTTCGGTCGCTCAACGGGCCTGCAGCGAGGTCATCGCCGCGATCACCTTCCCAGCGCCCTCAACCACGCCCGCTAACTCTCCGCGGCTCAAACCCGCAACCGTCAGATCTCTGGCCTGCCGAATCATCAAATCGAACATGACCAAAACCTAACAACAGGGTATGACACTCTACGATAAATCATATAATCATCCACTACTCTCCTGTGCTGAGACCATCGCGCAGCCTGGTTGACTCGAAAGCACACGGACACCGCGACTGTCATTCCGTGGGTCGTCCGCGTGAGAGCCACTTGCATTCAAGGTTCGAATCGTCCCGAACAAAGGCGACATACAGCGACGAGACTTTAGGATGGGCGGATTCGTCCAGCGGGCTTCGTCTAGCCCCATGAACAAGGGGGATCAACGATGGCCGTCGACGTACAGCAGATCACTGGAACCGCTCGGTCGGTGAGCCAACTCCTGTCGAACAATCGTTACGGCCTCGACTTCTATCAACGGGAGTACAGCTGGAAGGAGTCGCAGGTCGGCGAACTGATCGACGACCTTGTCGGGCGCTTTGACGACGAGTTCGATCCAGACCACGAGCGGCGCCAAGTTGCTTCCTATCGACCCTACTTCCTCGGTCCGATCGTTACCGCGCAGCGGGACGGCGTCCGTTACCTCGTCGACGGGCAGCAGCGGATCACAACGCTGAGCCTTCTACTCATCCACCTTCGCAGTTGTTTAGCCGAGTCACACCCTGAAGACAGTAATGCCCTCACTCCGCTTGTCTACTCCTCGTCCTTCGGCACGAAGACCTTCAACCTTGACGTCGACGAGCGGGAGAAGTGCCTGTCCGCCATTGAGGAGGGACGCGATTTCGACCCTTCGGACGAACCGGGGTCGGTGCGGAATCTCTGGGAACGATGGGGCACTATTGAAGAGCGCTTTCCAGACGACCTTCAGGGCGACACTTTGCCCTACTTCGTCGACTGGCTCCTTCACAGGGTCATCCTCGTAGACATAAGTGCGTCCGACCAGGACATGGCACTCGAGATCTTCGAAACGATGAACGACCGCGGCCTGCGACTGAGCAACACGGACATGCTGAAGAGTTACCTTCTCGCTCGTGTCGGCAACGAAGACCTGATCCACACGCTCAACGACAGATGGCGGCGGCGCGTGACGGAGCTTACCGACGCCGAACAGAACGCAGACGCCGACTTCGTCAAGGCATGGCTGCGGGGCAACTACGCCAAAACGCAGCGTGAGCGAAAGGCGAACGCCTCACCGGGCGATTTCGACGAGATCGGCACGGCATTCCACAAGTGGATCCGTGACAACTCAAAGACAATCGGCCTCAAACGGCCCGACGACTACCGGGCCTTTGTGGAACAAGAGTTCTTTGGGCTCAGCAAACGCTACCTGCAGCTGCTGCAAGTATCCCAAGATCTCCAGGACGGACTCGAAGCCGTGCACTACAACACGCGAGTTGGGTTCACATTGCAGCTTCCGGTGATCCTCGCGGCCATAACGCCCGACGACGATGACGCAACGTTCGAAGCAAAAACAGCACTGGTGGCCGGGGCGCTCGACATCTACGTCGTGCGTCGCATGGTCAACCACCGCAACTTCGGATACTCAACAGTCCAGTACACAATGTTCAACCTCATGAAGACGGTGAGGAACAAACCAACCGACGAAGTTCGCTCCGCTCTGTTCGAGTGGCTTGACAGCGAATGGGAAACTCTTGACGGCATCTACAACTTCGCCCTCACGCAACGAAATCGCAAACACGTCCGCTATGTCCTGGCACGGATCACAGCCTGGCTCGACGGGGAACTGGAGACCGGCGTGACCTTCGCCGACTACATGGACCGTTCTCGAAAGCACCCCTTCGAGGTCGAACACATCTGGGCAAATCACTTCGACCGCTACCAAGACGAGTTCGACAACAGTTTCGAGTTCAAAAGTTACAGAAACTATCTTGGCGGCCTGTTGCCCCTGCCCAAGGACTTCAACGCAAGCTACGGCGACATGCCATATGAGCAGAAGGTGGAGCACTACAACTCTCAGAATCCGCTCGCACGATCCCTGCACCCGCAGGCGTACGAGAACAACCCGAGCTTCCGACGGTTACGCGAGACCCACGGACTCGAATTCAAGCCCTACCCGACAACGTTCCAAAAAGACGATCTGGACGAGCGCCAAGGGCTTTACCAAGACCTAGCGGAGATCGTCTGGAACCCCGCACGACTCGGCTTTGTTGACGCCTAGCCCAACAAAATTGGGTCATCACGGATCGGGGTGTAATTTCTCCTATGGCCGTAGTGCGAAACCGGTGGTGCTCGTAAACTGGAACGTATGACGACGGTTCCGCTATTTGAGATCGACGGTTTGCACGCCTCCACCGTCGAAGGCGACATCGAAATCCTCAAAGGCATAGATCTGCAGGTCGGGGTCGGCGAAGTGCACGCTCTCATGGGGCCCAACGGTTCGGGCAAGAGCACGCTCGCCAACGTGATCCTCGGGAGCCCCGAATACCAAGTCACCGCCGGTTCAATACGGTTTCGCGGTGAAGACGTCACCGAGTGGCCCACCGATGTGCGAGGCAAGGCCGGGCTGTTCCTGGCCTTCCAGTATCCCCAGGAGATCCCGGGCGTCTCGGTCCTGAATTTCTTGCGACAATCGCTGTCTGCTCGCAAGGGCATAGACATGTCCGTGCTCGAACTCCGCCTGGCCATCATGGAGTGGATGGACCGGCTCAACATGGACGCGTCGTTCGCTGAGCGCTACGTCAACGAAGGTTTCTCCGGCGGCGAGAAGAAACGCAACGAGATACTGCAGATGGCCATACTCGAACCAGAGATGGCGATCCTCGACGAGACCGACTCCGGGCTCGACATCGACGCGCTGCGCGTGGTGGCCACCGGAGTCCAGGAGGTGCGCTCCGAACGGCCCGAACTCGGCGTTCTCGCCATCACCCACTACCAACGGCTGCTCTCTGAACTGCGCCCCGACCAGATTCACGTGATCATCGACGGGCGCATCGTCGAGTCCGGGGGCCTGGAATTGGTCCAACGACTGGAAGCCGAAGGCTACGAGCGGTTCGGAGCGGTGACCCCATGACTCTCCCCGCCGCCATCAAATCCGACTTTCCGCTGCTGGATCAGCAGTTCCACGGTCATCAACTCGTCTATCTCGACTCCGCCAACACTTCACAGAAGCCCCAGGTCGTCATAGATGCAATGGCGGACTATTACGAGCACACCAACGCCAACGTCCACCGTGGCAGCTATGAACTGGCGGTGAGGGCCACAGCCGCTCTTGAAGGTGCACGAGCCAAAGTCGCTTCGTTCATCAACGCCAATTCCGACTCCGAGGTCGTGTTCACCAAGAACGCCACCGAGTCGATGAACCTTCTGGCCCGCTCCTGGGCTGAAACCAATCTCAGCGCTGGCGACGCCGTGGTCATCAGCGAGATGGAGCACCATGCCAACATCGTTCCCTGGCACATGCTGCGAGCCCAGAAGGGCATAGAACTGCGCTGGATCCCGGTCGACCAATCCGGTCATCTCGATCTGAGCGACCTCGACCGACTCCTCGACGGGGCCAAACTGCTCTCGGTCACAGCCATGAGCAACGTGCTCGGCACCCTCAACCCGATCGCCCAGCTTTCCGAACGTGCCCACGCGGCGGGAGCGCTGATGGCTGTGGACGCGAGCCAATACGTCCCCCACGTGCCCACCGACGTGCAAGCGCTCGGAGCAGACTTTCTGGTCTTCACCGGCCACAAGATGCTCGCTCCGATGGGAATCGGCGTGCTTTGGGCCAAAGCCGAACTGCTCGACGCCATGCCGCCCTTCCTCGGTGGCGGAGAGATGATTCTCAACGTCACCAAAGACGGTTTCACCACCAACGAGATCCCCTGGAAATTCGAGGCAGGCACACCGATGGTCGCTGAAGCCGTGGGGCTCGGCCGCGCCGTCGACTACCTCAGCGAACTCGGCATGGACAATGTCCGCCAGCACGAAGTTGAACTGACCGCATATGCCCTGCGGACCCTCACAGAACGCCACGGCGACAAGATCACCATCCACGGCCCGACAGAACCCGCCGAACGCGGCGGTGTCATGTCGTTCATCTACGGCGATGTGCACCCCCACGACGTCGCCCAAGTGCTCGACCAATCCGGGATTGCGGTTCGAGCAGGCCACCATTGTGCGAAGCCGCTCATGGACGTGCTCGGTGCGAACGCCACCTCGCGTGCATCCCTCTACGTGTACAACGACAAATCCGACCTCGATAAGCTCGCCGATGCCCTCAGTGCAGTCGACGACATCTTCTCGTTCTAGGAGACCACAAGATGATTGGACTCGAAGACCTGTATCGCGAAATCATCCTCGACCACTACCGAACGCCCCGCAACCGCGGTGAGCTCGAAACCCCGCCGGCGCAAAGGGTCGAAGGCTTCAACCCACTATGCGGCGACGAGATCATCGTCTATCTGCAAGTCGACGATTCAGGGGTTATCGACGATGTCGCAATTGGCGGCCAAGGCTGTTCCATCAGCCAATCCTCAGCCTCGATGATGTCGGTTGCGATAAAGGGCAGAACAATCGAAGACGCTCGCAAGCTGATCGTGGCCTTCAAGGGGCTCATGTCGATCCACGAGACCGAAATCGGCGGCGACGGGAGCGAAGCAGCCCTGGGAATAGAACTCGAAGGAGCAGCTGAGGACATGAAGCTCGGCGACCTCGAGGCACTGCGCGGTGTTGTGAAATTCCCGATACGAATCAAGTGCGCCACGCTGAGCTGGAACACGCTCGCCCAAGCGCTCGACGAAGCCGCCGCTGCCTGAGCGCCGGCGCTGGTCAACTAGTCAACGAGTCAGCTAGTCAGCTGCTCGACGCGTTCTATCCAGGCTCGGTCGTTGTTTGATATGCCGCCTGCTGCGTGGTCAGTGATGGCGATGTCAACCCGGTTGTAGACATTGCTCCACTCGGGATGGTGAAACAACTTCTCCGAAACCACAGCCACCTTTGCCATGAAGCCGAAGGCGTCGATGAAATCAGCGAATTCATAGCTGCGACAAAGCCGATCTCCGTCGCGTCGCCACTCGCCGAACTCCGCCAGCAGTTCGGCAATCTCATCTTCGGTCAACAGAGTCCTAGCCATCCCAACAGTCTGCCCCAGCGATTCGACTCAGGCGAACGGATCGGCAAAAGGATCCGCAAATGGGTCTTCTCCAAGCTTTGACCCAGACGTGGTTGGTGGCGGCGAATCACTCCAGCGTTCGTAACCGGTGTCTTCCAACTCTTGGGCCAACTCCGCGCCACCGGTCTGTTGGATTCGACCCCCCGCGAAGACATGCACCGTGTCGGGCCGGAGCTGCTCGAACAAGCGGCTGTAGTGAGTGATGGCGAGAACTCCCACGGAGTCTTCCTCGGTGGCTGCCTCCACTCGAGCGCCGACCAGCCGCAACGCGTCAAAGTCAAGACCCGAATCGAGTTCGTCGAGAATCGCAAAACGCGGGCGCAACACCCCAAGCTGCAACGTCTCATTGCGTTTCTTCTCACCACCCGAGAGATCAACGTTGAGCGGTCGCTCCAAGAACTTCTCGTCAAAACCGATGCGCTGAGCCTCAGCGCGCATCAACGATCCAATCTCGTCGGCGTTGTCGCTGGTGCTCACGGATGCTCGCAGCAGATCCCGCAGCGCTACCCCAGGAACCTCTGTCGGATACTGCATAGCCAAGAACAAACCGGCTCGGGCCCGCTCCCAAGTCGGCAAATCCAACAGTTCAACTCCATCAAGACGTGCAGATCCACCCAGCACTTCGAGACCGGGGCGACCGACCAAGGCATGGGCCAGGGTCGACTTTCCCGAACCGTTGGGGCCCATTACCGCATGGACCTCACCCGAAGCCATCGCCAGATCAACACCCTTGAGGATCTCTTGTCCTCCCACACGAGCGCGCAGGCCCTCAATCACCAGCTCACTCATCGCCACGCACCCAGGTTGAACCTCGGCCGGCCCCAGGAGGTTCGGAGCCTTCGGCAATCAAGATCTGGATCATCCCGTCCACGACCGACACGTCATAGGTCGGCACAGGACGAACCGCGGGGAGAGTTTCGGGCTCGCCCGTTTTCAGATCGAACATCGCCCCGTGGCGCCAACACTCAAGCAGACAATCCTCGGTGTCAACGTAGCCCTCAGACAACGAGACATCCTCATGACTACAGATGTCACCGATGGCATACACGTCGTCATCGATACGGACCAGCGAGATCTGGTGCCCTTCCAATTCCACCTTGCGCGCCGTGCCGGATTCAAGCTCCTCAAGCGCGAACAACTCGTGAAGGCTCATGACAGAGCTCCCTCAGCTTGGGTTTGGTGGCTCAGTTGCGCTTGGCGGTTCAGTTTGGTGTCAACGGCAGATCGCAATTGCCGGCGCATGGTCGTCACGGGCAACGACTCAAGCACTTCGTCAAGAAAACCCGCGACGATCAAACGCTCAGCCTCACCAGTCGGAACACCTCGGCTTTCGAGATAAAACTGCTGCTCAGCATCAACTGGGCCAACCGCCGAAGCATGACTGCAGCGCACATCGTTGTTCTCGATCTCAAGGTTGGGAACCGACTCGACCCAGGCGTTCTCACCGAGTTTCAGATTGCGGTTGGTCTGGAAGGCGTTCGTCCCTCGGGCATCGGGACGAACTCGAATCAAGCCCGTGTAGATGCTGCGCGACTCGTCGCTCACCACACCCTTGTAGAGCAGGTTGGAAGTTGTGTCTGCGGCAACATGGTCCTGATACGTGCGAAAGTCGAGTCCTTGCCGACCATCTCCGAAATACAACGCCAACAGATCGCAGTTAGCGCCGCGTCCCACCAAGCGAACATCGGATCGGGTACGGGCATAACCGCCGCCGAAAGCTGCCGTGGAAGCAGTGAGCGTGGCGTCGCGGCCGGCCCTCGCCAACTGCGACGAAAACTGCCACGTGCCCGAGCCGAGTTGCTGCACGTTGAGATAACCGAGCCGACCGGCGGCAGCGACATCAAGCTCCGTCACCGGACAAACCAGCAAGGGGCCACTGTCAGAGGTGTGGTAATCGAGAACCTCGGCCTGTGCATTGGTACCAACGTCGACGACGAGCCGCGGGAACGCGGCGACCCGACCGCCGCTGACATGATGGGTCACCACAATCGGCCGCTGCACCACAACACCAGACGGCACTCGAATCAGAATCGGCTCAGCCGCAAAAGCGTCATTGAGAACCGTGAAGTAGTCAGACGCCTCAGCAGACACTGCGCCCAACAGGGCAGGTCCCGCATCAGCATCTGCAAGCGGGCCGATATAGATGCCGGCAGATACGAGCTCATCGCCGACGTCGACCGACGCGACCCGCCCGTTGACCGTGTGAACCACAGCAGCAGCGTCTATCTCCAGATCAGGTGTCGGGACATCGCAAGTCTTCAGCGACGGCGCATAGTCGGACAGGTTGAATTCTCGGATTGCGCTATAGCGCCACTCCTCGTCGGCCACGTCCGGTGGCGCCGATGCCGCAAAGGTCTCGGCTGCACCGACTCGCCGGTCGACAAGCCATGCCGGACCAGCCAAATCCCTCGCGGCGTCGGTTGAGAAATCAGTCATGGCCCTGCCCAATAATTCCGGCCCGAGGGCCCATAAAACACCGCTAATGCTACCGGCTACTCCCCTGCCTCCGCGATCCCGCGGCTCCGGCTACGCCCGGCAACAACACAGCGCCCGGCAACAAGCAACGCGGCCCACTCCCGCGGCTCCGGCTACGCCCGGCAACAAGCAACGTGCCCGGCAACAAGCAACGCGGCCCACTCCCGCGGCTCCGGCTACGCCCGGCAACA
>VXYK01000057.1:40455-46555 GCA_009845995.1 Acidimicrobiaceae bacterium | reverse complement strand
GCCCGGCAACAAGCAACGCGGCCCACTCCCGCGGCTCCGGCTACGCCCGGCAACAAGCAACGTGCAACTCAGCGGGGGCGTCGGCGGAGAAAGCGACCCAGGCCCCGGCGCGCGGCTTTCTGCTGCTCTGCTTCGATCTCCTGAAGCACCTCAGGAGCGGCATCGTTGATGATGTCTTCGGCCGCATCCAGCAACGCTGCGATGCTGTCGTCGCTGCCGAGGCTGGCGGGTTCTTCAGGAGTGGCCGGGGTGATCAGTGAACCGTGACTCCAATTGACGTCCGCCATGCGACGGGTGTACTTCGGGCAGTCGTCGGGGCAGCGCCAAGGAGCTTCCGGGGCAAGATCCAGATCGCACTTGCGCACCGTGTCGCCATTGGCATACGTGCGCGATTCAAAGTACTTGCAATCCTGGCGCATCGGCATCCCTTTATTGTCGCGCAGCAATCGCGCCGCGTCACTAACCCAATCGACTAACCCATCCGGCTACCCAGCCGGCGGATGATCAGCCGACGCTGCCTTCCATCTGCAGTTCGATCAAGCGGCTCCACTCAACCGCGTATTCCATCGGCAGGGTCCGCGTGACAGGCTCGATAAAGCCGTTGACGATCATGCCCATCGCCTGTTCTTCTGTCAGGCCACGACTCTGGAGATAGAAAAGCTGCTCGTCGGCCACGCGGCTGACCGTGGCCTCATGGCCGATGACCGCATCGCCCGAACCGACCTCCATGTAGGGGTACGTGTCGGAGACGGAATCCTCATCGAGGATGAGGGCATCACACTGCACATGGCTCTTACAGCCGTAAGCATCATCTTCGACTCGCACCAACCCCCGATACGAGGTCCGACCACCGTCTTTGGAGATCGACTTAGAGACGATCTTGGAGCTGGTCTCTGGTGCTGCGTGAGTCATCTTGGCACCAGTGTCTTGATGCTGGTTCGGCCCCGCGTAAGCGACGGAGAGAACCTCGCCCGAAGCCTTGGGACCGGCAAGCACGACCGCCGGGTATTTCATGGTCAGCTTCGAGCCGATGTTGCCGTCGATCCATTCCATGTGGCCTTCAGCTTCCACGTAGGCGCGTTTGGTCACCAGGTTGAATACGTTGTCGGACCAGTTCTGGATGGTGGTGTAGGTGACCCGTGCCGATGGCTTCACCACAATTTCGACGACTGCGGAATGAAGCGAGTCGGAGGTATAGGTCGGCGCTGAGCAGCCCTCGATGTAGTGAACCTTGGAACCCTCGTCGGCGATGATCAGCGTGCGCTCGAACTGGCCCATGTTCTCAGCGTTGATGCGGAAATAGGCCTGCAACGGCATGTCCACCTCGACACCGGGCGGCACATAGATGAACGAGCCGCCCGACCAAGCGGAACTGTTGAGCGCAGAGAACTTGTTGTCATTGGGCGGGATGACCTTGCCGAAGTACCGCTTGACCATGTCGGGATACTCACGCAGCGCAGTGTCCATGTCGCAGAACAACACACCTTGCGCTTCCAGGTCTTCACGGTTGCGGTGGTAGACGACCTCTGATTCGTATTGTGCGGTCACGCCCGCGAGGTACTTGCGCTCAGCTTCGGGGATGCCGAGCTTCTCGTAGGTGTTCTTGATGGACTCGGGAACGTCGTCCCAATCGTCGCTCAGCTCTTCGGTGGGCTTGATGTAGTAGTAGATGTTGTCGAAGTCGATGTCGGACATGTCGCCACCCCAGTGGGGCATCGGGCGATTGCCGAAACGCCGATATGACTTCAAGCGAAAGTCGAGCATCCACTGAGGCTCGCCTTTGAGCCACGACATCTCGCGGAGAATCTCTTCGTTGAGGCCCTTTTGGGGTTTGAAGACGTAGTCCTCCTCGTCGCTCCACCCCAGTTGGTATTTGCCGAGGTCGACGCCGATGTCGGTTGACGTCCCGGTTTCGGTGGATGTCATGTCGCTCCTAGAGGCGCTGCCGTATCTATCGGCAGTGAGGGCTATTTCTCCTATCTAGATAGTAACAACTAAGCGCAAGAACGTCTACGACCGCGTGCGAGACGTTCAGTCAATGCGGCGAAGCTGTTCCGGGTAGTGCTTGGCGCGCCGCATATAGCTCTCAAAGTTGAGATCGTTGGCGCCCTTCTGGAGTGCGTTCTCGCGAATTCGAGCCGGCACGCCCAGCGCCATCGCCAAGGTCGGAACCACCATGGCGGCGGGAACCAGAGCAGCCGCGCCAACCAGAGCTTCCGGGCCGATCACCGCGTCATGCAACACGATCGAGCCCGTGCCGATCAGTGAGCGGTCAAGGACTTGGCAGCCTTCCAGGTGGGCGAGATGGCCGATCGTCACATAGTCGCCGACAGTCGTCTCGTGGACCTCGGTGCAGTGCAGAACCGCACCATCTTGTATCGATGAACCTCGTCCGATCCTGATGAAGTTGTCGTCGGCGCGGATCACCGCCTGAGCCCATACAGAACTCCCGGCACCGATAACTACGCTGCCGATAAGCGTGGCATCCGGATGAATGTACGCGTCGGGATGTATCTCGGGAACACGATCACCAAGCGCATAGACAGCCATCAGAGCTTCTCGAAACGGCCGTAGCCACCGCGGAAGAACAGCAGCGGACCCGTGTCGTTCTCGGTCGAGAGCGCTTTCACGAGACCGACCACGATGTGGTGGTCACCACCATCGTGGATGGCGTGGACCTCGCAGTCGATCCAAGCGATCGAGCCGCTTAAGACGGGCGAACCGGTGGCTCTGGTGCTCCATTCGATGCCCGCGAACTTGTCTTCAGACTTGCTCGCGAAAACGCCGCACACATCGGCTTGGTCGTCGCCGAGCACATTTACGCAGAACCTGTCCGTCCCGGACATTCTCGCCCAAGTTGAAGATTCCTTGCCCGGACAGAACATCACCAGAGGCGGGTCCAGCGAGACGCTCGCGAACGACCCGATCGCCATCCCCACTGGACCCTCACCGGTGGGCGCAGTCACCACGGTCACACCCGTGGGGAAGTGGCCGAGCACCCGTCGGAACTCACTTGGGTCGATGGACATCAGGTCCCTTCTATGACCGAACGGACTGCTCTAAGCGACCGGCGAAGGGCTCGCACACAGCGGGGAAAGTCAAGCTGGTTCCTTCAGTGGCCGCCAGTACCGTGTCCACCCCCACCTCAGAGCCCCGTTCTCGCACGCGTGCGCTCATCTCATCAACCGAGGCATCATCATGCGCGGGGTCGTGATGAAACAACACCAGGGTTTTGACACCGGCCTGCCGAGCGACTTCAAGCGCATACTCGGGCGTACTGTGACCCCAGGCCTGTTTCATCTCTAATTCGTCGCGCCACAGTTGGCCGTCGTGAATCAACAGGTCGGCGCCATCACACAACTCAAGAACGGCTTCATCGACATATGTCGGGTCGCCGATGGGCTCTTGGTGATCGGGGATGTAAGCGATCGACAAGCCATGAAGACTGAGCCGATAGCCGTTGGTGGTGCCGACATGGGGTACCGGTCTTGACATCACCGAGGCAAGACCCACCGCAAAGTCGCTGTCGCAGACATCGTGGAATCGGATGGTGGCAGGAAGGTCGGCCGTCCGAATCGGGAAGAAGGGCGGGGCGATGAACCGACCGAACGCCTCAGCCAAGGACTCGCCGCGTTCAGCGCACCCATAGATGTTCAACGTGGTGTCACCGCAGAGCAACGGTGCAAAGAAGGGCAGGCCCTGGATGTGGTCCCAGTGAAGATGCGTTACCAACGCGTGCAACGTCAATCCGCTCTGCTGCGACATCGAACAACCCCACGGGCGCAGTCCGGTACCCAGGTCCAGAACAATCGGGTCGTGATCGGCAGTCTCCACCGAAACGCAACTCGTGTTGCCACCGTAGCGCTGCACCGTCGGACAGCTGCACGGCGTCGAGCCACGAACGCCGTGGAACGACACAACTACGGTCTCTTGTGTTTCCCCCATTGACTTTGCACCGTACGCGAGCCGACCAGCGTCGCACACCGGGTGTGACAGATGTCGCTTCTGTCAGCGTGACCGTCAACTTCTGGTGTGCCACAGTTAGCGGGTGCCCGATCCCAACACCGCTCCCCTCCCCGACGGTCTCGTGGCCGTCGTCAAAAAGGACTGTCCGACTTGCGTGCTGGTGGCGCCAGTCCTAGCCACGATCGCCGAACGCGTCGGAGTCACCGTGATCACCCAGGACGACCCTGACTTCCCCCAAAGCGCCGACTGGGTGACCTACGACGCGGACCTCGCCCTGTCATGGCACAACCAGATCGAGACAGTGCCCACTCTGCTGCGCGTGAACGACGGTTCCGAAGCTGATCGCATAGTCGGCTGGTCTCAAGAAGCTTGGCAAGAGTTCACCGGGCTCAGCGGACTCGGAACCGACCTTCCAGAGTTCAGACCCGGGTGCGGTTCGCTGAGCGTCGACCCGAATCTCAGCGATGAACTCGCAGTGCGATTCTCGGGTTCAACACTCACGAGTCGACGAATCGAACTCGCCTCTTTAGAAGACGACATCGAAGCCATGTTCGACCGCGGCTTCAGTGACGGAATGCCGGTCGTCCCCCCAACCGAGGCGCGCGTGCTGAGAATGCTTGAAGGCACAAACCGCCCGCCCAGCGACATAGTGGCCGTCGTACCACCCGATCTGGTCGAGTGCACCGTCGAGAAGGTCGCGATCAACGCAGTAATGGCCGGATGCAAGCCCGAGTATCTGCCCGTGGTGCTGAGCGCGGTTGAAGCAGCCTGCACCGACGAGTTCAACATGCACGGACTACTGGCCACGACCATGCCGGTAGGGCCGATCCTCATCGTCAACGGACCGATTCGCCACGAGATCAACATGAACAGCGGCTTCAATCTGCTGGGTCAGGGGAACCGCGCCAACAACACGATCGGCCGCGCCCTGCAGCTGGTCATTCGCAACGTCGGCGGAGGCAGACCCGGAGGCGTCGACCGCGCCACACAGGGCAGCCCCTCAAAAATCGGGCTGTGCTTCGCCGAAGACGAAGAGGGCAGCGCGTTCGACACGTTTGCCGAGTCTCGCGGTTTCGACCGCAACGTCTCGACCGTCACCCTGTTCCCCGGAGAAGGACCCCGACTGATGTTCGACCAGAAGTCGCGTTCGCCGGAATCACTCACCAAGCACTTCGCCGAAATGCTGCGGGTCAACGTCAGCCCGAGACTGGTGATGCAGATGGAAACCGTGATCGTGATGAGTCCCGAACACATGGCCCGATACCGCGATGCTGGTTGGGACCGAGCCCGTTTTCTGGCCGAGCTGGAAGCGTTGCTGATGATCGATGGCGACGACATCGTCGCCGGCGCCGGTGGAATCGAAGAGGGAATGCCCGAGTTCCTGGCAGGCCATCAGCTACCGAAGTTCCCGCCTGGAGGGATTCATGTCGTCCACGGGGGCAGCCACGCTGGTCTGTTCTCCACTACGATCGCTGGCTGGGTAGGCGGCGCAACCGGTAGCGTGACCGTCACAAAGGAGATCACTCGATGACCGTTGTTCTTGATCCCACAGCTGAGTTGCGGCCTGAGGCACGTGAGCGTGTCGCTCGACCGGAGTCTCTCAACGGACTCACGGTCGGACTGCTCGACATCTCCAAACCCCGAGGAGACATTTTTCTCAACCGGGTGGAGGAAAAACTGATCGGCCTCGGTGCCAACGTGAAACGCTTCAAAAAACCGACGTTCACGAAGCCGGCACCAGTCGATCTGCGCCATGAGATCGCTGTTTCGTGCGACGCGGTGATTGAAGCGTTAGCCGATTGAGGTTCCTGCACGACGTGCAGTGTACACGACATCAACGATCTTGAACGCCGGGGTATTCCCGGGGTGTTCGTTGCCACCGTCGAGTTCGCCGACGGTGCGGCGCAGCAAAGCAGAAGCCTCGGGGGCGACATAGCTCACGTCTTGACCGAGCATCCCATCCAGGACCGCACCGACTCAGAGATGGTCGCGATCGCCGATCAAGCAATCGACGCCCTGTTGAGTTCGCTCACCGGCCCCGGTTCCCCGCCCTAGCGGTCAAGCTAGGTACTGGCCAGACCAGACAGGTAGCAGCGAAGCTAGGTACTGGCCAGACCAGACAGGTAGCAGCGAA
>VXYK01000057.1:0-40445 GCA_009845995.1 Acidimicrobiaceae bacterium | reverse complement strand
CCAGACAGGTAGCAGCGAAGCTAGGTACTGGCCAGACCAGACAGGTAGCAGCGAAGCTAGGTACTGGCCAGCGAGTTACGTATATTCGGCGTACTTCTGCAGGTGACGGACCGGACGGCTCAGAGCGTCCTTGCGGAAGGGATCGCCGAGTTCTTTGGTGGTCATCACTTCGATCACGGTGGTCTGCCGCTTTGTCATCTGGTCGTCGATCGCCCGTTCCAGTACGGGACCGACGTCGTCGAGTTGGTCCACACGAATACCGCTCGCACCCATTGCCTGGGCGATCTCCGCGTAGTTCTCCCCGCCTTCGAGTTCCCCGGCCACGAAACGGCGACCGTAGAAATCAACCTGGTTCTTCTTTTCGGCACCCCATTGGCGATTGTGGAACACCACCGCGGTGATCGGAATGTTGTGGCGTACCGCGGTCATCACCTCGACCATGCTCATTGCCCAAGCGCCGTCACCAGCGTAAGCCACCGCCGGACGATCATCGGCGGCCTTCTTGGCGCCAATAATGGTCGGCAGGGCATAACCGCAGTTGCCCCAACTCATGGCCGCAAAGAACGACCGGGGCTCTTCGAAGCGCAGGTAGCTGTTGGACACCGAATTGATGTTGCCGATGTCGGTGGACACCATCACTCGAGCGGGCATGGATCTCTCCAGTTCCCGCAACACCTGGCGGGGGTGGAGCCAACTGCCTTCTTCGGCAGCTGCTTCTTTGATCATGTCGATGCTGAAGTCGTCGGTTTCTTCGGTCCAGTCGTCGAGTTCTGCTTCCCAGTCGGTCTTCTCAGCGACCATCGTCGCGGTTCGTTCAGCACGGTTCTCGTCGGCCAAAAGAGTGCGCTCAGTCAGTCGCTCCGTCAGCGCGGCAGCTGCCGCAGCGGCATCGCCGCAGATCCCGACATCGATCTTCTTGACCAGACCCAGCATCTTTGCGTCAGCATCAACCTGAATGATCTTGGCGTCTGTGGGCCAATAGTCGAGATCATGCTGGGGCAAGGTGCCGAAGGGACCCAGACGGGTGCCGAGCGCCAACACAACATCGGCCTGTGCGATCAGCTTCATCGCCGCCTTTGAACCTTGATAACCGAGTGGCCCGCACCATTGCGGGTGGCTGGCCGGGAACGAATCATTGTGCAGGTAGCTGTTGACCACCGGGCAGCCGAGTCTTTCGGCCAAGGCGACCGTTTCGGCCATACCGTCTGCCATCACCACTCCGCCACCGCTGATCATCACTGGGAACCGCGCGCCGGCCAGGAGGTCCGCCGCCTCATTGAGCGTGCGCTCACCTCCCGGGCCCCGGTCGAGCCGCATGGGTGTCGGAACATCCACGTTGATGTCGCCATAGAAGCGGTCACGAGGGATGTTGAGCTGCGTTGGACCCATCTCCGAAAGCGCCCGGTCGAAACAACGAGCGGTGATCTCGGCCATGCGGTTCTCGTTGTTGATGTGCCCCTGATACTTGGTGAACTCCTCGAACATTGGCAGCTGGTTGGCTTCCTGAAAGCCACCGAGTCCGATCCCCATCGTCCCGGCTTCGGGGGTGACGATGACAACTGGACTGTGCGCCCAGAACGCTGCGGCGATCGCGGTCACACAGTTGGAAATACCGGGGCCGTTCTGTCCGATGACGACGCCGTGGCGCCCACTGACCCGGGCATACCCGTCAGCCATGTGTGCCGCGCCCTGTTCGTGCACGACTGGTACCAACTCGATGCCGGCAGGCTCAAAGATGTCCATAGCGTCCATGAACGCGCTGCCCATAATGCCGAAGACCGTGGTTACGCCGTTGGCCACCATCGTCTCGACGAACGCTTCGCTGGGCGTCATCCGGGTCATTTTTCCTCCATTCCGAGTCGGTTGTAGCGGCGAAGCCAGGTACTCCAATGCAGTAGTAGCGGCGAAGCCAGGTACTGCCTAGGTCAGGTAGTAGAGCCTATAACTGATGTGTGAGACTGTCTATCGTTCAAGATGGCGAATCCCGGCAATCAAGAGTTCCAAAAGGTGGTCGAACGTGTCATCGAGGTCATGTTCGTGGGGATGCCCGTCGCCAGACTCCAGATGGGAGAATCCGTGAAAAGAGCTCCTCAGACCACGCGCCACATGAACCCGCTCGTCTTCATCAATGCTGAAGCTCCCCAGCGCTCGAGCAATGACCGCGACGATCCGCTCGACCGCTTCTTCAAGCTCGACGTCACCCGCACAGGGGTATCGGTCGGTGGCGGCGTACAAACCGGGGTGAGTGCGCACTACCTCCCGCCAAGCCCGACCGATGGCTACGACAGCATCCTCGCCTGACACTCCGATGGCCGCCTCGGTGAGCGAACCGGCGAGTTTCTCACGGCCTCTCAAAGCGAGCAGCTTGACAAGATCGTCGTAGCCGTCGACATGCCGATACAGCGCCGGCTGGCGAACGCCGAGTTCGTCGGCCACGCGGGTGAGGGTAACCGCGTCGAACCCTTCTCGGTCTGCAATTTCTGAGGCGCATTCAATGACCTGAGCTGGGTCCAGAGTCCGCCGAAGGGGTCCGGTCATGCGTTAGAAGCTATCACCATAACGTTAGACCTGGCGCAACCCGGACGCCTGGATTGAAGCGATCACCGCTACGTTGACGATGTCGTCTTCTGAGCAACCCCGCGAAAGGTCGTGCAATACGCCGTCAAGGCCCTGCAACAAAGGCCCGAAAGCCATCGCCTTGCCCAGACGTTCGGTGATCTTGTAAGCAATGTTGCCGGAGTCAAGATCTGGAAAGACGAACACGTTGGCCCTGCCCGCAACATCAGAACCGGGAGCCTTGGCCTCGGCTACCGCCGGCACCCAAGCGGCATCGAATTGCAGTTCTCCGTCAATCTTGAGATCCGGGACGGAGCGCCGAGCAATCGCGGTGGCGTTGCGCACCTTTTCGACCCGCGGGTGTTGCGCGCTCCCCTTGGTGGAAAACGAGAGCATGGCTACACGAGGCTCCTCGCCGCTCAGTTGAGCGAACGTCGCTGCGCTGGAAACAGCCACGGACGCCAACTGCGCCTCATCGGGGTCTGGCAACACCCCACAGTCTCCATAAACCATCGGGCGACCGTCGGGCAGCACAAAAAAGAAACAGCTGCTTAGCGCCTCCACCCCGGTTGCCACCCCGAGCACCCGCAAACCGGCCCGCACCACATCTGCGCTGGCGCGGCTGGCACCAGCCACACAACCCGCAGCCCAGCCTGTCTTCACTAGGGCCGCGGAGATAACCAGCGGGTCATCGACATCCAACCGGCGATTCGCCCAAGGTCCCGAGACGACGCCTGCCAGATCCCCCAGCAGCTTCTCGGCCGGCCCATGGCCGACCTCAGCGAGCGAGCCGAAGTCCCGGCCCGCAACGAGTGCCTCGGCCAAACCCTCGCCATTGAGCCGATCGGCCGCGGAGATGGCCCGCTGGTCTTGCGCATCGGCCAGAATGATGCGCTGCGGGTTCGCCCGAGCGCTGCTGTACCAGTCTTCGAGAACGCTCACAGTGAGGCGTTCAGCCCTTCCCTCGCCAGGGGATCAGCCTCTTTTCGGCCATGCGCATGGCTACGTCCATGGTCACACCCAGAATGCTGATGAGGATCACCGCCGAGAGCATCAGGTCGAGCAGGAAGAACTGGCGAGCCTTGAAGATAGTGAAACCGAGTCCAGAACTTGCGCCCAACAGCTCGGCGGCGACCAGCGTGCCCCAGCACACACCTATCGCCACGCGCAGCCCCGTGAATATCTCCGGCAGCGCGTTGGGAAGAATCACGTGGCGCAACACCTGGGCCTTCGACGCTCCCAGCGAGTAGGCAGCATGGACCTTGGTGGTGTTCACCGCCAATACCCCGGAACGGGCCGCGATCACCATGATCCATATGGCCGCGAACAGCAACAGGTTGACCTTGCCCTCCTCCCCGATGCCGAACCAAACGATGAACAGTGGAATCAACGCCAGCGGAGGAATCGGTCTGAGCAACTCCACCACCGGGTCGAAGATGCCCCGCCAGCGATTCGACAGCCCCATCGCCAAACCGATCGGCACGCCGATTGCCACGCCCCAGAACAGGCCCTTGGCCAGACGGCTGAAGCTCAACCACAGGTGCTGCCACAGCGTGAAACCGCTGTAGCCGTTGCGGGCGAAGTCCCAAGCCGCGTCCCAGACCTGGAGCGGATGCGGCAGGGTCGACTCGCTCAGCCACTGTGTGTACGAACAAGGCGGGAGACCTGGATACTCGGAGGGGTCATCGGCTGACTTCTCGCAATCGCGCAGCAGGTCGCGCTGGCGGTAGCTCTCGTCCTCGGTCAGTCCGGCGCGGACCTCTTCGGCGTAGTCGGACCATTCGGACGGCAGTCCCCAGACCGTGGTCGCAATGAACCACACGAAAAGGATGACCGCCAGACTCGCGATGGTCCACGGAAGAGCGCCGCTCACCTCGGCTGCGTCGCCGAATGTCACCGTCTTGCGGGCATTGGAACCCTTCTTGCGGAACAGCCAGTTGAACGGCCAATTCGATTGTCGGCTCTGTTGGTCGATGTTGTCTTTCAGCGCGTGCCCGCCGGGACCTTCAGCCATCACTCGCCTCCCGCCGTTCCCATGATTTGTTCCTCCATCTCCCAAATCATCGACAGGATCTCCTCACGAGTGCGAATGAACTCCGGTGAGGTCTTCAGTTCGCGAGCGTCCGCCGTGAGCGCCTCCCGGGCGAACGGCAGGTCATAGACACGCTCGATGCGACCCGGTCGGGGCGCCATTACGAACAGTTGGTCCCCCAGGTACAGGGCCTCCTCGACACTGTGGGTGACCAACACGATGGTCTTGCCGGTTTCGTTCCACAGGTTCAGAACCAGGCTCTGCATCTTCTCGCGGGTCAGCGCGTCGAGAGCGCCGAGCGGTTCGTCCATGAGGATGATCTTGGGGTCGTTGGCAAGGCAGCGCGCCAGCGCCACGCGCTGTTGCATACCGCCCGAGAGCTCATAGACGGCCTTTTCTCCGAATTCCTGAAGTCCGACGATGCGCAGCAGATCCTGCACCGCCTCACGCGAAGCGGGCCTGGAACGCCCGTTCATACGAGCACCGAAGCCGACATTGTCGTTGACCGTGAGCCACTCGAACAGCGCTCCCTGCTGGAACACCATGCCCCGTTCCTGGCTGGGTCCGGTGATCAACTCGCTGCCCAGCTTCGCCGCTCCCGACGTGGGGGCCAAGAAACCGGCGAGAATGTTGAGCAGCGTAGTTTTGCCGCAGCCCGACGGCCCGAGCAGAGTGAGCAAGCGTCCAGGCTCAAGCGTGAAGGTCACGTCCTTGAGGGCCTCCACGTTGCCTCCGTCGGGCAATTCGTAGACCATGCCGAGCTCCTCCACAACAAGCGGACTCTCGGTTTTCGATTCACGCGCGACTTCGACTTGCGACGGGTCGAAGTGCACCTCGGGTCGGGCCAACGAGAACCAGGCCCGAGCCAGCACGAACACCGCCAGCAACAGGCCAAGAAACGGAATGGAGGAGTCCTCGCGCTGCATGTAGGCCAAAACCACCGCCACCACCGAACTGACGGCTAGCGCAAGCCATACGTATCGAGCGAGAGCTGCCTGTTTCTGTTCATCAGCTCGTCTGTAGATCAAAAGGAGGCCCAACAGCGCTGCCCCGCCCAGCAACGACGCTGCTGGTTGCCACGCTGAAGCGGTGTCGCGGAACGCCAGGACAACCCCACCGGCGAGCGCCACTGCGGCCATGAGTTGACCAATCAGGACGATACCGTCGCGGGGCTGCGCTGAGTGGTCCGCGTTTCGAAAGCGCCGCGTCGGCGTGATCAGCAGATCAATGAGCATGCCGGCCGCTCCAAGTGCAGCCAAGACGAAGAACACGACTGATAACCAGTAGGCACCGCGCGCTATCACATACGTGATGGCGTCATATACGTCGGCCAGGCCCTGGACAATCGAATCCACGTAATCCCCCTTCGGACCCGAAGCGGGCCCCGTAGTGATTATTGCTCAGCGAAACATCGCCGGGCAACCGCGGTGGGTGTGTACCACCGCGGCTGCCCAGCGGTCGGAGGGGTCTTTAGTTGACGGCTTCTAGGAAGCTGGTGTCGACGAAGGAGTCGTAGCTGGGCAGTGCCGAAGCGATCTCACCCTGGGCCACGAAGAAGTCCCTCTGCTCTTTCATGGTGGACTGCACCGTGTCCCATACGTAACAGCCTTCGCCTCGTTCGATGACGAGCAGGTCGTCGCGGCGCCACGCTTCGCCGCGCGTGAAATGCGGCACCAAGTGGTCTTGTGCCTTGGCTCGAATCTCGGTCAAATGATTCCCTCCAGCAAATCAGTTACATGTTAGCAAGAATATGTTAGGAGGTCTAGCGCAAATGCAACGGTGACTAACTTACGACGCGCGGCAACCAACCCACCAAACGCCAAACTTGGGAATCTAACCGCGGAGGGAAACGCCGTCGTGGCTGGTCACCGCATCGATGCAGGCTTGACGGACATCGGCCACTTCGGTGTCGGTCAGAGTGCGATCATGGGCCTGGAACCGGAGTCGATACGCCAGACTCCGCGTGCCCGCACCCATGGCCTCGCCGCGGTACACGTCGAACAACTCAATCTCGGTCAGCAACGCCTGTCCTGCTTTGCGAAGCGAACTCTCAACCGCCGCTGCGGTCACCTCATCTGGCACTTCGAACGCAAGATCGATATCACTCGACGGGTATTTCGACACAGGACTGTACTTGCGACTGAGCCGAGGGCCGCTGAGCAGTTCACCCAAGTCCAACTCGAGCCACGCAACGGGCCCAGCCACGCCGTAGTTGTCGAGCACTACCGGGTCGATCTCGCCGACCACTCCCCTGGCCTTTCCTGCGACTATCACTTCTGCGGAGCGGGTGGCGTGTAAACCCGGGGGCGAAGCCGAGCGTAAAACGACATTCGGCAAACCAAGCTCCCGCTCCAGCAGATCGAGCACCGCCACCGCCTGCGGCGCCTCCTCACCGGCCAGCGCAACCGCGAGATGCTCGCGTTCGTCGGGAAGCAGTTGGTCCGCAGGGGGTGGCAGATATACGTGATCGATCTCGAAGAAACGCACGTCGGCGTTGCGATGAGACTGGTTGTAGGCGATCGCTTTGAGCTGCCCGGGAAGCAGCGAGGTGCGCAGGACGGACTGCTCGGCGACAAGCGGGTTGGACAAAGTCACCCCATTATCGGCAAGACCTGCTTGCAGCAGGTCTCCCGGCGCCAAGAACGGCATCGGGAAGGTCTCGTCACAGCCGCATCCCACGAGGACCTGCCTGACCAGACGACGACGGACCTGGTAGTCGGTGAGACCTCCGGGGAGCTCTCCTTTGGGCACGGTCCTCGCGATGTTCTCGTAACCGTGCAGACGTGCCACCTCCTCGGCAACGTCGGTTTCGGTTTCGGTGTCCCAACGCCAGGTGGGGATCGTGACAGCCAGGTCCTCAGTCCCGCTGTCGGACACGACAACATCCGCGCCGAAACCGATCGAAGACAGATACCCCGCCATTTCGGCCGCGCTCAATTCGGTGCCCAGCAAACCGTTTATCTTCGCGCTGCGAACTGCGAGCGGCGTCCGATCGGGAGTATCGCCCGCAACATCCACGAAGCCACCGACCGCGGTGATTCCGAGCTCCGAGGCGAGCTGGATGAAGCGCTGCATTGAGCGATCGATGTTCTCGCCCCAATCGGCACCCCGCCGGAACCTGCTGGAGGCTTCGCTCACAAGATTGAGCCTTTTGACAGTGCGCGAGATCGTCGGCGGATCCCACCACGCCATCTCCAGCAGGACATCGGTGGTCTGCTCGGAGATCTCAGTGGTTGCGCCGCCCATGACTCCAGCCAAGCTGACGATCTCGTCGGACTCGTTGGTGATAACCCCGTCGTTGGCTATGAGATCGCGTTCCAGGCCGTCGAGAGTGGTCAACGTCTCACCTGGAACCGCTCGTCGCACTCGCAGGTGCCCATTGGGGATCGTGGCCAGATCGAAGGTGTGGTTGGGTTGACCCAACTCGAGCATCACGTAGTTGGAGATGTCGACGATCGAGTTGAGCGGCCGCATGCCCGCCAATCTGAGCCGGTCGGCCAACCACTGCGGCGAAGTTCCAACTGTGACACCACGCAGCACGGTCGCCACGAACCGCCCGCACAGCGTCGGGTCGAGAATCTCGACGTTCAACAGTTCATTGACGTCCTCGTCGGCGGCCGAACTGTCGGCAACGCGGTAGTCGCCGAACGAGAAGTCGACTCCCAGCGCAGCAGCGAGATCGCGCGCCACTCCCGCTACAGACATGGCATCGGGGCGATTGGCATTCACCTCCAGGTCCCACAACACGTCGGGTTCTGCGCCAATGGCAGCTGCCACGTCCATTCCCAGCTCAGCGTCGGGAACAACCCGGTCATTGAGCACGAGGATTCCCTCATGGTCATCGCTGAGGCCAAGCTCACCGCCAGAACAGCACATGCCGGCCGACACTTCGCCGCGCATCTTGCGTTCTTGAATCTTCAAGCCATTGGGCATCACGGTGCCCGGTGTCGCGAACGGGATCAGATCACCGACAGCCATGTTGAAGGCACCGCAGCACACCTGCCGTGCCTGGCCGTCGCCTGCATCCACGTCGACGAGCTGGATCTTGTCGGCTGCGGGGTGGGGCCGGAGATCGAGAACCTTCGCCAACACGACACCGTCGACGATGTCGCCGATCAGGGTCATGTCCTCCACGGTCAAACCGAGCGCGCTCAAGGTCTCGCTCAACTCGACCGGATCTCCGTCGATATCAGGCGCGAACTCCCGAAGCCAGGACAGAGTCACCTTCATCAGAACTGCCTCAGGAACCGAACATCGTTGTTGACCAGTTCACGAATGTCGTCGAGTTCGTGGCGCATGACCGCGAGACGATCGATACCGAACCCGAACGCGAAGCCTTGCCATTCGTCGGGATCGATTCCACAGTTGCGCAAGACGTTGGGATGCACCATTCCGCACCCCCCCAATTCCAGCCACGTTCCATCAGCGCGGGAGATATCGAACTCTGCGCTCGGCTCAGTGAACGGAAAATACGATGGACGCAGTCGGCTCTTGACGTCGCCGCCGAAAAAGGTGTGAACGAACTCGTCGATCGTGCCCGCCAAATCACCCATGGTTATGCCTCGATCAACTACCAGGCCTTCGATTTGATTGAAGGCGGGCAAATGGGTCGCGTCGGCGGTGTCTGTTCTGAAGGTCCTGCCCGGGGCGACGATGTAGATGGGCGGCTTCTGGTTCTCCATCGTGCGGATCTGAACCGGCGAGGTGTGCGAACGCAGCATCACCTCTTCAGGCTCACCCAAATCCACAAAGATCGTGTCGAAGCTGCCGCGAGCCGGATGCCATTCGGGAATGTTGAGAGCCTCGAAGTTGTACCACGCCGATTCGACTTCGGGGCCTTCGGCGACTGTGAAACCCATGCCTACGAAGACGTCTTCGAGTCTGTCCCGGGACTGGGTGACAAGATGAAGAGAGCCGCGCCGTGCTTTGCCGCGGAACTCCGTGAGATCAAGCCGTTCAGCCTCGATTCGCAGCACTCTAGCGGCCTGAGCCAAACGTTCACGGGCAGACTCCACAGCCGTTTCGATCTCCGCGCGGATCTCGTTCACCTCCCGTCCGGCTGTTCTGCGCTCGTCTGGATCCAGCGACCCGAGTTGCCGCTTGGCCAGAGTCACCGCTGATTTCTTGCCCAGGAACTCAACATCAAGCTCCGCCAGCTCGTCGAGGTCTTCGACTTCGGCCAGTCGGGCCTTCGCTTCAACAGCGGTCTGGCGGAGCGTCTCTATCATCAAACGAACAGGTTACGAGGTGCACCAACGCGTTGGCTCCCAATATCTGGGAGACTTTGCGGCGTGACCAATGAAGTTCGAAACAACCCAGCGCGCCAGCGTTACGAATTGATCGTCGAAGGCCGCATCGTGTCGGTCGCCGACTATCAACTCGATGGCACAATCGTGGTGGTTCCGCATGTCGAAACAGACCCGTCGATGCGAGGCCGGGGCCTGGCCGACCGACTAATGAGAGGAATGCTCGATGACTTGCGGACGAACGAGCAGAGCATCCTTCCTCTATGCGGCTTCGCCGCCGCCTTCATCCGTGATCACCCCGAAAACGCAGACCTGCTGGCTTCATAGGCCGGCCCTGCTCGCTTCATAGGCCAGCAACGTACCGGCCATTGCGACGTTGAGAGATTCGGCGTTGCCTGCCATGTCGATCCGTACCCACGCATCGACGAGGGAGTCAATGGCGCGGTCGAGGCCGTGGGACTCCGACCCGAGCACGATCGCCAACGGACCGTTGAGCACACCGCTGTGGTGTGGAATGCCCTCACGCACGTCGGTCGCCACGATTTTGGCTCCGGCGGCTCGCAGTCGATTCAAACTCGTTCTCACATCGGTTCCGCTCACCACCGGGACTCGCAACACCGAACCGGCCGAGGAGCGGACCGCCTTGGGACGCCACGGGTCAGCACCCCCGACCACGACAACACACGCCGCGCCTGTTGCATCGGCAACTCGGATGAGCGTGCCGACATTGCCCGGGTCGGCAACTCCGACCAGCACGATCGCGAACTCGTCTGCGTCGAACCAGGTCGGGATCTGGGCTTGCGGGCGTGGCACCACAGCCAGCATCGGCTGGGGAGTGACCGATGGCGCCAGACGCTCAAAGGTTCTGTCTCGCAGGACGAGGATCTCAACGGTGTCGTCAAGGCGCTCCCGCAACGTCGAGCCCGCGAACATGTCACCTGTGCTCTTCGGGCCCGTGCTCTTCGCGGAGATGACCGTGCTCTCGGGGACGATGACGGTGGTCAGCCGCAGTCCGGCATCAAGTGCCTCGCCGACGGTGCGCTCGCCCTCCAACACGATCTCTGCTGAATTCGCGCCGACTCCGTCGATGAGTCGCCGCAACTCAACGACTCGACGATTGTTGGGACCTTTGACTTCGACTCGGTCCATTGAAACGGGCCACTCAGCCGATCCGAGCAGGACTCAGGCGTCGGCTAGTGCTCCGTTGGCGGTCTCAACCAGCACCGTGAAAGTGGCTGGATCGTGAATCGCAGTTTCCGACAGCATCTTGCGGTCAACCTCTATCTCCGCCGCTTTCAGACCCGCAATGAAGCGGCTGTAGGAGGTGCCGTTCTCGCGACACGCCGCGTTGATGCGCTGGATCCACAATTTCCGGAACTGGCCTTTGCGGGCACGTCGGTCGCGAAAGGCGTAGTTGCCGGCGTGCATAACTGATTCGTTCGCTGATTTGAAACTGCGAGAACGATTGCCGTAGTGGCCCTTGGCCCGCTCAAGGACGACCCGGCGATGTTTCTTGGAATGTACGGCGCGTTTTGATCTGGCCATCGTTGGCTCCTTGTCTTGGTGAATGCGGTCTCAGGTACGGTTCAGATGCCGAGGTCGCGGATGCGCGGTTCGTCAGCCGGGGACACCGAAGCCGGTCTGCGAAGCTGGCGTTTGCGCTTCGGAGACTTCTTCTCGAGGATGTGGTTCTTGTTCTGGCTACGCCGCCTCAGCTTGCCTGAGCCGGTGCGCTTGAACCGGGCCTGCGCGCCCTTGTGGGTCTTCATCTTGGGCATGTCAATTCTCAGTTCTCTTGATGTTGATGATCTTTCAGCGTCCGCTGGAGCCGATTGGTCACTCGGTTGTGGGTGTTTGATCGATTGTCTCTTGAGTAGCGCTCGGCTCGGCCCCTACGACCGCAGCTTCTGCGTCTTTTCGCAATTGTTTCTCGTGACGAGCTTGCGCTCGCTTGTCTGGGGCCAACACCATCACCATGTTGCGACCATCCTGGCGGGGATGAAACTCAACCTTGCCAACGTGTTCCACAGCCTCAGAAACCCGATCTAGGATCTGACGTCCGAGTTCGGGATGCTGCATCTCGCGACCTCGAAACATGATCGTGACCTTGACCTTGTGGCCTCCGCCGAGAAACTCAACCACCTTGCGTGTCTTGGTGTCGAAGTCGCCGGGTCCGATCTTGGGACGGTACTTCATCTCTTTGACGGTGAGGTTGGAAGATTTCTTCTTGGATTCTTTTGCCCGCTGGTCGGCCTCGTATCGCCACTTGCCGTAATCCATGATCCGACAAACCGGCGGATTGGCCTGCTCAGCCACCTCAACCAGGTCGAGATCTGCAGCTTGAGCTATGTCACGCGCTTCAGATAGTGAAGTGATGCCAATCTGCTCACCGTCCTGCCCGACAAGTCGGACTTGGTGGGCGCGGATCCGTTCGTTGATCCTTGGCTCGTTGTTTGGCGGTGCTATCGCCCTGGACTCCTCGTGAGCACGAAACCTCCGTCGTGTAGTGGATACCGCAATGTCGACATCCACGATCACACTCACTGGAGCGTTGCCGATTCGTCGACCTGGACGCACTGCGACCGCCGGATGACGACCTTGTGGCCAGGTGGGAGGCTTCTCGAGAGATTCCCCCACTTCGGTGTTCGAATTGTCAGCGATAGCGTATCAGCATGAGTTCTTTGTGGACACCCGCCGGGGAACACCCCGTAGATCGCCCGTCAACTTCGGATCCAGGCGACGCTGCTGAACCAGCACACGATGACAGCCTCGACGATGAGATAGCGGCCGCGTTGCCGGAGGGAATGAGCCTTGACGACCTGAGTCCCGAGGAACGAGCAAGGGCTGAAGAAATGGTCAAAGAGATGGCCAATGCACGCGAACGGCTCATCAGCACGCCCGCTGCCACAATCGTGGCCAACCATGCGATGGGTTTGTACGAACTCGCAGCGCTTCATCTTTCGGCGCAAACGCCTAACTTTGCTGAGGCCACCGTCGCGATAGACGCCCTGAACGCGATCGTCACCGGTCTGGCAGGCCGACTCGGAGACGACGAAGAAGCCGTGAAGCAAGCTCTCGATCAGATACGTATGGCGTTCGTGCAGCTGAAGGGCAACACCGCAGCATCCTGAGGCCCCGCGGCTCCGGTCACGCCCGGCAACAGCAACGCACCCACCCCCGGCTCCCGCGCCGCCGCGGCTCCGGCTACGCCCGGCGAAAGCAAAGCAACGCCTTAGAGGCCCCGCAAATAGGCGCTGATCTGCAGAAATGCCTGAATCTCCGACTGAAGCTTCGGCATCTTGACCTGCGGCTTTGCTTGGAGCGGCCACAGTTGCAGCAAAATCCGTTGAGATTCTTGTCACCTATTTGCGCGCGCTCTTAGGGGACAATCTTGGCGATCGGGAGCTCAACGATGTCGCTGGCCCCGTGGTCGCGTAGCGCCGGAATCAGAATGTTGATCTCAGACTTGGCCACGACCGTCTCGACCGCGTATCCAGCTCCTCGAAACAGCTCATTGACGGTCGGCGCTTTCATGGACGGCAACAACTCAATCACCTCATCGAGGCGACCGGCCGGGACGTTCATCTTCACCAACACTTTGCCCCGCGCCTCGAGGACACCCTGTAGCAGGGTGTTGATCTGACGCATTGCGTGCGCTTTTTTCGGGTCGGCAAACGACTCAGGGTTGGCGATCAGTTCGGTGTAGGAGGTGCACAGCGTGTCGATTATGCGCAGCCCCGCTGCCTTCAACGCCTGCCCGGTCTCGGTGATGTCGACAACCAGGTCAACAATGTCGGGGACTTTCGCTTCGGTGGCTCCGTAACTGAGACGCACATCGGCATCAACACCAGCGTCAACAAGAAACCGCCGGGTAATTTCGGGGTACTCCGTAGACACCCTCACGCCATCGGGAAGATCTGCGACCGAGTCCCAGGGCGAGTCTTGCGGAACCGCCAAAACAACCCGTATCGGCCGCGAGGTCGCCTTGGAGTATTTCAGTTCTCCAAGACTCTCGACGTCGCTGTCGGTCTCTTCAATCCAGTCTCGTCCGGTAATGCCGAGATCGAACAATCCGTCCGCTACGTAACCCGGGATCTCCTGCGGGCGCAGAATCCGAACCGATTCGATACGCGGATCAGCAACCTGTGCCTTGTAGGCGACAGACGACGAACGCTCCACGCTCAGATCGGCGGCTTCGAAGAGCTCAAGCGTCGCCTTCTCCAGCGATCCTTTGGGAAGAACCAGCTTTAACACCGCGATGAGGTTAGCGGCGCACCGGTTCAACTAGCTGCGAATTTCACTAGTTCTGTGCGTACAGGTCTATGCGTACATCGTCGCCGAGTTCTTGGACACTCTCGAACTTTGCACGCCAGATTTCGTTGATGGTCCCAGCGCCGGGGCCGCTGAACAACCCCGCGCCGTCATCTCCGCCCATCAAGGCTGGTGCCACGTAGAACACATAATGGTCCACGAGTCTTGCGCTGTGGAACGAGTGGGCCACGGTCGGACCGCCTTCCACCAGCAACTGAACGACCCCTGAATCACCGAGATGTTCAAGGAGTTCGTCGAGACCTAGGTCCCATTCGAGACAGGGGTTTACTTTCGCGGCGCGGTGCACCGAACCGAGAACGATTCGGCGAGGATCGCGAACCTCTTCGGGGTCGACTGTTTGATCCTCGCCCGGCCAATGGCGCACCGTTAGTGACGGGTCGTCGGCTCGGACGGTGCCCGCACCCACCACAATCGCATCTGATATCGCTCTCAACCGGTGAACATCAGCCAGTGCTTGTGTTCCGGTGATCCACTGTGATGTTGCGTCGGACGCTGCGACTCGACCGTCAAGAGTTGTCGCCAGCTTCAGCACCACCCAGGGACGACCGGTGCGGCGATGGTGCAAGTAGGGGCGCAGTTGCAGTTCGACTTCTTCGGCTCGCACGCCGATCGTGACATCGATATCTGCTTGACGAAGCCGCTCGATCCCACGGCCGGCAACCAATCGGTCCGGGTCTTGGATCGCTGCGACGACCCGCGAGATCCCCGCTCCGATGAGCGCTTCGGTACAAGCACCCGTCCGACCCGTGTGATTGCAGGGTTCAAGCGTGGTGTAGAGCGTCGCACCCTGAGCATTGGTCGCCTCGTTCAAGGCCATGGTCTCAGCGTGGGCGCCTCCGTAGGCCTGTGTGGAGCCCGAAACTACGCTGCCATCGGCACCAACCAGCACAGCGCCGACCCACGGGTTGGGCGACGACCGATGTCGAGCATTGCGGGCCGCTTCGATTGCCAGCCCCATGTAGTGCTCGTCTTGGTTCATGCTAGGCCGGCTAGTGATGAGGATGCGGGTCGGTGTTGTCGACCAAGAGCCTTACCGCGTGCGGGAGTACATCAAGCACGGCGTCGACGGTTTCGACGCAGCCCTTCGACGATCCTGGAGTGTTGAGAATCAGGCTGGCGTCGAGTGTGCCTGCCACACCGCGGCTCAGACGCCCGAGGGGATTCACCAACCGCATGGCTTCAGCCAACCCCGGTGCCTCGCGGTCGATTACTGCCCTGGTCCCTTCAGGGGTGCGGTCGCGGGGACCGAAACCTGTGCCTCCGGTGGTGACGATCAGGCCGTGGAAGCCCTCGGCAAGGCGCCTCAAAGTCTCCGCCACTGGACGCTCTCCGTCTTCGCTCACCGTCCGCTCCACGACGGTCCATCCAGCAGCGGTCAGCTGAGACTCAAGAGCTTCTCCGGACTTGTCTTGGCGCGTGCCGTGGACCACACCATCAGAGACGGTCAGAACCTTCGCATGCAGTGGCGCAACATCCGAGTCGTTCTCTTGGTGGTGATGATGAACCATGCCACGAAGCTATAGCGCCATGACGGCTCCGGCTACGCCCGGCAACAAGCAACCGCGGCTCCCGCTACGCCCCGCAACAAGCAACCGCGGCTCCCGCTACGCCCCGCAACAAGCAACCGCGGCTCCCGCTACGCCCCGCAACAAGCAACCGCGGCTCCGGCTACGCCCCGCAACAAGCAACCGCGGCTCCGGCTACGCCCGGCGAAGACCACGAGTCCAGACTGAACAGAACATGCCGTCATGGTCGGATGCCGGGAGCGAGAGGTCGCTCGTGACTTGTTCGAAACCGAGCGCGGCGAGATCGGCGTCGGTCGCTTCAAGGACCTCCGTGGTTTCGGCCGCGGTGAGAGTGCAGACGCTGTAGACGAGGGTTCCGCCTGGTATCACGAGATCCGCAGCGCTCTTCAACAGTTGCTGCTGGAGCGTCGCCAGGTTGTCAATGTCTTGGGGCTCAATGCGCCAACGCGCGTCGGGACGCCGCCTCAGAGAACCCAAACCCGAGCAGGGAGCGTCAACCAGAACCGCGTCGAATGTGCGGCGCCTGAACGGGGGTGCGGTACCGTCCGCTACTACGACTGCGACTCCGTTCGGTTCGAGTTTGTGGCTGCATCTGAGTCTCTCGGCGTTCTGAACGACCAGCCCAGCTCGCCCGAGCCGAAGATCTGCAGCGAGCACGGCGGCCCCTCTGCCAGCGATTTCAGTCGACTTGCCCCCCGGAGCAGCACACAGGTCCAAAACGACATCGCCTGGCGCGGCCGGTACCAGAGCTGCGACTCGCTGGGAACTCCTGTCCTGGACGTAGCCGTCTTCGCGACGTTGCGTGCGTGCCGGGAGGTTCATCGCCAGCAGGGCATCGTTGGCTTCCTGGTCGCCGAGATCCTCTCTCAGACGCGCAACCATCCAGTCTGGATAGCTGAGTGCCACCGCGTCGTTCGGGTAGGAGATTCCCGCGGCGTGCGCGGTCGCAACCTTTCGCAAAACCGCATTGACGAGTCCACGGAACCTCTTCGGTGTCGCTTCCACAGTGGCCGAGACTGCGGCGTGAGGCGGTGTTCCCATCTCGATCAGTTGGTGGGCGCCCAACCGCAGCGCGGCGCGCGCTGCAGGCGGCGGATCTTGGACCAAGAACCGGTCGACAACATGGTCAAGTGCCCGTTTGCGTCTAGTGGACCCGTAAACCAACTCGGTTACGAAACCCTTGTCGCGCGTGTCGAGGTCAGCCCGAGCAAGCATCTTCGGCAACAGGACGTTGGCGAAAGCACCCTCGGTCTCGATGCGAACTACAGCATCGACGGCGATCCGGCGAACATCTGTGCGCACGTTCTCAGACAAACCGATCTTCGGGTGTCAGGCGGGCACCGTTGTGCCAAGCGAACGCAACCTGTCGCGTTCGGCCTTGCGCTTGTACTTCCAGCAAATCGATTCGCCCCTCACCGGTAGCTACCGACAAGCCGCTGATCGCTCCGGGCAACCCGGCGCGCTGCCTGTCAGCATCGGGCGCAACGGGAGAATCGTCCACCGCGGTGCGCCAGATCTTGAACTGTTGGTCGCGGAATGTGGTCCAAGCACCTCCGACTCGCACTTGTCGGTGAATCTGAACCGCCGGTTGTGTCCAGTCGATATGACGATCCTCCGCGGTGATCTTTCTGGCGTAGACCGGCTCGCCAATTTGCGGTTCGGGTTCGCCCAGTCCTTCGGCAAGCGCCTCAATCAGTACTTCGGTGCCGAGCTTTATCAGCCGCGCTCTCAAAGCTCCGCTTTCTTCGTCAGAGTCTATCGAGATTTCGGCTCGCCGATAAATGGCCCCGGTGTCCAAGCCATCGTCGACAGCCATCAAGCTGACTCCGGTTACTTCATCGCCGGCCAGAATCGCCCGTTCCACCGGAGCTGCCCCCCGCCAACGCGGCAACAGCGAGAAATGAATGTTGACCATGGACAACTGTTCAAGAAGCGCTGGTGGGATGATTTCACCGAAAGCAACCACCACCCCGAGATCGGCGCTCACTCCTGCCAAGTCTTCGAGATCGTCGCTGACATCGAGACCAAGATCAAGGGCAGCTGCTTTCACCGGGCTGGGCTGCAAGGTCCCGCCTCTCCCCCGTCGAGTGTCGGGCCGTGACACGACCAAACCGATCTCATAACCAGCGCCACATAGAGCGCGCAAGGGCGGCACTGCGGCAGCGGGCGTGCCGAGATAGACGATGCGCTGGATCTCCGCCGTTGGCGGAATGGTCACGGCAGCCTTAGATCTTGGCCAGCACCTGTGTTCGCGGGCCCAGTGCTCACCGTTGTGGGCATGGCCTCGGCTAGCTGAAGGTCACGGATTGCCTTCAGCGCGGTTTTGCGGGTGTCGGAATCGAGCCGCTCAATCAGCAAGGTGCCTTCGAGATGGTCGATTTCGTGTTGAAACAGGCGGGCTTCGAGTTCGTCGACCTCCAGGGACATTTCGTTGCCGTCGAGATCACGGCCCACCAGGTGGACCGTTTTGGGGCGAATTATCTCCCAGGACAGACCGGGAATCGAGAGACAGCCCTCGTCGTAGAGCCATTCGCCGTCGGATTCAACGATTTCAGGGTTGACGATCACCCGAGGCCCCTCGCCGATGTCCCAAACAAACAGACGCTTCTGAACTCCGACCTGCGGCGCTGCAAGTCCGATCCCGGGCACCTCATACATCGTTTCGATCATGTCGTCGACGAGACGCACCAGCGAACCGTCAATGTCATTGACGTCCCGAGCTTTCTGGCGCAGGACAGGGTCTCCAATGACGCGGACGTCGTAACTAGCCACCCGCTCAGGTTAGCGCGAGGTTTCACCCGCCCAAGCCCACAAACTCAGCCAACACAAGACCGTGCCTGCAACAGGGCTGCCGGGTACGGTCGAAGCTGTGGAGAGCGCGCACTACTTCGATCAGGATCCGGCGGCGGCCTCGAAGCCGACGCAAATTGAGGTCAACCTGCCCGACGTGGGTGTGACCCTCACCTCGGACCGCGGAGTGTTCTCGCACGACCGCCTCGACCCAGGTACCAAATTGCTGTTGACAGAAGCTCCGCTCATCGAGGACAACACGGTAACGCTCGACCTCGGCTGCGGCTGGGGTCCGATAGCCTGCGTCACGGCTCTGCGAACCCGTGGCGGGCGAATATGGGCCATAGACACCAACACACGCGCCCGGACCCTTACCGAGATCAATGCGCGAGCAATAGACGCCGCCGAACGTGTGACCGTGGCGTCACCCACCGAGATCCCGGAGGGTGTTCGCTTTGATCGAATTTTGTCGAACCCACCGATTCGAATCGGCAAACCGGCGTTGCATCACCTCCTTGAGAGTTGGCTCAGCCGCTTGAACCCCGACGGTCGAGCCCATCTGGTCGTGCAGAAGCATCTCGGCAGCGATTCTTTGAACCGTTGGCTGACAGACCAAGGATTCCCAACAATTCGGTTGGTCAGTCGCTCCGGTTATCGCATACTCGAAGTCAACCCACGGGAGGACTCGTGACACAACTTGATGGCACTGGCATGAAACGGCTTCACAGGTCATGGCGCCAGCGCACCACCGGCCGCGTGGCGTTGATCCTCGACGGCGTCGCAAATCCATTCAACGTCGGGTCGATTGTGCGCACCGCCGCAGCGCAGCGCGTCGACCACCTGTGGATCGCGGCGGGCACTGCACCGGACCACGACAAGGTCGACAAGACTGCACTCGGGAGCGCCCGTTACCTGAGTTGGACAGAGATCGATTCGGGTCCCGCAGCAGTAACCGCGGCGCGAGCCAACGGTTACCGCGTCGTGGCGGTCGAGCTCACCAGTGATGCGCTGCCTCTGCATGACACCGATCTAGCAGGCGATATCGCCTTGGTGATAGGCCATGAGGACCGCGGGATCACCCCGGCCACGCTCGCCGCTTGCGACAGCGTCGCCTTCATTCCCCAACTCGGCAAGGTCGGCTCACTCAATGTTGCGATCGCCACTGCGATCGCTCTCTACGAAACTCGCCGCACCAACTGGACCGACACTCCCGACCACTGAATCCAGCAAAGAGCGTCGGGATCTTCTCAAGCACGCAGGTTCAGGCTCGGAGGGGGTCAACCTCTATTCGCAGACGGCTTTCGGGGCGCGGCGTGGCCTCCAGAGCGTTGAGGATTGGCTCGTGGGTGTCGGCTTGCAGTAGCCAGCGATCGTTTGAAGGGCCGAGGATTCGAACCCCGAACGGATGACCGAGCGCGGCAATGAACTCCGCCGCTCCTGCACCGGAGACCAATACCTGTGCGCCATAAGGCGCGATCTTCGCGGCTCTGCGCCGATCGCGTTCTGCTACCGCGACGATCGAGGGGTCGCCGCGCAACACAGCCCGCACGACCTCATGGTCTGGCTGGCGGGTTTGCAGTGCCAGACGCCCGCCCGCGTCTTTTGGTCCCAACAGACGAGCCGCTCGTGCCAACAACGCCATCGTCTGTTCCACAGCTCTTTGGCGCGGTGCCAGCAGTTCGGAATCCAAGTCCAAGAACACGACGGCGCCGGCATCCTCAACGCGATGCAGAACTGCTTCGGTCCCGATCACCACGCGGGTCGTCGGTTGCTCCACCGACGATGCGGTGATCTCGTCGACCGCCTCTCCAACGAGAGCTTCAAGTTCTTCTTTGGCTCTGGTGACACCTGCGCGGAGGTTCTTCAAACGGGTATGGCCGCAGTGCGCGCAGACCGGTGGGCGGACCTCGGTGCCGTCGGGCGAACGAAGCTCATCGTCATCGAGAACCATGGGCAACGCACCATCGAGGGTGCGAACCAGTTCACCGCAGGAAGCGCATGCCATGAGCCGTGAGCGGCCCTTGCGATTCAGCACGCAAACCACACGACTCTCACCGCGCAGAACGCGGGCAATGCCTTCGGCGAACAGACCCGCCTTCGTGGGGTCGTCAGCGCGGCGGTCGAACACTTCAACCAGAGGCCAGCCGGTTCGCTGTGCCGTACGCTCAGGCCGCAGCAAGGGGCCCGCGCGCAGGGCTTCCAGCGACGGGACCGGGGAGCTGAGGACCGCCGGTACGCCACCTCGGCGAGCTCTTTCCAACCCGACCACTCGCGCATGCCATGTTGGGGACAACTCCGCGCCGTGCGATTCGTCGTGCTCGTCGAAGACAACCACCGCAGACAGCCGCGGCATGGGCATCCACGCTGCGGGACGAGTCCCTACAACGGTGGCGCCACTCGCAGCCACAGACCAATCGCGAGTCCCCAGAGCGACCCTCACCCCGGCACGACGTAAGGCGATCCCAAGGCGGCTGGCCCGGGCAGGATCAGCCAACAACAACAACGCGTCGCCTCTCCGGCAGGCCTCAAGCGCCAGGGGAACATCGTCGCTGCTCGGTGGGGTTCTGACCACCGCAACACCGCTCTGCTGAGCGACCTCGAATGCCTGTGAAAACACGTCTGCCGGCCCGGACGGCACTGCTGCGAGACTTGACGCCTGCGGCACTCCGGCCAGCATCCTCGGAGGCGAAGCGGCGCGCAGGAACCTCACTCGGCTGCCCGCCCAGCGCCACGCGGCCCAAGCGGCCAGTTCCATCATCTCGGAACTGGGGCCGATACCGCTCAGGGTCTTCAATGGAGCCAACTCCACTCCCACCGGAGGCTCAACATCGACAGCGCTCACCCATCCAGCCGCCCTGCGCCCCGCAAGAGACACGCGCACCATTGAACCTATGGCCAGTCGCTGTGAGCGTCCGTCGGCCTCCCACGCCTCAGGAACGAGATAGTCGAACTCGCGGTTGATCCCCAAGACATCGGGAATGACCCGCACGACCCTTCGTTCGCCTAGGAGCATTCGTTCGGATGTGCCCCAAGGTCATCTTCCACGCTCGGCTCCTGGGCCCTCAGAGTCCCAACGCCGATTTGAGGTCGTCGACCCGGTTCGTTTCCTCCCACGGGAACAGACCGCCTTCGCTGGAGCGGCCAAAATGCCCGTATGAGGCGGTCTTCTGGTAGATCGGCCGTCTCAAGTTGAGGACATCAAGTATCGCCGCTGGACGGAGATCGAAAGTCTTGTCGATCGCAGCGTCGACCGCGGCCTTGTCGACGGTTTCGGTGCCGAACGTCTCAATAAGGACCGAAACGGGGCGCGCCATGCCGATGGCGTAGGCGACCTGAACCTCACAGCGGCTAGCCGCTCCTGCTGCAACCAGATTCTTGGCCACCCAGCGGGCCGCGTAAGCGGCGGAGCGGTCGACCTTGGAGGGATCCTTGCCTGAGAATGCGCCTCCTCCATGGCGAGCCATGCCGCCGTAGGTGTCGACGATGATCTTGCGCCCGGTCAGGCCGCAGTCCGCCACCGGACCGCCCTTCACGAAGCTGCCCGTCGGGTTGACGTACACTTCGTAGTCGTCATCGGCGAACTCCGGCGGGATGACCGGGACGATCACGTGCTCGATCAGGTCGGGCCGGATCATCGTGTCGCGGTCGATCCCTTCCGCGTGGTGGGTCGACACTAGGACCGTCTTGAGCCGCACGGGTCTGTTGTCCTCGTACTCGAAAGTCACCTGAGTTTTTGCGTCGGGCCGAATGTAGGGGATCGTGCCCGCCCTGCGGACCTCGGCGTGGCGCTCGGCCATCCGGTGGGCCAGATGGATGGGCAGGGGCATCAATTCTTCGGTCTCGTCGCAGGCGTAGCCGAACATCATTCCCTGATCGCCGGCACCCTGCAGGTCGAGCACGTCCTGCTCCCCCGCGATCCCCGAACGAACTTCCTCTGAAGCGTTGACGCCTTGAGATATGTCCTCTGACTGTCCATCGATGGCGACCATGACCCCGCAGGTGTTGCCGTCGAATCCGAAGGCTTCACGGTCGTAGCCGATCTCCTTGATCGTCTTCCGTACCGTTTGGGCGATATCGACATACGCTTCGGTGTCGATCTCACCCGCCACGATCACTAGGCCGGTCGTGACCATTGTTTCACACGCCACCCGACTCATCGGATCCTCAGCCAGCATGGCATCGAGGATCGAGTCGGAGATCTGGTCTGCCATCTTGTCTGGATGGCCCTCCGTCACACTTTCAGAGGTAAAGGTCCAGCGACTCACTCTTGCTCCTTGTCGTCTCGGTTATCGGTTCCGCGGTTACGGGTTCTGTGGTTCAGCGCTTCGACTGCGGCATCAAGGACGGCACGTGCGACTTCGTCCTTGCTGCAAAGCGGCGTCTGCTGCCGGCCACCGTCGGCGCGAAGAACCACAACCTCATTGGTTTCGTACTCAAAGCCCACACCTGGTTTCGAAACATCGTTGGCCACAATGATGTCGAGGTTCTTCTTGTCGAGTTTTGCCGCCGCGTTGTGTTCAACGTCGTCAGTCTCGGCAGCGAATCCGACGAGTACCTGACCGTTGGGTTTGGCTGCACCCAGTCCGGCGAGTATGTCGACGGTGGGTTCGAATTCAACGCTCAGCGTGCCCTTGTCTTTCTTCAGTTTGCGATCCACGATTTCTTGGGGTCGGAAGTCAGCAACCGCGGCGGCCATGACGACCACGTCGGCTCGGGGTGCTTCATCGCTGCAGGCCCGGTGCATTTCGTCGGCTGTCGACACGTTCACGACACGAACGCCGCTCGGTGCGCTCGCTGGATTGGTGGTTACCAGCACAACATCGGCGCCGCGTTCAGCGGCGTTGCGGGCCAGTGCGTGCCCTTGTCTGCCCGATGAGCGGTTGCCGACGAAACGAACCGCATCGATCGGTTCGCGGGTGCCGCCCGCGGTTACGAGCACCCTTTTGCCTGCAAGATCGTCGGTGGCGGACACATTGTGGGAGAGCACATCGTGGACAGCGGTCACAATCGTGGCCGGCTCGGCAAGGCGTCCCAAGCCGACATCCCCTCCGGCGAGTCGGCCGCTTTCGGGCTCCACAACATGCACCCCCCGCGAACGCAGCACCTCGAGGTTCTCCTGCACGGAGACCTGTTCCCACATCTCGGTGTGCATTGCCGGGCAGATCATCAGCGGTGCCCGAGTGGCAAGAATCGTGGCGGTCAACAGATCAGCGGAACGACCGGTGCGAATATCGGAAATGATCCGGGCAGTCGCCGGGGCCACAAGAACCATGTCCGCGTTCTGCCCCATCACCGTATGGGGAATCGGGGTTGAGGGATCGTTGAACAATGACGTGCGGGCTCGTTCACTGGCCAGCGCAGAGAAGGTGACCTCTCCCACCATCTCGAGCGCGCCGCGGGTCAACACGGGCGTGACGTATGCCCCGGCCTCGACTAAACGACGACATAGATCAACCGCCTTGTAAGCGGCGATCCCGCCTGTAACACCGAGAATGATGCGTCGACCCGAGAGCGTGGTCATGCCGCAGACACTGCCAGATGACTGGGTCAGGCACCCACGTAGTACGGAGCGGTTTCAGCTTCGGCTTCGGCTACGGCTTCGGCTTCGGGATCGACCTCTATTGCAACGATCTTGTCGGCGGCGATTTCTTCGAAGGCGATCGACAGAGGCTTGCTGGCCGTCGATGCGACCTGAGGAGGTACCGACGCGCCCATGCCTCGGCTGAGTTGACCCACATAGTTGGTGATTTCACGACTGCGCATGGCTGAGAGCGTGACAAGGCGAAACTTGGAACCTACATCATCAAGGAGACCCTCAATCGAGGGATTCATCATCGTGTCGTAGCCGTGAGCCATTGTGCCTTCTCCCGAGATGTCGACGAACCTTGCCGTCAACCGCATGGTGTTCAACCGGGTTCCAAGCGTATCAGCGCCACTAGCTCCCGCGACGCTCGCTGATCAAGCCTTCCAACTCGGTCAGGGCCCGATCAAAGTCATCATTGATCAAGATTTCTGCACCTAGCTCATGGGCCATCGCCAACTCGTCCGCGGCCTTGGCCAGACGGGCTTCAATCGCCTTTGGCGGGTCGCCACGACCTTTGAGCCGAGTGCGCTGAGCTTCACGGGAGGGCGCGTCTACAAAAACGATCAGCGCATCGGGAAAGTGCTGCCGGATCTGTTGGGCACCGTACACGTCTATCTCATAGACAAGATCATGTCCGGGTGGTGGTTCCACTACTGGCGTGCCTTGTCGGTAATCGAGAAAATCCACCCACTCAAGGAACCCTCCCGCTTCCAAGTGACGGTCGAAGTACTCCCGGTTTGTGAAGTGATAGGCCTCCATCGACTCGCCGGGACGACGCGCTCGGGTGGTCCAGGAGCGCGACAACCAGAGCCGCTGGTCCCGATCCAGTAGTCGGGCTACAAGCGTGCCTTTCCCGACCCCGCCGGGGCCCGAGACGACGATGACCAACTGGTCCGAGGCTGCAATCACCGTCGATCAACCAGCCTCGTTTGAGACCTTTGGGTCAGCCGAACCTTTCCAGAAGTTCAGCTCTCTGTTTTTGGCCGAGGCCTCGAAGACGACGGTTTTCAGCGATACCGATGTCTTCCATGGCACGCCGGGCCTTAACCTTCCCTACTCCGGGAAGCGACTCGATCACCGCCAGCGTCTTCGTCTTGGCGACGATTTCGTCACTGTCGGCTTTTTCGAGAACCTCAGCAAGAGTCAACGATCGCATCTTTAACAGATGCTTCAACTCTCTACGGGCCTTTCGCGCTTCGGTTGCCTTTGCAAGTGCTGCGGCTCGCGCTTCGTCTGACAACTTTGGAGGGTTAGACATGACAGAAACACTAGAGGCCACGAGAAAAGAAGGCAATTATATGAGTCGATAGTTAGCCATGTGCCTCGCCGATGAGGTCACCTGGGCGCTCCACTTCGTGGCGGTCGCACCATTGTTCAAACTCACTCAGAATCCGTCTAGGCGCTCGAGGGTCGGCGAATGTGGCCGTGCCGACCTGCACCGCGCAAGCACCTGCAAGCAGGTATTCGACCACATCGATTCCGCAGGTAACGCCACCGACACCAACGATCGGCAACCCTGAGGCTGCCTCGTGGACGTCGTATACGGCCCTGACTGCTACAGGGCGCATGGCCGCTCCCGACAGCCCGCCTCGCTTCGCTCCAAGTACCGGGCGGCGGGTCTTCGGATCGATCACCATCGCCAACAACGTGTTGGTCAAAACCACGGCCTCCGCACCGGCCGAATGGGCGGCCGCGGCGATTTCTGCAATGTCGGGCGCGTTGGGGCTGAGCTTGGCCCAGCGGGGTCGACCGCAACCGGCGGTGGCCTCTATGGCATCGGAGGTGGCACTGGTGCTGTGGGCGAACATGCGGCTGCGGTCTTCGAGGTTGGGACATGACACATTGACTTCCAGTGCCACCACCGCCGGTGATGCGTCTGCGAGTGCATCGGCGGCCTTTGAGTATTCGTCGATGGTGTTGCCCCAGATGCTTGCCACGATGGCGGCGCCTGTGGCCTCCAAGTCGGGCAGCTCATGTTCGAGCCAGTGGTGTACTCCTGAACCTTGGAGTCCGACACTGTTGATCATGCCCGCGGGAGTCGGGTGCACCCGAGGTGCGGGATTGCCCTCCCACGGTGTCGCCTTCATCGACTTGACCACCACTGCGCCCAGTTCTGCGGGACGCAGGTAGCGGGCGAACTCTGCACCGTAGCCCACGGTGCCCGAGGCGGTCAGAACCGGGGCTTTGAGCTTCACCGAGCCCACAGAGGTCGACAGATCTACCACTGCACAGTCACCCGCTCGGCCATTCGAAACCACCGACGGCACCTGGATATCCGCCTCGTTGGTGGTATTCCTGAAGGCTCCGCACCCTCAACGGGTAACGTGCCCAGTCCCGCAACCCCTCAACTGCCGCCATAGCTGCGGTTGCGGTGGTCAACAGCGGCACGTTCGCCAGTCCCGCAGCGGCTCGAATGTGCGCTCCGTCCGCACGGGGGCGGCGGCCCCTCGGTGAATTGACGACCAGTTGCACATCACCGCGTTCGATCAACTCAACCGCGTGGACTCCACCGCTTTCACCAAGTTTCGAAACGATGGTGTCAACGGCAACTCCGGCGGTTTGCAGCATTGCTGCGGTGCCGCTGGTGGCAACGATCGAGAATCCGAGATCTTGAAATCCGCGTCCCACCTCAGCTCCGAGGGTCTTGTCACGGTCCGCTAACGACATGAACACCGTGACTTCTTCTGGTCCAGCTTCTGGAAGTCGGGTACCAGCCGACAGTTGAGATTTCATGAACGCCAAGCCTGGAGTCAGGTCAATCCCCATCACCTCACCGGTGGAACGCATTTCTGGTCCGAGCACCGCGTCGGCTTCGGGAAAACGATTGAACGGCAGCACCGCTTCCTTCACTGCCACATGCTCAGATTCAGTCGGCTCTGTCAGCAGGCCCTCGGCCCGAAGTTCGTCCAGGGTTGCGCCGAGCATTGCCCGGCTGGCCACCTTGGCGAGTGGCACCCCGGTTGCCTTGGCGACGAACGGGACAGTTCTTGAAGCTCGCGGGTTCGCCTCGATCACGAAGACCTGGTTCTCCTTCACCGCGTACTGCACGTTGATCAGTCCCTTCACCTCGAGCGCCGCGGCGATTCTGGCGGTGTAACTCTCGATCAGTTCAACGGTGGATGCGGTGAGATTCGTCGGCGGGATCGAACAGGCGGAGTCTCCGCTGTGCACACCAGCTTCCTCGACGTGTTCCATTACTGCGCCGATCACGAAATCTCCGAGGTGATCACGTATCGCATCAACGTCGACCTCGGTGGCGTCTTCAAGGAAACGATCGATCAGAACCGGGCGTTGCGCGGACAACCCTCCCTCACGACCCAACGATCCGAATCCGGCCAGTTCGTCCATGGCTCTGCGGAGATTCTCATCGTCATAGACGATCTCCATTGCCCGCCCGCCGAGCACATATGAAGGGCGCACCAGCGCCGGGTAGCCGATACGGGAAGTGATCTCAAGGGCTTCTTCGATGTTCTTGGCCGTTCCACCGGCCGGCTGGGGGATTTCAAGCCGGGCACAAAGTGCATTCCACTGTTCTCGATCCTCCGCCGCGTCGATCGCGCTCGGCGACGTGCCCAGAATGAGTTCTGCAGGCAGTTGATCGGCGAGTTTCAGCGGGGTTTGTCCCCCCAAAGACACAATGACGCCGAGGGGTTTCTCACTCTCGATGATGTTCATCACATCCTCGTAGGTGAGAGGCTCAAAATAGAGGCGGTCGGAGGTGTCGTAGTCGGTCGAGACGGTTTCGGGGTTGCAGTTGACCATCACCGTCTCATATCCGGCATCTCCGAGAGCAAAGCTGGCGTGCACGCAGCAGTAGTCGAACTCGATGCCCTGACCGATGCGGTTCGGCCCCGAACCCAAGATGATGACCCGCTCACGTTCACCGGGCCGAACCTCATCGGTGTCTTCGTAGGTCGAATAGTGATACGGGGTTTCGGCGTTGAACTCCGCGGCGCAGGTGTCGACGGTCTTGAACGTGGTTTTGACGCCGACAGCCAACCGTTTTTCGCGAACTCGAGCCTCTGTGGTGTTCCACAGGTAGGCGAGTTGACTGTCGGAGAAGCCCAGTTGCTTGGCGCGTTTGAGATCCCGCCTGTCGACGTCGGCGAGAGTGCGAGTGGCGAGGTGAGCCCTTTCCTCGGTGATCAACAGCATCTGGTCGAGGAACCAGCGATCAACGGCTGTCGCTTGATAGATGTCCTCTACGGGAATTCCTCGTCGGAGCAGGGCTTCTAGCTGAAATGGGCGGTCAGGCGTGGCGACCGAAGCTGCCGCCAGCAGGTCATGATCGTCAAGTTGGTCGAACGCTGCCTCTCCGGGGTCGCAGTTGAGACCGTAACGTCCTTGTTCAAGTGAGCGCAGCGCCTTTTGCAAAGACTCCGGGAAAGTCCTGCCGATGGACATCACCTCACCAACGCTTTGCATCGATGTTCCCAAGATGCCTGACGTGCCGGGGAACTTCTCGAATGCCCAACGCGGCACCTTCGTGACCACATAGTCGATTGAAGGCTCGAAGGAGGCGGGTGTTTTCTTGGTGATGTCGTTGGGTATCTCGTCGAGGGTGTAGCCCACCGCAAGTTTGGCCGCGATCTTGGCTATCGGGAAGCCGGTTGCTTTCGACGCCAGCGCCGAGGAGCGGCTCACACGCGGGTTCATCTCGATGATGACCTGCCGACCGGTGTCTGGGTGGACCGCCCATTGCACGTTGGAGCCCCCCGTCTCGACTCCGACCCGGCGGATACAGGCAAACGACCCGTCGCGCAGTTGTTGGTACTCGACATCGGTAAGGGTCTGAGTCGGTGCGACGGTTATCGAATCGCCGGTGTGCACACCCATCGGGTCGAAGTTCTCAATGGCACACACCACCACGCAGTTGTCGTGGCGGTCGCGCATGACCTCCAGTTCGTATTCTTTCCAACCTGCTATCGACTCTTCGATGAGGATCTCTGATATCGGGCTGCACTCGAGTCCATAGCTGGCGATCTTCTCGAATTCTTCGGGCGTCGAGGCGATCCCGGTGCCGCGGCCGCCGAGGATGTACGCGGGGCGGATAATGACCGGCAGGCCGACTTCGTCGACCACTTCGCGCGCTTTTTCCATGTCGTGGGCAATCCCCGAGCGAGCGACCTCCAGTCCGATTTCGGTCATGGCCTGCTTGAACAGATCTCGGTCTTCGGCCGTGGCGATTGCGGTCGCGTCTGCTCCGATCAACTCGACGTCGTGGTGGGCCAACACACCCTGCCGCTCGAGTTCCATAGCCAAGTTCAGCCCGGTTTGTCCCCCCAACGTCGGTAGCAGCGCCATGGTCTGGTCAGGGTTGTCGCGTTTTTCTTTCTCGATGATCTTGGCGAGCACCGCTGCATTGAGGGGCTCGACGTACGTGGCGTCGGCGAAATCGGGATCGGTCATGATCGTCGCCGGGTTCGAGTTGGCCAGGACTACCCGGTAGCCCTCCTCTTTGAGCGCTCGACAGGCCTGTGTTCCGGAGTAGTCGAACTCGCAGGCCTGACCGATAACGATCGGACCAGAACCGATGATCAGGATCGACTCGATGTCGTCTCGACGCGGCACTAGGCAACCAAACCCGTTGTGTCCATGAGCTGCGAGAAATCCTCGAACAGGTAGCGGCTGTCGTGGGGACCGGGTCCCGCTTCAGGGTGGTACTGCACACTGAACACCGGAAGATCCGTGTGGAACATCCCTTCCAGAGAACCATCGTTGAGGCACAGATGCGTCTCAACGACATCGGGCACAGAGCCGATCTCCACCGCGAAGTTGTGGTTCTGGCTGGTGATCTCAACCTTGCCGCTGCGCACATCCTTCACAGGCACGTTGCCGCCGTGGTGACCGAACTTCATCTTGAAGGTCGTCCCGCCCAAGGCCAGTGACAACACCTGGTGCCCGAGGCAGATCCCGAAGATCGGCACGCGCCCGAGCAGCTTGGGGAGTTCGGTGACAATCGATCCGGCCATTTGCGGGTCGCCGGGACCATTGGACAGGAAGACGCCGTCGGGCGAGGAGGCCAGCACGTCGGAAGCGGGCGTGTCTGCGGGCACGACCGTGACCGTTGCCAACTCTGAGAGATGACGCAGCATCGTGGACTTGATCCCGAGGTCATAGGCAATGACTCGGCGCCGGCCGCTACCGACTGTGTAGGGCTCTTTGGTGGACACCACCCGCACCAGGTCAACCCCGCTGGTCGTGGGGTCTGCGATGGCCGCCGCCTGCAGTTCATCGACATCGGCTGAACCGAATGCCCCTGGCATCGCTCCGAAGTCGCGGATGTGACGGGTGAGGCGGCGCGTGTCCACACCCGCGATACCGGCCAAACCGTGGCTGCGCAGGAAGCTGTCGAGATCCTCTTCTGAACGCCAGTTGCTGTGTCGACGGGCTAGGTCACGGATGATAACGCCTCGACAGAACGGCCTGCGAGCTTCGTCGTCTGTAGGGTTTACCCCGTAGTTGCCGATGTGCGGGTAGGTGAACGTGATGATCTGCCCTGCATACGACGGATCGGTGATCACCTCTTGGTAACCGGACAGAACCGTGTTGAACACAACCTCTCCTGACGCGACCCCGTCAACCAAATCAGCGCCTATTCCTTCACCTTCAAAGACTTCGCCGTCGGCCAACACCAACCGATAGGCACGAACCTGCCGGGATGCGCTCATCGTTGCGCAACTCCGTCGATTACCACGGCCTCTCCTTTGTAGATGGTGTGGCGCACTCTCCCCCGCAACGCCATGCCCTCATAGGGTGTGTTGGAGCTACGGCTCGCCAACTCGGCTGCTGAGACCGTCCACGCCGCGTTGGGGTCGATCACCGTGAGATTTCCCGCGGAACCTTCTTCTATAGGTCCGCCGTGGTTTCCGTTCAGGCCACAGATGGCCGCTGGTCGCCAGGACATCGCCCCGAGCAACGACTCGATCGGCATATCTAGATACGTGTTGGCCACCGCGAAGGCAGTCTCAAGTCCGAGCATCCCCGGGGGCGCGTCGGCGAATGTCTGCTGCTTTGATTTGGGCGTGTGGGGAGCATGGTCAGTCGCGATCGCGTCGATCGTGCCGTCCGCGAGGCCCGCTTTGACCGCTTCGACATCTGCGTCGGTGCGCAGCGGTGGATGAACCTTGTAGACCGGGTCATAGCTCTGACAGCACGCGTCGGTCAGCGAGAAGTGATGCGTTGCAGCTTCAGCGGTGACCGGCAGGCCCGCGGCTTTGGCGGCACGGATCATGGAAATCGAACCGGCGGTCGACATGTGCTGGAAATGCACCCGTGCACCAGTGAGACGGCAAAGAGCGATGTCTCTCATCACCATCAACTCTTCTGCTTCGGACGGTTGTCCGGGGATTCCCAACCAGCTCGACCACGATCCTTCGTGCATGTATCCGCCCTTGCTGAGGGATTCAACTTCGCAGTGCTGTGCCAACACGATGGTTTCGCCGGGACACAGGTGCGCCAGCGAACTCGCATAATCCAACGCGGTGCGCATCAGTTTGTCGTCCTGCACTCCGTCGCCGTCGTCGGTGAAAATCCGAACTCCTGCACGCACAAGTTCAGCCATAGGCGCCAACGCCTCTCCCTGGCGGCCCACCGAGATTGCTGCTGAGGGAACCACTTCGCATATCGCCGACTCGCCGAGAGCCCGGACTTCGCTGATCACCGAAACGCAGTCCATTGCTGGATCCGTATTGGGCATCGCCACCACCGCGGTGAATCCGCCCAAAGCTGCCGCGCGGGCACCGGTGTCGATGGTTTCCGCTTCCTCGTTTCCGGGTTGGCGGAGATGAACGTGAAGATCGACCAGGCCCGGGGCGACAAAGCAACCACCGGCGTCAAGCGCATGATCGGCGGTGAGTCCCGAACCTACGGCAAGAATCGTGCCTTCGTCACCGATGACCACATCGGCGCGTCGGGAGCCTCGCGCGTCGATCACCGTTCCCCCGCGAATGGCCAGCGTGCTCATGCGACCGCGCTCTCTTGGTCGGCAAGACTGCTTTCTTCGACCAGATCAAGCCTCGAACCGATCAGCACGAACAGCACTGCCATGCGCACTGCAACACCGTTTGCGACCTGTTCGGTAATGACCGCATTGGGTCGGTCAGCAACTTCGCCGGCGATTTCAACGTCTCGGTTCATAGGGCCGGGATGCATGATCAGCGCACCTTCTTTGAGCCGGTCAGCACGCGCCGCGGTCAACCCGAACTCATGGTGGAACTCTCGCATCGTGGGTACCGGAGCATCATGCTGTCGCTCGAGCTGCATGCGCAGCAGATAACAGATATCGATCTCGTCCACTACTTCGTCGAGATTGTGGGTGACGCTGACCGGCCAGCCCTCGAGGCTTACAGGCAGCAGAGTTTGCGGGGCGACGAACACCACCTCGGCGCCCATTTTGGCGAACCCGATGGCGTTGGATCGCGCAACTCGCGAGTTCTTGATGTCGCCTACGATGGCAACACGCTTGCCGTCCAGTTCTCCAAGGTGTTGACGTGCGGTGAACAGATCGGCGAGAGACTGGGTGGGGTGCTGGTTGCGTCCGTCACCTCCGTTGATCACCGAGGCATCGGTCCATTCGCACACCCGCCAAGGGGCGCCCGCGCCGAAGTGACGTAGCACGATGCCATGGATTCCCATCGCCGAGATGGTTTCGATCGTGTCACGCAATGACTCGCCCTTGTTGGCCGAGGAACGCTTGACATCGAACCCCAGGGTGTCCGCGGAGAGTCGACTGGCTGCGGTTGCGAAGCTGATTCGGGTGCGCGTGGAATCCTCGTAGAAGACCAGGGCGACGGTCTTTCCCCGCAGCGCCGGGATTCTCGGGATCTTTCGTTCGCTCACCTCCACGTATCGTTGGGTGAGGTCCAGCAGATAGTCGATGTCGTCGCGGTCGAGGTCGTCCATCGACAGCAGATGCCGGAGGGCTTTCACGAGACCTCCCCAAGGTCGACACCGCCGCTGTTGACATCGACCATTTCAGCTCGGCGAGTTGGCAGGTTCTTGCCGACGAAGTCTGGGCGAATCGGAAGTTCGCGGTGGCCGCGGTCGACCATCACCGCGAGTTGAATCGCTTTCGGTCGTCCATAGCTGTGAATCGCGTCCAACGCAGCACGCACTGTTCGGCCCGTGTAGAGAACGTCGTCTACCAACACGATGATCTTGCCGGTCGGGTCGACCGGGATCGTGGTGGCCGCTTCGGACATGATCGGTCGGAGATCGAAATCATCGCGGTGCATGGTTGCGTCGAGGCTCCCGACCGGGACGTCAACTCCTTCAATCTGGCTGATGTCGTTCACCAAACGCTCGGCAAGGTTCACACCGCCCGTTTGCAAACCAACGATCACGACGTCTTCGCAACCAGAGTTTCGTTCGAGGATCTCGTGGGCCATGCGCCGAATCGCTCGGGTTACATCGGACGCTGTCATTACCTGCGTCCTGGCTTGGAAAACACCTCCCGAGGGTGTGCCAGCCAATCGCCGTTCTCGCTCTGCCACTAAGTTCTCCCGTCCATTCGAGCCTCACTGGACCCGTTTCATGGTCGAGTCCCTAAGGTATCACGCGTATTCAGCTACTCCACGGCACTCACCTGTGGATTTCTTGAATTCACTTGCGCTGTGTCGGCTCTTCACTCCCGCTCTTGCTCGCTCCGCTCGCCGGCCGCTCGGGCCGGGGGGCGCGGCGCACAAAAACGGCTGGAGTCGATTCGTCGGCGGGGCGCAGGAGATCGAAACCGCAACGAGCGGCCAACTCCAGTGACTTCACGTTGCTCGTCTTGATTTCGGCAAGAACCGCGTTGAGCCGACCATCCAGTGCCCAGGTGGCCAACAGGTTCACAGCTCGGGTGGCGATACCTCGGCCCCGCGCCTCAGCGACCAGCCACCAGCTCATCTCGGCCGCCCGTCGTGCTTTGTCGAATCGGTAAAGGCTCACCTCGCCAAGCAGTGCGTCGCTGTTGGCGTCCGCAATGACCAGATCCAGCGCCAACCCCGCTCGACGGCGGACATCGGTTCTTGATATCCACTTGCGGGCGTCTCGCAGGGAACGCCTTTCGGGCGCAACCGAGTCGCTCAAGATCGCTGGGTCCATCCAGGCCTTCTCCAACTCGGGGGCATCGGCGGGTTGCCATCGGCGCAGGCGAATCAACTCGCAGCTGAGGTCCGGCACCTCCAATACGATCGCCCGCTCGCTCACGGCTGCAACTCAGGAGACCTCGGTGCCTCGGGTTTCGGTGGCCACGGCGCGCAGCACCCCGTTCAAGAAGCGGGGCGATTCGGGTCCCGAGTACTGCGAGGCGAGCTCAACGGCCTCACTCAACACCACACCCGTTGGCACGTCGCTGCGCTCACACAACTCCCAGGTCGCCATTCGGGCGAGCACCCGGTCGACCACCGCCAGTCGATCAACGGTCCAGCCCATGAGGTGAGCACCGATTCGCTTGTCGAAATCGAGGACCTGACCAGTAACGCCCTCAATCATCTCCAGGGCATAGTCTTTTGGTGGCAGGGGTTTGGCGGTCAAGGCTTCTTGCAGCGAATCACCGGTGACCTCCATCTCATAGAGAAATCCCAAAGCTTCTTCTCGGGCCTCCCGACGACTGCCGATGCTTGGGGGCTCAGTGTTCACGCTGAGGACTCAGTGTTCACGCGCGGCTCAGGTATTGACCTGAACGGGTGTCGATTTTGACCCGTTCGCCGGTCTCTATGAATAGCGGGACTTGGATCACCAGGCCGGTCTCCAGGGTGGCCGGTTTGGTACCTCCCGAAGATCGGTCCCCCTGCAGACCTGGTTCCGTCGCGGCCACGGTCAACTCGACAGCCGCGGACATGTCGGTACCGATGATTTCAGTTCCGAACATCAACAGGATCGCGGTGGAGCCGTCGACGATGTAGTTGGTGGTGTCACCGAGCGTGGCAGGGGCAACGCTGATCTGCTCGTAGGACTCATTGTCCATGAACACGTAGTCTTCGCCGTCACGGTAGAGAAACTGCATCTCGCGTTTGTCGATGTTGGCTCTTTCGACCTTCTCTCCCGCTCTGAAGGTGCGTTCGACGGTCCCTCCGGCGCGCAGGTTTCGGAGGTTCGTGCGAACAAAAGCATGACCTTTACCCGGCTTGACATGTTGAAAATCAACAACCTGAAAGAGTCCGTCATCGAGGTTGAGGGTCATCCCGTTCTTCAGATCGTTGGTTGTGATGACAGGCACACGAACTCCTTGGGAAACTTGGTCAACGGGCGGCACCCGTCTTCGGTGACGACCACCGTGTCTTCGACTCGCACACCTCCGTACCCGGAGAGATAGATCCCCGGCTCGACGGTGATTACCTGGCCGGGCGAAAGGATAGCGGTGTTGCCGCGACGCACCGCCGGAAATTCGTGAATGTCAAGACCGACGCCGTGGCCAGTCCCGTGCACAAAGGCGTCTCCGTATCCCTCGCGTTCAATGAACTCCCGACAGGCCCTGTCGATTTCACCCGTCTCGACGCCGGCGCGCACGGTAGCCACTCCCTCCGCTTGGGCTCGGGTCACGATGTCGTGGATCTCCACCGCCCGATCGTCGGGTGAACCGACGACGAATGTGCGAGTCATGTCGCTGCGATAGCCCTCGACCAAAGCCCCTACGTCGACCACCACAAGATCGCCGTTCGCGAGGCGTCGCGAACCCGCACGGGCATGGGGCAGCGCGGCGTTGGGACCAGAAGCCACGATCGTGTCGTAGGCCGGCCCATCGGCACCTGCCGCACGCATGCCGTCCTCCAACATTTGAGCCATTCCACGCTCGCTGACACCCAGAACAAACCGGTTCTGACATTCTTCGAGCACCGCGTCGACGATTCCCGCCGCGGTCTGGATACGCATCAGCTCCGCTTCGTCTTTCACGCTGCGCAATTCCGCGATCAAACCGACGGTCTCCATCAACTCGGCGTCGAGCGCCTCTGACAAGCGGCGTTGATCCGCCCACACAATCCGGTCGGCTTCGAGTGCGACTCTCGTCGTGCGGTCCGCACCGTTGACATCGTTGAGGCCCTTTCCTTTGTTGAGGATCGCGGCAACGACGGCAACCCAGTCCGAGTTGATCGACACCTCCGCTTCGCAACCCGACGAGTCGAGTTGGGTCGGGGCTTGATCGCGATATCTGCTGTCGGTGATCAACACGTGGCGGTCTTTGCTGATGACGAACACCCCGGACGAACCCGTGAATCCGGTACACCAACGGATATTGGTCAGGTCGGTGACCACCAACGCGTCAGCACCCTTCGCTTCGACCGCGGCTCGTACCCGTTCGCTGCGACCATGTGCGCTGAGCGGCGGCAGGGACAGGGGTCTCACAAACTCATGGTGCCAGTTGTGCTGCGACGGCTTCTATCGCGAGGCGATAGCCGTCACCGCCGAAACCAACGATTGACCCTGTGGCCACAGGTGCGACAACTGAAACGTGGCGCCACGATTCGCGAGCCTTGGGGTTCGACAGATGGAGTTCCACTATGACTCCCGAGAACGCAGCCAGAGCATCGTGAATGGCCCACGACGAGTGAGTCAGAGCGCCCGGATTGATCACGATGGCAGCCACCCGATCTCTAGCACCCTGGATCGCCTCGATCAGTTCCCCTTCGTGGTTGGACTGAAAGTGCTCGATCTCCAGATCGTGGACCGCGGCAGTTGCGGTCGCGGTCGCTACATGGTCATCGAGGGTCTCGGTGCCGTAAACGTCAGGCTCTCGGGTGCCCAACAAATTGAGATTGGGTCCTGACAAAAGCAGAACAACAGAACTCATGAACGGTCTCCAGTCGCTACGCCCAACTCGAGTGCTGAATCAGAGGCGGTCATCGCAGCGTACCCAGTGCGTCGCGCAGGACCTGCGGGTCGATCCCGGTGACGGGCTCGACCCCGTTGGGCCCGTCCAGCACCAATGTGACGCCTTCGATCGCTTTTTTGTCGCGGCTGAACAGGCCGAGCAATCTCTCAGTGTCCAGTCCTTCAGGCAGCGCGCAGGGCAGGTCATAGCCTGCAAGCACCCGACGATGCTCCCTCACTCGCTCATCGCAGATGCGTTCAAGGCGCCGGGCCACCTCGGCGGCGTATGCGATCCCGACCGCTACGGCTTCACCGTGACGCAAGTCGTATTCGCCGGCCGTTTCGATGGCATGGGCGAGCGTATGGCCATAGTTGAGAATCGCCCGTCTGCCTCCTTCCCGCTCGTCGGCGGCTACCACATCGGCTTTGATCTGCACACAGGCCGAAACCACATCGGCATTCACTTTCCCCTCGGGTGAGCCTGCGGGTGCGTCGGGAACCGAACCGAGGAAGTGATATTTGGCGACCTCTCCCAAACCGCTGCGATATTCGCGGATCGGAAGCGTCGTCAACATTTCCGTGTCGCAGATTACCGCTGTGGGTTGCCAGAAGGCGCCCACAAGGTTCTTGCCTTCGACCAGGTTGACCCCGGTTTTGCCACCGATAGCGGCGTCGACTTGGGCCAACAGCGTGGTTGCCACGTTGATGAAACGAACACCGCGGTGATAGACAGCGGCAGCGAACCCTCCAACGTCGGTGACGACGCCGCCGCCAACTGCCACGACCACATCAGCGCGGGTGAACCCGGCGACCGTCATTTTGCGACAGATGTCTTCGACAACGCTCATCGATTTCGCTGATTCTCCGTCTGGAACTGTGATTGTCAGTTGCGCCAGGCCGGGATCGACGTTCCACGGAATCGACTCCTGGGTGACGACGGCAACCCGCTTGGCGTCGGTGGGGATCAGCTCGCCCAGAAGTTCCCGCATCCCTGGCCCAACGTGAACCTGGTAGCCGCGATCGCGCAGTTCAACGTCGATCACCGGCATTGGGCTGCCCCTTCAACGTTGCGGGCACGCGCTGCGACAATCAGCTCGACGCACTCCGCGACCGACCTGTCGGACGTGTCGATTCGGAGGTCCGCGACCTCGTTGTATCCCTCGGCGCGTTCGGCGACTTTGGTTCGCAGCGCGCCTGTCACATCATCACCAGCCAGCAGGGGCCTGCCCTCGCCACGGCCAACCCTGCAGGCCAACACCTCCACAGCGGCATCCAACCACACCACCAATGCATCGGCTTGACGCAGCAGATCCCTGTTGGACTCCCTGACAACCACACCGCCTCCAGCGGAGATCACCGCGGTCTGACCGGCGACCGCCTGCGACAGAGCCTCGTGTTCAAGCGCCCTAAAACCAGATTCGCCCTCTGTCGCGAATATCTCTGGGATCGTGAGGCCGCGAGTCTGCGCGATCATCTCGTCGACATCGACATGATCCAGGCGCTCCCTTTTTGCCAGAGCGCGGCCGACTGCCGTCTTCCCTGAGCCCATCGGACCAACCAGAATGACCGAAGCCAACGACATGGCAAGAGGTTACCTGACCCATTCCCGGACACCGGAAGGTTTATACCCGGGAGCGCTACGCCCTGCGCGCGTCTAAAACGCTGGGATTGAGTCGGCGAGGAGGACCACAGTCATGGTGGCGCAGGCCAGTGCGGGGCCGAAGGGGAAGCTCTGGGCCAGGATCCTCACCGGCTGGTCAGCCACCGCTTGCGGATCCGGTAGCACGTCTCGTTTGAGCCTTCGCCTCAGAACACTGATCGAGATTCCGCCCACCAGACCGATGAGGCTGGCCAGAAGCTGTGCCCAGAACACATAGCGGACCACGTCAACCCAGTCTCCATTGCTGGACCCGGCGACCCAACCCAAGTTCAATCCAAGGAGCAGGGAAAACTTCACGTCGCCGAACCCCAGACCTCTCGGCGAAATCAGATGAACCACCAACAAGAAGCTGAAATAGACGCACATACCCAAGACCGCATACCCGAGAACGCGACGATCACCGCTGCCTATCGCCCCGGCCACCATCGCCAGCGACGACAATCCCAGCGCTGAGAAAACGAACCGATCAGGAAGCCGATAGCTGTACAGATCGACCAACGAGAGCGCCATCAATGCGACCACCAGCACAAGCGGCGGAAACAGCTGCCACCCCCAACCGAACCGCAGAGTTACCGCAACCCACAACGCCGCGGTGGACGCAGCAACGATCAGCGCCGTAGTCATGCTTCCGCCTCTCATATGGTCCGTTCGCGGCGTTTGTTTTGTTGGTAACGCACACCGTCGCTAGACCAGCCGAACCTAACCGCGTCGCTGCTTTGAACGCAATGGGTTCTTCTGGTCTTCTCTCGGTTCAGCTCAGGTGCTTGCAGTGCTGGCCGGAAGTCACTATGAGAGCTACGCGGAGTCGGCGTGGTTGTCCTCAGCCGAGCTTGGGAGCACATCGACCCGCGTCTCCCGCAGCACGCGCCGACAACCTCACATGAACCGACAGCTAGATGCCTTGGACCGCTCTGACGATCACGACGATAAAGAACAGCGGGACTGTCCAGCGGTTGTGTTTGCCCCATGTCGGCCGGGGAGGCATCACACGATGCCTGACTAGATATATCACCAGATCGCCTAGCACCCAGACCACTTGGATCCCCAGTGATATGGCGTTCCGCAGGGGAGACTGAGTCGCCGCTATCCAAACCCACACCAGCAGAGGCAAACCAGAGATCCAGTAATTAGCAAAAAGATCGAAGGAGAACAGTCGCGGTCTTGCGTCTACCGGCCCGTTCTGTGCGGGTACATCGATCGTATCCGTATGTGCCATTAGATTGTCATCCTAACTGCCCTCCTGGGGTTTGCGCTGACCAGCCGGTTTGCGGGGGTGTGCTCTTGAGCGGACGTTTGTGTCATCGGCGAGTCGTCTATAAGCATCGGCTCGGCTTTCCTAACTCCGAGGCAGTCGACGCGGCTCAATGACGGCCGGGAGCGCCTAGAGGCCCGCGGCTGTGGCGTCACCGTTCGCACAGATGAACATACAACCGGAGAGGCTCCCAGTACACCCACAGACGGCACCCCGGAGAGGTGATCGTCTCGGGTCCGGCCCTTATGAAGAACCTGCTGGAGTCGAAGTATGGGAGCCTCTGCACCGCGGGCACCGTCGTGGTCGTCGGCGGCGGCAGTGTCGTAGTAGTGGTCGTCGGCGGCGGCACCGTCGTGGTTGTGGTGGTGGTGGTGGTTGTCGTCGTGGTTGTGGTGGTTGCCCTGGGAGTTGCTTTGCCCCAGATGTACGCCGATTTGCCTGCGGCGTTGACCGCGTTCACGAGGACGCGGTAGGCCTTCCCGTTTGTAAGGCCCTTGATTGTGTATGTTGTGTAGCCTCGCGGCGCGAGAGCGTTGGGTGTTCGGCCTGCGCCGGTGCCGGTATACCAGCGTATGTTGTACCCCTCGACGGGTGCGGTGCTGCGGTGCTGGTTGCCACGAAACCTGTATCTGCCCGTCAGCAGGAGTGAGGACGAGTCCGGTCGGCGCGCTGGGA
>VXYK01000022.1 GCA_009845995.1 Acidimicrobiaceae bacterium | reverse complement strand
GGTGGGCGCAGGGGTGGCGGGGAGGGTGATGGCTGCTGGGGACTGGGCGGCGACAAGGTCCACCAACTCCGGGGTTGGCTCACCAATGACGACGCTCGCGCCGGGTTTGACAATCCCGACCTTCTCCTCGGCGATGCGTCGCCACCAGCCCGGTGCGCCATCAGTATGGTCACGTCCAACGTTGGTGATCACCGCTATCTGGCCATCAACCACATTCGTCGCGTCAAATCTCCCGAGCATGCCGACCTCTACCACCGCCACCTCGACAGCCTCGTTCGCGAAATGCAGAAAAGCTGCCGCGGTGACCGTCTCAAACCAGCTGAGCGGACCCAGTTCCGCGACCTCCACGAGACGCGCTATATCGCCGATGGCCTGCCCGAAGGTCGGTCGGTCGAGTTCGATTGCACCAACCCGGATCCGTTCACGCGCAGAAGAGACATGAGGACTGGTGTAGAGCCCGACTCGCAAACCCATCGAGGTCAGCAGCGACTCAATCATCCGGGCAGTCGAGCCCTTGCCGTTGGTTCCGGTGATGTGGATCGCCGGGCAGGCGTGCTGCGGATCGCCCAGCATCTCCATGACCTGCTGCATCTTGTCCAGCGACAAGCCCTTGATGGCACCAGCACGCGGTTGGACTTCGTAGTTGATCAACCCGTCAAGATGATCGAGGGCTTCGGAATAGTCCAAGACTCAAGTTTCCGTGACTCGGCCTCTCAGCTGGCGCGCAAGTCCTCGGCACGATCAAGCAGCACCGGCGGAACCTTCTCAAGGACCGTGTCTCCGTCGATGATCACATGGCCGACATCATCGCGACCGGGGAGATCGTACATGATGTCGAGAAGCACCTCTTCGAGGATCGCCCGCAGTCCGCGCGCGCCGGAGGACCGCTTGATCGCCTCCTCAGCAATAGCCAACAAAGCCGACGGTGTGAACTCCAAACCGACGTTCTCGAATTCGAAAATCTTCTGATACTGCTTGATAAGGGCGTTGCGGGGTTCGGTGAGAATCTCCACCAGAGCTTCCACCTCAAGATGTCCGACCGAACCCTGTACCGGAAGTCGTCCGATGAATTCTGGGATCAAACCGAACTTGACAAGGTCTTCCGGAAGCACCTCGTCGAAGATGGCTCCAAGATCTTTGTCCTCGGGGCGCCTGATGTCGGCGCCAAAGCCGACACCCCGGGTGCCGACCCGATTCTCAACGATCTTCTCAATGCCTGCGAAAGCACCGCCGCAGATGAACAGCACGTTGGAAGTGTCGATCTGGATGAACTCTTGATGGGGATGCTTGCGCCCGCCTTGCGGCGGGACCGCGGCGGTGGTTCCCTCGAGAATCTTCAACAACGCCTGCTGGACCCCTTCGCCGGACACATCGCGGGTTATTGACGGGTTCTCGCTCTTGCGGGCCACCTTGTCGATCTCGTCTATGTAGATGATTCCCGTCTCAGCCTTCTTGATGTCGTAGTCAGCTGCCTGAATCAGCTTCAACAAGATGTTCTCCACGTCCTCGCCGACGTATCCCGCCTCTGTGAGAGCGGTGGCATCGGCGATTGCGAAAGGCACGTTGAGCATGCGGGCCAAGGTCTGCGCCATCAGCGTCTTGCCGCACCCCGTCGGGCCGATCAACAAGATGTTGGATTTCGACAGTTCGACTTCGGAATCGAGTTGGGATCCCAACTCCACCCGCTTGTAGTGGTTGTAGACGGCGACTGAGAGAATCCGCTTGGCGTTCTCCTGCCCGACGACATAGTCGTTGAGAAACTCGTAGATCTCCCGCGGCGAGGGCAGCACACCCAAGCTATCTTCTGAGCCTTCCGCCAGTTCTTCTTTGATGATCTCGTTGCAAAGACCGATGCATTCGTCGCAAATGTAAACCCCAGGACCCGCAATCAGCTTCATGACCTGCTTCTGCGACTTACCACAGAACGAACACTTCAGAAGCTCTCCACCTTCGCCGAATTTGGCCACTGGTTTCCTTCCCTGTTCTTGGAGCTTTCAGCCAATCACTGCAATCGCACCACTGCCCTCAACAGTATTGCGCGTCTCGATCACCTCATCGATTATGCCGTACTCTTTGGCCGCAAGCGCGGTCATTACGAAGTCTCGGTCCGTGTCGGCCGCGATCTTCTCCACTGTTTGACCGGTGTGCTGGGCCAGAACCTGCTCCAGCGAACTCTTCATTCGTTGGACCTCAGCGGCTATCAACTCGATGTCGCTGGCTTGCCCGCGGGCCCCCGCGTACGGCTGATGAATAAGAATCCGAGCATGCGGCAACGCCAAGCGCTTGCCCGGGGCGCCAGCCGCCAACAAGACCGCAGCAGCCGACGCTGCCTGACCGAAACAAATCGTCGTGATGTCGGGTTTGATGTAACACATCGTGTCGTAGATGGCGAACAACGCGTTGATATCGCCACCCGGCGAATTGATGTAGAGGTTGATGTCCTTGTCCGGGTTCTCTGACTCAAGGTGCAGAAGCTGGGCACAGATCAAGTTCGCGATGGTGTCGTCGATCGGCGTGCCGATGAAGATGATGTTCTCTTTCAGCAGGCGGCTGTAGAGATCAAACGCCCGCTCTCCACGGTTGGTCTGCTCAACAACGGTCGGTACCAGATAGTTGCGAGGGTTGACATCGGTCATTGTGGCTCTCCATCGGTTGAGTCGTCTGCTGCTGAATCATCTTGGTCGCCGACATCATCTTGGGATGACTCCGGTGTTTTCAGATCAACCGCAACACCGGCTTCATCAACAAGCTCGACATTGTCAAGAAGCCACTCTAGGGCCTTGGACTTGGCGAGGTCGGCGCGCAGCGATGGGAGCTGCCCCAACTCTTTGAGACGATTCATGTGCGCAGCGCCGTCGGTTCCCATACGTTCGGCCATCTCGTCGATCGTTTCAGCGAGTTGGTCGTCATCGGGGCTGAGCCCCTCTGCCTCGGCAATGGCCCGCAGCGCCAGATCCACCTTGACTGCGTTCTCTGCCGTTCTGGAGAGCTCGGCCCGCAGTTGCTCTATGTCCTGACCCGTTTGCTCCAAGTACTCGCTTGGATCGATGCCTGATTGTTGCAGGTTCCCGAACACCTCCTGGAGGCGGCCGTTGACCTCGTCGGCAACCATGACTTCGGGGATCTCCCGGGTCACCAAAGCAGATAGTGCCTCGGCGATCTTGGCATCTGCGACCCGACGAGCCATCGACAGCTTCATCGAAGCCAAACGCTCGCCGATGTCGGCGCGCAATTCGTCAAGCGTCACAAACTCCGTCGCCTGGGCAGCCCAGGTGTCGTCCAGATCAGGCAATACCGCTTCTTTCACATCCAGGACGGTGATTTCAAAATGGAGGGGCTCCTCTGCTTCCGGGTCTGGATGATCGGCATCGAATACCACCACATCACCGGCTTCGGCACCCCGAAGATTCTCGTCAATCTCCGCCACCACGGCGCCGGTTCCCACCTCGTAGTCGTAATCGTTGGCTGACAGACCGGGCATTTCCTCGCCGCCGTGGCTGCCGACGATGTCGATGTTGACCTGATCACCGTCTTGTGCCGGCCGATCAACCGTCCGGAACTCGGCGTGCTCAGCTCGCAGCCGATCAATCTCAGAGTCGATGTCCTCATCTGAGGGTTCCGGGCTGGGGACCTCGATGCGCAGACCGTTGTAGCCGGCCACTTCAATCACCGGTCGAATCTCGACAGTGGCGTCGAAGACCACTGCCCCCTCTTGTTGACCCTCCAAGATCTCAATGTCAGGCGAATCGATCACGTCCACATCGTGTTGGACCACGGCGCGCTGGTAGTAGCTGGGAAGCTCTTCACGAAGTGCCTCGGCGCGGCCGTACTGGTGACCGAGCTGGACCTCAAGGATTCGACGCGGAACCCGTCCAGGCCGAAAGCCAGGTACTCGAACCTGTTTGGCGATGCGCTTGAAAGCCGCATCAACCGCAGAGTCGAACTCTTTCTCGTCGACCTCAACCGTCAGCTTGACCTTGTTGTCGTCAAGGAATTCGATACTGCTCGTAGTCCCGTTGTTGTTCACTCGACAAAGCCTAACGGTCTAGGCGAACGACGCAGATGGCCAAAGCTCGAGCAGAGCGAGTTCAACGACCACGCGGTTCAATTTCGGCACCAGCCGCTAGCCTCAAATCCGCCGCGGGTGTAGTTCAACGGCCAGAACCTCAGCCTTCCAAGCTGATGATGGGAGTTCGATTCTCCTCACCCGCTCGATTCGTGTCCGTAGGCGGCCGGCGCGGCTGGGTCACTCAGTTCGGTGCGGGTAGAAGTTACGGGCGGTAGTACTTGGATTCGTTGTTTCGAATATTTGTTGGCTAGCCGGCGGTTGACGGATACAGATGCGCCATCGTGCCGGGTTCCACCCGACAGGTCTCAATGAAGCTGTCCACGTCATCTCGTTTCAATCGAATCACGCGACCGAACTTGTAAGCCGGAATCTGACCCTCATCAATAAACCGGTACAAAGTTCGCGGTGTGATGCCCAGCCGGTCAGCAGCTGCCGGTGTCGACAACCAAACCACATCATCTGCTGGTTGCTCGGGCATTTTACCTCCCTTTCGGAAGAGATTTCTCTTCGTCGTTCCTGCTAATTTACAGGGTTTTTGAGCCGATGACATCGGTTGTGGGGCATCAACACCGAAATTAGTGCTGGAAGTCTCGTTTTTCTCCTGTTACGGTCTCCGAGCGAGTCGACCACGAGCGGGAATTGTCTGGTCGGCTCGATACGGCGAGCGTCCCAGCGGCGCGTGCGATACGGCGGAGGAGACCAACGGCGATGACAAATACAGGCACCGACGGCCTCGACGCGGCCGCCTCCGCGGGGGCCAAACGTTCAATAGTCTCGCGTCGCAGCCTCCCCAACGGACGAGCGGTCGTCGGCGCGCTGCTGGTGACGGTTGCCGCTGTAGGCGCATTCGTATTCGCCAATGGCGGCGACAACGGCCCGACCACCAGTTATCTCGTGCTGGTCCGAGACATCGACGCCGGTGATTCCATCAACGCCGCGGATCTGTCCTTTGAACCCATGACCCTCAGCCCCCAGTTGGCCGAGATCGCTTTCGAGTCAGCGAGCACGGACTCGGTTAGCGCTGTCGACGGCGCCACGGCCTTGCGTTTCTTGCACGCCGGAGGATTGCTGCTGGCCCCTGACGTGCGAGACATGGCCCCGATCGACGGCTCGGACTCAACCAACATTCATGAGCTGACTCTGCCAGTGCCCCTTGATCGAACGCCTGAACTCCTGACTCGGGGCGACCGAGTAACAATTCTTGCCTACGACTCGCGCGACCAAAACACCTGGGTCGCCTTTGAGGACGCCTTGGTTCTGGAGTTCCATGCCGGAAGCAACGGCATCGGTGCGAGTTCTGAAGGTCGCCTCACCCTGGGACTGAGCGATCCCGTGCGAATTCTGCGTGGCATTCATCTGTCTTTTCTTGAACTGACGGTGGTGTTGACGACGCGAGCCAGTGATCACACTTTCCCCGGGCACTACGCCGGGCCGGTTCTACCCGATCGCCCTAGTGAAACCGGAGAGATCTCCAATGAGCGATGATCGTTGGGTAGTCCTCGGGCTTGCCCATCCAAGGGTCGAATGGTTCAGCAGGTTGTCCCGCTGGTCCACGGCTGCAGCCATCCCGGTGGACTTCATCAAATGCGTTTCGAGCGACGAGGTTCTGGCTCGGTTGAACAGCGGGAGGCAATACTCAGCACTGCTCGTGGGTGGCGATGTTTCCGGGCTCGACCGTGACCTGATCGACAGTGTTCGCATCGCGGGCGCAACAGTAATCGTCGTGGGCTCGGTGGTAGAGCGAGGTTGGACCGAACTCGGCGTCGCGGCACTCCTCCCTGAGGAGTTCGAGCGCTCAGATCTGTTGGGCGCACTTACCGACCACGCCCCACCTATCGCGCAAGTTTCTGCTGTGGTCCGCGCCTCGCCGATCGAGTATGAGTCGACTTGGCGTGGCCAACTCATTGCCGTTACCGGCCCAGGTGGAGCCGGGTCATCCGTTGTTGCGATGGCAACGGCTCAATCGTTCGCGAGCGAGTCGAGCAACAACTCGATGGTGCTGCTGGCCGACCTGGCCCTCAACGCCGAACAAGGAATGCTCCACGACGCACGTGAAGTGATCCCAGGGATACAGGAGTTCGTCGACGCGCATCGAGTGGGGAAAGTTCCGATCGAGCAGTTGCGTTCGCTCGTATTCGAGGCTGTTGGCCGCGGCTATCACCTGCTTTTGGGTCTTCGACATCATCGGGACTGGACTGCAATTCGTCCGCGATCCTTCGAAACGTCGCTCGACGGGATGCTTCGCTCGTATCGCCTGGTTGTGGCCGACATTGACCATGACTTTGAAGGAGAGAAGGACACCGGTTCACGTGACGTTCAGGATCGCAACCACATGGCCAGAACGGTTGCTAGCACCGCTGACCTGGTTGTTGTCGTAGGTGTCGCTACAACCAAAGGAATCCACTCGCTGACTCGCACTATCCGGGAGCTGGCAACCGTAGAAGTCGAATCGGAGCGAATCGTCGCGGTCTTGAACCGAACGACTCGCAATCCTCGTCGCCAGGCAGACGCTGCAGACGCCCTCGCATCGTTGCTGGCGCGAGAGCAGAGCGTCGGCGACATCGGTTACCCGATCTTCGTCAGTGAGCGAGCAGATATTGAAGTTGCCCTGCGCGACGGCGTTCGGTTGCCGAACAATGCCGGCAAGTCGTTGCACGCCCAACTCGTGGATCGACTGGGTTCACGCTCAAGGAGCGGCGGATCTGGCGACGTGTTCCACCGCACCGCTGAGCCGGTACCGGTACGGCCAGGATCACTCGGACACTGGAAAGACGAATCACCATGACCGTCATCGAAGACTTGACACCGCTGGCCGAGATCGAGATGAGAGTCAAGGAGCGCGCCAAGAACGAAGCGCTCGATCTGAACGCAGTTCAGAGCGTCGAGGCCCTCTCGGTTCTGGTAGCTGAGGAGATCAGCCACTGGAACGACGATCATCGCCGTGGCATCCGTCCCTATCCGCTCAGCTATCCCGAGATTGTTTCGGAACGCGCGCTCCGAAACCTCACCGGCTACGGCCCGCTGGGCCCACTGCTGCACGACGACGATGTCTGGGAGATCATGATCAACGCACCTGACGCCATCTTTGTGAAACGGCATCGTGGCACGAGCGGATACCACGACGAGGTCTTCCACGACGACGAGCACGTCACCCGAACACTTACCAAAGTGCTTGACGACGCTTCGAGCGCGCATCGCAAACTCGACCCCAGTGGAGGCCTTCAAGACGCCCAGCTCGACAGCGGAGCTCGGCTCCATATCGTCCACGGCGATGTCGCGCGCGGTGGCCACACAATGGTCAACGTCCGCAAATTCACCGGCATTTCCTTCCGCAACCTCGACGAACTCGTTGAGCGGGAGATGATCTCGGATGCAGTGGCCAATTTTCTTCGCTGTTGTGTCGACGCGAAACAGACAATGGTCTTCGCCGGCGCTCCCGGGGCAGGCAAGACCACCATGCTCAACTGTTGCGTGGCCGAACTCAATCCGTCGCTTCGAGTAGTCGTCGCCGAGGAGGTGTTCGAGGCCGACATTCCCCTGCCCAACGTTGCGAGCATGCAGACTCGAGCTGCTCGATCAGATCGCCCTGAGGTCGACCTCCGACGCCTTGTAGCGGGTTTCCTGCGAATGGCACCCGATGTTGCGATCGTCGGCGAAGTGCGCGACCGCGAGGCACTCCCCCTGCTTCTCACGCTCTCGTCGGGCGTGAAGGGTTACACCACCATTCATGCCGGTTCTGCACGCCAGGCGCTCACGCGCCTCCGGTTCATCTGCCAGCTCGCTGATACCAGCAATGAGTTGCCGATGAGCGCCCTCAACAGTCTCGTAAGCGAAGCTGTCGATCTCGTGGTTCACTGTGTCCGAACCGGCGATGGTCCCCGAATCGGGTCAATCATCGCGGTCGAGGACTTGGCTGCAACAATCGACGGCACGGCCTTCACCGCCACCGACGTCTTTGTTCACGACAGTCTTGATGGTCCCCTTCGCTGGTCGGGGATAGTGCCGAGCCGGCTAGACCAGTCATTCGCGGCGAACGGACTCGACCTTCGTTCGGTCCTCGATCCGACGGGAGCCTCGCGATGATCCCGCTTCTCGTGGCAATCAGCGCAGGTATGGGCGTGTTCTATATTTTCTCGGCTCTTTCGCTGAAATGGAACGGGCTGGGGTTCGGACCCCGTGTCGGTTCTTCGAATCGTTCCCGGGCACGTCGAGGGACTATGGATATTGATGTCTGGCTGCAGCAGGCCGGTCTCGACGGGATCGACAAACGAGAGTTCGCAGCAGTCGTCGCCATGCTGTCTGTTTCGGGATTTCTGCTCTCCTTCGCGGCGTTCGGCGGTCTTCTTCCAGCCTTGGCGATCGGTGCCTTCGTGGGCTCGTTTCCAATCGCGTCGTATCGATTGCGCAGAAAGAACCGGCGGCAGCGGGCGCAGGAGGCATGGCCTCGAATGATCGAAGAGATACGCCTCCAAACCGCGTCGCTGGGCCGTTCCATACCACAGGCGCTGTTTGAAGTCGGGCGGCGCGGTCCCGAAGAACTACGGCCTGGATTTGAAGCGGCTCACCGCGAGTGGTTGCTCACCACCGACCTGACTCGCACGATCGCCGTCTTGAAACACCGGCTAGCCGACCCGACCGCTGATATGGCCTGCGAGACTCTCCTGACTGCCCACGAGCTCGGTGGTGCCGACCTTGACGGCCGCCTCGAAGCGCTGGCCGAAGACCGTCAGAGCGATGTGCAGGATCGCAAGGACGCGCACAGCCGCCAAGCAGGAGCTCGTTTCGCTCGGCTTTTTGTCTTCGCGGTGCCCGCGGGGATGACCCTCGCGGGAATATCGATCGGCAACGGCCGCGCGGCCTATCGCAGCAGCACCGGTCAGCTCATTGTGATGATCGCAATCGCCATGATCGTCGGCTGCTGGATCTGGGCTGGCAGGGTGATGCGTCTGCCGGACCAACAACGGGTCTTCAAGGACTGATCGTGCGCGCGCTCGCTGTTGTATCGGTGCTGGCGTTTGTCGGGTTGGCTCTGTTGTTGTCAGAACAACGCTGGATCAACCGGCCGAAGCTGACTGATCGACTAGCCCCATACACCCCCGGTTTCGCCGCGGTCAGCAAGGTGAGTCTGCTGTCCGTGGCATCGTTTCGCGAAGTCGTCGCGCCCCTTTCCCAAGTTGTCGGTGAACGGATCGCCCGTGTCTTCGGGATCAGCGAAGAACTCGGGATCCGCTTGCGTCGCATCCATTCTCCCCTGGACGCCACTACCTTCCGGGTACGTCAGATCGGTTGGGCGAGCGCGGCCTTCATGGTTGCGACGCTCGCGGCTGTCGGGTTCGGGTTGCCCACGCTGTTCGCGGTCCTTGTGGTGTTGGGTGTACCGATCCTCAGCTTCCTGCTCCTTGAACAGCAAGTCGTAGGAGCCTCATCGGCGTGGCAGCGACGGTTGTCTTTGGAACTACCAGTGGTAGCCGAGCAACTCGGCATGCTGATGTCAGCAGGATGGTCGCTGAGCGCCGCTCTCAACCGGATCGCCGAACGGGGCAGCGGAAACTGCTCGAAAGACCTGAAACGGGTGGTCCAGCGGGTGCGGCAGGGCCTCACAGAAGCAGAGGCTTTGCAAGAATGGACCGACCTCGCCCAGGTCGCTGCCTTGGACCGCTTGGTATCGATTCTGGCCTTGAACCGAGAAACAGCGGATCTTGGGCGTTTGATTTCCGACGAAGCACGGTCCATCCGTCGAGAGAACCAGCGCGAGTTGATCGAGGCCATCGAGAAGCGCACGCAACAGGTGTGGATCCCGGTTACCGCCGCCACTCTGGTCCCCGGTCTCTTGCTCATGGGCATCCCCTTCCTGGACGCCCTCAGGCTCTTCTCTGCGACGTGAACCGATCCCTGCAGGCGTCGTGACCACGCTGCAGCGACCCTTCCCCGTTGGTCAACAGACCTGATCACAGGTCCAACGAACAGCACTGCAAATTGCAGTCACCACTCAAGGAACAACAACTATGAACATGTACGCCTTTGCCTGGATGCAAATCCAGATTCTCGTCAGCCACGCCAACAAGCGCACCGGTCGCCTGGTCGGCGACCGCGGCGAAGGGGTGATCAGCACCGCAATTGCCGTCTTGATAACGGCTTTCCTGGGCGCCGCCATGTGGGTCGGTTTCAACACCATCTGGGACGGAGCAGAAACGAAGATCAACACTGAAGTCAACAAGATCGGTACCGGCCAATAGGGGCTCGAAGTTGCTCAAACCTCAGCCTCAGCCGCACGGCCGAATGACAGATCCCCAACGGGGGGCAGGCTTGTTCGGCACCAGCGCCGGGTTCCTGGTGTTCATGTTGATGATGCTCGCCGCGGTCCAAATCCTGTTCAACCTGTATGCCACTTCGATGGTCACCGCGGCGGCACACGACGCCGCACGAGAAGTTGCAAGTGTCGACGCGGCTGACGATTCGGGAAATCGCTGCGGTGCGGTGGCCGCGGCTGAAGCCACGTTCACCCGTTCGCTCGGCGAATACGGCTCAGCCGGACATGTCACATTGCAATGGACCTGCGACAACCCCAACGTGGTCAGGGTCAGGGTCTTGGCCGAACACCCAACGGTCCTGCCGACCCGATTCGCGGCGTTGGCTTCGCTGGCCAGCCTCGACCGTACAATCGAGATTCGAACTGAGACCCGCCGATGAGCGCGGCCCTCCACGAGCGCCCGGTCTCCGGGCGGTTGCGCGGTGATTCCGGGCAGGCCGGCGGTATCGAAGTGCTGCCTTTCGGGTTCCTGCTCTTTGTCAGCGTCACATTGCTGTTCGTCAACGTCTGGGGAGTGGTCGACGCCAAGCTGGCGGTCACCTCAGCAGCACGTGAAGCGGCGAGAGCATACAGCGAATCAGACAACGAGAGCAGCGCCCGCATCGCCGCAAACGCTCGTGCCGCCGAGACGCTCGCCGCGTACGGCCGGGGCGGCGACCGTGCGTCCATCAACGTGCCGACTCTGTCGGATTATTGGCGTTGCGCACGGGTGACGGTCACGGTGAGCTACGAGGTCCCGGCCATCGCCGTGCCCTTTCTCGGCGGTTTTGGAAGCGCTCAACAGGTGACCTCTTCGTTCACTGAACTCGTCGATCCCTATCGTGATCGCCTCGTCGATGAAGCCCGATGCTGAGCGATCAACAGACCGCAACGTACCTCGGTTCGACTCCACGCCTCCGGGACAGCCGAAACGACCGAGGCACCGTGCTGTTGATGTTCCCCGCGGCGTTGCTGATCATGGTCATTTTGGGCGCGATCGCCATCGATGTCGGCTACACAACGGTCCGCGGTCGCGAACTGCGCGCAGTGGCGGCTTCCGCAGCCAACGACTCGCTAGCAGCGCTCGATATTGCGGTGCTGCGCACCACCGGCAATGTGGTGATCGACGAAAGCGCTGCGCGCGGGATTGTCGCTCAGGCGATAGCGCTCGGTCCTCTCCCGGATGCCCAATTAGTCGACATCGACATCAACGGATTCGAGATCGCCGTGACCCTGCGACTCGACATCGAGTTGGTGATGGCTCCCGCGCTGGGGAACCTCAAGCAAGTCACGCTGATACGAACCGAAAGAGCCATCGTGCTCACCTGACGACAACGATCACCTGGATCAGAAGTAGATCGTGTGCTTGGCTCTTTCGACCACGTCGTCCAGATCATCGGTCCAAGCTCCCAACGACAGGTACTTCCAGCCACCATCGGCGGCGATCGTGACAATCGTGCCTCGGTCGATCTTGTCGGCGGTACGAACCGCTCCGGCCATCGCCGCTCCCGTGGAGACACCTGCGAATACGCCCAAGTCGGCCAATCGACGTGTCCACTCAAGGGACTCACGCGGGCGCACGATGCGCTTGCCGTCGAGCAGCTCGAGACCGCCCCAGCGTTCAAAGACCGGCGGGATATAGCCTTCGTCGAGATTGCGGAGTCCCTCAACGAGCTCGCCCACAGGCGGCTCCACGGCGAACACCTCGATTTCGGGATTCTGCTCTTTGAGGAAACGTCCCGCCCCCATGAGCGTGCCGCTGGTACCCAACCCGGCAACAAAATGAGTCACCTCCGGAACCTCTGACCAGATTTCAGGACCGGTCGTCTCATAGTGGGCAAGAGGGTTGGCCTCGTTTTCGTACTGGTCAAGGAAGACCCACTCCGGGTGCTGCCGAGCCAGATCCTGAGCGAGAGTCACCGCACCGTTGCTGCCCTGTGCACCAGGCGAATCAATGATCTCCGCACCAAAAACCTCAAGCATCTGCCTTCGTTCAACCGACACATTGTCCGGCAGGACTATCTTCACCCGATAGCCGCGGGTGCGGGCGATCATCGCCAGGGCAATCCCGGTGTTCCCCGATGACGGCTCGATGATGGTCGCTCCGGGGGCGAGGGCGCCTTCGGCTTCGGCGGCCAACACCATCGATCTAGCGATCCGGTCCTTCACCGATCCTCCAGGATTCTCGCCTTCGAGCTTTAGCAGAATCCGTGCTTGCGCGTTGGGACTCAGTGCGCTGACGTCGACGATCGGGGTGTTGCCGATCATGTCGATCACTGATGGATAGACCGTCACTCGTCGCCTCCGCTGCCGATGAGGACCACCGGTTCCTCGGTGACTGCGTCGCCCAAGATCTTGTAGCAGCGCAACGACGGGTCCGCTTGCTTGAGAGACACGATGATGAAGCGCCACACTCCGAACGGGTCGAAACGAGCGGCGTCGGCGACATCGGTCGGTGACGGATAGTTGGTCGTGTGGGTATGGGAGTGCATGACCCCGATGACTGCCAACCCGCTGTCATCGGCAATGCGTTCAACGCTCATGATCTCGGCGCTGTCGAGTTGATAGATCCGACTTGAACTGGCCGTGTTGGTCATCGGGAAGAACCGCTCAACACGATCACTCCCGAACTGCCCAGCGAAAAGACCACAGGCCTCGTTCGGCAGCCCCGCGATCGCATGGCCGAGCATCTGCGCATGAACCGAGGCGGGGATCTCCAGCACGCGCGCCAAGGGTAGCGCGACCGGCACTTGGAGCACTCCCGCTCTTGTTCGCTGCGCTCCCCCTCCCGCTCTTGTTCGCTCCGCTCACCGGGCCGCTCAGGCCGCTGGCAGGGCCGCTCGGGCCACGGCCCCGCAAATCAGTCCGTCGTGCTAGGAAGTCGTCTGCCGATTGGCGGGGCCTCTTGGCAGCATTAGCGTTGCCACAATGGCGAAGTCGAACAAGCCGCGCGATCTTCCCGCCGAAGCAACGGCGGTGGCCACCAACCGCGTAGCGCGCCGCGATTACACGATTCTGGACTCCCTGGAGGTCGGAATTCAGCTCCGCGGCAGCGAAGTCAAGGCTCTCCGCGAAAGCAAAGTACAGCTGGCAGAGAGCTACGCCATCGTTTACCAGGGGGAACTCTGGCTCATCGGTCTGCACATCTCGGCCTACTCGCATTCCGCCAACGCTTTCGCGCACGAACCCGACCGACGGCGCAAGCTCCTCGCCCACCGCAGTGAAATCGACCGTTGGGGATCAAGGGTGGAGCGCGAGAACCTCACGCTGGTGCCCCTGGCGCTCTACTTCCTCAAGGGCCGGGCGAAGCTCAAGTTGGCCCTGGCCCGCGGGCGAAGCCAGGCCGACCGTCGACAGGACATAGCCGAACGCGACGCAAACCGGGAAGCCCAACGAGCAATGAGCCGCGGTCGCCGCAACCCGAACAGCTAGCCGCGACTCAGGCCCAGTGTCTTGGAGGCCCGGCGAAGACCTCAGAAAGTAGCGGGGCGAATTCTTCGAGGGGCAGGTCGTCGTAGTCGGGGTCGAAGCAGTTCTGATCATAAGAAGCGCAGAAGTCGACACAGCGGTCGTAGTGCGGCGAGTCGGCGTAGCGTTCTCGTGCATCGCGGTCACCGCCGAGGTGATGTTGGTAGTAGTACCCCTGGAACAAGCCGTGATGGCGCACAACCCAGACGATCTCGTCGCTCACGTAGGGTTCGAGGATCGCCGCGGCCACCCGGCTGTGGTTCTCCGGCGCGATCACATCGCCAATGTCGTGGAGCAGGGCCGCGGCCACGAACTCGTCGGGTTCGCCGTTGCGAAGCGCTCTGGTGGCGGACTGGCGGCTGTGGCGGGCCCGGTCGATCTGATAACCCAGTGTCGGACCCTCGAGCAGTCTGAATGTGGTCAGCAGATGCGTGACGAGCATCTCTGCGGTGTGGTCCCGGTACAGCTTCTCGAGCTGCACGTAGTCCTCGGCGGTGCCGTCAGCCATCTCCGTCCAGTTCACGGTGAACGTCTCGGCCATCTTGTCCGTCCCCCGTGGCTCCAGTCGATCCACTATGCGTCAGCCCAGCTAGCTGCGTGGCGAACCCGGTGGAAACGAGACGTGCATGATTCTCGGGCCGCGTACCTGACCGCCCGCCCACTTCATGGAGTCGGAATCGGTCACGCGGAACTCCGGAATCCGTTCGAGCCAGACACGCAAGGCAACGTTCATCTCCAGGCGAGCCAGGTTCGAGCCCGCGCATCGGTGGATCCCAGACCCGAAGGCCACATGGCGATTTCGTTGACGGTCAATGATGAACTCGTCGGGGTTCTCGAAGTGCTCGGGGTCATGGCAAGCCGCCGGGAAGTTCATGAGCACTTTGTCGCCCTTTTCAATTTGGACTCCGCCATAGGAAACATCCTCGTCGGCTATTCGGGCCATGGTGACCGGCGCGTAATAGCGCAAGAACTCCTCTACTGCGGTCGGGAGCAGATCAGGCTCAGCGTTGAGACGGGCGAGATCGTCTGGGTTGGTGCCAAGGTGCCACAGCGCCGACCCGATAGAACTCCAGGTCGTGTCAATACCCGCTACCACCAAGAGGTTGGCGATTCCGACAACAACTTCTGGTGTGATCTCGGCGTTCTCATCGATGGGTTCCATATGGAGCAACTCAGTGAGCAGATCCTCTTGAGGGTTCTGAACGCGTTCCTGAACCTCCACGCCAAGAAAGCTTAGAAGTGCTTCACGGGCCGCCATTCTCTTGGTTGGATCCAACAGACCCTCACCGAGAAGGTCGTTGACCCAACCCACGAACGTGTCCGACATCTCGGGGTCCACACCCAGGAGATGGGCGATCACCCGCGGCGGAATCTGCTGGGAGTAGTCCACAGCAGCATCGCATTCGCCGTCCGCTATGAAGCCGTCGATCAACGAATGTGCCAACTCTTCGGTGTAGTACGTGTAACGGTTCACCGTCTTCGGTGAAAACGCTGGAAGAATCATGCGCCGGGTCCAAGTGTGGATCGGCGGGTCAGCGGTGATCGGCGCCGCCGCTATCTGTTGTTCGTAAAGCGACTGCTCTGGGAAATCTGGCGGCGGAGGCATCACCAACGGCGCTCGCGACGACAACTCGGGCACCATCTTCGCCAGTGACCGGATGTCGTCGAAGCGAGTAGGGTTCCAGGATCCCTGTAGTCGTTCGGTATGAGCGATAGGGCACTTTTCGCGCATCTCGCGCCAGATCGGTACAGGATCTTCGATGTAGGCGGGATCGCTGATGTCGTAATCGGTGGTCCAGTCCGTGACCGGTGTGCGCTCAGACATAACCAAACGGTAACGCGTTTCAACCAGCTTTGATGACCCGGGCGCTGGTCTTTCCGGCGAATATCGCCTACAGGTGTCACAACGCCGGGTTAGCCTTGAAGGATCCTTCAGGGAACGCACTTTGACAATCGACGACATGCACAAGGGGCTGATCGGTTTCGACGTTGGAACCAGGATGCTACGACGTGCGACCGGAGTTGCTCAGACTCCAAAAACGGGGCACCAACAGAGACGCCAATTCGGACGATCTCGTTCTCGCCGCCTGATTTATCAGTAGGTAGAGAATCATCGCGACCAGCAATGGCACGCGGGGCCTGACCGCCGCAGCCTGGCACCATAAGCGACGGTGGACCGCAGGGAGAGACCGCTGACAGACGGGAAAGACCGCTGACACCGGAGAAAGATCCGGTGGCAGGCCCTTGAGGCCTACCTCACCCGGGAGCGTGGCAGCCATGAGCCGCTAGCACGGGAATGGTCGTAGCACGGCGAGCAACCACCCGACGGACGAGGGTTCGATTCCCTCCAGCTCCACTTTGCCAGCTCCGCTCACTGAGGGTTCCTCAGACAGTAGACGGTTCAGTCGTTGTCGATGATGGTGCCGGTGGCGGTGTTGTTTTCGGTGTCGATAGCGGCGCCGTCGGCGTCGGTGAGTTCTATCTGCAGAGTCTCATCCGCTTCACGGCGGGTGTCGTCGATGACCAGGATGACGATGTTGCCGGTTGTTTGACCCGACCAGATCCTGGCCTGGCCGTAACCGCCGTGGTGATCCGACGGCGAGGTTGTGCCCATATGCAGTCGGTAGCGGACAGTGACGTTGCGGTCTGTGGGTCTGTCGAGAGTTAGGCGGAACTCCAACAACGAAAACCCTGGTAGTTCTCCCTCAACAACAGACGCGTCCGCGATCGACACCACCGGCAGATCAGTCGGCGGCGGATCGTCGACATCAGCAACGTTGACAGTGGCAGAACCCGACGCAGCAGAAACGGTGTAACCGTCACCGCCGTTGACCGTGACAGTGACCGACCCGTCGGACTCATCGGAATTGTCGTCTGTGGTCGCAACCGTCACCGCGACGCTGCCGCTCGTCGGCACCGTCGCCGTCCGCGAACCCGTCGTGACACCGAAACCACCTGACTGAGAGACGTCGACGTTGACTGTCAACGGCTGCGACGGTGCCGGACTAGCAGTAACAGTGAAACTCGCAGTTCCGCCCTCGGTCACTCCCAAACCGGCGGTGACACTGATCTCGGGTGTAACCAGCGGCGGATCGTCGTCATCGGCCACCACCACCGACGCCGAGCCCTGCGCCGCGGACACCGTGTAGCCGCCGCCGGCAGCGACCGTGACGCTCACCGACCCGTCCGGCTCGTCCGCGCTGTCATCGGAAGTGGACACCGTCACCGTGACGCTGCCGCCGATTCCGATCGTGACCGTCCGCGAGCCGGTCGAAGCCCCGAAATCGCCCGCCTGGCCGACCGACACATCAACCGACAACGGCGCCGTCGGAGCCGGACTCGCCGACACCGTGAACGACGCATCACCGCCCTCAGTCACCCCGCTGCCCGCCGTCACGCCCACCACCGGCACCACCACCGGAGGCGGGTCGCCGCAGCCCAGCGCCTCCAACGTGCGCGTCACCCGGTCCCAGCGAGCGCCGAACACCGACTCGTTCGCCCGAGACTCCGCCACAGTCATCGGCGCC
>VXYK01000061.1 GCA_009845995.1 Acidimicrobiaceae bacterium | reverse complement strand
ACAACACCAACAAACACACCCATAACATTTGGACTCACAAACGGGTCCCCCTCACCGTATATGGCACTTGGACGACATAGGCGACTTGCACCTCATAGGGCACCTGCACCGTATATGGCACTTGGACGACATAGGCGACTTGCACCTCATAGGGTTCCTCCACCGTGTAGGCCACTCGCACCGTGTAGGGCACGTTGACCCGATAAGACACAGTCACCTGATAAGGCACCTGGACTGTGTAGGGAACCCGCACCGTATACGGAACCCGATAGGAGTCAGGGCAGAGCCTGAACCGGTGACCGTAGTAGGTTCGCCACTCACAAGGCGGTGTCACCGTGCGATACCGTGTCTCAGTCCGATACCGCGTCTCGCTGCGGTACCTCGTCTCTTGGCGTGACCGAGTCGTCTCGTGATAACGAACCTCGTCACGATGTTTGGTCACCATCCGGATCTGAGTCTCAGTCCGATACCTCGTTTCAGACCGATGCCGGGTCTCCGACCGATGTTTGGTCACCAACCGGATCTGAGTCTCAGTCCGATACCTCGTCTCGCTTCGATATCTAGTCTCGGAACGGTAACGGGTTTCAGTCCGTTCTTCAGTCGTTGTTTCTTCGAGCGGGTGAGCTTCAACCGGCGAAGACAGAGCCAACAGGCCCCCCCCCCGCGGCAAAAACAGCCACAGACACCAACACAGTCAGGGTTTTCATAACGCCGAACACTAACCCCACTTCGCGACAACACGCAACACCCCAAGTGTTGAATCACACGAGTTTCGACAGATCTGCCCTGATTAGTTTCCGTCCCAGTGGCCGTTCTTTATACGCGTATCGGTGTGCCGCTGGGATCGTGTCACCCGTGATCGAGTTGATCGACCGTGCTTTCATAGTGTTTGGCTCCAGGGCCGAGCGGTGCTCGTATGCCTCGGAACTCCCAGTCACCTCCCAAGGCAGTGGAACGCACTTCCTCTGAATCGCTTGGTTGGGCGCCCACGTCAGTCCGAATCGGGGTCGGACCCCTCACGATCGTGTTGGTCAACTCGCCTAGACCCTCCACCGACACCGAGACAACATCGCCTGGGTACACCGTGCGCGAATTTGCCGGAGTACCCGACAACAGGATGTCGCCCGGCACGAGCGTGATCGTGCGAGCGATGTCGGCCACGATGTAGTGCATGTCCCACTCCATCTCATCGGTGGTGGCATCTTGGCGCACTTCGCCGTTGACGAGAGTTTGGATCCGTTTGCCTCGGAAATCCCAGTCCGTCACGAGACCGGGCCCAACCGGGCAGAGGGTGTCGCTTCCCTTCACGCGCAGCATCGAACCAGCGTCGGTGTCGCGAAAGTCATGTAATCCGTAGTCGTTGGCGACCGAGTAGCCCGCGATGTAGTCGCCTGCTTGCGCTGGTGAGACGTTGCGGCAGGTTCTGCCGATCACGATGGCTATCTCGCCCTCGTAGTTGAGCCACTCGCAGCCCTCGGGTCGCACCACATCGGCCCCGTGGCCGCACAATGCGGTCACCGGTTTGTGGAAATAGGTGGGCGCGGCCGGGAGTTTCGTCATGAACTCGTCAACTCTGCTGCTGTAGTTGAGATGAATGCAGATGATCTTGGTTGGTTCGACGGGTGCAAGGTGTGTGGCTTCGGCCAAAGCGACCCGACGGCCATCGCCTGCTATCAACACATCGCCTCGGCGTTCTGTGAGAGTCGGGTAGCCATCGACAAGGACACGGCGGTATTCGGTCATAACCTGCGACAATAGTCAACGGCGAGATCTTTTGGTACCGAACGATCCATGGACTTAGGTTGGACACCTATGGTTGGTACCCGGAGGACAACGAGAACTTGACTGACAACGAAGGCTCAATGGACGGCGAGGACTTCTTGGCCGCGGAGCGGGACATCCGCAAAAGACTCGGTGACCGAGAACTCGACTTCGATTCGCTACACGCCATATCCAACATCTATCGAGCCGCCACTGCGGTGCGTCGCCGAGCGGAACGAGAAGTATTAGCCCAGCACAACCTGTCCTGGGGTGGTTTCACCATCTTGTGGGTTCTGTGGGTTTGGGGACAGATGGACACTGCCCGCCTGGCATCGGAGTGCGGACTCGCCAAAGGCACCCTCACGGGCATGCTCACGACGCTCGAACGGCGACATCTCGTTGAACGAGAGCAGGTGAAGACTGACCGGCGCAAAGTGACGGTTGCGCTCACCTCCGATGGGCTAACACTGATCGAGGATCTGTTTCCTCGCTTCAATGCCTATGAGGTGGCGATGTCTGAAGGACTCTCGCTTACCGAGAAACGGGAACTCGCCCGCCTCCTGCGCATAGTGACCAGTAACGCGGTGCCTTAGCCGGGCGCTCTGCTTTCGCCGGGCGTAGCCGGAGCCGCGTGGCTCTGGTTGGGGGTCGACACGGGGTGTCGCGGGAGCGTTACTGGGATTCTTGGGCGAGGCGGGAGAAACCGTCGCGGGTTTGGGGGAGTTTCATATCCAATACCCGGGAAGCGACGACCGTGCGCAAGATTTGAGCGGTCCCGCCGCCGATGGTGAACATGCGAACATCGCGGTACATCCGCTCCAAGGGGTTGCGCCGTGAATATCCGGCAGCACCGAACAGCTGCAGAGCGTCGCTCACCACCGCGATCGATGTCTCAGCTGTGAAGAGCTTGGCTTGGGCGGCAAGAGTGGGATCAGGAAAGGAACTGTTGTTGGGACCGCGGGATGCGGCAGCCCGGTAGGTGAGACTTCTGGCAGCCTCAAGTTGAGTGGCCATATCAGCGACCATCCACTGCAAGCCTTGGAACTCTGCGATCGGTCTCCCGAACTGTCGGCGTCGTTTGACAAAGTCGACACCAAGTTCGCAAGCACCGGCTGCCAAGCCCAGCGCCACAGTTCCCGCTCCCACACGCTGGCTGTTGTAGGCGTTCATCAGTTCGGCGAAACCGCGCAGAAACCCAGACGGTGGTAAGAGCACCATGTCGTCTTGGACTTCCATGTCCTCGAAGATCACCTCGCGTTCGGGAATCCCCCGCAAGCCCATGGTCGGTTCGCGCCGGCCGAAGGACAGACCAGGAGTCTCATCTCGGATGGCCAAAAACCCGCCGATTCCCTGTTCGCCGCCGTCCTCATCGAAGACTCGAGCGAAGACCAGGTGGAGTTTTGATACGCCAGCCCCGGTGATCCAGTGTTTCTTGCCGTTGACCACGTAGCGATCACCGCGCCGGTCAGCGCGGGTAGTCATCTCCGAAGCAGCACTGCCGGCTTCGGGTTCGGTGATGCAGATTGCCGGCTTGTCACCGGCCAGGACCAACGCAGCGGCTCTTTCACGCTGGTAGTCGGTGCCGTAGGCCATGACCGCTGAAATCGCTCCCATGTTGCACTCGACCGCGATACGGCCGGTGACCCCGCAAACCTTGGCCATCTCCTCGACTACGAGCACTGCATCGAACAGCGACAGGCCCGGACCGCCGAACTGCTTGGGAATGGTCATGCCCGCGAGACCCGCATCAGTCAGCGCTGCCACATTGCCCCACGGATACTCTTCGGTCTGGTCAATCTCGGCGGCGCGAGGAGCGATCACCTCGTTTGCCAGCTCGCGGGCACGGCTCTGTAGAGCCAGTTGATCGTCGGTGAGCGTCGAGGTCATTGTTTGTGAAGTCATCGTGATGCTGCCTTGGGAGTGCCTTGGTTGGGGGGGAGAGAGCGACTGGCCGAAGCGTCTCGGGTCAGGGTGAAGAGCTCGTGTTGGGCGTGGCTGCCGCCAATGCGACGAATATCGGGTTCCAGACGGTCGAGCCCGGCGACCGCAACAGCGTGATCCCCCTCGACATGAGCGCGGATTGCCACAAGCAGCGGCCGTACGACCTCGCCGAATGTGCGCGCGTTCTCCGAAATAGGAGCCTCGTGAGCGGCCGCAAGCCCGGCAAAGAACGGCGCCGCTCCGGGATGCTCAGAACGACGAAGAAACACCAGACAGGCATGCATATCAATGAAACCGCAAGTATGGCGCTCGGCGATTGTGGCCCAGCGATCAGCCAGCAGCGACCAACGGTCGGCCACATCAACACCGACGAGTTCGAGCCGCCACAGCAGCGATGTCAGATCACACAAACGAAACGCGGTGTTGGCGACCGCCAACTCCTGGTCGTGGATGGACAGCACTCGCTGGTACTCGCCGGCCAAGATGAGCCTGAGTGCCAGATGCCACCAGATATGGGTCGAGAGCGCGTCCTGGTCGTGCCACACGGCGTCCGGTCCATCGAGGAGGTCCAGCGCGCCCTGTTGGTCATCTGCGGTTTCATAGACGTGCGCGAGAGCGTGACGAGCCCACAGGTCGTGCGGATCGAGATCCAGAGCCGCGCGCCCGACCTGTTCGGCTTCGTTGAGACGACCGGACTCCTCGAGGGCGAAGGCGAGCTGGCCCTGCACAAATCCATAACCGTGATCGTCGGGCCGCCAGCTGTCTGCGGCTGCCCGCGAAGACCTCATCCGACCCTCGGAGTCTCCGACGTGAAGATAGATGTCGTGCGCGATCCGAACCGCGGCAAAGTCGTGGCTTGTCGCAGCGATTTCGTCCCAAACCGCGGCGGCTTTGCTGTAGTCGCCAGCCAAATGGTGCTTCAAAGCCCTCGCGTGGGCCTGTTCTCGTTCACCTGCGGCGTCCACCCGCTGCTCGACCCGTTCAACTTCAGATCGCAGAGGCGCCGCGTCAGGGGGAGTCCCGGAGAGAACGTAGTACGCAGCGTTGAACACCGGGCCAAGAACGAACGCAGGATCATCCCGGTTGGCTTCTTCGAGTTCGGTCATGGGGTCGCCCCGATAGTGCAGCAGCCTGGCCCAGGCCCGGTCCCAACAGGCAACGCTGTCGGCCGTTCCGCTGACCGGTTCGCCCCAGGAGTCGACATTCATTGGATTCGGACCTCGACATGCTCGATTCCGTTCACGAAGTTCGAACGAACGAACTCCGGCTCACCGACCACCTCGATTGTCAAATTCCGCGCGGCGATCTCGTCGAGCAGAATGGCGAGCTCCAAGCGTGCCAGTGGGGCGCCGAGACAGAAGTGCGCTCCGCCGCCGCCGAAGGCAACGTTGGCGGGGGGCACCGGCCTGCTGATATCGAACCGGTGGGGATCGTCGAAAACCGTCTCGTCAAAGTTGGCGGCCGCATACCACATGACGACCTTGTCTCCTTCTTTGAGTGGGGTTCCGGAGAGCTCGGCGTCGCAGGTGACGGTTCGCCGGAAATACAGGATCGGTGACGAGTAGCGGATCACCTCCTCGGCCCCGGACTCGATCAGACTGCGGTCGTCGGTGAGACGGGCGAACTCCTCACCGAAGCGATGACACAACAGGGCCAGGTGGCCGATCGCGGAACGAGTGGTCTCGTTGCCGGCGAAGATCATCAGCCGAAAGAAGTTGGTGAACTCGTTGTCGCTGAGCCGCTCGCCGTCGACCTCAGCGTTGATGAGCTTGGTGATCAGATCATCGGCGGGCTGCCGACGCCGCTTTTCACCCAGTTCACGTGCGTATTCGTTGATGCCGTGCGCGGCGGGACTGTTGAAGGGGAGCAGGCGGAGTTCGGTTGTGTTGCCGTAGGCGTCGGATTCGAGCGGTTCGTTGGAGGTTCCAGCCACGAGGTAGTCCGAAAGTTCGATCATGTAGTCGTGATCGGCTTCGGGCACGCCCATCAGGTCACAGATAACCGAGATCGGGATCGGCTTGGCGACGGTGGCTATCCAATCACCTCCTCCGGTAGCGGTGATGTCATCAAGACATTGGCGGACTCTGTCGCGAATCATGCGCTGGTATTCGAGGACATGTCGAGGTGTGAACGCGGAACTCACAAGGCGCCGCAGCCGGGTATGGACCGGGGGATCCATGTCGATCATCGAAGCCCTGGCTTCGAGAGCGTCTTCGTCGATGTCGTATATCTGAATGTGGCCTACCGCCGACGAATAGGTCGTGGTGTCGCGCGAGACCTCGACCACGTCCGCGTGCCGAGTGACTGCCCAGAACCCGTTGCTATCGCCGGGCGCTGTGTTGTTGCCGGGCGTAGCCGGAGCCGCGGAAGCTTGTGCGGTGCCCACGCCGGGCGTAGCCGGAGCCGCTGCAGCCTGATCACTTCCTGCAATTTGGTTCCAGCAGAGACCGGGTGTGGCTCTGACCGCGGCGAACACCTTGTGTGGAATCCCCTGTGAATACAGGTCGACATCGGCGAGGTCGACGGGGGTTCGGGCCGCGGTCCCCAACGTTCAACCAATCACGAACGGGTCGCGGGTCTTGCCGCTCAACTCGACCCAGACAACCTTGGTGTTCAGGAATCCATCGATCGCCTCAATCCCGTTGTCCTTGCCATGACCCGACTGTTTGAAGCCGCCGAACGGCGTGTTGTAACTGACGGTGCGGTAGGAGTTGATCCAGACCGTGCCAACATCGAGCGCACGTGCCACTCGATGAGCGCGGCGAATGTCGGTGGTCCAGATTCCTGCCGCCAATCCGAAGTCTGAATCGTTCGCCAAGCCGATCACCTCGTCCTCGTCACGGAAGGTCATCACCGCCAGAACCGGACCGAACACCTCTTCGCGCACGATCGTGGTTTCGTTGCTGACATCAACGATCACGGTCGGCCTGACGAAACGTCCGCCGAGTTCGGGATCGACCACACCGCCGGTGGCGACCGTCGCGCCTTCGGTTCGGGCCACCTCGATCATCTCCAGGATCCGGTCGCGTTGTGCGTCGGACGCGGCCGGCCCCATTTCGGTGGCGGGGTCGCTGGGGTCGCCGAGAACCAGGCTCTCGGCTCGCGCGACCACCCTGGCGATCACCTCATCGGCGATGTCTTCGTGGATGTACGCACGGGAGCCGGCAACGCAGGTCTGGCCACTCGCGGCGAAGATACCTGAGAGCAGACCATTGGTCACGGCCTCGGGATCGACGTCGTCGAAGATGATCTGAGGCGATTTGCCGCCGAGCTCAAGCACTGTGGGGGTCAAGTTGTCCGCCGCGGCGCGAGCCACATGGCGTGCGGTCGCCCCGCCGCCGGTGAAAGTGATCTTGTCGATACCTGGGTGCGAGGTGATGGCTGCGCCGACAGCCGCTCCGCCGGTCACCACGTTGATGACACCGGGAGGGAAGCCTGCCTCGCCGGCCCGCTGGGCCAGCAGCAGCGACGTGACCGGGGTTATGTCAGAGGGTTTGACCACCGCGGTGCATCCAGCTGCAAGCAACGGTCCGAGCTTCCAGGTGAGCAGCATCAACGGCGAGTTCCAGGGCACGATGACACCCACCACACCGACCGGCACCTTCTCGGTGTAGACCAAGAAATCCGGTGAGGGGTTCGGCAATTGTTCGCCGTGGATCTTGTCGGCGACGCCAGCAAAGTAATCGAGATAGCTGCTCAACGCCGCGGTTTGGGCCGATGTCTCGCGAATGATCTTGCCGTTGTCGCGAGTTTCCAGAACGGCGAACTCTTCGGCGTCACGGGCCAGCGAGTCGCCCAGCGCGCGCATAAGCCGACCTCGCTCCACCGCTGACATCGTGGCCCACGGCCCGGTCTCGAAGGCCCTTCGTGCCGCTGCCACCGCAGCGTCGACAGCTGCCGCGTCGTCGGGCACTTCTGCCCAGACTCTGCCTGTGAACGGGTTGCGAGTCTGCATTCGGTTCCCGCTGCCAGGGGGTACGAAAGCACCGTCAATGAAGTTGTCGAAGCTCTCAACAGAGTCGATGGGATCGGTCATTGCTGTTCCTCCTCGCAGATTGAAATAGCGCTGCTGGGGCATTTCTCCACAACGATCTCAGCTCTTCGGCGTGGGAGCCGACCATCACCGATCACCGTGGATATGCCCTCGTCGTCGTCGAGTCGGAAGACTCCGCCTTCGAGCAGTTCGCACTGTCCGACACCGACACAGACGTCCTGGTCGAGTTCGACCGTGACCAGATCGTCGTGAACGTTGCGCTGGTCAGTTTCAGCCACGGGACGCTCCCATCTCGACCGAGAGCACGCCGTGGACGAAGTTCGATGGAGCGTGCACAGCTTCGCCCCGGCGCTCGAGCACCATGGAGCGCTTGCGCATCTCAGACACAAGCACCGATATCTCCATGCGAGCCAGAAAGGCTCCCAGGCAGAAGTGAGGACCGCCTCCTCCGAACGCGAAATGGGGATTGTCCTGTCGACCGACATCGAATACGAACGGATCGTCGAAAACTGCCTCGTCGCGGTTGGCGGACACATACCACATCACGACTTTGTCTCCCGCCGATATCGCGGTGCCCGACAGTTCGGTGTCCGTTGCTGCGGTTCGACGCATGTGCAGAACCGGCGTCGCCCAGCGAAGCACCTCCTCAACACCGGACTCCAGCAGCGTCTCGTCGGCGAGGATTCGCTGCCACTGATCGGGGCAGTCGGCGAAGGCCATGGCCCCGTGGGTGATGGCAGTTCGGGTGGTCTCGTTCCCAGCGAACACGAGGACGTGAAAGAAATTGCGGTACTCGTCGTGAGACAGGCGGTCGCCGTCTTCGGAGGCTTGTATCAGCATCGTGACCATGTCGTCACGGGGATCGTCACGACGTTTCGCGCCCAGGTTCTCGCCGTACTCGTACAGCGCATGGCTCGCCGGACTGCCGAAGGGCAGAAGCCGCAGATCGGTTGTGTTGCCGTATGCGTCGGGTGGCAGAGAAGGCCCCTCGCCGGTTCCTTCCACCAGGTGGTTCGAGAGTTCAACCAGAAAATCCGCGTCTTCGGCGGGAACGCCCAGGATCGCCAGGATCACCCTGATCGGCAGGGGAGCGGCGACCATCTCCACCCAGTCGCCTCCACCCGACGCCAGGTAGTCGTCAAGCAATTCCTCGGTGATCTCACGGGTGAGGTTCTCCCACTGGCGAATGTTGCGTGGGGTGAACGCCTTGCTGACCAGTCGGCGCAATCTCGTGTGGTCGGGAGGGTCGGTGTCGATGATGGAACGGCGAGCTTCCAGAGCATCGGGCTCAAGGTCCCAGAGATTGGTATGGCCCAGTCCTGAGGAGAACTCCTTGGCCCGCTTGGACGCTTCTTTGACATCCGCGTGGCGAGTCACCGCCCAGAATCCCGAAGTTTCGTAGGGGTGCCAGGTGAGACCCGGTCGCTCCCGCATCTCCGCAAAGCGCTCGTGCGGCGCTCCGTTGAGATACAGCGACGGGGTGGTGACATCCACCCGCGCGCCGTCTGCTGCGCTGGTGATGGTGGTGGCGGAGTCGGCGGCGGCGGTCATCAGGGTTCAGCAGTGCTCGATGAAGCGGTCCCGCTCCCATTGGCTGACATGGTCGGGGTCATCGGATTCGGAGTTCTCGGCCTCGAGCGCTACCTCGGCGGCAGCGATACTCACATAGCTGCGTGAGAACATGTCTCCGAGCTGTTCTGCCAGCGCACTCGACTCGTACGCGGCGATGGCCCCGGCGAGGTCAGTGGGCAGCGGCGCGCAATCGCCGGGATTGGTGTACATGTCGCCCTGACTCATTGCCGGGGGAACCAGGCCGCGCTCCACGCCGTCGGCACCCGCAGCCAGGACACCTGCGATGATCAGGTAGGGGTTGGCGTCTGCGCCCGCAGGACGGAACTCCACACGGTTTGCCGATGATCCCGGTTCGGTGATGCAACGGGCCAGAACCGTGCGGTTGTCAAGTCCCCAGTGAACGTGGGTGGGAGCAAAGGTGTAGGGCCGGATTCGCTTGCCTCCGTTGGATGTGGGCGCACCGAGCAGGGTGAGCGGCAACGTGTGTTCCAAGAGACCGGCGAGCCACTTGGCCATCAACTCGTTCGGCTCCTCATCTGAGTCAGCGAAAGCGTTGGCTCCGTCAACGTTGAGGCTGGTATGCACGTGCATCCCCGAACCTGAGGCCTCGGTCCAGGGCTTCGGCATGAAGGTTGCTCGCAGGCCGTGCTGCACTGCCACCTGCTTGATGATGCTCTTGTACAGCACCGTGTTGTCGGCCGCGGTCATTGCATCCGCGGGACCGGTGTTGAGTTCTATCTGGCCGGGTCCGTATTCGGCGTTGGACGACTCAACCTCAATACCCGCCCCAGCGATGGCATCGCGCATATCACGCAGCACGTCTTCCAATTCGAGTGCATCAGTCAGCGAGCTGTACTGGATGTGGTTCTGCACCGGTTCCCAGTCCGGAGTGCAGACATAGAACTCCATCTCGGTCGCCACAAGGGGGTCGAGGCCTTGTTTCTGGCAGCGTTCGATCTGATTTGCGAGAACCGACCGAGGTGCCAGAGGGTGTGGATCGTTGTTGGGATCAAACGCATCCGCGAATACCAGCGCGTATCCGGGGCGATATGTCAATATCCGCATTGATCCCAGATCCGGTACCAAGCGACAGTCGAGGTAGCCGGTGTCCATGTTGACGAACTCGTTGTCGGGCAGGTCGTCTTGCATGTCGAAGACAAACATGGCGTCGGCAATGCTCACGCCGCTCTCGGCGACGCTCGCGAAGAATCGATCGACGGGTACGCGCTTGCCGCGTAGTCGACCCTGGGTGTCAACAGCGCCGACCTCAACTGTGTGGATGTCGTGCTCGGCAGCTTTCTTTCGGAGTTCGCTGATCATGTGAAGTCCCTTTCACTGATTGGAGTTTGATTGGTTTTTCGGTCGGGTCGGGAACTTGGTTGGGTTGGCAACCTGGTTGGGTTGGCAACGAGGACGATGCGGCCGCGAACGTCTCCGGCACGGAGTCTGTCGTGGGCTTTCTGGGCGTCGGTAAGCGGCAGAGTCTCGACAGGTTGAATGATCGACGGTTCGCGACGGGCAAGGTCCAAGAGTTCGTCGAGTTGGCTACGGCTGCCCCAAATGCTGGACAAGAAACGGGCTTCGTGGGGCACCGCGCCAAAACCGAAGGGAATGCGTCCGCTTCGGAGTCCGACGACGGCGACCATGCCACGCTTGGCCACGACCGAAGCGGCAGTGGTGAGAGTGGCTTGCGCACCGACGAAGTCGATCACGACATCGGCCGGACCCGGGCCGTCATCAGGCGACAGAGCATCAGGCGAAACAGCTGCGTGCGCTCCTATCTCAAGCGCAGTTGCACGTTTGTGATCGGAGGAATCCAGAGCGGTCACATGGGCATCGCTCAGCAACCGCAAATAGCGAATGGCGAACTGGCCCAGCCCACCCGCTCCGATAACCAGAGCGCGACCGGCCGGCCCGCGCTCTCGCAGGATGTCAAGCCCGTGGTTGACCGCCCGATACGCGGTCAATCCACCACAAGCGAGAGGAGCGGAGGACACCGGATCCAGATCATCGAGAGGAGCCAGATAACGACGGTGTTTCACCCACATTCGCTCGCTGTAACCACCATCGATCAACAGACCGGCTTCGGTGCTATTGCTGCAGATCATCTCAAGGTTGGCGTTGCACTCAGCGCAGTCACGGCATCCCCAGGGCGCATAAACCATCACGGCACCGAGTTCGGCGTGCTGTCCGGTGACCTCATGGCCCAACACGAGTGGGTAGTTGCCCGCGTAATCCCCGTCGACCACATGAAGATCCGAGTGACACACACCACAGGCTGTGACCTCGATGATTTCACCGCCTTCTTTGCCCGCGCCGGGCTCAGGGTGGAGTTCATCCACTAGGAGGGACTGGCCCGGCGCGGGCAGAACTACGGCACGCATCAGTAACTCTTGGGGAGGCCGAGGCACTTCTGTGCGACGAAAGCGAGGACGAGATTGTTGTTGACGGGAGCCACCTGGTAGAGGCGGGTTTCGCGAAGTTTGCGCTCAATGTCGTATTCGACCGCGAACCCGAAACCGCCATGAGTGTTGAGAGCCGCGTTGCCTGCTTCCCACGAAGCCTCCGAAGCGAGCATCTTCGCCATGTTGGCTTCTGTTCCGCACGGCAGTTGAGCGTCGAACAGGTTGGCCGCCTTCCAGCGCATCAGGTCAGCGGCTGCGAGGTTGGTGTAGGCCTTGGCGAGGGGGAATTGCACACCCTGGTTCATTCCGATGGGGCGACCAAAGACCTCACGCTCAGACGCATAGGCACTACCGCGCTCCAAAAAGAAGCGACCGTCACCAATGCACTCGGCTGCAATCAGAATTCGTTCAGCGTTCATCCCGGTGAGGATGTGTCGAAAGCCGTTGCCTTCGGTGCCTACCAGGGAGTTTGCAGGGATCACCACGTCGTCGAAGAACACTTCGGTGGTGTTGTGATTCATCCAGGTCGGTATGGGGTTGATGGTCAGTCCATCGATGAGTTCGCCGTTGCTGTCCCTCAATTCGAAGATGAACACCGACAGACCATCAAGTCGGCCCTCTGCTTCATCGGTTGGAGTCGTGCGGGCAAGGAGGATCATCAGATCTGAATAGAGCGCTCGGGAAGTCCAGATTTTCTGACCGTTGATCAGCCAGCTGTCGCCCTGGCGTTCTGCTCGGGTGCGAATGGCCGTTGTGTCCGAACCAGCGATGGGTTCGGTGACACCGAAGGCCTGAAGGCGCTTGCGGCCATCGGCGATCTGCGGAAGGTAATTCCGTTTCTGTTCCTCAGAACCGTGGCGCAGCAGCGTACCCATCACATACATCTGGGCATGGCAGACCGCTGGATTCCCGCCGCTGGCAGAAATCTCCTCAAGGATGACCGATGCTCCGGCGAGACTGAGACCGCCGCCCCCGTACTCCTCGGGAATAAGCGAACCCAGCCACCCCTGGGTGGTGAGTTCTGAGACGAACTCCTCGGGATAGCGGTCGGGTTCGAGCCCGCGCCAGTATTCGTTGCCGTATTTGTCGCAGAGCCGCCGCACCTCTGTGCGAATCATCTCGAAGTCCTCAGGAACTTGGGTGACACGGGAGGCGTCTGCAGTTGTGTGCGTCGTGGCCATGGTCAGTTCATTCCCCCTCGTCGCTCCAGAACCCTTGCTTCCGCAGCGCTTCAGTGGCGGCGACACCGCTTTCATGCAGGTGGGTCTCCATGGCTTGTCGGGCTCCCTCAGCGTCACGTTCGACTATCGCGTTGAGGATCTTGCGGTGATGTTCGACAGCTTTCTCGTCCCAACCGTCGGCGAACTCGTAGTAGTTGGCTGGAACCGATCGAACTAGCAATCGCAGCAACCAGCGGGTTCGGCGTGGCGCGGCGGCGTTGACGACCCGATGGAACTCCTCGTTGAGCGACGAGAGATTCTCGTCCGAGTCCGCAACGAAGCGCTCCTGTATCGCTTCGAGCTCAGTGATTTGTTCGTCTTTGAGGGTGTCTGCGGCCATCGCCGCAGCTCGGCCCGAGACCACGCCGTACAGTTCGTAGTGATCGATGATGTCGTCGGGGGTCAAGCGAGCGACGAAGAAGCCGCGCCTCGGTGCCACGTCAAGAAGGCCTTCCTGCCCAAGCACAATGAGCGCTTCACGGATCGGGCTGCGACTCACATCAAGCGCACTGGCGATGGCATCCTGATCGATTTTCGCTCCGGGTTTCAGTGCACCGGTGAGGATCAAGTCTCGGACGTAGCTGGCGACCTCGTCGGCGAGTCCACCACGGCGCCGCGACTGCGGTTCTATCTGGATATAGGGGTTGTCGTCGGTCATAGTGCCTGCTTAGAAGTAGTGCTAGCCATATCAGGTCGTCCCCTCAGTTCCGAGGTAAGCGACTCGTACAAGCGGATCTGCCTGTACCTCTTCTGCCGAGCCGTGAGCGATTACTTCGCCGTGATCGAATACGTAAATCCTGTCCGAGATACCGGTGATGAAGTTCAGGTCATGGTCGATGACCAATACCCCGGCACCGATCGTGGCTGCCATGTGGCGGACCTGCTCGATCATCTCGGTGGACTCAAGGTCGCTCATACCGCTCGTCGGTTCGTCGAGAAGCAGGAACGAGGGGGTCAGAGCGGCGGCGCGAGCCAGCTCCAGACGACGGGAGTTGCCGTAGTCGAGCTCCCGAGCTCGCCGATCCCGGTACTCCCACAGACTGGCCTCGGCGATCACCGAGTCGACATCAATCAGTGTTCGACCCTGCCGATGATCCGCTGCTATCAATGCTGAAACCTCCACGTTCTCGCGCACTGTGAGAGCCGCGAAGAGTCGGAGGTTCTGGAAGGTACGCACGACGCCGAGTCGAGCGAGCCGATGCGTCGGAGTGGAGGTGACGTCCTCGCCGTTGAGCGAGAACTTCCCAGACGATGGCTCCACCAGACCTGTGATGACATTGACCATGGTCGTTTTGCCGGCTCCGTTCGGGCCGATGATGCCTATGACTTCGCCGCTCCGGGCGACCAGGCCGACGTTGCTGAGAGCTTTGAAGCCGCCGAAGGAGACATCGATCCCTTGTGCTTCGAGGACCGACGGCTCAACCGATTCAAGCTCGGGAAGCGGGTCCGGTTTGGTTTCGGTTTCGGCTGCCTGAGCTTTGCGCCCGACTCGAGAACGCCGAAAACGTGAACGGAGCCATTCGTCGAATTCCCAATCGCCGAGCAGTCCGGAGGGCCGAAGGATCATGAACCCCAACATCGAAACGCCTAAGAAGACTGTCTGAAGATTCTCGCGGAACACCCAGTCGAGCGGTTCCCCGTCGAGTCCGATACCGAATATCTCGAATCCGTCCTGCCCGAGCCGGCGGGCGAGTTCACGACCGGCTGTCATCACCGCCACTCCCAACAGTGCGCCGGTCACGCTGTTGCGACCACCCACGATCAGCATCACCAGTGTGAGCAGGGTGTAGTTGAAGAAGAAATTGTCTGGGAGCAGCGAACCGTCCTCGTAGACTCGCAAGCTGGCGCCGACACTGACCACTGCTACCGAAATCAGCAGGGCGGCCATCTGTTGAACCAGGGGGTTGACGCCCATGGCACGGGCGGCGAGATTGTCTTCACGTGCGGCCACCGCGAGGCGGCCGCTGCGACTTTGGGCATAGACGCGAGCCACGACCAAAGCACCGAACAAGGCAACATAAATCGGCACCCGCGTATCGAGTTTCCCGCCGATCGGGAAGAACAGTCCTGCTCGTTCCCCACCCGTCAGTTCGGGCCAGTTGCGGGCCACCTCGTGGGTGACGAAGAGCAGAGCGAGCGTGATGACAGTTGCCGAGACCGCCCCGGATTGGGCACCGGAACGCGCGAGTCCCACCCCGATGATCAAAGCGACCGCGACAGTCAACAGCACAGCTATCAGAACCGCGGTTGTGGAGCTGACGTCGACTTCGGCCAGACCGAAAGGTGCGTCTGGGATTCGTTTGGCTTTTTCTTCCGGAGAGATCGCGAAGACAGCGAACGTGTAACCCGCAATGGCGCCGAATCCGATGTGCCCGAAGGACAACACACCGGTGTTGCCGACATAGATCTGGATTCCGAGCACGATCACCGCGTCGATCAACATCACGGTGACGAGCCTCTCGGCGGCTCCTCCCAACCAGTTCTGATAAATCAACCCAGCACCCACGAACACGCTGAATAGCAGTACCGAACCGACAACCGGAAAGGCCACGTCCCGACCGAGGCTTGGGAACATCACACACGCTCCGCGTGGGCGACGGTGATCAGACCCTGTGGTCTGAAGATGAACAGCAGCGCGATCAGCACAAAGATCACGCCTTCGGTGAGGCTCGCGATCGAGTCGGGCAGCCGGCTGCGCAGGAGCACTTCGGCCAGTCCCAGCGCAAAGCCTCCCAGCACCGCTCCGCGCAAGCTTCCGAGCCCGCCGATGAGGGCTGCCAGGACGCCTTTGAGCATCGGATCGATGCCGGCGGAGGGAGTGGTGCTGCCGGCGCGCATCAGCCAGAACACACCTGCGATGCCTGCCAGCAGGCCGGACAGGGCGAACGCGCCGCGGATCACCGAATCAGATTTCACGCCCATGAGTCGGGCCGTGTCGAAGTCAGCCGATGCCGCGCGCAGGGCCAGACCGAACATGGTCCGCTGCAGCAGCATCGTCGTAGCGATCAGGGTGACGATCGTGACCACGATCACAACCGTGTCGAACACCTCGATGTTGAGCGGTCCCACCGAATAGGTGTTTGTGACCCATCCAGGACGCGGATAGGTCTTGACGGACGCGGAGACGTACAGAAGAAAGGCCGCCGACACCACGAAATGCACCCCGAAGGAGGTCAGCAGCAGCGTGAAGTCGGATTCTCCGCGTACTCGGCTGAAGGCGACCCTCTCGATCACCAACGATGCAACCACCGCGCAGACCACGATCAGAGGTGCGATTATGTACCACGACCAGCCCTGTTGCCCAGCGGCGTAGGCCGCGTAACCGCTGATCGTGATGAGTTCACCGTGGGCGAAGTTGAGCAGGTGCATCACCCCGAACACGACCGCAACACCGAGGGCGAGCAGCGCGTAGATGCTTCCTCGCCCGAGTCCGTCGATGAGGTTCTGAAGCAGTTCGATCATTCTCAGCCGCCGATGAATGTGCCGAACAGGTCGTCGTGCTCGCTCAGTTCACTGCCGGTGCCCTCCGCCACGATTTCGCCGCTTCGCAGGACGTAGGCGCGGTCGGCGACCTCGAGCATTCGAGTTGCGTTCTGTTCGACCACGAGGAGTGTTCGTCCCTGCTGCCGAAGGGAATCAATGAGTTCAAACACGGCGTCGACGAGTATTGGTGCAAGACCCAGCGACGGTTCGTCCATCATCAACAGCCGAGGTCTTGACATCAAGGCTCGGGCGATTGCTAGTTGCTGCGCCTCGCCTCCGGAGAGAAAGCCCGCCGCCGTATCCCACTTTGAACGCAACACCGTGAAGAGCTCGGCCATCTCATCGAGGTCCTCGGCGCGATTCGCGCCCGGCTGGGTGATCCCGCCGATCTTGAGGTTCTCCTCCACGGTCATGTCGGTGAAAATGCGGCGGTGTTCGGGCACCAGAGCGAGTCCGGAGAGCAGCAGTTTCTCCGGAGGGTGCCCAGTGACGTCTGTGCCATCGAAAGAGATCATGCCCGCTGACGGTTTCAGGAGTCCTGCGATCGAGTTGAGCAGCGTCGTCTTGCCCGCACCGTTGGGTCCGATGAGGCCTACCACCTCACCGGACCCGACGGTCAACGTCGCGTCTCGAAGTGCCGAAATCGCACCGTACCTGGTTGTCAAACCCGTGACTTCGAGCACGGTTTGATCAGCTTCGAGTGTCGACCAGGACATCCTCGCCGTTGACGATCCGGTTGATCGGGACTGCCTTGGGCGGAATGCCGTTCGTGCCCGCGTAGGTGATCTCGCCGGACAATCCCTGGAATCCAGAGATCTGTTGGACAGCTTCGCCGATCTGGGCGGGTTCATCACAACCACAGTCGAGCATTGCCTGGATGCCGAGGAACATGGAGTCGACGTAGAGGGCCATGAAGCCACGGCTCTCAAGCGCCTCTCCGTTGACGGCCTCGTAGTGGGCGAGCAGCGAGTCGATCGGGTCGCCTGGACTGATGCTGGTGTGCGGGGTGTGGGCGATGCCCTCGTTGTTGTCCTCGACTTGGATTCCGGTCGCGTCGAGCGCGTCGGTCCCGATATAGGTGAGTCCGTCGAGTCCCTGACCTTCCAGTTGGCCTCGCAGAGCGGTGACCTGGTAGCCGAGAGCGGCGGAGAATACGACCTCGGTGTTGTCGGAGATGCCGGCGATCTCGTTGACCTGAGCGGAGAAGTCTGTGTCGACGAACCATACGTAGTTCTGCGTGCTGACGACTTCGCCACCACCTGCAATGAACGCAGCCGCGAAAGCGTCCGGGTTGACGCCGGTGTAGGGGACACCTTCGCCTTCGGTGAACACGATCGCCCTGGTTATTCCCTGGTCGAGTGCCCAGTTGGCAGCTGCCGACGACATTTGGTGGTCGTCGAAGGTGACCAGGTAGGAGTTGATCGAGGCGTCAGCCAGTGTCGGCTCGGTGGACGCGGCCACGAACAACGGAACCTGTCCTTCGGTGGTCTGCAGGATCGGCAGGGCGAAGTCGGCGAACGGTGGCCCGATCAAGAAGTGGGCACCCCAGTCGAGGAGTTCTTCGGTGGCGAGAGCGGCGTCGTCACCGACTTCCGCCACTCGGACTTCCACCGGACGGCCGTTGATGCCGCCCACGCAGTTTGCGAGGTCGGCCACGAAAGGCACGAGGTTGGAACCCGGGATGTCGACGAATCCGACAACATCGCTGAAGTCCATGGCCATGCCGACCCTGATCGGGTCGCCGCTCGGCGCGTCGGCGCAGTTGTCAAGGTCGGCGGCGAGGATGCCGGCAATATCGACTGAGTCGTCCGTGTGCGGTTCGTCGGCCATGTCGTCGCCGTCGTCGGCCATGTCATCGCCGTCGTCGGCCATGTCGTTGCCATCATCGGCCATGTCGTCGCCATCATCGGCCATGTCATCGCCGTCGTCGGCCATGTCGTCGCCGTCGTCGGCCATGTCATCGGCGTCGACAGAAGCGTCGTCGCCGTCGTCATCGCCACAGGCCGCGGCAAGCAGTGTGAAGATCGCGAACAATGCGATCAGGGTCTTTAGTTTCATCTGGAATCCCCCTCTAGGACGATGGTCGGAGCACGGCTCGGAGTCCGGCTTCGTTGATTTGTATATAATACACAATATTGATTTTGTGCCAAGCGCAAGTACCGCTCGCGGTTGTCGGCTACGAACGGCTTGAATCATTTGGTACCAAACGATTATGGTTCATCTATGGCAGAACTGCAAGGGTTCATGTACCCGCGCACACCGACGGGTGCCGCAGGGATACTCCCGGGACCTCCGTGGCACTACTCGGGAGAGATGCTCACCATCGAGTTCCGTACCGATCCGGCCAATGTGGCGGAGCTTCTGCCCGAGCCTTTGCAACTGGCCGAAACCGACCCCGGAGCAGTCGCTTTGATCTGGGCCGATTGGCAGAGCTGCAGCGACAGCTTCGAAGAACTGCTCGACCCTGCGCGGGCCCAGTACAAGGAGGTCTTCTTGGTCGTGCGCTGCCAGTATCAAGATAAGACCTACAGCCGAGCTGCCTACATCTGGGTCGACAAGGACTTCGCCATGGCCCGAGGCGTCGTCCAGGGCTACCCCAAGAAACTCAGCGAGATCTGGATGACCCGGGCTGTGAGTTTCGGGAAAGCCGGCCCACGGCTGGAGCCCGGCGGGCGATTCGGTGCCACCGTCAGCACTTGGGGAAGACGCATCGCCGATGCCGTTTTCACCATTACCGGCACGGCTGAAACCCCCGGGTTCGTAAACGCTCACCCCATGCTGCACAGCAGACAGATGCCCGCAATCGAAATGGACGGACGCGACTCGCTCGACGAACTGGTAACCATGCGCGGCTTCGACGTTGAACTGGGCCCGGTCTACGCGGGAGACGCCGAACTGGAGATACACGACAACCCGACCGAGGAACTTGATCGTTTGAAACCCTTCGAGATCATCGGCGGCTACTACCGACAAGTGGGCAACTCCATGGCCGGGGGCACAACCGTATGGGCAGCCGGCAACCCGATGGCGAAATGAGTGCCGTAACCTTCGTCGACGACTACCTGGCTGACATGGGTCCAGATGACGCCGATATAACCAGCCACGACACCTACACAAACGGCGTTCCCCACGCCACCTTCAACCGCCTCCGCTCATGCGACCCGGTCCACTGGACCGCAGAGACCGACGGGTCGGGATTCTGGTCGATCCTGCGTTATGACGACGCCCTCGCGGTGAGCCGCGACTACGACACGTTCACGTCAACCAAGGGCATCCGGCTAGAGGAAATGGACGAAGAGCAACTCCTCGCCCGGCGCACAATGATGGAACTCGACCCACCCGAACACACCCGCTATCGGCGGCTTGTCAACAAGGGTTTCACCCGACGCACGGTTGACACCTTCGAAGATGTGATTCGCCAGCTTGCAGCCGAAGTCGTGGAAACAGCGCTTCCCAAAGGCGAGTTCGACTTTGTTGCCGAAATCTCAGAACAGCTGCCGATGCGGATGCTCGGACGGTTGCTCGGCACCAGCGACGAACACGGCCACCAACTAGTGGCATGGGGAGACGCATTGCTGGGAAACACCGACCCCGATTTCACCGACTTCCCCGTTGACCTCACCGACACAGAACAGTACCGAATGGTCCCTTTCCGCAGTCCCGCCGCACTGGAGATCTTCCAGTTCGCCCAACAGCAGGCCAAAGAGAGGCGCAGTTGCCCCCGTGACGACATCATCACCAAGCTGCTGGAGCCGACCCGCGACGGCGACCCGCTCAGCGATCTAGAGTTCAACAACTTCTTCACCCTGCTAGTCGCCGCGGGCAACGACACCACCCGTTACACAATGACTCACGGGGTGTGGAACATGATGAACCATCCGCGGCTCTGGAACACGCTGCGTGAACGCCCAGATCTGATGATCTCGGGCGTGGAAGAAGTTCTGCGGACCAGTTCGGTGACAATGCACTTTCGTCGAACTGCTACCCGCGACATCGAGATGCGGGGCCGCAGGATCAAAGCCGGCGACAAGGTTGTGATCTGGTTCAACTCCGCCAACCATGACCCAGATGGTTTTCCCGTCCCCTTCCGATTCGACCTTGCCCGAGAGAAGAACGACCACATGGCCTTCGGTCGCAACGGTCCTCATTTTTGTCTTGGAGCCTGGTTGGCACGGATGGAGGTCCGACTCGTATTCGAAGAACTCATGAAACGCATCGACCACCTTGAACCTGCCGGTCCGATTGAACGATTGCGATCCAACTTCATCTCCGGTATCAAGCGCCTGCCCGTGAAAGTCATCTGAGAATGCAACGACATCTGTTAACGAAAGGCATCTACTAGTGAAGGCAACAGCATGGGAGAAATAGTCGGCGCCGCACTGGTATCCCACGTCCCGCCGTTGGTGATGCCCGAAACCGAGCGACGAGCCATGAACAACGGTGATGACACCACGCTGTTCTCCGGACTACATCAGCTCGCCGCCGAAAAGTTGTGGCCTTCAGAACCGGACACCGTGGTCGTGATCGACACTCACTGGTTCACCACGATCGAACACATTGTCAGTTCTCACAGCATCAGGCAGGGGCTGTTCACCTCCGACGAACTGCCCCGCGGGATGGCGCAGATGCCCTACAAGATCGTTGGTGATCCCGAATTGGCCCAGGTTTGGGCCGCATGTGCCGATGACCGCGAGGACACCTGGATCACAGCCATCGACGATCCTCATCTACCGATCCACTATCCCACTGTCAACCTGCTCGGGTTCCTCCAAGCAGATGAGCGATGGGTCTCCGCGGGCGTCTGCCAAACCGCTGATACGCAGGACTTCCTGGTGTTCGGCGAGTTGCTCGCAGCCGCAATCGACAAACTCGACCGAAGGGTAGTGGTGTTGGCCAGCGGGGGACTCAGTCACCGTTTCTGGCCGTTGCGCGAGTTCCGCTCACACGAGGCCGCCGACCCCGACCGCCATATTCGAACGCCGCAAGCCGCGGCTGCTGACCGTCAGGTCATCGAATGGCTCAAAGCCGGAAACCACGCCGCAGTGCTTGACTTCGTGCCCGAGTATCGCAGTCACGCGCCAGAAGGCTATTTCGGTCACTATCTGACAATGCTCGGTGCACTCGGCTCGGGTTGCACAGCTCGCGGAACTCAATTCGGTGAATACGAATCTGTGTCCGGTACCGGCCAAGTCCACATATGGTTTGACCTGTGAGCCAAGCACCGCGAGCACTCATTATCGTGCACGAACCCGACGGCGTCGGCTGTCAGATTGAAGTGAGGCTCAGCGAACTCGGATGGCATGTTCACAACCATGTCGTCACCTCTGACTACGAGCGTCCCAACGAACCCGCACCCTGGCCGGACTTCTCGGACTACGACATCATCGTGCCGATGGGCTCGATCCGCTCACTCACCAACAAGGACGAGGTCTCCAACTGGATCTACGCTGAACTGGAGTTGTTGAGAATCGCCCACTTGAGTGGAACTCCGATCCTTGGCGTGTGCTTCGGGGGTCAACTGCTGGCCGAAGCGCTGGGCGGTTCAGTGGAGGTGTCGCCCGTGACGGAGATCGGCTGGTATGAGATCGATGCGGTGAACGGCGTTGAGAACCCGGTCGGCCCGGGGCCTTGGTTCGAATGGCATCATGACCGTTTCACCGTGCCGCCCGGGGCTGAGGTTCTGGCCGTGAACGAAAACGCCGTCCAACTCTTCCGAATAGGTCGCTCGGTCGGCACCCAGTTTCACCCAGAGGTGGATCCGGGCCATGTGGCGGGTTTCCTGGCGGGGTCAGCCGAAGAATACCTGGCCTCGTTGAACCTCGACCGCACGCAAATGATGGACGAGATGCACCACCACGAAGAGCGCAATACCAAACAGTGCCACGCCCTCGTCGACTGGTTCTTGGAGCAATCGCGACGCTGACTGACCAACGCAGCGGTCGGTTGCGGTCAACTGGTCAGGACGTGTACAGAGAGCGGCCCGCGGAATTCGAATCCACGGAGTTCAACTCGGTGATTCGGGTCGAGTCGTAGGTCGGGGAAACGTTCTAGCAGTCGTTGGACACCGACTCTCACCACCTGACGACCGAGCCACTCACCGAGACAACGATGCGTGCCCAGTGCGAAAGCCGCATGCTCTCCCTCCCGACGATCAAGATCGATTTCGGTTGGATTGGTCCAATGGGTCTCACACAGATTGATGGAACGCAGGACCCCGCTCACCAAATCACCGGCCTTGATGGCGACCCCCGCCAACTCCAGGTCACGGGTGGCTTGACGAGTAATCGTTCCGACGGGGCTGTAGACCCGGAAGACCTCTTCGATGAGCCGGCGCATGCGGGCTGAGTCGTTCTCCACGACTGCTCGCAAATCGGGCCGCGACAGCAGCACCCAGCCTACGAGGCCGATCCCATCGCGAGGTTCGTTGATTCCGCCCGAGATCATCAGTCGGACGTTGTTGACAATCTCGTCGTGGGTGGCGCCCCGACGGGCGAAATAGCTGATGGCGCTGCCATCGTCACCAGCTGTGGCCAGCCGATTTGTTATGGCTTCGCCCAGCTCAGCTTTCGTTCGTTTGCCCAGTTCCGTCAGCTCGGGGTCATTCTCGAAGTTGGCGATGTCGGCGCAGAGTCCTTCGCACCAGGCCACATCGTTTTGAAGCCGTCTTCTTCTGAGTCAAGATCGCTGAGACCGAGGACGATGGATAGTGAAGCCGCCGACAACGGCTGCGCGTAGCTTGCCATCAGATCAAACCCGACCGGATCGACCTGATCAAGAAACAGGTCGGCGAGAGGCACCAACTCGGTTTTGACGAACTCCCCGCTGCGACCCCCAGAACGAAAGGGGGGTTGCATCATCGCTTGGACGCGGGTGTGTTCGGGCGGGTCGGTCGTCAACATGTTGGGACCGAGTGCCCTGGCCAGGAACGACGGGTCTGTGGCCGCGGAGAACAATTCGGGGTGTGCTTCCATCTCCATCACATCGTCCCAGCGCGTAACCAACCACATCTCCATGGGAGCGGACCAGCTGACCGGATCGGTTGCGCGCAACCCAGCGAGGATCGGATCCGGGTCGGTTTCGAGTTCTGCCAAGGTGATTTCTGGACTGCGCGCCATGTTCAACCCCTAGCTGGTTGGCTGCGTAGCGGTCTTGAATATGGTAGTGCACGCCTTTCTCGCTACCGTTTGGTGCCTAACGAATCATGGAGCGAATGACATGACCACCCGTCCGTTGATCGGATTGCCCGGTCGTCGCAAGGCTGGGCGCGACGTAGCCGGAATGTTGACGACCTTCGCTGATATGCAGATCGACTTGTATTTCGCGAACTACGCGAAGGGTGTGATTGCTGCCGGCGGGCTTCCCGTGCATCTACCCATCGATGTCGATCCGCTGCTGATCATTGACCGACTTGACGGATTACTCCTCACGGGGGGTACCGACATCGAGCCGAGTCTCTACGGCGCGGAGTCGGAAACAGATATCTACCCTCCCGAACCCGAGCGAGACGACCTCGAGCTCGGTCTGTTCAAAGGAGCGGTTCATCGCCAGATCCCCGTTCTGGGTATCTGCCGTGGACAACAGATCGTCAACGTCGGTGCCGGGGGTACCTTGCACCAGGACGTGCCACCCCATTCCGGTGTTGGACATGCTGCCGACGCCGAACTTCACGAGGTCACACTCGAGCCCGATTCGATTCTGAGAGAGCTGTACGGCGCATCCGTTTGGGTCAACTCACTCCATCATCAAGCGGTCGACACCGTGGGGGAGGACCTTCGCGTGACCGGGTGGTCTGCTGATGATGTTGCGGAAGGTCTCGAACACACGAGCCTGCCGATTGTCTGCGTCCAGTGGCACCCCGAGATGATGCCCACTCGTGACACCGACCCCATTTTCAGTTGGCTTGTCGAGGCCGCCGGCCGTGGATAGACCGCTAGACGGGGTTGCCGTTGTCGCTCTGGAACAGGCAGTCGCGGCCCCCTTCGCAACTCGACAATTGGCTGATCTGGGTGCGACAGTGCTCAAGGTCGAGCGTCCGGGCGAGGGCGACTTTGCGCGTGACTACGACTCCGCGATGGGCGGGACGTCAGCGTTCTTCGTCTGGTCCAACCGCGGAAAGCAGAGCATCGAACTGGATCTGAAGGATCCAGAACAGCGGGCCACCTTCGACCAGTTGGTGGTCGGTGCCGATGTTTTCATTCAGAACCTCTCGCCTGCGGCGGCTCAACGTGCCGGGATCCTTGCCGACCAGCTACGAGCAAAGCATCCCCAGCTGATCGCGTGTGACATCTCAGGGTATGGACTTGGCGGACCTCGAACCGATGACAAGGCATACGACCTCGCAGTGCAAGCCGAAGCCGGCGCGGTCGCCCTCACCGGAACTGTCGATCAAGCCTGCAAAGTAGGGTTCTCGGTAGCGGACGTGTCAGCGGCCATGTATGCGTTCTCGTCGATTCTGGCTGCTCTGTACCGCAAGCAGGCGACGGGAGAGGGTGCCACGATCGAGGTGTCGATGCTCGAGAGCCTCGCGGAATGGACTTCGGCCCCGACCTTCGCGGCAGTGGGCACTGGGGTGATTCCGCCGAGAGCGGGCCATCGGCACACGATGATCGCGCCTTACGGGCTGTATCAGATGAGCAACGGCACCCACATCATGATCGGCTGCCAAAGCAACCGAGACTGGGTGTCGTTCGCAACCCATGTGCTCGGTGATCAGAGTCTTTGTGAGGACCCACGCTTTTTCGACAACGTTGATCGGATCGCAAACATCGACGATCTCGAACTGTTGATCAACAGCGTGTTCGCAACACTTTCGCCCGAGGAACTACTTGAACGGCTCGAGCGCGGCCGCGTGACGCACAGCTCGGTTCGTGACCCGCACTCGCTGTGGCAGCACGAACAGCTTCGGGCCAGAGACAGATTCATGACCGTGACCACCCCCACCGGTACCGCAGAGGTGTATCGCCCGCCGTTCAACATCAGCGGAATCGGCGACCCGGACGCCTCAGTTCCCGAACTCGGAGCCCACGACCCCGCCTTCGTCCAACACCTCCTCACCCGCGCTAAAACCCGAACACACGAGGGTGCAAAGTAGCGTTTCACACTTTTCAGCGATCAGCGGTCGCAGGGGCATATCCTTGGGGCTGGTGACGAATCAGAAAGCGGCAAGAATGAACACAGAGCAGTTCAACAAGATCAAGCAGGCAGACGGCTTCATCGCCGCTCTCGACCAGAGCGGTGGGAGCACGCCCAAGGCGTTGAAGCTCTACGGAGTCGCCGAAGATTCTTATCAGGGAGAAGCCGAGATGTTTGATCTCGTGCACGAGATGCGCAGCCGCATAGTGACCAGTTCCAGCTTCGACGGTGACCGGATCCTCGGCGCGATTCTCTTCGAGATGACAATGGACCGCGATATCGCAGGGCAACCGAGCGCCTCCTACCTTTGGAAAGAGAAGCGTGTGGTGCCGTTTCTCAAGGTGGACAAGGGTCTGGACACGGAATCCAACGGCACCCAGATAATGAAGCCGATGCCGGCACTCGGCGAATTGCTAGAACGGGCCAATGGCATGGGCATATTCGGCACCAAGATGCGCTCGGTCATCAACGAAGCAGACCAGGGCGGTGTTGATGCGGTTGTCGACCAGCAGTTTGAGGTGGGCAAGCAGATCCTCGCGGCCGGCCTCATGCCGATCATCGAGCCCGAAGTCAACATCAACAGTCCCACCAAATCTGAAGCCGAAACGATGCTGAAGGCGGCGATCCTTGCGCATCTCGACCAACTGGGCGAAGACCAATCGGTGATGCTGAAGCTCACGCTGCCCTCTGAAGACGGGTTCTACAGCGACGTGATCGCCCATCCGCGGGTTCTGCGGGTCGTGGCCCTGTCGGGCGGATACAGCCGGCAAGAATCCAACGATCGGCTCTCCCGCCAGCACGGAATGGTCGCCAGTTTCTCCAGGGCCCTCACCGAGGGACTCAACGCCCAGCAGAGCAAAGAAGAGTTCGACTCCATGCTTGACTCCTCAATCGGCAGCATCTTCGAGGCTTCCTGCACATGACCCCCACGGCTGCGACCGAGACGACCGGATTGAGTGTCCGGCGGGTGTCGGGGGCACTCGGCGCGGTCGTTTCCGGGGTCGACCTTGCAGCCGATCTATCGGCGGAGACGATTGCAGAGATTCGCCGAGCATTTGTAGAGCATCACGTCCTGTTCTTCCGAGATCAGAATCTCACACCCACCCAACAGATCGCGTTCGGCAAACGGTTCGGGGAACTCGACACCCATCCGTTTGTAGTTGCCAATCCGGAGTACCCCGAACTGATCGATGTGATCACCGAACCAGACGATGTGTTCAACTTCGGCGGCGGTTGGCATACCGATGTCACGTTCCTCAGCGAACCCGATCTGGGTTCGATCCTGTATGCAGTCGAAGTCCCCGAAGCTGGTGGCGACACGCTGTTCGCCAACCAACACGCCGCCTACGACGCCTTGAGCGGCACGATGAAGGAACTGCTCGAACCTCTATCGGCGTTTCACTCGGCGGGCCCGCAATACGCAGAGGGCGCGTTGTCCACCCAGACCAAAGCAATCAAGACAACCAACCCTGAGGGGGCATCTGAGATCGTCAGCCATCCGGTGGTCCGGACTCATCCCGAGTCGGGGCGCAAGGGCCTCTATGTAAACGGCGCCTTCACCGTGGGTATCGACGGCCTTCACAAAGATGAGTCGCGCGCCCTGCTGCGGTTTCTTTTTTCGCATGCCGTCAAGGAACGGTTCACCTGCAGGTTCGCTTGGGAGCCAGGTTCTTTGGCAATGTGGGACAATCGCAGTGTTCAACACTATGCGCTGCATGATTTCGCGGGTCAGAGGCGCCACATGCGCCGCATAACGATCAAAGGCGACCGCCCAACCTGAACTTTCATCTCAGGCCGGGTAAGCGAACCGACACAAAAGGAGGCACATCATGGGTCAACTCGACGGCCGTATAGCCGTGATCACGGGCGCGGGGGACGGCATCGGAGCCGCCATCGCCCAGCGCTTTGTGGACGAGGGTGCCGAAGGGGTGGTTATCGCCGAACTCAACGAACGGACCGGACAGGCCATGGCCGACAAACTCGGCGACACGGGCCTGTTCGTGCGCACGGATGCGGGCAACCGTGACGACGTGGAGGCGATGGTCGACGCGGCCGTCGATCGCTGGGGTGGACTCGACATCCTGGTCAACAACGCTTGGGGTGGCGGGGTGATCAGCCGCGTCGAGCAGAAGTCCGCCGAGGGCATGGCTCGTGGTCTCGATGTCGGTTTTCTGGGTCCGTTCTGGGCCATGAACGCGGCCCACGCGGTCATGAAACCCCGCGGCTACGGACGAATCATCAACTTGTGTTCCCTCAACGGCGTGAATGCACATATGGGGACCGTCGAATACAACTCCTCGAAGGAAGCTCTGCGGGCCGCTACCCGCACCGCAGCACGAGAGTGGGCCGGCACCGGGATCGTCGCCAACGTCATTTGCCCGGCCGCCAAGTCCGCTTCCTTCCACGCCGTCATGTCGCAGCACCCCGAACTCCTGTCAGCCGCCGACGCAGGCAACCCGATGGGTCGGATCGGCGACTGCTATGACGACATAGCCCCTGTTGCGGTGTTCTTGGCCAGCGAGGGCTGCCGCTACATGACCGGCAACACCTTGTTTGTCGATGGCGGGGGCCATATCAACGGCTCGTCATGGGCCCCCGACCTCGGCGAGTGAACAGTGCGCGACTAGCTGACGCGCGTTCAGTTGACACCTCGTCCGTGCTCTTCCCAGTACGGCGCTCGTAGCTCTCGTTTGAGGACTTTCATCGCACCCGAAAGGGGCAGCGGCTCGCTGCGGAACTCAACAGACTTAGGGACTTTGTACCCCGCGATCGATTCCCGGGCGAAGGCTTGAATTTCTTCTTCGCTCGTCTCGGCGCCTTCGGCACAGACCACGACCGCGTGGACCTGTTCTCCCCAGGTGTCGTGTGGGATGCCGATAACAGCGACCTGCGCGACCGCTGGATGTTTGGAAATGACACTCTCGACCTCAGCCGAGTAGACGTTCTCACCGCCGGTGACGATCATGTCCTTGACACGGTCAACGAGGAAGAGATAGCCGTCTTCGTCAAGGTATCCGGCGTCTCCCGTGTGGTACCAGCCGCCTTTGAACGCCTCGGCTGTGGCGGTCGGATTCTGCCAGTACTCCTGCATGAAGTTGCCGCCCTTGGCCCAGACTTCGCCGGTATCACCGGTTGCGACTTCGGTGCCGGATTCGTCGCGGATCGACAGCAGAACTCCAGGTACGGCCCTGCCCGCGGAACGGAGGCGATCACCGCCTTCCCGGTGTTCCTTCGCGCCGAGCATGGTCAGCACCGCGGAACACTCGGTCATCCCGTACCCCTGCAGCACTTCCATCTCGGGCCAGGTCGACAGGATGGTGTCGAGAATGGCAGCAGGCATGGGACTCGCGCCGTAGAGGAGTTGCTTCACGGAGTTGAGACGGTTCGGTGAGAAATCGGGGTGTTGCAACATCATTCCGATCATGGTGGGGACCATCACGGTCTGGGTCACGCCGTGGGCTTCGATCAAGGCCATGGCACCCGCTGGATCGAACATCGGGATGCTGACCGCGGTGCCTCCGCTTGACGGTGTCCCCAAGATTGCGCCCATCGTTGCCGCGTGGAACATGGGTGTTTGGATGAGGTTGACGACCTCGTCTTCGAAACCGAACACGATGGCGATGTGATACAGGTTGAGCATCTCAGCTCGGTTGTCGACAAGAACGCCCTTGGGCAACCCGGTGGTTCCACCGGTGTACATGAGCACGACGGGATCTTCTTCCTCAGGTTCTTCCGGCACAGCTGAGTCGGCACCGTCGATCAAGTCTTCGTAGGTGAGGTCGTGCGGAACGTCACCCTCGCCGATGAGCACGACGCTGCGAACGCTGTGCGGTTCTTCGCTCGACTCGAGGACCTGCTGGATCGCGGCCGCGAAGTAGGCGTCGGCGAAGATCACTCCGGTACCGGAGTTGCGAAGGATGTAGTCGAGTTCCGCACCGGCGAGACGCAGATTGAGCGGGTTGATGATCCCGGCGCCGAGGAAAGCGGCGTGGTACAGCTCCAGGTACTGGTGACTGTTGAGCGCCATTACCGCAAAGCGATCGGAGCGAGCTACCCCGAGACGGTCCTTCAGTGCGTTGCTGAGCCGGAAGACACGGTCAGCGTGTTCGGCGTAACTGGCTCGGTACCCGCCGTCGATGATCAGGGTCTTGTCGGAGTAGCGGTCAACGGCGGGCAACAGACTGCGATGGTAGATGAGTTCTTTCATCCATTGACTATGCCCGCGCATCGGCGGAAAACGGCACAGGCGACCGCCCGAAACGGGCGGCCGCCTGTGTTGGTGTTCAGTTGTGTAGCCCGAGGGTTGTGTGGGGACTACGGGAAGATGTCGATGAGGTCAGTGACCGGCACGGTCTGGCCGTCGCCCTCGGTGTGGTCGAAGGCGGCGAGCCGCACCAGGTCGTCGGCGCCCAATTTGGTGGCGCTGAGCGAGGCAGCACCGCCCGGCAGGGCAAAGTCGGTCAGACTCTCGGCCCCGGCCCTGAAGCTGTCGTGGGTGAGGTTCACCCCTGCTGCGGTTGCGATCTCCACGAACAGAGCCAGATGGCGACAGTAACGTCGGACCGGGTTGAACCAGTTCTCCTCGCCGGTGGCGTACTCGAGCGGCGGCCGGAGATCGGCGTCGGGCATGGCAGCGGCGACCACGTCGTTGCAGGCCGACTGATAGAGCGGGTCCTCGTAGATCTCGGTGTCAGTCGGGCCGAGCGAAGTGAGCACCCCGTCGGCGATCGAATAGTCGGTAATCGTCTCGCCGAGGTTGTTGAGCCCACCGGGGTTGTTGGTCCACACCGGGACCTGCCCGTTGAGGCCCGCCAGGCCGATACCGCGGATCGTGGCGGCGGGATTGCCCGGGATCATTATTGCTTCGGCACCGGACTCCCGGAAGCGCTCCAGAATCACTTCCAGCTGCTGGTTCTGAGCGAGGGTCTCACCGTCGTTGGCCTCGATGATCGAGCGGCCGACCACATTGGCGCCGCGCGCCTCGAACGCTTCGATGACCGGATCGACGGTGGCCTCAGCGGCCCGCCCGGCGATTACGTAGACCGACATCCCTTCGGTGAGGCGACCGGTCTCGATGAGCAGTCCGAGAAGGTTCTCAGTCGAGAATTCGACGGTGGCCCCGGGGTGATACCAGGGAGCTCGGGACTGGGCGAGTTCGTCTGCGTTGATCTCGCCGCCGACGAGGATGGTCTCGTTCAGGCCGGTGATGCAGGGGTCCGCGGTTCCAGCGAGCGGTCCGACGAAACCGCCGAGCACGGCGAACACCTCGTTGTCTTCGGTCAAGGCCGTGCAGACACGCTCCGCATCTACGGGGTCGATCGGGCTGTAGTACTCATAGACGGCTTCAACAGTCCGGCCGTTGATGCCACCGTTGGCGTTGAGTTTGGCGATGAGAGCCTCCCAGACGCCTTGCTGGTCTCCCCAGCCTGCCGGTGACAGGTTGATCTCTTTGAGCAGATCGAAGTTGAGCATCGCCACACCGACGGTAATCGTGTCTTCGGTGACACCCCTCCATGAAGCCGTCCGCGGTTCGGGTTCAGGCTCTGGTTCTGCCATGTCATCGCCGTCGTCGGCCATGTCGTCGTCTGCCATGTCATCACCGTCGTCGGCCATGTCATCGCCGCCGTCGGCCATGTCGTCGTCGGCCATGTCATCGCCGTCGTCGGTTTCTGCCATGTCGTCGCCATCGTCACCGCTTACTGGTTCGGCGTCGTCGCCGTCATCTCCACCGCAGGCTGCGGCCAGCAACAAGAAGCTGAGCAGAAGCGCCAGCAGGCGCAAGATCGTGTTCGGTCGTTTGCGAGTCATTGTCCCCCCAGGGTGTCAGTACGAACTCAACAGCGGAGTATACCCATATGTCTCGTTCGGGGACAATATTGCCATGGGCAGCTAACCTGGGCGTGTGGCTAGCGAAACCCAAACTGATCTCAAAGAACAGCGAGGCCCGGGACGCCCACCGAACACAGCAAACCGAAGGGCCATATTGGAAGCCACTCGTGCGGTGCTCATCTCCACCGGATACGAACGGATGACCCTGGAGGCGGTCGCTACAGAAGCGGGACTCTATCGCCGGTACATCAACCGCACCTGGTCCTCGAAAGCAGAACTTGTGCGAGATGCGTTGTTCGATGATGTCATTACCTTTGAAGCACCTGATCTTGGCGATCTTCGAAGTGATCTGCGAGCGGTGGTCACCCAACACGTCGATCTCACCCTCCGCCCAGATTTCCTTCGCGGCCTCCCTGCTATCACAGCTGAATTTCGACTCCAACCATCGCTCTTCCAAGACACGCTCCGGCGCCATGTGGAACCTCCTGTCGCAGCTATGGCTGAGGTCTTTGAGAGGGCGGTCATTAGAGGCGAAATCAGTTCAGCGCCTAGTGCCCGGGTGGTTGTCAGCACGATCTCGGGCGCAATCCAACAGATCTCTTTGCTGGGACTGCTCGGCCGCGATGAGTTGATCAACCATGCGTTGGCCATGGTGCTCGACGGTTTGGTAGAACCCCCTCAATCGGGTACGGCGAGCAGGGCGATGCCGCGCACGGTTGTCTCGTGATCACGAGCGGGGCGAATTTCCAGACCGGTGCTCTCCTGTATGGCTTCGAGCAGCACTTGCGACTGGCTCAACCCGCCGTCGACCAAAAGCGGATCTGTAACGCCCATGTGCGCTGTCAACTCAGCTACCCGAGTAGCGATTCCTGTGAGCGCACCGAGGACGATGTCGGCGGCCGTGGTCTCCAGCCCGATCCCACGCACCGCGCCCCGAGCCTCGGGATCCTGGTGAGGTGAACCGAGTCCTGCGAATGAGGGCACGAACTCTATTCCGGGCGAACCGGACGCGGCGGCTTCGTCCAGCTGCTCGACGCGATCCAGCAATCCGGCTCGGATGAGCCACTCGATCACCGAACCCGCGGTCAGGATCGAGCCCTCCACCAAGAACTCGTCGACAAGCGCCCCGTCGACGGTTCGCCTCCACAACGGCAATGCGTAACACCCGTCGGGGGCATCGGCAATCGTCGAACCGGTGCCGACATCAAGCATCCCTGAGGTACCGAGCGTGAGTTTCGCAGTCCCGTCAACCATGCCGTGGGCCATGCACGCAGCCATCTGGTCCCCGCACCGGGCCGCCAGCGGGATAGCCGCGCCGACGAGTTCTGGATCGCAAAGACCCGCTATCTCATCAGACGCCACAACAGTTGCCATTGCTTCGCGAGGCACACCGAACAAGGCCAGTACATCGTTTGACCAGTCGCCGCCGTACAAATCGTAACAGCCGGTCGCTCCTGCGTTCGAGGGATCGGTCACGTGGACAGCACCCCCGCTCAACGCCCAACTCAGCCACGTGTCGACGGTCCCGAAGCGAAGGCTGTTGTTGGCAGAAGCGTCGGCGACAGAGTCGTCATTGGCCATCAGCCACTCGAGTTTGGTGCACGAGGCCGAAGTGTTGAGGGGGATTCCGGCAGACACGAACTCCGCAACGCGCTCAGCGGTGCGAGTGTCCTGCCAGCCGATCAGCGGCCGCAGAGCGTGCCCGGTGTCTCCGTCCCAGGCGACAACGCTGGACCGTTGGTTGGTGATACCCAACGCGTCAATATCGGCTGCTTGGAGGTCGGCCTCCGCCAAACTCCTGTTGAACACGTCGATAGCGGTGCTGACAAGCTCGTCGGGGTCCTGCTCAACGGCACCGGCGAAAGGATGCCGAGAACCCAGAGTGGAACGGGCGATGCTGAGGCGTTCACCCTCACCGTCAAACACCGCGGCGCGGACCGTCGTGGTCCCGACATCGATCGCTGCCGTCAGACTCATGGCACTGACACTTTCAAGGGGATGGTCACGCCGACGAATTCGCTGTCGTCGACTGGGGGATACTCGCCGACTCGCAATCGGTATTCCCCTGGCTCAAGGTCGTCGATCGTGAACACGAAGGTGCCCCAGGACTCGAGCCAGCCGGTGGCGGTGACGCCCCAACTGTTGCCGACAACCGGATTGAAGATCTGCGGTCCGGTGACCGCGGCAGTGGCGGCGGTTCCGTCGGAGTGGTGTATCTCAACAATGCCCGCAGATTCGAACCAACTGGAGTAGCCGCGCACCGTCAGAGGTAGGGCGACCTCGGCCGGGTTTTGTTGGTCGAGCTCGCCGGGCCAGACCACAAAGCTGCTCGAACTGGCGTGGAGTTGCGGTGTGGGCGGAGCCGAAGGGTCGTCGCCGGTGCCTGGAGCGGGAATGACGTCGACCAGCAGACGAGCTGGGTTGCTCAACCTCTGTGCTGCGAACAGTGACGGCTGAGGCGCGTAGACGTCGATCACAAACGTGCCGTCCGTCGGGCGCGCCACGATGGAAGTGAGGTTCCAACTGTCCTCGGATGCGGCGTCGAGACGTGCCGCTTCGAGTCCTGCAACGCTGATCCGTGCCCAAGTGCCGAAGGCCTCAATGGTCAGATCTTCCGGGAGGGCAGCGGCCAGTGGACCCCCGCTGTCGTAGTCCCACGCGCTGCCGAAAGCGATGTGCAGACGATCACATCCCGGCCCGAGCAGGTGCCACATCTGTGCCACATGGTCGACACGCGCATCGCTGTCGGTGACTCCGGTCGCCCCGCTTACCGGTGCGGGGCCAACGGTTGTGCCGACTGTGGCGCAGGGGTCGTCGAAATAGGAGGTCTGCGCGGCGAAGTTGATCTCCAATCGGTCCGCTTCCACCCAGCCGGTTCGTCGGTGACCCACCTTCAGCTCGCGCCAGGCACCCTCCTGGTCATCGGTTCGTATAGCGCCCGTGCCCTCGATGGCCAGCCTTGGCACGGTGATCATCGCAACCTCGCCGTGTTCGATACCCGGACCGGAGCGCAAGGTTGCGCGCAGCACATCGCCCGCAGTCCCCGGATACCACTCGCCGTCTGCCACGAGGAGATCGAACAGCAGTGGCGCTTCCTCGTGTCTTTCGGGCTCTGTGGTGGTGGGTGGCTCTGTGGTTGTGGTGATGGCTGGCGCGGCTGTGGTGGTCGGTGGTGCCGCTGTTGTTGTAGTGGTGGTCGGTTCCGGGGCGGTCGCGTCGGGCGACACGGTTGTCTCGATCGATACGGTCGTATCGGGTGCCGACGGAGAACTGTCATCGGTGCGGTCGGCAGAGTCGCCTCCGCAACCGGACATCAGCAGGGTTGCACCAACAAACAGAACAACACCGCGCCGCACAGACCAGGGTGCATCTGCGAGGCTCATGGCACCAGGACCCCTGGGTTCATTAGGCCGTGGGGATCAATCGCCTTTTTGACCGAACGCAACATCGACAAGCCGCCGATTCCGAGTTCCTCGCGCATCCAGTCGCGGCGAACTCGCCCCACACCATGATGATGGGCCAGACCTGCTCCGACACTTGCCGCTGCGTTCATGGCGGCTGACCAGAACGCATCATAGGTCGACGTGTAGTCCTCGGGTACTGCGGGTGTCGCCGCCACCGTAAAATAGAGATTCGCCCCTGACCGATATGCGTGAGAGGAATGAGCGCTTGCTGCCACAACGCCCTCCACTGCTTCCAGAGCATCGATCACCGCGCGGTAGAGCTTCGGAAGCCGAGTCCAATCGGCGGCGATTTCTATGGTGTCTGCGACGATGCCCTGAGCCAGCAACTCGTCCCAGGTGGGAACCGTGTTGCGATGCTCGAACCAGCCGTCGACGACCTCGTCGGCGGCTGCGACACCATCGTTGGACTCACAGATGGTCGATACGGCGTCCGCTTCGACCGCGGTCAATGCCGCTGGGCCCATGTGAGCCAAGATGAGCATCGCGTTGCCCTTGGGAAGGCGTTCGCGGAAATGCCGCCAGGATTCGCGACCGTCGTAGAGTCGCAGCACGGCGGGACGCCAACCGGCACGCATGAGCTTGCGGGCAGCTTCAAGTCCGGCGTCGAAGTCGCCGAAATGAAATGCCTGACGCACTTCGGATTCAGGCTGCTGACGAACCGAGAACGTGACCTCGGTGATCACCCCCAGAGTGCCCTCGCCGCCCATCAGAAGATGGCGCAGATCCGGCCCCGCGCTGGCGCGCGGAGTGGCACGACTGCGATAAATCGACCCATCAGCAAGCACAGCTTGCAGCGAATACACCATGTCTTCGATGTTGCCGAAGAAGGTTGAGTACTGGCCCGAAGCCCGTGTCGCCACCCAACCCCCGACCGTTGACAACTCGATCGACTGGGGCCAATGCCCAATGCTCAGGCCTTCGGCTTGCATCCGTTGCTCTGCTTCCAAGCCGTTGGTGCCGGCACCGAAGGTAGCGAGCAGATCGGTTGACGAGAAGGCTCTCAACCCGGTCATTCGTTCCGTGCTCAACACGACCGAGTCGGCGTTGGCCAACACTCCGCCGACCACACCGGATCCCCCGCCGCGGGGAATCATCGCCGTGTCGTGAGCGATACAGGCACGGACCACCGCGGCCAACTCTTCGCTGCTGCTCGGGGCGCACACAGCCAGGGGCGGAACAACTGGAGATCCCGCGGAGACCGGAATCTGTGACCGCATCCAAGTGTCACGGGCGCGGGCGTTGCGTTCAGCTTCAGTTTGCAACAGGCCATCACCCAAGATCGCGGCCAAGTCATCTAGGAGCTTGCTCATTTGGGCACTCCTGGCACACCGGAGTCAAAGGCGAGTTCGTCTTCAAAATGACTGTGCACGCTCGCCAGTTCGGCGTTGAGTTGTTCATTCGACCAGCCAACGAGAACGGCCATCCGCTCAGCAATTGCAGTGGCCAGTTCCCAACGGTGCTGGGGCACGAACCAAGCCACTCTCAGACGACGGTAAACCACATCGACAAGGGTCGTCGCCGCCTCGACTTGCACCGCCCAGTCCACTTCGCCTCCAACCACGGGCGCGTCATCGACCAGGCGCACGGAATCAAGTGAACGGATTTCTGGGGCCTCGCTGCCGTAGAGCCGCCACAGCCGCAGAGCCTCCTGATCGCCTGAGTCGACAACGGTTGGATTGCCACCGGGAATCGGGGTTGTACCGGGACCTTCCGGCAGGTCCTTGCCGAGCTGCTCGCCCACGACTTTGAGGACATCTTCGGCCATGCGGCGAAAGCCGGTGAGTTTGCCGCCCGCGATGGAGATCATCTGGCCGCGGCCGACTGTCACCTCGTCTTTGCGGGACAGCTCCTTTGGGGCCTTGCCTTCTGTCGCGAGCAGCGGGCGCACTCCAGCCCAAGCCGCCACAACATCGCGGGGCGAGAGAGGTTCAACGTCGAAGTAGCGAGGCAGAGGCTCCAACAGATACTCCACGTCGTCCAGGTCAATCTCGGGCCACAATGGGCGCTCGCCTCGGTAGCTGGTGTCCGTGGTGCCGATGTAGACAACATCGCCGCGGGGAATTGCAAAGATCGAACGCCGGTCTGAGGTGTTGCAAATGATCAGGTGATTGACCGAGAACCGTTCACGAGGCACAACCACGTGGATGCCCTTTGAGAGGTGCAGCAACGATGCGGGTGGGTTTTGTTCCATGCGAGCGATCTCGTCTACCCATGGCCCTGCGGCGTTGACCACGATGTTTGCGGCTACACGCACTTCCCGCCCGGATATTGAGCACTCGGCGGTCACCCCGTTGACCTGCCCGTTTCGGTCGTTGAGACCGGTCACCTTCAGACGGGAAGCCACAGTAGCGCCGGACTGCACTGCGGCCCGAAGCACCCCGAGCACGAGCCGTGCATCGTCGGTCAGATACTCCCGGTACGCGACCGCAAAGTTGTAGGTGTCTGTCCGGAGGTGCGGTTCGTTGGTGCGGATCTCATCTTGGCGCCAAAGCTGATGCCGGTCTTCGTCGCCGACCGCCCCCAACCGTTCGTAGGTTGTGATGCCAGCACGAAACTTGGTGGCAGTCACCCGGTTGCGAGCGGGCACGACCATCCAACATGGTTCGGCTAGGTGGGGTGCCATGGTATGGACCGCGGTGCGTTCGGTCACGGTCTTGCGGACCAGATCAACCTCCCCGCTGGCCAGGTAACGGAGTCCACCATGAATGAGTTTTGAGGATCGCCCAGACGTTCCCGCGGCGAAGTCGTCGGCTTCCACGAGAGCTGTTCGCAAGCCTCTGCCAGTGGCTTCACGGGCGATTCCAGCGCCTGTGATTCCCCCTCCGACCACAACCACGTCGTAGATGTCTGCCTCAAGTTCATCAAGTAGATCCGCTCGGCTTGTGGGGGTAAGGCGGGGATTGCTCACGCACTGTTTCTAGCCCAGTTCGCGGTGATAGTGTCGGTAGATGACATCTACGAAACAACTTGATTCACCAATCGGACGCCTCCGTTTGGTTGCGACTGACCAAGGCTTGAGTCATCTGCTGTTTGACCAACAGGCGGGTGACGATATGGGTTCAGATGGCGACCCGGCGCGAGCCGACAACCATCCGGTGCTCGCGGCCGCAACAGAGCAACTAGAGGAGTACTTCGCGGGGCAACGCCAGGAATTCGATATTCCCCTTGATCTGACAGGGACTGAGTTTCAGCGGGCTGCTTGGTCGGCTTTGGCTAGCGTTCCCTTCGGCGAGACACGGTCTTATCGGCAGCAAGCTGAGGCTATTGGCCGTCCGAAAGCCGTGCGGGCGATTGGCGCGGCCAACGGCCAGAACCCGGTTCCGATCGTCCTACCGTGCCATCGCATCGTCGGTTCCGACGGATCGCTCACGGGCTACGGCGGTGGTTTGCCGATCAAGGAATTCCTCTTGAACCACGAGCAGTCGCAGCAAAAAAAGCACTAACGCCACCCACCGTTGCCTATGCAGTCGCTTTCATGCGGAGGCGATTGTTGCGCAGGATTCGCTCGGTGTAGCCGTTGGGTTCGTTGCGGCCGCTAAAAACAAGGGACATGGCTGCTTGAAAGGGGATCGAGTTGTCGGGGTCCGGTGCCATCGGCTGGTAGCTCGGGTCGTCAGCGTTCTGCTGGTCTACCTGGGCGGCTATGCGGGTCATGGCCGCGCGAACCTGAGCTTCGTTGAGGATTCCATGGTGCAGCCAGTTGGCGACGTGTTGGCTGGAGATCCGCAGCGTGGCGAGGTCTTCCATAAGACCCACATTGTGGATGTTGGGCACGGTGGAGCAGCCGACACCGCTGCCGACCCAGCGCACGATGTAGCCGAGGATGCTCTGGGCGTTGTTGTCGAGTTCGATCTGAATCTCCTCATCGCTCAGCTCACGATCAAGCAGCGGAATGGCGGTCAGGTCTTCAATGGAGCGTCGCGGTCGGCTTGACAGTTCATCTTGACGGGCCGCCACGTCGACCTCGAAGTAGTGCGTGGCGTGCAGTGTCGCGGCGGTCGGCGACGGCACCCAGGCACAGGTAGCACCGGCCATCGGATGGTCGACCTTGACGGTGAGCATCTCGGCCATGTCAGACGGTTGCGCCCACATTCCCTTGCCGATCTGAGCTCGATTCTGCAAACCGCACGCCAGACCCGTGTCGACGTTGTTGTCCTCGTAGGCTGAAAACCAGGTGGCACCCTTAATTTCAGCCTTGGGCAGCACTGGTCCGGCTTCCATGTCGGTGTGGATCCCGTCGCCAGTGCGGTCGAGAAAACCGGTGTTGATGAACACGACCCGTTCTTTGGCCCGGTCAATCGCGGCGGCAAGGTTGAGCGACATGCGCCGTTCTTCGTCCATGATCCCCATCTTGAGGGTATGGCGCTCGAGTTTGAAGGCGTCTTCGACCCGGTCGAACAGATCGCAGGCCAGCGCTACCTCGTCGGAACCGTGGAGTTTGGGCTTGACGATGTAGACCGATCCGGTGTGGCTGTTGCGGTACTCGCCGTTGCCGTCCAGATCGTGTTTGGCCGCCAGAGAAGTGACCATTGCGTCGAGTATCGTCTCGAAGACGGGTTCGCCATCCAGGGTGACGGCATCGGTGCGGAGGTGGTGCCCGGTGTTGCGCACGAGCATCAGGGCGCGACCCGGCACGCTGCGCGGCGAGCCATCGGGCGCGGTGAAGCTCCTGTCTGGGTTGAGCCGTCGATTGATCGTCTCGCCCGCCCTTTCGAAAGAACTCGTGAGAGTGCCCTTCAACAGCCCCAGCCAGTTTCGGTAGACGACTGCTCTGTCCTGGGCGTCAACGGCAGCCACGGAGTCCTCGCAGTCCATGATGGCAGTGACCGCCGCCTCGAGCAGGATGTCTTTGATGCCTGCGGCGTCGTCGCGGCCGATGCTGTCGGACCGGTCGATCTCAATCGACAGATGCAAGCCGTGCTTGCGCAACAGCACCGAAGTCGGCGTGTCGGGGTCACCCATGTAGCCGACGAACTGTGAATGATCTTGGAGCGTGGTGGGCTGATTGTTGGCGAGGGTGACGGTGAGTGATCCGTCGGTGATGCTGTAGGCGGTGGCGTTGGCGTGGCTGCCAGATTCCAAGGGCGCGTGGCGATCGAGGAATTCTCGGGCGTAGGCGATTACCTTGCTGCCGCGGACCGGGTTGTAGCTGCCGCCCGCCTCCGCACCGCCCTCATCGCTGATGACATCGGTGCCATAGAGGGCATCGTAGAAGCTGCCCCAGCGGGCGTTGGCAGCGTTGAGTGCGTAGCGGGCGTTGTCGAGCGGCACGACTAGCTGAGGAGCGGCTATCGACGTTATCTCAGGATCGACATTCCCGGTGGTGATCGAGAATTCGGCCGGGGGTTCCTGCAGGTAGCCGATCTCGCGCAGGAACTCGATGTATGCACTCGAGTCATAGTGCCCGCGGTTGGCATTCTCACGGTTTGCAACGTGCCACGAGTCGATCTTCTGTTGAAGCTCGTCGCGCCGATCCAGCAGCGCCGCGTAACGAGGACCGAGATCGGTCGCTATCGCTTCAAAGGCGGCCCAGAACTCTGCTGCGGTGACGCCTGAGCCGGGGGTCAACTCGTTTGCAACAAAGTCGGCGAGCACCGAGGTTGTGTAAACTCGACTGACATTTGTCATGGGCTGAAGCTAACGCCTCGACGATCGATCTCAGAAGTCGGGCGGTTCCGGCTGCAGTCGGCTAAGACGAGATGTTTGCGAACTCGGCGGTGGCGTCGTGGATCGCGTCGTAGAGATATTGCCCGAAGGAACGATCAGCGAGCAGCAGATAGGAGGGCTCGTCGTTGACGTCGTCGCGGATCAGATCAGAGCTGACTTTGGCTACCGAAGCGGAGCCTGTCGCTCCGTCGGGAAACATCATGTCGTCGAAGTCGAGACTGCAGACTTTTTCAAGAGCCGACGCGCTGCGCACCCCGGTCAACCGCAGACACAGGCGGCTGTGAGTGATATCGATTCGGCTGACCGACGCATCGAATTCGGTGGTGGCGAGCAGAGTCTCCACCTCATTTGCGTTGCCCAGCAGCAGCCATTCGTCGGGACGGATGCCGACGATGAGGACACCGTCGCGCCTAGTGGCGCGGGTGAAGTCGACACCGAGCGGTGAGGCTCCAACTTGAGCTCTCACGCTCACCTTGGTAAGCGAGGACTCGTCGGTCAACGCCGGTGCACCCAGGGGCGCAGCAGCAAGTGTCGTGATAGAACTGCGGAACTCGGGTTCAGCCACGGAGACGCACCCCCTCGGGATCGAAGTGTGCATGGTGTTCCATCACCCTCGCCGTGGTGTCGGAACCGTCACACAAGCGCACCGTGAGTATCGTGCCGGCCGCGGCGAACTCAGGTGTCACCTGACCCAGACAGATTGAGCGTTGCAGGGAGGGAGAGAAACGAGAACTGGTGATGCGTCCGACTATCTCTGTTGTGCCTTCACGCAGAATCTGGCAGGCCTCGTCGGGTACGAGTCGAGGATCTGTTGGAGCGATAGCGACCAGCACAGGCAACTCGGGTGCGTCGGCAGCGAGCGCCCATTCGAGTTCGGGCTTGCCGGCGAAATCGTCTTTGTCGAGTTTGATCAGCGGGGCCAGTCCCGTGGTCGGGGCTTTGGTCAGCCCGTCGGTGTCCTGGCCGACAATGAAATGTCCTTTTTCCAGCCGCATGATCCGCTGCGCTTCGAGACCGAAAGGTCCAACTCCGAGGTCCGCACCCTTTTCGAGCAACTGTTCCCAGACATGCAGGCCAAAACCGGCCGGCACATGAACTTCGAAGCTGAGTTCACCGGTAAAGCCGATTCGCCACATGAAGCAGTCGGGAACTCCGGCGATTGTGCCGGTGCGGACGTTCATGTACTCGAACGCCTCCGGGCTGAGGTCCACGTCATCAACCAGGCGCTTCAGCAGTTCGCGGGATTTGGGTCCGGCAATGTTGATGCTCGTGAATCCTGTCGTGACCGGAGTGACATGCACCTGCCAGTCAGGGTGCTCCGTTTGCAGCCACATTTCGACCCATTGCCAGATCTGTCCAGCTCCGGAACTGGTGGTGGTCATCAGGTAATGGTCTTCGCCAAGTCGACCGGTCACACCGTCGTCGAGCACCACACCGTCCTCGGCGCACATCATGCCGTAGCGGACCCGGCCGATCGCCAGTTTCGACCATTTGTTGGTGTAAAGCAGGTTGAGCAGTTTGGAAACGTCAGGCCCCCGCAGATCCAGCTTCCCGAGCGGGGTCACGTCGATGATTCCGACGTTGGTCCGCACGTTGGTGACTTCGGCGCCTGGATCGCCGTAGTGCTCGGGCCGGATCCATTGGCCTGCGAGAATGGGAGTCATGTTGTGGTCCGTGTGCCACTCGTGAAGCGACGATACCCGCACCGGTTCAAAGACTCGGCCGGCCAGCGCTCCGAGACTGATCGACGCGTAGGGAGGGCGCCACACGGTGGTGCCGACCTCCTCGATGGTCTCGCCGCGTGCCTCAGCAAGGACCGCGACTGTGTTGACAGTCTCGAGCTTGCCCTGCGACGGCCCCATCGTGGCCGTGGTGAAGCGTTTGACGAGCTCGACCGAGTCGAAACCTTCGGCAGCCGCGCTCACCAGGTCTTTCGAGCCGACATCTTCGGAGAAGTCGACCATTCCGTGAGTATCGGAACGGTACAGCTCAGGGTGGGGTGCGCGGGGCAGACCGACACGACGATCTTCAGGCATGGGAGGCTCTGGTTCCTCGGGCCTCTGGGCGCGGGAGACCGTTGATTGCAGTCTGTGCTTCACCACTGCCGCTCGTTGCGCGGCCAACTTTCCGCTGTCCAAGCCGTGAGCGATCAGTTCGTCGAGGCTCCCGTCTCCCACGAGTCCGCCCGTGGCGATCACGTTGTCGGGCAGCGCGGTGGGGAAGAAACGTGCCGCTGTTGGGTCGTAGCTCGGTCGATCACCGGACATGTTGAGCAAAGAGGTGGGAGCAGTCCAACCCGCCGCGGTTACCAGCAGGTCGGCTTTGACCGTTGAGCCGTCTATCAGGGTCACCGAGCTGAGATGTTTGGAACTACCGGTCGCCTTCGAAATTGTCTCGCCGGCCCTGGCGTCGACTACTTGGACTACGTTGACACCGGCACGCTCGAGGTCGGTTGTGGCGGCGTCGCCTTCGGCATTGGCGGTCAGCACAACGGCCCGATTCCCGGGACGGACGCCATACATGTTGATCAGCCGTCGGACTGCTCCAGACAGCATCACACCAGGCAGGTCGTTGCCTGAGAACACGTAGGGACGCTCGACGAGCCCAGCGGCCACCACGAGGGTCTTGGCCCGAGCCTTGATTAGCCGTTCGACCACACCCGGATGGTTTCTTTGCGAGATAGCGATCCAGTTGTCGTCGTAGCGCCCGGTCACTGCAGAGTCGGTCAGGATCTCCACACCCGCGACCCGGGCGGCCGCTTCAAGTTCGCGAGCGGTCGCTCGATCTTCATCGGTCCCCCAAAGGAGATGACCCCCGAGATGGTGATTCTGTTCTACGAGCATCACGTTCATGCCTGCTTGGGCAGCGCTGATCGCCGCGGCGAGTCCAGCAGGACCACCGCCGGCAACGACAACATCAGGGTGTGAGTAGCGTTTGTCGTGATAACCGTGAGGTGTGTTGAGATCGACGACGCCTCCGGGAGCAAAACGGGCCAGCACCTTCTCGTACAGCGGCCAGAGTCGCTGCGGTTTGATGAACGTCTTGTAGTAGAAGCCGGCGGTCAGGAATCGGCCGAACAACCCGTTGGCTGCTTTGATGTCGAAATCGAGTGACGGCCAGGCGTTTTGTGCCGAAACCTTCATATCGGCTTCCAGGAGGCGGTGCGCTCCTCGTACGTTGGGTTCGGTGTCGACCTGTACGGTCGTGTTCGGGTCCCAGTAGTCGGCTGTCAGCACCCCACGAGGCCGGTGGTACTTCATCGAGCGGGAGAAGACCTGTTCGTTGTTGGCCAGCAAAGCCGAGACGATCGTGTCACCGGCAAAACCTATGTATTTCTTGGAGTTCCAGGTGAACTTGAGGGGTGTTTCGCGATCAATGACTTCACCGGATTGGGGTTCGAGTCGGCGGATCACGACTCACCTCCCTGTTGATCGGTGTCGGCCCCTGTCTCGGTGGTTTTGGACAAAGGCAGCGCAGTCTTGGATCCGGGTAGCGGTGGCTCGCGAAACTCCGATGTGACGGTGTGGCGCTCGACGGTGAAGAAGCGACGGCAGCCGCTGCTGCAGTACCAGTTCTCCTTCAACCAGCCCGCGGGGTTGTGCTCCATATAGAGGTAGTCACGCCACTGGCTGGGCGTTGTTGACGATGGATCCGGACGGCTCGATGCCTCGCCCTGATAGGACATGTCAGCGGAGTTCCGGGGCCCGCAATGAGGACAGGGGACGAGCAGCATCAGAGGCCGAGCCAATCTCCGCGCGCACGCGGCTCAGACGGCGAGGCCGTGGCCCGAGCGGCCCCGCCCGCGGCCTCGCGGCCCGTGAGCGCAGCGAACAAGAGCGGGAACCGAGCGAAGCGAACAAGAGCGGGAAACACTAGTGGCCTACCGCCGCTGCGCCCTTTTCGCCTACGAGGACGCCGTCATCAAAACGTGACAGTGCAAAGGGAGAGATCAAATCGGGTGTGGCCTGGTCCGCGACGCATTTCGCCATCTGTTCACCCGAAACCGGCCCGGCTTTGAAGCCGTATGTCCCCCAGCCGACGTCGCAGAGGAAGCCTTCGACGGGAGTGAAGCCCATCACCGGGGAGTAGTCGGGGGTTATGTCACAAAGGCCGGCCCACTGGCGCAGAAGCCGCATTTGAGAAACGGCAGGCATCAACTCAAGAACATGACCCGCAAGTTCTTCGGTGAAATCGAGGGTTCCTCGCATGTCGTAGGTCGCGAACGGGTCGACTGACGCTCCGAAGACGAGTTCTCCGCGGTCGGTTTGGCTGACATAAACGTGCAGCGAACCGGAAACGACCACGGTCGGCAGGAAGACCTTGACGGGTTCGGTGACTGCAGCCTGCAACGGATGTGTGGTGATCGGAAGTTTGAGGCCGGCCATCGCGGCGATGAGACTGGCCCAACCGGCGGTGCAGTTGATCACCACCGGAGTGGAGATATCGCCCTTTGAAGTCCTAACTCCCGTGACCTTTGCCCCTGGCCCCTTACCGTCGGGGCCGTCGCCGCCTTCGCAGACGATGTCGACGACCTCGGTTTGTTGATGCATGTCCACGCCGTAGGCATCGGCGGCTCGGGCGTAGGCCCAGACAACCGCGTCGTGGCGGATCGTCCCACCGGGGGGATGGTATAGCGCTGCGAGAATCGGGTAGCGGGTGTTGGGTGAGGTGTCGAGACTCGGGGCTATCTTTTTGATCTCGTCAGGGCCGATGACGCTGGAATCGATGTTCTGCAGCTTGTTGACCTCCGCTCGCCAGCGCATCGTGCGCACCGCCGAATCCGTGTGGGCGAGGGTCAGGTGGCCGCGTTCGGAGAACATCACGTTCAGGTTCAGGTCCGCCGACATCGTGTTGTAGAGATCAAGCGAGCGGTCGTAGAAGGCCACGCCCTCCGGGGTCAGGTAGTTGGAGCGGACGATTGCGGTGTTGCGTCCGGACCCGCCGCTGCCGAGGTATGCCTTGTCGAGCACGGCCACATCTGTGATGCCGTGGTTGGCGGCCAGATAGTATGCAGTCGCGAGTCCGTGGACGCCACCACCGACGACGACTGCGTCGTATGACTTCTTGAGCGGCGGTTCACGCCAGACGCGCGGCCAACTGTCGTTGCGAACGCCTCGCCAAAGCAGCGCTGCAGCGGAGTAGCGCGGAGCCCGGTTTCTTCGGAACACGGGTGATAGTTTGACAGACTTTTCAGATAACTTAATTACTTGTTTCCTCATAATTAAGATGTTGTGATTATGGATCTTCGGTGACCATGGATATACAAGCGTTGACCCTGCGGCGGTTGAACTACTTCGTGACCGTTGCTGACGAACTGCACTTCGGTCGTGCCGCTGAGATCCTCCATGTCGCCCAACCGGCGTTGAGCCAACAGATTCGTCAACTCGAGTCAGACCTCGGGCTGCGACTCTTCGAGCGCACAACCCGGCGCGTTTCTCTGACTCCGGGCGGGTCGGCGTTGGTGCCCCATGCCCGGCACCTCCTCGTCACCGCGCAAGGTGTGGCGCGGGCTGCCGCAGAGCTGCGAGCGGGCCAGCGAGGACACCTGCGTGTCGGCTTCGTCGACTCAGCCGCATATGAGTTCGTGCCGCGCTTCCTGCATCGGTTTCGGCAGGTGAGCCCCGCGGTGACGCTGCAACTTCACACGATGTCCTCTGATGAACAGGCCGAGGCGCTGGTGGCCGGAAGAATCGACATCGGAATTGCTCGCATCACCCTCGACAATGCCGGTTTGGAGGCAACCGTCCTTGACAATGAACCGCTGGTCGCGGCGATGCCGAGCAGCCATCGGCTGGCCGACGAGCACTCAATCCGCCTCGGTGACTTGCGTGACGATGAGTTCGTGGGGTTCTCGCGGGAACAATCCCCGACGCTGCACGCCAGGCTGCGCGTTATGTTGGCACCCCATGGAGTCGACTACTCACCCGCTATTGAAGCCACTGAATACACGACCATCCTCGGCCTCGTCGCAGCAGGCGAAGATGTGGCGCTTGTACCCGCGGGCGTGCAGTCTCTGCGGCTGCCGGGTCTGACGTTCGTGTCCATCTCCGATCCAGAGGCCAATGTGCAGCTCCTCTGTTTGACCCGCGTCGATGAACCGTCGGCCATCGTCGCCAGCGCTCTGATGGAACTGATCGACACAGTCTTCGAGCAGACGCAGCAGTCGTGACCAGGACCGTCTCCGTACTGGCGCTGCAGTCGTGACTGCTGTCCAAGGACCCGGGCTCACGGCGGAACTGCGAAGGCTGGCCGTTCCCGTCTATCTTCCCTGGACTTTGCCGATGCTCGGCGCGACGGTGTTGCTGCCTGTGTTGCCCTTGTATCTCATTGAGCGAGGAATCAGCCTGTCGCTCGTCGGTGTGATAATCGGTGCTGTCGGCGTGGGTTCTGCACTCGGAGGGCTCCCTGCCTCGGTGTTCGGTCAACGATTCGGCAACGACGCCTTGATGTTTGTATCCATTGCGATACAGGCGGCGGTGGTTCTGGCGTTCGGATTCACTGGGCTGGCGATTGCGCTCGTCGTATTGCGGACGGCCGAAGGAATCGGAATGTCGGGAACCCGGCAGTCTCGACAGGTCTATATCGCTCGCAGCGTTGATGTGGGGGTAAGAGGCCGGGTGATGTCGCTGGTGGGAGGCGCGCACCGCTTCACTTTCGTGATTGGGCCCCCTCTGGGTGGGTGGGTGTACGAGATGTGGGGCCCCGAGTCGGCATTCGTGCTGGCCGCGGCGATCACCGCCATCGGTTTGTTTTGGATCGCACTGCCGGGCGGCGCTGATCCCAACGACAACCGCCATCGTCAAGCCGAGCAACCGAGGGTCCGAGTGGCCCTGCTTCGCCACAGGAGACTTCTGGCTAGGGCCTCGCTGGGTCCGATGCTGATCATGGCCGCCCGCGAGGGACGTTACGTGGTGATCCCTCTGATCGGGTTCCGACTGGAACTGTCTCCGATAGCGATAGGTGCGCTGGTGGCGGTCGGCACCGCGGCGGACTTTCTTCTCTTCCCCGTCTCCGGGTTCATTATGGACCGCTTCGGGAGGCTCTATTCGATGGTGCCGGCATTCAGCCTGATGGCGTTCGGTTTGCTGTTGTTGGGTGTTGCAGGCTCGGCGAGCGAAGCGGTTGTCGCCGGAGTCGTGATCGGTGTGGGCAACGGGCTGAGTTCGGGTTCGATGCTGACGATGTCGACCGATCTTGCCCCAGACGATGCCCACGGGCCGTTCATCGCCGGATTCAGCATGGCCGCGGGTGTCGGGAGGCTGGCGGGGCCGGTAATCGTTGGATGGGCGGCGCAATCGATAGGCCTGGGTGCCTCGGCCGTCGCGCTTGCCATCACCTTGGGATTCGGGCTCTCATGGATCGTGTTCGTGATCGGAGAGACGGGAAGACCGAATGGTGCCGAATAATCCTGCGACCGACGAAGGCGCGCACATGAACACCGGCGGGCTTGTGCATCCGGATTGGCTTCGTCGGCTCAACTTGTTCGGTGATGCGGTCGGCTCTGCGAGCCTCATGGTGCCGCTCGATCCCGACGAGATGCTTGAGACGGCCGCCGGTTCAGTTGGTTGCTCGGACTTTGGAGACGAACACGGCTGGGAAACCGGCTACCGGGCGATGGTGGCTGCGCTGGAGGAGAACGCGGCGCTGACGGTTTTCGGCCGGCTCTCAGCGCGCGGAGAGATCTTGAGAAACCTCCAGACACGATTGCGACTCGTCGATCTTTGGCAACGGCATCCGTCGATTCGAAGTGAGCCGGTGGTTGCCCCGGTGTTCATTCTCGGACCGCCTCGGACCGGCACCTCCATCCTATTGGAGCTTCTGGCCCTCGACCCCGGTCTGCGCCCGGTGATCGCGCATGAGGCACATCATCCGCTGGGTCCGCTCCCCGATACTGGCGACGGCACGGCGCTGCAGATCAGCGAACCGGAACAGGAGTTCTGGGCTGACGTGCACCCTGAATTCATCACCATGCACGAACTGCGCAGCGATCTGCCATGCGAATGCCTGCACTTCGTCCAACCTGAATTCCGGAGTTGGCATTGGGCGATGATGCATGGACTTGGCGATGTTGAGAGTCGTCACGACACCCAGGCCATGACCGCAATTTATGCGTTCCACAAGGGGTTTTTGCAGACGATGCAGTATCTCGACGGTGAACCTCAGACGTTCCTGTTGAAATCCCCCGCTCACCTTGGTTCGCTTCCTGAGCTGTTGGCGCAGTACCCCGACGCCAAACTGATCCACACTCACCGCGACCCGTTGAAGTTCATCGGTTCCTCCGCCAACCTGACCGGGGTGCTGCACTGGATGCGCAGCGACGCGGTCGACATGGCTGGTCGCGGCCCGTTGATGACGTTGGCGTATCAATTCATGTTGAGCGGCGTGATCGCGCAGCGGGAGTCAGGAGCTGTACCTGCTCAGCAGATGGCCGACATTCACTTTGTCGACCTCATGTCCGATCCGGTTGGCGCGATCAGGCGAGCCTACGAACACCTCAACATACCGTTTCCCGAGGAGATGGCTGAATCCGTTCCCGCTTATCTAGCCGACAAGCCGAAAGGGAAGTTCGGACCTCATCGCTATGAGGCGTCACGGCTCGGTCTTGATGAGTCGCGGCTGCGAGACGACTTCTCTGACTACATAGACCACTACGGCGTCACCCTGGAATCCTGATCGCCGCCACCACCCCAAGCCACGATCTCTTTAGTCCGTTTGTGCTCGGCGAATAACGTTGGTTACTACAAGACCGACATTCAAAGATTAGGAGCTGTTTGGGATGGCAGTTGGTCATGCAGTCGAGGCTGGCTCAGACTTTGGCTGTCTGATCGGAGCGCCTAGAGCGGTTCTCGTCAGCTTCTGAGGCGGTTTCACCCACGAGGAGTTGGACCGGTCCCGAGTCGGGGAACGTCGCGATCAGATGGAGGTCTCCTCCTGCGGCTTGGATGAAGGATCGCAGGGTGGACAGTAGAACATCGCTGCGGCGCTCTAGACGGGACACTTCAGACTGGTCCATATCAAGCAGCCTCCCAATGGTCGTCTGCGTCAGCAGCTTGGCTTTGCGTACTTGAGCCAGGGTCGTCTGGTGCTCAGCTATCTCGGCTAGCACGCTTTCGAAACGTGCAACTGCTTTCGGGTCTCTGTTGATCTTGTCGTAGAACCTGTCTGGCCGGTCGTCGCGCTCCCATGCGCTATCGGCCACATCTTCGATATCGGCCTCATCAACGGGGACAATGATGGCCTCAACTTTCTCGTTCATCTCGTATCTTCTTTCTTGTTCATCTCGTATCTTCCTTCTCGCTCCGCTCAGTTCTTGGTCACCTCAGACCTCCTCTTCTCATAAGCGGTTTGAATCCAGGATGAATTTGGCACCATTGGTCGATTCTGTCCTGCGCCTGGGTGACGTTTGCTGGATACCAGGCATTCCCGAGCCAGATTTTGTCGCCGCCGAGCGCCACCACCGCCACTTCTTGGCGATCTTCGCTGCGCACATACCCGAAGAGGATCCTTAGCACCGGAGGTCCTTGTGCATAAGGCGTCGTACTGGTCGGTGGGGAGCGGCGCAGAGCGTGCAAGTCGTAGCTCGCTGTCACGACGGGATGGCATTCGGGGTCACCGAGGTCACGTCCGAACTCTTCTAGTGCAGATATCAGTGCCATCACCTCGATATACACATCGAACAGCTCATCAGGGCCAGAAGGGTCGGCAAGGTCCTCAAGCCAATCCTGGAATAAGGGGTGTAACCGCACATCCATAAAAATGTATTCTACCACATATGCACTGGACTGTATACTACGCGGCAAGAAATTCAGTGTTGTCCAGTTTCGACGGAGAGCGTGTTATTGACTCGAATTTCATCGGCTCCACCGGGGACGGTAGGGTTGGTCCCATGGGATCATCGTCTGTGGCAACTCCCGCCAAGCTTGAGGTGCGACCGATTGCCGGCTCGCTCGGAGCCGAAGTCATCGGGCTCGATTTCAGTGCGGTCAGTGCTGTTGCCGACGAGTTGAAGAAGGCATTGAACGAGAATCTGGTCCTTTTCATGCCGGGGTTGGATCCGACCGCCGAGGGTCTTCGCGACATTGCGGCGGCGTTCGGCCCGCTTGAGGTTCACCCCTACCTCGACAAGGTCGATCCTGAGATTCCCGAAGTGATCGTGCTGGACACCTCGACGACCCCCAAAGCCGATGTCTGGCACACCGACTTCACGTGCTCGGACCATCCTCCCGTCGCCGCGCTGTTGCACATGGTCGAGTCCCCGCCGTGGGGTGGCGACACGATGTGGATCAACTGCTACGAGGTCTACGACTCGCTGTCGGTGGCAATGAAGCAGTTCCTTGAAGGGTTGACCTGTCTGCATGAGGACACGCGCACCGGCGGAGCACCCGCGGCAGAGCATCCCGTGGTGCGGGTGCATCCGGATACGGGGCGCAGGAGCCTGTATGTCAACAAGCAGTTCAGTCGGCGAATCCCGCAGCTCTCGAGGCCCGAATCACAAAATCTCCTGTCTTTCCTGTTCCGCTGGGAGGAGCAGGTGAAGTTCAGTTGCCGCTGGCGTTGGAACGTGGGCGATGTGGTGCTCTGGGATGAACGGGTTACTTTGCACTCAGTGGTTGACGACACTTCTGAGCGGAGGGTCTTACGCCGCGCCACGGTGCTCGGTGACGATCCAACTCCGCCCGATGACGCGGAGATTCTGCCCCGGCACCGCACCCCGAAGACCGCCTCGAGCGGTTTCTACGGCATCGGCGGATACGAGTTTTAAGGAGCGTTCAAGAAGCGTTCAGGTGGTTTCTGAGGAAGGCTGACGTGCGGGCCCAGGAAGCGGCCGCGGCCGACGGGTTGGCGAACATCGGGTTCTTGTCGTTGTCGAAAGCATGACCAGCCCCCTCTTGCACCAGGATCTCAACGTTGTCCATCCCTTCGGTGGCTGCGCGAAGGCCGTCCACGTGCTCGTTGGGCAGGAAAGGATCGTCATCGCCGAAGTGGAACAAGATCGGGCAGGTGATCCCAGGAGCCTTGTCGAGGTTCTCGCCGATCATCGATCCGTAGTACGAGACCGCGCAGGTCGGTTCGTGGGCTGCTGCCGCCAGATAGGTCATCGAGCCGCCGAAGCAGAACCCCATCACCGCAACGCCGCCCCGTACCTCGGAGCGGCTTGACAGATGATCCAGTGCAGCGCCGATGTCGGCGACGCCGTCTTCAGGAGGGTGCTGATTGGCGATTTCGAAGGCTGGCCCCAAGTCCTCGGGGCCGCGGGCGTCAACACGGAACGGGTGCTGGATCCGCCAGTACATGTGGGGCGCCAGCACGACGTAGCCCTCGTTGGCGAGACGCTCGGCAACGCTGAGGATATAGTCGTTGACCCCGAAGATCTCCTGGATCAGCACGACACCGGGTCCGCTGCCGCTGTCGGGAGTGCACAAGATTGAGGGAATGTCGCCTGAGGCGCTAGATATTGCTTGGTCTGTTGTTGTTGGCATGGCTCGGAGTTTATGGGCGTTAGGGTGCTTGCGCAGGTCTGCGGATCGTTAAGGAGTTTCTTATGGACATCAATCGCATCACGTCGCTGTTCGGCCTCGAGGGTCGGCGTGCCGTTGTCACAGGCGGTAGTCGAGGTATCGGCAGGATGATCGCGGAGGGGTTGCTCGACGCCGGATGTGACGTGATCATCACCGCTCGCAAAATCGAACAGGTCACGGCGTCCGCTGATGAGATGTCAACGAAAGGCACCTGCATCGCAGTTCCCAGCGACCTCTCCACTGACGAGGGCATCGATCATCTTGCCGCCGCTGTCAACGAACGCTGGGATTCGCTGGACATTCTGGTCAACAACGCGGGTGCGTCGTGGGGTCAACCGCTGGACGACTTCAGCGCGCAGGGTTGGGACAAGGTCATGAACGTGAATGTCCGAGGAGTGTTCTTTCTCACTCAACGGTTGCTGCCGCTGCTTCGCGCTGCTGCCCAAGAGTCACACCCAGCCCGAATTATCAACACAGGTTCGGTCAACGGACTGACTCCACCGGATATGGACACGTTCTCTTATTCGTCGTCGAAAGCAGCGGTGCACATGCTGACCCGCCACCTTGCCAAACAACTGGCCGGTGAGCACATCACGGTCAACGCCATCGCCCCCGGGCCCTTCGATTCCCAGATGATGGCCTTTGCCCTCAACGATCCCAAGGCTCGTGCCGGTATTGCCCGAGACGTACCCCTCGGCAGGATCGGCATGCCTGATGACATGGCCGGAGTAGCGATTTACCTGGCGTCTGCTGCCGCTTCCTATGTCACCGGCGCGGTCGTACCCGTCGGGGGTGGCCTGTCCACCGTCGCCGAAAACACCGCGTGGGCGCGGGACTAGCGAACTAGGCGGACCGGGAGGTGTTTCAGGGAGTTGTTGAGGTTCGACTGCTGACGTCTCGGTTCGCCGGTCAACTCGATGTGTGACCAGCGTTTGAGGACCTCGTCGAAAAAAACTCGACCCTCAAGGCGCGCCAAGTGAACTCCGAGGCAGAAATGCGTGCCGAAACCAAAGGAGAGATGATGGTTGGGGTCTCGGGTGATGTCGAACTCTTGTGGGTTTTCGAATACAGCTTCGTCGCGGTTGGCGGACGTGTAGATCATCGCGACCTTGTCGCCTGCGGCAATTGACTTGCCGCCGAGTTCGGTGTCCACAAGGGCGGTGCGCCGGAAATAATGCAGAGGGTTGGCCCAACGCAGGATCTCCTCGACAGCTTTGGGAATCAGTGCCCGGTCGGCGCGCAGGAGTTGCAACTGGTCGGGATGTTGCAGAAGGGCGAGCAGACCGCTCGACAGCATGGTGCGGGTGGTGTCGTTGCCCGCAGTGACCAACTGCACGAAGAAACGACCGAAGTCGACGTCGGTCATCAACTTGCCGTCGAACTCCGTACCCAAAAGCAGGTCGGTCAGATCACCCTGCAATGGTTCGTTCCGACGTTTGGCTGCGAACGCCATGGCGTACATGGCCATGTCGATGCTCGATGAGCCGCGTTCCTCTGCGGCGGCTATATCGGGATCCTGACCGCCGCTGTTGCGTTCGGCCATGGCGTGGATCTCGGGCCAATCCTCTTGTGGCAACCCCATGAGTTCGCCGACGACCTGGCTGGGCAGATGGGCGCAAACGTCGTGGACGAACTCGACCTCGCGACCCTCTGCTTGTTCAGCCAGAACCTCGGCGCGGTCGAGGATCTCTGTTGTGATGGTGCGGATTCGCTCTTCCATCGCGCCGATCACCCGGGCTTTGAACTCTGGAGAGATGGGTCGTCGGTAGGCGGTGTGACGAGGCGGATCCATGGCCAACAACATGTCCCGCATCTGCGCGAGACCGGGCGGGTCCAGGTCCTCAATGACCACGCCTCCCTCGTGGGCCGAGAAAATCTCAGGGTGTTTGGCGACGTGCATCACGTCGGCGTGGCGTAACACCGCCCAGTAGCCGGGCTCGTCTTCCATCTCTTGAAATACCACAGGTTCCTCACGACGCAGACGCGTGAAAAGGTCGTGCGGAGGCGCGTCGACATATGTCTCTGGCCGGTGCAACGCCAGCTGATCGGGTTTCGTATCGGTACTCACGCCACACAACTTATCGCGCCGGTTCGTTGGAGAATAGGCATCGGTGCTCGTACCCTCAACAGTCGGTCAAGGTCAATGCGTCGTCGACCGGAGAGGAGCCCGCAATGGCAACCGGACGATCCAGTTTTGCGAAACGGCAGCGTGACATGGCCAAAAAGGCCAAAGCACAGGCCAAAAGAGAGAAGCGCCTCGACAAGAGCGAGTATGGCGACGATTCCGATACCGAAGAAGTAGTCGACGACGGCCCCAAGTTGTCGAACGATGACGTAATGGCCCGTATCGAGGATCTGCACCGCCGCTACGACGACGGTCAGATGGACCTCGACACCTTCGATGAACAGCGGGCCGCGTTGATGGCCCAGATTTCTGTCGACTGATCGGGGTCAACCGCGAATCTCCAGAAGGCCGCTGATGCGCCTGCGCAGCTCGGCGATGCCGGTGCCCTTGTTGGCGCTGACCCAGGTGATTTCGGACTTGTCGACCCCGAGTTTTTGAGCCAGGTCAACACGGCGCTTTTTAGATTTGGCGGGGCGGACCTTGTCCGCTTTGGTCGCGACGAAACAGATTTCACGGTTGAGATGCTCAAGCCACTGGCAGGTTTGCAAGTCGAGAGCGGTGGGCCCGATCTCGGAGTCAATGAGCAGCAGGACCGAGACGAGGTTCTCCCGTTCTTCGATGTAGGTGTTGAGCATCTCAGCCCATCTCTGCTGCTCGGTCTTGGACACCTTCGCGAAGCCGTAGCCGGGCAGGTCCATCAGCCAACGCCCCGAATCTGAGCCGCCAACCTCGAAGGCGTTCAATAGCCTGGTCGCGCCCGGCGACTTGGATGTCCTGGCGAGGGATTTGCGTTGCGCCAGCGCGTTGATCAGCGACGACTTTCCGACGTTGCTGCGACCCACCAGAGCGACTTCCGCATGCACATGCGGAAGATCGTCTGCACTCGTGAACGAGCGCACGAAACGCATGGGGAGTGGGCCTGCCATCTGGCAAGGTTACGTGCGTGACAGTCAAGCCGAGCAGTGTCAGCGGCCTATGTCGTTCGCGAAAGCGTTTTCCAGAATCAGGGCGGCGTCGGCCGGACGAAGGAAGCCTTCGGTAACGGATCGCTCAACTGAAGTGGTCATGGCTTCGAAATAGGTGGCTTTGTCCGGGTACAACTCGGCCAGTTTTGCGCTGCTGAACAGTGTTGTTGAACCGAACAGTCCACAGAATCCCGCCCCTCCGGGTGGTTCGCCAGTGAGGGTCGCCACGGGCACGTCCACCCAGGCGGTGCGGACACCGCCGAGCGTGTTGCCGTGTTGATCGACCACGAATTCCTCGCCGTCGGTCTCCAACAGAGGTGCGCTCGGTGGCGGCGGTCCTCCTGTAGCCCAGACGTTGAGAGCGTGGACCGCGGCATTCATGACCCAATGCTGGGGTCCGCTGTTGATTGGTGCGTCGCATTCGAAGATTCCCGGTATCGGAGCGCTCACCTCCACCACCTCGGCGATCGCGGGGTTGTCACCGATGTCTTGAGGGCCGACGGACAGCGAAATGTTGTAGACATCTCCGTGGGCGGTGCCCGCCACCTCCCACAATGCAATGTTGTGTGCGTCAGGCTGTCGAGCGTTGATCGAACCGAGACGGAAGATGTCGGTCTCGGTCTGGAAGGTCAACACCGGCACACGCACATCGCTGCGGATCAGGACCTGATCAGGTGTCTCGATATCGGGTTGAGGCGACTGTGAAAGGGAAGCGCTGCCGCCGCCGCGGCTGTGGATCAAGAAACCGTCAAAGAGTTGGACCAGCGGGTCGACGCCGTTCACGTAGGTCACCAGCCGAAACGCTGATTGCGAATCGCCTACTGCGATGAGTCGTTCGGGCGAAAGACCCGGCAACATTTCGATGTTTGCTGGACCGATCAGGGCTTGAGCGGCTTGGCTGAAGATGTCGTAGGAGAACGAATCACCGGGATGGTTCAGTGATCCGTAGCGCTCGGGATTGTTGCCCTTAAGGTGGAGCGGGAAGCCGACATCGACACCCGCTCGGCCACCTTCGACACCCCGGGCTTGGGCGGACACTCCGACCCAGGCGTACCCTTCACGGATCTGCTCCATATGCGACATGGTCCAGTTGGGAGCCGCGTCGAGTCCGCTGCTGACGTTGTACCACTCGACCATGACGGTCCCGTTGAAGGCACTCGGATCACGGGGACGGATCACGGTCACCCGAGTGGCGTAGTCGGCCTCGTCAGCGAACTCGAGAGCCCAACGTCCATCGGGAGTCAGCTCCGTGCCTTCCGCTGGGGCGAATGATCGGGCAGTTCCCGAGATGAAATACTCCTGCTGTTCGTATCCCAATACGGCCGGGTCGAAGCTGGTGCCAGACGAGAACGGATTGCCGACATCGGGCGGGTACATCACGATCGGGAGCGGCGTTGGTGCTGCATCTTTGATGGCGAGTGGGTCGAGTGTCGTGGTCGTCGTGGGTGCTTCGGTGGTGGTAGTGGACGTGGTGGAGGGAGCTGCGGTGGTAGTTGTTGTGGTAGTGGTGGATTCGGCGACTTCGTCCTCGCTGTCGTCGCCGGCACAGCTCGCCAGCGCCACCCCAAGCACCAGCGCCAAGAGAAAAACGGTGAGGGAAACGGATGCCGGGGGTTTTCGCATGCCAAGAGTTTGCGCCGATCATCGGGCGTCGTCCAGCGGGCACCTCTTGTTCGCTGATACGCGGGTCGCTGCGTAGGCTATGGTATTGCACCGCGTGGCACCGTAGATGGGGAGTAGGCGATGGCAGAAGTAGTTCTTGAGAAGGTCACCAAGGTCTACGAAAACGGATTTCAAGCCGTTACGGACCTTGATCTCAATATCGAAGACGGGGAGTTCCTAGTTCTGGTCGGGCCGTCTGGTTGTGGCAAGTCCACGGCGCTGCGCATGATCGCGGGTCTTGAGGAGATCTCCGGTGGTGAAATGCGGATCGGCGACCGTGTCGTGAACGATGTGGAATCCAAGGACCGCGATATCGCCATGGTGTTCCAGAATTACGCGTTGTACCCCCATATGACGGTCTACGACAACATTGGTTTTGCCCTCAAACTCGCCAAGACGCCAAAAGCCGAGCTGGATCAGCGTGTGCGTGAAGCCGCCAAGATCCTTGAGTTGGATGACTACCTCGATCGCAAGCCGGGCCAGCTCTCGGGTGGGCAGCGTCAACGGGTGGCGATGGGTCGAGCCATCGTGCGCCAGCCCGCCGCTTTCCTGATGGACGAACCCCTTTCGAACCTCGACGCCAAGCTCCGTGTCCAGATGCGGGCTGAGATCGCCAAACTGCAGAGAGAACTGGGAGTCACCACGTTTTATGTGACCCACGATCAGGTCGAGGCGATGACCATGGGAGATCGGGTAGCGGTCATCAAAGACGGCTTGCTCCAACAGGTGGACACCCCGCAGAATCTCTACGATCACCCCGAAAACATCTTTGTTGCCGCATTCATCGGTTCGCCCTCGATGAACCTCTACGAGGCGACCGTGACTGGCTCGACGATGCAGCTCGGCAGCCACAGCATTGAGCTGGGACATGTTCCGTCCGGGGTCGCCGCCCGCGAAGGCCAAACGGTGGTGGTGGGTATTCGTCCTGAAGACATGGACGACGCGAACCTTGTGGATGGCGACACCCACGGCCACGTCATCACGGCCACCGCATCACTGGTCGAATCGCTCGGTGCGGAAATCATGGTTCACTTCGAAATTGATGCGCGAGCGGTGGATGCGGGCGATCCAGATGTGCTCGAGGAGTTGTCCGACGAAGAGGTTGCAGATGCGGTGGCCCGTTTCAACCCGCGCAGCGGCGCTCGAGCCGGTGAGACGATCTCGGCAGTGATCGATATCGAACGTCTGCATTTCTTTGACTTCGAGTCGGGCCTGGCACTGCGCTGAGCGCAGCTACGGCACCGCGCTGAGCGCAGCTACGGCACCGCGCTGAGCGCAGACCCTGAAACGAGGGGTTAACCCTTAACGGAGCCTGCCAGGATCCCTCGCACAAAGAACCGTTGCAGGGCGAAGAACACGACTAGCGGAAAGAATGCCTGTACGAACGCGGCCGCGGGCAGCAAGTGCTCATTTCGGCCGAAGTCGCCGGCGAGGTTGGCAATTCGGATTGTTGTCGCGATCGCGTCCGGGTTGGTTCCAGCCATCGTGTTGGCGATCAGGAAGTCATTCCAGGTCCATAGAAACTGGAAAATGGCGAAGGCTGCGAGGACCGGGATCGACAGCGGCAGTACCAACCGCCAGAAGATCGTGAAGTGGTCGGCACCGTCGATGCGTGCGGCTTCGAACAGATCACTGGGTAGTTCAGAGATGTAATTGTGAAGCAGGAAGATGGCGAATGGAAGCGCGAAACCGGTGTGGGTGAGCCAGACCGCGGTTGTGGTGTTCACCAGATCGAAATCAGGAATCAGGGTGACGGTCTTCTCGAGGAAGGGAATCGTCCAGTGAGAGCCGAAGTTGTAGAGCCTCAACAGCGGGATCAACGCAACTTGGAGAGGTATCGCCAGCAGCGAAACGGTGGCGATGAACAGCCATTTGCGGCCCTTGAAATCGATCCATGCGAAGGCGTAGGCAGCAAAGGCGGCGAAGGCGATCGGAATGACTGTGGCAGGGATGGCAATGGCGAAGGAGTTGAGCAACGATTCCTTGAGACCGGCGGTGGCGCTCGCCGAGAAGACCACGTCGTAGTTCTCCATCGTCAGGCCGTCATCGCGCCAGACATTCCACCAGCCTGCGTTCCGCTGGTTGTCGCGGGTTCTAAACGAGTTCACCGCCAGGCCCAGTGTCGGCAAGCTCCACAGCAGCACGATCATCCACAACACACCGGTCGGGATGCGACGCAAGAAGCCGTAGATTGCGGTGTCGACGCCGGGGCGGTTGCCGGACATCTCAGGCCTCCCGCTGCATGCGACGAATGTTCAAGACCATGACGGGCAGAACTGAGACGAACAGAATCACCGCGAGCGCGGCACCTACACCAGTGTTTGAGAACAAGAAGGCTTCCTCGAACATGTCGTTGGCAAGCACCTGAGATCCAAAGTTGCCGTTGGTGACCACTTTGACGATGTCGTACACCTTCATGACCAAGACGATGAGCGTGGTGACGACCACGCCGATGGTCGTGCGGATTTGAGGCAACGTCACCCGCCAGAACACCTGAGACTCGGTCGCGCCGTCAACCTTCGCCGCTTCGATGAGTTCGGTGGGCACAGCCTTGATCGCGGCGGACATGATCACCATCGCGAACCCGGTCTGAATCCAGATGAGGATCACCATCAACCAGACGTTGTTGAAGGGTTGATCCTGGACGAAGAAGATTGTGTCGGGCACGGTTTCGCCGGCGGAGTTGGTCCTGAATCCGCCGATTCCGTCGAAGGTGAAGCGATAGGCAATCCACAGCAGAACGATTGTTGCCAACGCTCGGAGCGGGATCTTGTCGTAAGTTCGCGAGGTCAGGGAGCGGCTGATCGACGCCACCCCCAACGCAACCAGGACCCAGACGAGGACCGTGCCGAGCACGGTGGGCAACCCGCTTCCGGTGCTCCAACGCCCCAGTTCAACCCATACCGCGTTCATCAGACCTGTTTGGGACTTGCTGGTGTCTCGGGCGACGTACACCAAGCGCCAGATGATCGAAGCGCCGACCAGTGAGATTGCCATGGGCATGAAGATGATCGACTTGGCCACTGATTCGAGCTTTGCGCGGTCAGCGAGCACCGCTATTGCCAGCCCCAGTCCGGTGGAGAACACGGTCACGGTGAAGACCCACCAGAGGTTGTTCATGATCGTGCCGCGCAACACTGACAGCACTCCGAACACGATCATTACCATCGCGATCATCAAGGGCGCGAAAGCCGGCCCCCCGGCAGAAAACCCGTCGCCGGTGCGTTTGCGCAGCACCAAACCGATCGCGAGTCCGCCGAGTCCGACCAGCACACCCAGGACGAACAACAAGCTTGTGAAGATGTTGGTCCAGTTGCCGACATCGAAAGAGTTGATGTCGGTGAACACCGAACCGTAGTTCTCGAACCAGACCAGATCGACCGAGTCTTCGTCCTTGAGCGAGAGCCAGATGGTGATCAACGTCGGCGCGATCAACGAGACCGTGACGAAGAACAGAGCGGGGACCAAGAAGATCGCGCCCCTGGATTTTGCGTCTATGCGGGCCCGGCCGACCACGCCGGCGTTTTTGGTGAGTCCGATCCGAGCACCGATCGCAAGGCCCGGAACCGCCGCCGCGATCGCAGATTCAAGTGCGGACCCGTCGCCCAGCTCGGGCACTCCGAAACCACCGATCAACCAACCGAGCGCGACACCGATGAGAGCCGCCGGGACTGGGTTGCGTCCGCGGAGCAGTGCGATGCCTGCGCCGATGCCCGCGATGACGATCGTCGAAAGCAACAGCGGCAGGATTTCAAGCTCTGGGCGAGCATCTTCGGCAAGTCGGATCCCGATGAAACCTCCGAGCAGCAGACCTGAGCCTGAGGCGATCCAGAGGCGTCGGGTCTGGTCGTCGTTGTTTGCGAGAATAACCGCCAACGCCGAGAAAATCAGAGCGCCGAGTAGCGGAGTCCACAGCAGCTCCCCGAGCCGCGTGATCGAGTCGGCATCGGGTCCGTGCGGTTTGAGAAGTCGGTTCCCCTGTAGCAGCAGCAGCAACAAGAAGCCGACCGCGTAACCCGCCAGAGCGTTGAATCGAGTCCAACTCGTACGGACCTGGTTGAAGAGAAGGTTGACGCCTATCCACAGAGACGCGCTGGCGCCTACGGCAACCACGATCAGAACCAAGGTGCTGATGATCTTGCTGAGGTCCTCCCCGCTGAGGATCGCTCCCTGCACCGGTCCTCCTTTTGATGCACGCGCGGCGTCCGCTGAAACCTAGCGGATCTTGAAGCTGCTCGCAGAACCAGAGTGGGGGTGGCCCGAGAGCCACCCCCGCGTCATGGGATTTCAGTTGTGAGAGTCTCAGTGATGAGACCCGTCGACTGTTACGGCCAACTGGCCTCGATGCGGTCAGCAGCCTCTTGGGCGGTGATGTCACCGTTCACAAAAGATGTGCCTTCGGTCCAGAAGGTTCCTGCACCCACATCTGCGGGCATCAGGTCCGAACCGTCGAAGCGGACGATGGCCGCGGTTTCGAGCACGTTGAGGAACGACTGCTCAAGCGGCTGGTAGACGCTTGGATCCTGACCCTGAGCGGCTGACAGGAACCCGGAGAGGGTTGCACCGCCGCCCTTGCGGGTCGCCTGTGACACCTGGCGGGCTTCTGCATAGTCAGGGGTTGACAGGTAGGCGAGAAGCGCCATGGTCGCGTCGTTGTCGTTGAATGCGGCGGCAAGGGTGCCGGCACCGAGAACAGGACGGTCACCGTTGATGTCGGGGAAGTAGAAGACGTTCACTTCGCCTTCACCGTCACCAAAGGATGTGCCCTCAGGCATGAATGCGCTGAAGAAGCTGGCCTGGCGGTGCATGAAGCAGTCGCCGTCAATGAGCGGCTGACCGTTGTCCTGGAAGGACGTCGCGGCGATCGAACCCGAGGAGGCGAAGACGTTGTCCTCGGTCCACAGGTCGAGCACTGCCTGCATCGTCGAAACGATGCGCTCGTCGTTGAACGGGATGTCGTGGGCTACCCACTGGTCGTACACGTCGGGACCGTGTTGACGCAGCACCATGTCCTCGACCCAGTCGGTGAAGGGCCAACCGGTGGCCTGGCCCGATTCGATACCGACACACAGCGGAGTCTCACCGTCTGCGGCGATCTGGTCGACCAGGTCGGTGAAGTCTTCGAATGTCTCGGGGACCTCGTAGCCGTTGGCCGCGAAGCGGGCCGGCTGATACCAGACGAGGGACTTCAAGTCGGCCTTGACGGGAACGCCGTATTGGACGCCGTCCACGTTGCCGAACACGGTCCAAGCCTCAGACCAGTTTGCGGCGGTCGCAGCAGCGGCTTCGTCGTTGAGCGGAACAACATGGCCTGCACGTGCGAAGTCGGCGAGCTTGCCGGGCTGGGGGAAGATCGAGATGTCGGGGGCATTGCCACCCTCGACTTGGACGTTGATCTCGGCCTCCCAGTCGGCGGAACCGAGGTAGGTGACCTCAATGCCGTGTTCGTCGCCCCAGGCGCCCAGAACTTCTTGGATTGCTCCGGCTTCGCTTTCGTCACGCTCGGGACCAGTGACGGTGATTGAGATGTCGCCGTCGGCCATGTCGTCGCCTTCGGCCATGTCATCACCGTCGTCGCCGTCGGCTATGTCATCACCGTCGTCGCCGTCGGCTATGTCATCACCGTCGTCGCCTTCGGCCATGTCATCGCCGTCGTCGGCTGCGTCGTCGTCACCGCATGCTGCGGCAATGAGCGTGAACGCGAACAACAGCGCGAGTAATTTCAGGAACCTTGATTTCATATTTTTCCCCTCCAGGGGGGTCGACACCCTCTGAGTCGACCGGTTGCGAAGGGCGAAGTGTAACCGGTTTCTGTTTCTTATCCACCGGCTGATTCCGCTAGGCAGTGTGCCGGGCCACCACGGTTTCTGCCCCTTCAAGGAGGATCGTTCGGCTTGAATCAGGCGTCTGTCCGTGACCGGTGCGGTGGACCACCGACCAGGTTCCGCCAGGAGTCAACTCGACGGCGTCGTCGTTTGCATTGAGGACGAATAGATGGTCCCCTCGATGGAACGCGACTACCCCTTCAGGTGCGTCCGTCCAAGTAACAGTCGGGTCCAGATCGCCCAGTTGCCGGCGAAACTCCAACAGCGACCGCATCTTGTGGACATGCGCTTCAGGGTTCTGTCGTTGCACCGCAACGGAATCCTCCGCGCTGTGTCCTTGTGGAAGCCAAGTCTCATCCGCGCTGGAGAAGCCGAGATTGTGACCCGGCTCCCAGGGCATGGGGGTGCGACAGACGTCGCGGCCGAACGCGCCGTCGTTGCGAGTGCTGACCGGGTCGGACAGAAACTCTCGTGGGACATGGCCGTCCTCGAGCCCGAGTTCTTCGCCCTGATAGATGAACGGCACGCCCGGCAGCCCGAACAGCATCGCCGCGAATGCGAGCGAACGGCGCCGCCCCAAGTCGCCGCCACCGAAGCGAGTCGCGGGACGGCTTTCATCGTGGCTTGATTGCACCCAACCGACTCTGTCACCGAGTCGTTCGGACGTTTCGCGCAGGGTCTGCTCGATGTCAGGCGCGGTCCAGGGCATCTGCATCGGTGCGAACCAGAACCCGAGATGGAGCCCGTCTCCCGGTACCAGATCGGCCAGTCCAACGGGCTCCAGCACGTAGGTTTCGCCGATCAGCGCGGTGTCGTAGCGTTCTGCGATCCGACGCCAGTCACGGTAGATCTCAAGGCTTTCAGGCCGTTGCAGATCGTATCGATGCTCGAAGCACCGAAACTGCTCGCGGGGATGCGTTATACCGGCAAGATCGGCTATCTGGGGGTTGTCGCGGAACTCGCTGTCCTTGATCAGAGCATGTGCGACATCGATGCGAAAGCCGTCGACGCCTCGCTCGAACCAGAACTCGAGAGTCTGCTCGAATTCTGCTCGCAGCGCGGGATTGCGCCAGTTGAGGTCGGGTTGTTCGGGCAGAAACAGGTGGCAGTAGTACTGTCCGCTCGCTTCGTCGAGTGTCCAAGCTGGACCTCCGAAGTGTGCGACCCAGTTGTTGGGCGGCCCGCCGTCGGGCGCTGGGTCGCGCCAGAGGTAGTAGTCGCGGTATGGACCGGTCGGATCCTCGACTGCTGCGCGGAACCAGCGGTGTTGGCTGCTGGAGTGGTTGGGAACGATGTCGAGTACGACCTTCAGGCCCAGTTCATGCGCCCTTGCGATCAGCTCATGCATCGCGTCCAGGTCGCCGAAGATGGGTTCGATGTCGACATAGTCAGCGACGTCGTAACCGTGATCGGCCATTGGAGACGGGTAGCAGGGAGTGATCCAAACGATGTCGATGCCCAACCAGGCGAGATACTCCAAGCGTTCGGTTATCCCCATCAGATCGCCTATTCCGTTCCCGGTGCTGTCGGCGAAAGAGCGGACATAAACCTCATAGCCGACTGCGTTGTGCAACCAGGCCGGCTTGTTTGTTTGTGGTGTCGCCGTGGTGTCAGCCATGGTTGCCTCCTACGGTCGCCAGCCATGAGACCATCGCTGCTGCCAATGGCTCACCGACATCGTCCTGAATGAAATGGCTGCCGGGATCGAAGAACTGATGAGGTTGATCGCGAGTGCCCGGGATCAGTTCCAAAAAGTCGGAATCGAGGTGACCGAGCACCGGATCGCTGCGGCCCCAAAGCAGCAGCACCGGCTTGGTCCATTCAGACAGGACATTCCGTGCCGCTGAGTTTTCGGCCACAGATCCGTGCTCAGGGGTGATCGGCACCAGGCAAGGAAACTCTCGCACGCATGCCATGTAGTCCTCGTCGGGGAAAGGTGCGTTGTAGGCAGCCTGCTCCGCGGGACTCAGCGTGACGGCGTTGCTGATGAGGCGACCGCAATCGAATGGGCTCAGTGTTTGTGACAGTTCAAGCCAGAAGTCGAATCCCGGGCCGAGACTCTCGCCATAAGGCAGGGCGGTGTTGCCGAGTACGAGGTGGGCAAAGCGTTCAGGTTGTTCTGCGGCCAACCGAAGCGTGATCAGTCCACCCCAGTCCTGACAGAAAGCGTCCCAAGTTTCGACTTCGTCGAAGTGGTCGAGAAATTCGCTCATCCAGGCCACATGCCCGGTGTAGGTGTAGGCCGAACGCTGCGTGGGCTTGTCGGAGCGGCCGAAGCCGATGAGGTCGGGCACGATGACGCGGTGCCCTGCCTCGGTGAGCGTTGGGATAATCCGGCGATACAGGTAGCCCCAGGTCGGCTCGCCGTGAGGCAGCAGAATAGTGCTCGCTGTTCCAGGGCCCTCGTCGACGTATGCCATTCGCAAGCCGTCTACCTCCACGTAGTGAGGCTCGTAGGCGAAATCCGGCAGATCAGAGAAACGATCCTCAGGAGTGCGAAGAAAAGGGACCCCGGTGGCGGTCTGGTGTGTGGTCATGGGTGTGAAACCTACGGCTTGCGAGCCGTTGTGGTCTACCCGGGCATTCTCAATTGCGTCGTCTTCGCTGTCGGAGCGGGCAAAGTGGGGGGCAATGGATCCGCAGACACGCGCTCCTCGCAGTTTCTCGGCCTCTCTGCTGTTGGTGTTGGGACTGCTGGCGTTGGCCGCTGTTTTGGTGTGGGTGATGGTTGCGAACGGCGCCGAGGAGCCACCGTCGACCACTCCGACAACCGACCCTCCTACCACTGCACTTCCGACATCGACCACCGTTTCGACAACAACGACAACGACCACAACCACGTTGCCGATCGAGGAGCGGGTGCTTTCGTCGCTGATCGGCGAGATGTCTCTGAGAGACAAAGCCCTTCAACTTCTAGTGGTCGGGGGTCCTGGGACGGACTTGATTGAGGCGATCAACCAGCGTGTCGGGTCGAGCTGTGTGGGAGGGGTGTTTCTCACCGAAGCCCAGAACAATTGGGGATTTGACATCAACGGACGCGCCTCCGCCGACGCGGTCCTTGCAGCGGCTCTTGGATGCACGGTCGGTCCCGTTGTCGTCACTGACGCCGAAGCTGGACTACGGGTGTTGAAGGTCCCGGTCGAGCCTTTGGTTCACCCGAAGAACCTTGACGTTGCGCTTGGCGAGGACTTGCCTGGTGCCACCGCAGAATTCAGGTCCCGCTCGACCCGCTTCGCGTCGGACTTGGCTGCCGCGGGCGTACATCTGAACCTCGGCGTGCTGGCGGATGTGGATGTGGACGCAAACCACTACATGGCTCGGCAGCGGCGCAGCTTCGGAGGTGATCCGGTCGCTGTCGGCGCGCTGTCGGAAGCCATGGTGATGGGGCATTGCGAAGCGGGCGTGGCCGCGGTTCTCAAACACTTCCCAAATCAGGGAGCGACGCTCAATGACCCTCATTTCGGCGATTCGGTGTCATCCAACTCGTTTGAACAATGGCGGTCGTTCGGTGCAGTTCCCTACGTCGACACCGTCGCCCCGGTCGTGATGACGGGTCATATCCGCTATCGGGGTGTCGACGGGGATCGTCCAGCGTCGCTCTCTTCAGAGATCACCAACGGTTGGCTGCGGAGCGAGCTTGGATTCAACGGTGTGGTCATCACTGATGATCTGGCCACCATGGCAGGTGTCACCGTGGAAGGCACCGCCGGGGCCCGCGCGGTGGCTGCGATTGAAGCTGGGGCCGACTGGGTGCTCTTTGTTTCCTTCAGCGAGATCGAGCAGATCATTGCTTCTATTGTCGAACGTGCATCCGCGGACCCCGGCTTTCTGGCCCGGGTGGATGAGAGTCTCGATCGCCTGCTGAGGCTCAAAGCCGCTCTGGGCCTGGTCAACCCCCTCGACCCCGACCAGTTCTCGCTGTGCTAAGTCTCTAAGTTACCGTGCTGAGGGGGCGGTGGAATCTCGCTAGCAGGTCGTCGATTGTCGCAGATCGGTCGCTGCTGTCGGCCAGAACAGTGCAGATCGCCTCGCCCAAGGCGACCACATCGGCGTCGGAGTAGCCGAGAATTGTCGGCACCGTCGAACTCAAGCGGACGCCGGAAGTTTCCCAGGGCGGCTTCACGTCGTTTGGTATCTGGTTTCTGTTGACGAGTATCCGCGATGCCCTCAGTCGGTCCTCGGCTATCCGACCGTTCTCGCAACAGTCAGAGACATCGAACAGCAACAGGTGACTGTCGGTGCCGCCGTACTCCGGTTCGCCGAGCAGGGTGGATATCTGTTCTCCGAGCAGTTGAGCCACCTCGATCATTCGGCTCGCGTACTGAGTAAGGTCGTCGAGAGTCCAGGCTGTCATGCAGGCGGCTTTGGCCAACAGGCCGAGTTGACTCGGAGAGCCCTGGAGGAGCGGAAAGATCGCTTCGCGCATTGCCTTGGCGTCACGATCTCTGAACACGAGGATGCCGCCGCCGGCGCCGCGCAGATTCTTGCTCGGATCGATAGCGGCGGAATCGACGTGACCGAACGCGGGTGGGTGCAGGCCGGCCGCGACGAACGGGGCGCAGTGCGCCAGATCAGCGTGCAAATGGGCGCCGACTTGGTCGGCGATAGCTCTTAGCTCGGCGAAGTCAATAGCACGGCTGTAAGCAGATCCCCCTGCGACGATTATCGTCGGTTCGGTTTGGCGGACCGTGTCTGATACTTCGTCGTAGTCCAGACCTGCCTCGGAGATCGGCAGAGGCACGAACTCATGCGGTGGAGGCACGCCAGCGCTGAATGAATAGTGACCGCCGTCTTGTGGACTCAGCGCTGCAACCTTGCCGACGCCGTCTCCCAGGATGCTCCGATAGACGGCTTGGTTCGCTTGTGTCGCAGAATGCGGCTGGGCGCTGATCTGGTACTCGTCGCCGATTGAGAAGATCCGTCGGGTCTCCTCTTCGATGATGCGTTCGGCGAGATCCACGGGTTCAGAAGCAGGGAAATAGCGCTCTTGGAGATGGCCCTCGACCCGAACCGCAGACGCTGGAAGCGCTGCCATGGCACAAACCTCAGGCAGGGGAAGGGTCGCGCTTCCCACAAGCTGTATGTAGTCCGTGAGATGCTCGTTGAGGCTGTCGATGATTGCGTCGAGGCGCTCAAAGCGCGGCTCGTTGAAACGGCGCAAGCTGTACATAACTAGGCGCACATCATATTGACAAAGCGCGCGGGGTGAGCTTTCAGAGCGGGTTGTCGGCGCCCCTGTAGAAGATGCGGTTTCTTGCGATGACGTCTTCACCGCAGAGTTCGAAATCGCTTTCGCTGAGCCGGGTCTTGGGAGTCTCGGCAATCCGGAAATTATTCCATCGGTCTTCGCCGTTGACATGGGCGACGAGGACCTTGGTGCCGTCGTCGTGGCACGTGGAGGCGTGGATGAAACGGATAGCGCTGCCGACGCGTCGTTCGTCGCTGTTGTTCGGTCCCGAAGAGTGGAACCGTGTCGAGGGGAAAGAGGAAACCGTCCTCGCGGTAGCGCTGAGCCGATTCGAGGTCGCTCTGTTGGGCGATAGTCATGCTGGGATTCCGTTCGTTTCTCAACTCATGTCGAGCCAGCGTCAGCGGTACAGGGTGACTCCGATACTAGCGACCGAGCTGAAATGGACGACCCGATAGCATTGGATGATCTTCCCAACGGTGCGAATGCCCAGCCTGTAGTCCAATTCTTGAGTGACCGTGACCAACCGACCAAGTAATGAGGACTAGGAGGCCCGATGATCAAGATCACTGGTACAGCAGTAGTCGATCTCCGCTGTCCGACCAGCAAGCAGCTCGACGGGTCGGACGCCATGAACCCAGATCCCGACTACTCCGCTGCGTATCTTCGCCTCTACACGTCCGACGCGGACCGGCTTCGCGTACCCTGCTGGCACGGAATGGACAAAGTGATGACCGCTCGACTTGTTGGTAAGACCGCGCTCGTAACTGCAGCTGGTCAGGGCATCGGCCGCGCCTCGGCGCTGGCGATGGCGACCGAAGGGGCAAAGGTTCTGGCGACCGATATCAACCGCGACCTGCTCGATGAACTCGACGAAGCTCAATGCCATCGCTAGAGACTTTCGTCCTCGACGTGCGTGACGATGCCTCAGTCCGGGAGGGAACTGGGGGCCGCGACATTGATGTCTTGTTCAACTACGCTGGGTTCGTACATCACGGCACAGTCCTTGACTGCACCGACGATGAGTGGGATTTCGCGTTGGACCTCAACGTCCGTTCCGCGTTCCGCATGATCCGGGCTGTTCTGCCGGGCATGCTCGAAAGAAGCAGCGGCTCGATCATCAACATGTCGTCGGCGGTGTCATCGATCATCGGTGCTCTGGATCGCTTCATATATGGGACCACCGAGGCAGCGGTCATCGGATTGACCAAGTCAGTTGCCAAGGACTACGTGACGAGCGGAGTGCGATGCAATGCCATTTGCCCAGGCACGGTAGACAGTCCGTCACTGCATGAGCGTGTTGCGGCCAGGGGTGACCACGCCACGGCGATGCAAGCGTTCGTTGATCGGCAACCGATGGGACGGATCGGCACTGCCGATGAGATCGCGGCGCTTGTTGTCTACCTGGCGTCTGATGAGAGCGCTTTCGTTACCGGCCAGACCCATACGATCGACGGTGGTTGGTCCAGTTGAAGATCGAGCCATCAACTGGTGGCTAGTTGGTGCCCCTTACAAGCCGGGTTCCCCGCCCGCCTAGAAGGAGTGGTCGGACTCTGTGAGCCGCTGGATAAGGCGGGCTAGCTGAGCGCGCTTCTCCTCTCCGATGTCTGCAAGGTCTGTGAGGCGGCGGTCCAGCGTGTTGGTTTTGACGTAGTTGTGGGCGACGAGAGCCGCGCAGAACTCGATGTCTTTGGGGCGGGAGGCGATGGCCTTTGAGATCCAGAGATCATGGATCTCAAGGCACCAGGCCACTACTCCGTTTGTGTTCGGTGTCTCATACCTGATCAGACGATTCTCCCAACCATGGGGAAGGACGGCCGTCGTCTTGGAGACTCCTTGGGCGTAGTAACCGAAAGTTCCATGGAATGTTGACGCTTCTCCGATTGCACCGTCTATCAAGTCAGCTTTGTAGTCGTGAGGATCGTCTAACGCAGCAATATCGGCCTCGACTGATCGAGCAGCTTCTGAAGGGAGATCGGTAGAGATCGAAGCATGTAGAGCCTGGCTACCGATCACCAAGAGTTCGTTCTCACCGAGGATGGCCCCGGCCGCTCGGACAGCGTGATCAAACGCCTCTCGGTTCATTGCTCAGCTTGGAATGAGGAGTAGACGTTAGCGCGTTGTGCTGGAGTGAGTAGACCCGCAAACGGGGTAACCTGACGGAGGTCTCTGCCGTGTGCGCTGGGATCGAGCATCTTGGCGATGATCTGGTCGATTGTTTGTTCGAGAATCCATTCCCATTCATTGAGCAGTCGAGAAGCATGTGGGTTCAGCGTCCGCATTCGGGAGACGTTTCCCCGGGCAATCTCGATGGCTTCCACGCCGTGCTTTTGCAACTGCTGGGCGATCGCAGCGTGGAGAGTCAAGCTTCTTGTCTGATCACGGGTCATTAGCACCTCCACGGACGGATAGCACGCGAGTCCGACTGAACTCGCAATCCGCTCAACGGTGCGCCAAGTTGGACTCTTTGCGCCAGTCTCGTAGGCGGCCAACGTGGGTTGAGACGTCTTGGCGGAATCAGCTAATTCACGTTGGCTCAAACCAGCCACAGCCCGGATGTAACGGATCGGGTTCACGCGCCTAGCATATCTGATCAGATATATATCAGCAAGCGCTGAGTAATGGACGTCCGGGAGGAGAAACCACACTCCGATCACGATTGGCAAGCAGCGAAACCTTAAGCCGGACGCCTACGTCTCGGGCCCGGTTTGTTGACCTCGATCGCAAGGCACTCGGGGGCATTTTCGGGGTTGAGTAAGACAGCGCGTGCTGGGGCCTTTCACAGGGGCTACCGAAAGCGTGCGGCCGTCAAGCGGCTGCTAGTAACATTCGCGGCTATGGCGCTTTCGCTGGATCGCTATCCGGGAATCACCTATGACGCTGAGCCGCCGGTAGTCACCGATCTGGAAGAACTGCGTCAACTACGCAAGTGGGAAGCGGCGATCGGCTACCGCATCTTCGGTGCGATGCGCTGGGGGCAGCTGGGCGACGGCCATATCAGCGCCCGCGATCCTGAACTGACCGACCACTTCTGGGTGCTTGGCTACGGCATCCGTTTCGCAGACGCCACCATGGACAACCTCACCTTGGTCGGCCCCGACGGACAGGGTGTGGCCGGCCCGATCGACGACGGGGTGAACTTTGCGGCCCACCACATTCACTGGCCCATCTTGGATGCGCGCCCCGATCTGGTCTCAGCGGCTCATGTCCACACCCCGTTCGGGACGCCGTGGTCGGCGAATGTCAAGCCGTTCCGGCCAATAAGCCAGGAGTCGTGTGCCTTGGTGTTCGACCAGTCCATGTACGACGGTGAGGATCTTGAAGTGACCAGCACCGTGGGGGGTGAGGCCATCGCCCGGGCTATGGGCGACACAAAGTTGTGTATCTTGCGCAACCACGGTCTGCTCACGGGCGGCCGTTCTCCAGCCGACGCTGTCGGCTTGTTTGTCACCGCTGAACGTGTGGCTGAAGTGCATGTGAAGTCCCCCGAGGCTCGGCCCATCAGCGACGAAGCCGCCAAAGAGGTGAGTTCCTCGCTGTACTACACCGACGTGGGTTGGCGAATTTTCCAGTGGCTGGCCCGGGATCTGGTTCCTGACCCGTCCGTCGTCTTGGGTTGACCGCACCTGTCACCCCCGGTGTTGACAGCGTCGAGCAAGTGAGGCTGGTTAGCCCGTCTCACCTGGGCCGAGGGCACGAATAAGCCGGCCGTCACACCAAACGTCGAACCCGCAATCGGGACGCGTTGCTGCGAAGAGAACGCGGTCGGCAAGGCAGGCGATCGATGGTAAGCATAATATGAGACAAGTGGTCTGAAAGTGAGCGAGACATGAGACAGTACGTGAAGTTCTACAGGCCGCGGATTGTTGGGAAGCAGTGTGAAGCGACCTCGCTGGAATCGTGATTCGCTCCCCGCGGGGATCATCACTTTCCTGTTCACCGACGTGGAGGGATCTAGTCGTCTTTGGGAGGCAGACGCAGTCACCGCAGCCCAGAGCGTGGAAGTTCACGATGCCTTGGTCCGCCGTATTGTCGACACTTCCGGCGGGCACATCTTCGGATGGGCTGGGGATCATTTTCGTGCGGCGTTCCAGGATGCCCAAGCGGCGGTTGAAGCCGCTGTCTCCATACAGAATGAACTTGCTCGAACGGATTGGCGAAGCGGACCTGCATTACGCGTACGCATGGGACTTCATCGAGGCAACGCCACGCGTCGCGGCAACGATTACTTCGGAACCGTCCCCAACCGGACGGGTCGGCTCGAAGCCTGCGCCTCCGGTGGGCAGATTCTCATTTCCAGCGATGTAGCCGAGGTGATCGATCTAGAACTGCTTTCGCTGGGACATCATCGTTTGCGAGACGTACCCCAGCCGATGCTCATTTACCAGATCGGGTGCCAGGATTTTCCTTCGATCAATCTCACTCACTCGTCACCTGAGACGTTTCGCAACTCTCCAACGATCGGTCTCGTAAGGGAACTCGGCCAGGTTCTGGCAGCTCAAATGCAAAGAAAGGCCCTAGCGTGTTGCGGTTCTGTAATTAATGCTGTTTCATGTAGTGCAAATGGATTCTGTAGATGTTGTCATTTTGGATCGGCCTGGCGCTTTCTATCTCTGGACGGTCATGTCGGCCACAACCGAGGAACTGGCCTGGGACCGTGTCGCGGTCGACGGTTTGATCGAACAAGCCGACAGGATTCTTGCGGGGTCCGTTAGTGATCCGTCGTTGTCGCTTCGGCGAGCTCACGATGGACTGAACAGGCTGACGGTCGATTTGAAGTCGCGGCTCGATCAGATCGATTTGCTGTGGGCCGATGTCGAGCGAATCAACGAGTTGTCTGGCGACATCTCTGACTGGCAGGTCAGTGACAGCGCCGCCCAACTCGATTTTCTGGTGCGGAATCGTCGCGAGCGGATCAGTGCCTTCATGGGCGGCGATGAGGCGGCTACTCAAATGATCGTTGAATTGATCGACGGTGGGCTTGATTTCGCCAACGCGATCGGGATCACGGAGCAGCGTCTGTTCAACCTGCGGGTGTCTGAGGTGCTGGCGAGCAGCGGTGGGTCGCTTGCGGAGGCTGAGGAGTATGTCCACCATCTCGATTACCAACTGGCGGTGTTGAACGAGAGCGGCTACTTCGGAGAGGACGCGGTGGTTGGCGTCGGACTAGCCATGAGTCTCGACATTGACATCATCGAAGTCGTGGCGGTTGCGGCTGAACAGGATGTGGACTTGGTTGATGCGGTCGCCTGGATAGCGAGCAGCCGTGCTCTTGGTGTATCGGTGCCCGAGTTACGGGCTCTGCGGGGCTTTCGTGAGAATCTCGATGATCTTGACAACCCGTCGGGCGGCAGGACTGACGACAAAGTCAGCATCGGTGATCTGCGTTACGTGGTCGAGCATCCATGGAAGTTCGCCGAGCCTACGGTGATAGCAGCGCAGGCGTTGCTGGACCATCCTCGGCTCTGGAATCGTCTCGACACGGCCTCTCGCAACGAGGATCTCTTTGTAGGCGAGGTGTTTGGCAGCGATGATTCTGGTGATGGAGTGGTATCGCTCGACGATCTTGAGATGTTCATGGTCAAGAGCCAGATCCATTCGGTGTTGAAGGAGTATCGAAGCCAGATTGATATTGCTGCCGACGCTTCGGCTGAGGTTGACGGTTTCTATTCGCGTGCGGATTTCCAGCGTTTCATTGAAGACAACCCCCATCTGCCCGACGAAGTGCTTGTCGCGGCCGACGCGGCGCTGGAAGCTGGATGGTTTGATCGCACTTGGTTCGAGGAGCATCGTGATGAGTTGGCTCTCGGGGCAGCGGTCTTGGCAGGCGGAGCGGTGATTCTCCTGAGTGCAGGTACCGCCACGCCGCTGGTGTTGGCGACCGGTGCCGCGGCCGGAGCTGCAGCCGCCGGAGGTACCGCGCTGACCATCAATTTGACTGGTGATGCCAACGACGCCTTCGATGGCGTGATTCGCAACATCCGCAATGGAGCCGTGGTCGGATTCACGGTTGCGGGTCTGCCAACAGCGATCAAGTCCGTTGGTGCCACGACTGGCGTGGCGAGGCTGGAAGCTGTGTCGATGGCCGCAACGGATGTGGCGGCTATCGCTGCTTGTGGCGCGTTGGACATAGTCGTCCCCGAGGATTGGGAAGACGAAGTCCACGCCACCGCGGGGTTGGCCGCCTCGGCTTCGACGGCGTGGTCGGTCGGCGGCGATGTGACCAGCACCAGCCCGGCACCGCAGTCGGTTGATTCGCTCGAAGGCGGACTGGATGCAGCGGCCAACTTGATCGGCTGCGAAGCACCTGACGATGTCGGTGAGACTCCGCAGTGGGCACAGACCGCGGAGTCGTATCTCCGTTCGTCAGGAGATGCCCGCTCTGTGTTGGATGCCGTGCGAGCCGCCAACGATTCGGGACCCGCGGCTGACTGATCAGTTGATCTGGCGTTCTTGGTCGGCCCAGTAGGGGGCTCGCAGCTTGAACTTCTGCAGCTTGCCGGTCGCGGTGCGGGCCAATTCGTCTCGCATCTCCACGCTGGTCGGGCACTTGTAGTGAGCGATCCGTTCCCGGCAGTGGTCGATCAGATCCTGGTCGGTGACCGAGGCATCAGGGGCCAGCACCACGAGGGCCTTCACCGTCTCCCCCCACTTGTCGTGGGGCACGCCGATCACCGCCACCTCAGTCACGTCCGGATGCGAGAACAGGCAGTCCTCGACCTCGATGGACGACACGTTCTCGCCGCCGGAGATGATCACGTCCTTCTTTCGATCCTGGAGAGTGACGTAGTTGTCTTCGTCGATAATGCCACCGTCGCCGGTATGGAACCAGCCGTCGACGAGTGCATCCGCGGTCGCTTCTGGATTGTCCCAGTACGACTTCAGGATCACGTTGCCGCGTGCCAGTACCTCGCCGTCGTCGGCCAGCGCCATGGTGATACCCAGCGCGGGATTGCCTTGCCGGGAGAGTTTCGACGCTCGCTCGGCAGGCGTGAGTTCATCCCATTCCGCCCGATTGCGGTTGATGGTGAGCAGCGGTGCGGTCTCGGTCAGCCCGTAGATCTGGATGAACTCCCAGCCCAGTTCGGTCTCGACACGTTCGATGGTCTTGGTTGGGGGAGGCGCGCCCGCCACGACGATACGGACCTGACCCCGGCCGGGGATCTCACCGTCCCATTCGGCCGCGGCATCGAGGATGGCGGCCACCACAGCCGGCGCGCCGCACATGATGGTCACGCCATGCTGTTCAACCCGCCGCAGTATCTCCGCGCCGTCAACCTTGCGCAGCACCACATGGGGGACTCCCATGGCGGTCATGACATAGGGCATGCCCCAACCGTTGCAGTGGAACATCGGCAGCGTATGCAGGTAGACATCCCGGTCGCTGACTCCGGTGTGCCAGCCGAAGGTGGCCGCGTTGACCCACAGGTTTCGGTGGGTCATCTCCACACCCTTGGGCCTCGCGGTCGTGCCGCTGGTGTAGTTGATCGAAGCTGTGGCCGACTCGTCGGGGGTCCAGGCAACCGGTTCGGTACCGACTCGATAAAGGGAATCACTCTGTTCGCCGGCGATGAATCGGTGCTTCACCGGGATGTCTCCGAGGGTCGATTCAAGTTCCGGGTCGATGATCAGAACTTCAGCCCCACAATGCTCAACGATGTAGGCAACCTCGGCACGGCTCAAACGAAAGTTGATGGGGACCGCGACGCGGCCGAAAGCGCTGGTGCCGAACAGATGAACAAGCACTCGAGCGGCGTTGTGCGACACGATCGCCACGCGAGCGCCCAAGCCGAGACCGAGGTGGTCCAGTCCCGCGGCCAAGCCGGAGGACAGTTCTGAAAAACGCCGGTAGGTCAGTTCCCCCAGAGAGGGCGCCGGCTGGTCACCTTCGTCGATGACCCCGATTCGGTTGCCGTAAACGAGCGAAGCACGGCGCAGATGGTCAGCAATGGTCAGCGGTACTTCCATGCGTCCTCTCAGTGTACTCGGACCCGCCAGCCTAACTAGGCGCGATGCCGCGCGAGGTGTCTCGGCCCTCTGCGTGTCCGCGCGGGTTGCCTCCCTGGTAAGGATCCGGTCAATCTGAACGAGCCGTTGGTTGGTCGTCACTGTGGGTGTTGTCGGCACATCCACTTATGCCCGCTGGAAGCAGATCGGATTGGAGCGTAAATCAGCGATGAACTCCACTAAGCCGACAATCCGCAGGCTCGCCGCGTCTCTTCGGAAGCGACAATCACGTCAACACGGCTCGACAGTAACGCTCCTTCCAGCTCGGGATGCTCGTCCGTCGAATCGATGTGAGCGGCGTTGTGGGCCTCGATAACCGAAGCCCAAGCCTGCTCAGCAACCGCTTGGGCGGTCGCTGCGTCGTTGCACTCGCCAGAGTCCACGTTGTTGCCACATGCTGTGATCGCTAGCGCCAACACCACTAGACCGCGCGCCAAAGGTGTTGCAGCGAAGAATCGCCTCACTCGGACACCGTGTCCGGCGAGATTGACCCATGGCCAACCCCACCGGCTTTGTCAGGTAGAGGGAAACGCCGCCGCCCGAAGCGGACCCACAAAAAACTGCATAGCGCCCATGCCGACACCGAAGTGGTGATCAACGCGATCGCGGGAAATGCTTCGAAGTTGCCGAAGTCGGCCCAAAGTCGGGATGTCAAAGAAACGACGAAGAATGCGACCCAGATGGTGACAGCTTCGCGAACACTTCGGTAAGCGGCGTCCGGCTGTTGCTCGGAGATGATGAAACCCTTGTGCCGTCGCATTAGTGGCTCGGCCCCCAGACATAGGTAGTGACAGCCACAATTGTACTGCAAACGGCGCTCCCGACAAATGCACCGATCGGTCCTCCGACCAGAAATCCGACCCCGCCGCACATGAGGCTAACGGCCACATTCTGAACAATAACGTCCACAACATGTTTATGCCAGTTCCTGTAACAATGCTGAGCGTATTCCGTGACCGTGTAAGTTCGCCAGTACCCGGTCGCTTGCCCGGTGGTTGCATCGTACCCGGTGTCCACCCATTCTCGTTCCGTACGTTGGACGGGGTACTCAAAGCACTCTTGTTGATAGTCCGCGGAAGCGGGTTGCGCTTGCAGTGTCGACAGGACCGGAACATCGGTACTGCCGGGCGGGCTGACTGCCAGCAGGGTTGCTAGCAAGACGGCGGCTAACGGGATTATGAGTATTCGCTTGATGCAAACTGCATCAAACAGCTTGTTCTATAAGCTGTTTGATGCAAAGCATACAGAACATAATAACGACTATCGGCCACCTTGGCAACTGGTGCTGTTCGGTGCCTTGAGTCCTCAGCCTAGGAACAACAGAGTGTTTGTGTGGAACTGGCTCCAGGCGAACCAGAAAGCTTGATGTGCGGCCAACTGATCACCGGATGCTTCCGACGTAACCGTGAAACCCGCGCCGTCTGAGGTCACAGTGACACCACCGAAGGTGACCGAGGCGCCGTCGGCGGTCAGGGGTTCGATCAAGCCGACCGGAAAGGCGACCGGTGTGTTGTCTTCGGAGATCACCCCAACCACCGGTTCTTGCACTTCGAGTCTTGGATCAACATCGCCGATCGGAAAGATAGGTCCGTGGTCATCGCGTCCCCGCAGAGGATCGCGCGGATAGGTGCGTCCGATGCCGCCGTCTTCAGCGACGATCCGGGTGTCGGGGTGAGCCGCCTTCCAGTCGCCCCAAGTGCTGGTGCGCACGCTGGTCTGGCGAAGCACGACGCCGGCCTCGCGCAGTGGTCCGCTCAGGGCTTCGCCGGTGAAGGTGTCCATCACCGACATTGTGTGGAACTCGAACATCACCTTGTTCGACCTGCTCAACAACCCAGATGTGCGCAGTTCGTAGGCGCCGTAGCCGCCGGTGTCGATCCTAGGGGACACATCATCGGTGAAATACGCTTGGGCCGATCCGCACAGAGTGCAGTAGGGGATGCCCAGGCGGCGACCACCGATGGTGATGTTGACCATCTCATGGATCTCCATGATGTTCTTCGGAAACGCCACCGCCTCATCGCCCACGACCACACCAAAGACGATCGAGACGTCCGGATACCAGGAACCGTCGGCAGCGGGGGTGAGCGCTGGATCGTTGAGCGCAGGAATACAACCCTGAGGGCACCCGAAATTGGTCTGGCCGATCGCCCGGTCGTCGATATAGACCCCGCCCCATGACACCCAGCGCCAGTCGACGGTGGCTTCGGGGTCGTCGAACAACGGCGCCCAACGCGGTTCGACAAGCTCAAAGAGTTGGCGTTTCCAGTTGATGTATCCCGGTGGAGCGGGCACGTCCCAGGCAATCATGTGGTTGGTCGTGAAACCCCACGGCGACTCGTTGGCCGGGATCGAGACATCGGTGAGCGACTCCCAGGCGTTGCTTGTGCGTTCGAGTATCTCGCCGATGCGGACGAACCGGATGATGTCGGTGAGCAACCACGCCGCTCGCGGATCTCCTGAAGCGCCCACCCGATCGATCGATTCGAGGTCCGTGTTCGTCCTCAACGAGTCGAACAGTATGTTGAGATCGGCTTCCAAGGCAGGGTCCAGAGGTCCGCTCGGAGAAGCCGGTGCGGGGCCGAACGGGCTGATTTCGGCGCTGGTTGTATCGTCGTCGGCAGACGGGTTCGCCTCGTCCACATCGTCCGAACCGGTCGACTCGCTCGGTTCATTGGACACATCGGTGACATCAGCATCCTCCGGAACCGCCTCGGGCAACGGATCGTCACTTCCACAGGCTGCGGCCACCAGTCCCAGGAAGACAACCAGCGCGACGACACGATGACCGATCATGTGGTTTGAACCGCGCGATTTCATCAGGCTTCGATGTCCAGACGGGGGACGATGCGATCGAGCCAACTTGGGATCCACCAATTCCTTGAACCGAGCAACTCCATAGTTGCAGGTACCAACAACATGCGCACCAGGGTGGCGTCGAGCACGATGGCAGATGCGAGACCCAGGCCGAACACGGCCGGCACACGCGCGTCTTCCAGAATGAAACTCCCGAAGACGAACGCCATGATGGCAGCAGCCGCCGTTATCACCCGCGCCGTTGCCGCCAAGCCGTCGCTCACCGAAGTGACAGGGTCGCCGGTGCGTTGATACTCCTCGCGTATTCTGCTCAGAAGAAAGACCTCGTAGTCCATCGACAGACCAAAGACGATGGCGAACATCATCATTGGTATGAAAGGTTCGATCGGTCCCGGGTCAACTCCGGTGATGTCGCTGAGCCAACCCCATTGGAACACCGCAACAACAATTCCGTAAGCCGCGCTGATCGATAGCAGGTTCATTATCACTGCCTTCAGCGGAACCAGCAATGAGCGGAACACCGCCATCAACAACACGAACGAGAACAGCAGCACAGCGGTGAAAAAGACCGGCATTCGACTGCTGAGATAGTCAGAGAAGTCAATCCCGGCAGCAGTACCGCCGGTGAGGGCCACCTCCAGTGTCGTGCCTGCAATCGCGCTGGGAATAACCACGTCTCGGAGACGGCCGACGAGAAGTTCGGTGGCGTGGTCTTGTGGTGCGGTATGGGGAATTGCCCGAATCATGAATGCACTCGGAGAATCGGGGTTGTTGGGGAACGCCTGAGGAACTGCGGCGATCCCGGGGTCGCCCTCCAGCGCCGAGACGAGGGCACCGATCGCCTGCGCGTCGGTGCCGCTGTTGATCACTGCGGTGATCAGGAACGGCCCGTTGAAACCCGGGCCGAAACCGTCCGCCAACAGGTCGTAGGCGCGTCTTGTGGTGGTCTCCTCGGCGAAGTTGCTTTCGTCTGAGAAACCGAGACGCAGGTCCAACAATGGCGTAGTAATCAGCAAGAGGATCGCCGCGCCCACCACTGCGATACTGCGTGGACGCGCCTGCACGAAACGGCTCCAGCGGTACGCCACAGTTTCCCGCAACGGCTTGACCTTGCGAGGCGGGAGTTGGCGACGAAGCGCAGGGACGAAGAACCCCGCGATCAACACGACGATGGCCAACGGGAAACAGAACACCAGAGGGTCGAGGCCGAAACCGAAGCCGAACAACCCAACAGCCACCAAACCCGCGGCGATGATTCCCCGCCAGCGGGTGATCTCGAGTCGTTCCCCGGCGAAGCCGACCAGCGCGGGCATCAGCGTCAAGGACGAGATGAGCGTGACCAGGACGGTGATAGAGGTGGCTACGCCTATGCCGGTAATGAACGGAAGGCCGATCACCATCAGACCCAACAAGGAGACCACCACGGTGATCCCCGCGAACAGCACGGCACGTCCGGCGGTTCTCATGGCACCGACCGCCGCATCGGCTGGATCTGCCCCCTCCCGCAACAGTTCTCGGTAGCGGGTCACAAGGAACAACGTGTAGTCGATTCCCACCCCGAGTCCGATCATCGTGGCGAGAGTGGTAGCGAACTCGGGGCCACCGGAAATGTTGGAGGCGAGCACCGTTGCGGCGATACCGCCAACCACGCCGAACAGAGCGACCCCTATAGGAAGGCCCATTCCCAGCACCGATCCTGTGGCCAAGATCAGGATGAAGATGGCGAAAGCAACGCCGATCAATTCAGATTGCGGGGGTTCAAAACCTGCCAGAGCACTTCCGCCGATCTCCACTTGCAGGCCGTCAAGGGTGGGAATCAGATCTTTGATCTGTGCACCGATGGCACCCGAGCTTTCCTGGTCGACGTTCTTGCCGAGCTGGACAGACGCGTAGGCGATCTGTCCGTCTGCGGATATTCCGCCTCCGCCAGTTGGGCCCGAGTCGTAGGGCGACAAGATGATCGCACCGTCGATTTCGTTGGCTTCGCTGAACATCTGTACCATGACCGCGACCACGTCTGGATCGTGAACACCCTGCTCAGCGGAATACACGATGCTTCCAGTGAGCCCGCTGCCCGCCCCGCCGAAAGCACCGAAGTGCTCGTCGAGTGCGTCAAACCCGGCTTCGGTTTCTGAACCCGGTAGCTGTTGTTCGGCCGTGAACCCGCTGCCGATGCTCAGCGCCGCACCGAGCAGAACCGCCAGACCCAGGACCCACAGTCCGAGCACGGCTTTGCGTCGTTGGAAACACCAACGTCCGAGTCGAGCCACCATCCCGGCGAGTTTGCCCGATATCGGCCCGGAACAACACGTTCTTGTGGCTGTTGTTTGTGGCGCTTAGAACTTGGGGGTTTCGTGAGGCAGCAGAACGCGCGCAGCGCGCAGATAGCCATAGGGCGTCTCGGCGCGGAAGTTGGAGACGCGGCTCGTGTAGACATCGGCATGTTTCTCGACCTGGCGTGCAAACAGGCTCTTGTCCACGCCGGCTCTCATCAACGGGCCCCAGATCAAGTTTCCCTGCTCGCTTGCGGCCCGAGCCAATGGGGCGATTCGTTCGTCGAGCCCTGCCAGATCGGTCGTAGTCGCTTCGATAGCGGCGTCGACCCTCTCTGGGGGTTTGTCGCCGACGACGAGATGACGGCGTTGCATCCGCAGGCGCGACTGCGCCAACTCCAACTGGCCCTTCTGTTCCATCAGTCCGGCGAGTTCGGCGCTGGTGTCGGCAGCATTGGCGCTCGCAGAGATTTCGTCCTCCAACTCGCGCACGATCAGCGCGGTGCGCCAGCGCAGAACATCTTTGGTGACGTACACATCGCCGAACAGATGGTCGCCCACGTAGAGAAACTGCGATCCCTCATGGCCCAGTGCGTCTTCCACCAGACGAGCGTTGCCTCCGTGGTAGACCGCGCCGGACCTGATCGCACCGAGATGCGGTTCCAGCAGGCCCCGCTCAGAGTCGACGACCTCATAGATCGGTCCGACATCGGAGAAGAATCGGGGTTTGTTTGCAGCCACGATTATCAGGTCGAACAAGTCGCGCCAGGTTTGGCCCTCAGGCATGAAGCGGTTGAAGCACCAGTTCATGATCTGTTGGCTGTATGACCAATCGGAGTTGGTGATGAGAATCAGGTCTTTGCCGGCGAGACGCTGATCCATGAGAGTCGGCACGGTCTCCGGATCGAGGTCGACGAAGCGTTTCGGATCGGAGACGATCGCCGCTTTGAGCGATCCGTCGCGGTGCGCGCTGACGAGGGCGGTGTCGATAATGCGGTAGAGCTGTCGGTACGTCTTGATGCCAGGGAGGGGTGAGCGGTCGTGGCGGTCGACTAGCTGACACCACAGTGAGGCTCGACTCAGCTCGAAGAGCGTGTTCATGAACTTGAACCGCTGATCAGAAAGGTCGATGACGGTCGCCGAGTAGCTCCGCCGCAATTCCGCGAACGGCAGCATTTGGTTGCCGTGCTGGGCTCTCACCACGTAACCGAAGCGTGTCGCTTTGACAATGTTGCCCAACTCAAGGTCGAAGGTGAGTCCGAGCGTGAAAGCCTCGGGATCGAATACCAGATCAGCAACCGGCCAGCCCAACTCCTCGAGGTACGCACAACCATGATCGAAAGCTGCCCGTTCCCACTCATCCACGAAGTAGTGGATGAGCGTGTAGTCCATGTCGTAGCCGATCGCTCGCACGCCGCGGAGGTTGAGGGTTCGGTTGCAGAACACTCCGCGTGTGTGTTGACGCTCGGGAAGGGGTTCGGTCACCGGGTCATTGTCGCAGGTCTGGAGAGGCCGTGGAGGGTTCCGATGCCGGTGATTGTTCAGCTGCCTCCGAATCGAGGGCGGTGGGACGAGTCAGGGCTGCAACCTCGCCTTTGTGGCCCAGCAGCGACGCCCGAGCCACGGCTTTGTCGCCCCATCGCGAGCGGATGCTGTCGATCATGGTGTCGAGCACATCGGTCGGTTTGCCGCTGTCAGCGAACGGGAGCGCGAGCTGTATCGCATCGGGAGCACCGAGCGCTGAGTAGGTGACTCCGATCAGTGTGCAACCGACACGGCCGAGTCTGCTACCGGGGCCGTGGGGACCGTCGACCAGATCGAGCAGCAGCTCGTCGGCTACCGCGACGAGAATGTCTGTTTGTTGAGTCGCTTCGGGCAGGGTGCGAGATCGGGACTCGTGACGCATTTCTGAAGTTCGGTACCGCACGGTGACCGTGCGGGCGACGCGTTCTGCTCTGCGCAGACGTGCTGCTACTTTTTCAGCCAGGGCGAGCAGCTCAAGCCTTAGATCTTCGCGGTGGCGGACTTTCTGCCCCAGAGCCCGCTGAGCGCCCATGGAACGGTCACGGCGGTCGGTGTCTATTGCACGCGGGTCGTGGTTGCGAGCCAGCGCCAAAAGGTGGGCGCTGGCGTGGTTGCCGAGATAGCTCTTGAGCCCTTCACGTCCGCATGAGGCGAGATCTCCGACCGTGTCGATGCCGTGATCGTGGAGCTTCGCGGCAGTCACCCGACCCACACCCCAGAGAACCTCGATGGGCAACGGATGAAGGAAGGAGAGTTCGTTCCCTGGTTCGACGACGATTATTCCGTCGGGTTTTGCCTGGCCGCTGGCGACCTTGGCCAAGAACTTGGTTTGAGCAACCCCCACTGAAAGCGCCAACCCCACGTTCTCCCGAACTTGGGTCCTGAGTTCCTCGGCGATCTGAGCGGCGGGTCCGAAGAGATGCTCGGCTCCGGCGACGTCGAGGAAGGCCTCGTCGACCGAGAGCGGTTCGACGAAAGGTGTGAAATCGTGGAACTGCTCGAACACCTGCGTCGATGCTTCGGCATAGGCCTCCATACGAGGTGGAACCGTGATGGCTTGTGGACATAGGGAGCGGGCGAGCACACCACCCATCCCAGAACGGACTCCGCAGCGTTTGGCTTCGTAGCTGCAAGCCAGCACCACGCCCTGGCCGACGATGACTGCGTGGTTGCGCAACTTGGGATCGTCACGTTGTTCAACCGATGCGTAGAAGGCATCAAGGTCGGCATGGAGGATGGTGGCCCGGCTGCTCACGGCCCCAATCTAATGGCAAACATATGTTCGATTCCAGTCGCGAAATCGACATGATCGGCGACTGACCTCTACGATTCGGACATCCGTTGAAAGGACCTGGGGGAATGTGATGCGTCGTTTGTGGCTGGTTGTGCTGGTTGCTGCGTCATTGTTGGCGGCTTCGTGCGGAAGCGACTCTGATGACGACGGCGAGGAGCAGGCGACACCGACTGATCCGGAAACCACAGAGTCAGAAACAACGGATACCTCGGCGACCGACACCGATGATTCCGGTGCGGGTTCCGCCGAAGCCGAGACTTCTGACAGCAGCGCCGGAACCGGTGGCGACGGAGAAGACGAATCCGCACCAGAACCCGAACCAGTGGTGCTGACCAGCTCCTGGACCGGTGTAACCCCAGAGACGATCAAGGTTGGTGTTGCAGGGATCGACTTTACGCGACTCCAGGAATTCGGGGTTGATATCGAAGGGATCGTTGCCGAGATCTGGGCACCTGCTTGGGTTGACGCGTTCAACCGGCGTGGTGGTGCCCATGGACGCATGATGGAAGTTGTTGTTCGCAACTTCCTCCCGGTGGGGAACATCGAATCCGATGCGGTCTGCGCGGAGTTGACCGAGGACGAAGAAGTCTTCGTTGTCCTCGGGGCGATGCTCGGAGACAATCCACTCTGTGTCACCCAGCTTCACGAAACGCCCTATGTAGGTATGTTCGGTCTTACTGCGGAGCGGGCTGAGAAGTCCATCGCACCATTCTTTGCAAGTGAGATGGCTGCTGATCTGCAGCGGAGCAATTCGACCAAGGCACTTATCAGTGAACGCACGTTCGACGGTGCCAGGCTGGCGGTCTTCTGGGAGATAGCCGATGATCCGGTCGCCAACAACGTAGTTCTGCCGTTGCTTGAAGAAGCGGGCGTAAATGTAGTGGCCAAAGGAACTCTCCTTGACTTCGCCGGCGACACTCAGGCATCGGAAGCCGCGATTGACGTCATCTTCGAGAACTTCGCGGCGGCCGGCGCCGACATGTATTTGAACATCAGCGGACTCGTTCCTTTCAACCGGTCGATAGACCGCAACCGGCCTGGGGTCCCGTTCGTCCTGCTCAACGGCCAGTTGACGAATTCCGCGATAATCGCCACGAGCGGTTACGACCCGGACATTCTGGTGGATGCGATCGGCGTGACCGCGAGCAAGCCAACTCTTGAAGAGTGGTTTGCGAACGATGACTGGAATGTATGCGTTGACGAAATCAACGCCTATTTCCCGGGCACTATTGACATCGACACACTCCCGGAGGCTGTAGCCGAGGGAATCGGCCAGGCATGTCAAGGATTCAGGTTGCTTGAGCATCTGTTGATCGCCGCGGGTCCTGAACTCACCCCGGATGCTCTCGTTGAAGCAGCCGACGACACCGGTGAACTGCTGCTGCCGGGGATGATCGCGGGCTCGTTGGGACCGGGCAAGTACTCGGTTGGAGATGTCGTCCGTTACTACACCTACGACATTGAAACCAAGAACATGCTGCCCGACGGCGATCCGATCGTGGTGACCCGCTAGTTGTCTTTGTTCGTGTCCAGGATGGCGAGGATGTCTTCGCCGTATCTTTCGAGCTTGACCGGGCCGATACCGCTGATCGACAACAGATCGTCGTCGGTTTGTGGGCGCAGAGCCGCGATTTGGTAGAGCGTCGCGTCGTTGAACACCACATAAGCCGGGACCCCGGCTGTTTTTGCTGTGGTTGAGCGCCACGTCTTCAACTGTTCCCGCAAACGCGCTTCGTCGAGGGTGGAAACAGCAGGTGGGTCGACCGGCGTGCGACGTGTGCTCGGGGTGGGAGTTCTTTTTGGGTCGGCACTCGCGGAAATGGGAGCCCGGGGTTCGGGTTCAGGTTGTCCAGGCGTGCGCATCTCCGCGACGAAACGCGATGCAGGACGGCCGGCGGCTATGGTCACGCTCTCGCTGGCACGGGTAATGGCCACATGGAACACCCGCCGTTCCTCCTCGACATCTGATGAGAGTCTGTGCGGCATCAATCCTTCGCTGGCGTCGTGGACGATCACATGGGGCCATTCTTGGCCTTTCACCCGGTGAACTGTGCTCAGCGTTATTCCTGGCTGGTGAGACCTGGGCGCATTTAGTCGCTCGGCCAACCAGCCGGGAAACTCGGCGGGGTCTTGGCAACGCTTGGCCACGGCGAGCAGCGCAGCCAGATCATCGCCGTGAGTCGAGCGGTCAACCGACCGTCGGCTGGCATCAAGACGATTGTCGAGTGCCCGTCCCAGCCCAATATCGTCGCGGATTGCGGCCAGCAGCCTCTCGGTGTCGGCGTCGCGGTCAGCCAGCTTTCGGAGTGCTTCAAGTTGAGCGGTGAACTCCAACACCTTGAGCTGGTCGCGTTCCTGTTTCAGCCGTTTGGCCAGAGCCTTGAGTTGCCGGGGGCTCCGCTGCTCACCCACCCAGCCCGCCAAGCGTCGACTGATTCCTCTCGGTGGCCTGCGGATTGCTGTTTCGAGCGCGTCGCTAGGAAGGGAATTCTCGTCGGCAACGGCGAGACGCAACCAGGCCAACGCGCCGGCAACACCCGTTCGCTCCATGAAGCTGGGTCCGACCGGTTTGGTGGTGGCTACTCCGGCTTCTTCGAGCAGAATCATCGGCCCCAGCAGGGTCACGTTCACGCGAGCGAGCACGGCAATGCTGCTCAGCGGGATTCCTTGATCGCGCAGTTCTGATACACGAGCGATCGTGCTGCCCATGGGGTCGTCGCCCACCATGACCTCAATCTCGGGTTCGAGCGCTGCTCGCCCTCGGCGAGCCTGGATGGTCTTGTCGATCCGACGGCGATTGTGAGTCAACAGGGTGGCCGCTGCGTCCACCACGCTCGGCGGGCAGCGATAGTTGACTTTCAGGTCATGAGCAGCCGAGCCCGGAAACAGATCTGCGAAATCGATCAGCCAAGAAGGCGAAGCTCCGGCGTAGCCGTAGATCGTCTGATCATCGTCGCCAACTCCGAAGACTTTTGCCGCCGGACCGGCCAGCAGGCGAATCAGCAGGACATGGGCGGGTGTCAGATCTTGGAACTCGTCGACCAGCAGCACGCCGCAGGCCCTCTGTGCGGTCGCCCTCGCTTCGGGATCTGCACACAACACTTCGATCGCCCCCAGAATCTGCTCATCGAAGTCAACGACTCCGTCGTCGGCCAAGCGCTCCCTGAACTGCGGCAACACATCCGCGAAGCCGCGAACGTCGCTGCCGAACTCCTGCTCGACCGCGCTCGGTGAACGCAATCCCAGACGTGTGGCGGTGAGCGCCTCGATCCAGACCGCCAAGGGATCAGCCATGGCCACGCGACGCCCGCCGACGAGATCGCTGAGAATCTGTCGCACCTCGTGTTCGTCGATCACACGCGGAGGGTTGCGGTCGTCGGGGGAGCGGAAGGGTCCCGAGCCAGACAGAATCGCCAGAGCCAGACTGTTGAGAGTGCGGATTTGCAGACCCGCCAAGTCACCGGTTCGTTCTTGCATCTCTTGGCGAGCACGCACATTGAACGCAACGAGACAGACGGTCGCGGGATCTATCCCGCGGTCGCGGACCAGATGCCGAGCTCGTTCGGTCAGCACCCGAGTCTTGCCTGATCCTGCCGGGGCGATGATCCGAGCACCACCACCACTGTGTGCAACCGCTCGAAGCTGATCGTCGGCCAGGTCGGCATTAGGCGCAACATTACGGATCGTTGCCAAAGACCCAATGGCGAGATGAACAGCCGGTATCACCGGAGCACCGAGTTCGATGTCGTCGAACCAATCCAGCGGCCCACCGTCGCACCAGGCGGGACCTTCGTTGGTTGCGATGTCTCCTGGCCCCTCGGTGATCAGCGTTGCTCCGGCGCTGAGCGCTCTCGAAATTGCACGGATCGTGGGTTGATCGACGATCCGGGCATCAACCGCGTGGTCGAATACGAGATGCTGCAGTGTCTCGCCCTCAAGATCGGTGTTGGGCGACAGGTACCAATACTCAACGTCAAGCACGGGATCGTCATCATCGAGATCAATACGCAACTCGATCACCGCTCGCGAACGGGTCCTGCGGAACTCGCGTAGTTGGTTGAAAGCGCCCGGTTGCCCGTCCACAACGATGCGCTCACAGTGGGCCCAGGGTTCCGGAACGGCTTGACCGGGGTTCACGACCAGGTTGCGCCCGAGCGCTTCGGGCCCGGCCAAGCGCTGCCAATGCGGCTCCAGAACCACAGGCCGGAACCCCTTCGGAAGACCCGAACGGTCCGCTGAGAACTTGGTCGGTCTCATTGGCGGCGGTTCTGAGTGAGCGTCAGCGGACGGAGCGTCCAGCGAGCAGGTGCGCACCTGTTCCACAGTTGAATGTCGTCCGCCGCAGTGTCCGCAGGCGATCATCGCGGTGCTCCAAGCATCGGCTGTACGGTACGCCGTCTAGGCGTGTCCGCGGTTGCGCAGTGATGCCGCGATCGGGACCGATATTGCGCTGACGATGATCAGCAGAATCATTGAAGCCCGAAGACCGTCCACGGGATCGTCGTAGCGCACGAACAGGGCGATCACGATGGCGATGCTGATAGTGCCGCCGATCTCCATGAAAATCCGGTTCATCGCCCCGCCGATTCCAAGTCGATCCTCAGTGACCGTTGCCAGAGCAGCCGCTTGACAGGCTGCGTGCCCAAGACCCACCCCGATTCCATAAATCACCACGACGGGAACCCAAAGAGACCAGATTTGCGGTTGCGAGCCTGCAGCGGACCACATCCATAGCCCTCCGGCGGCCATCATCAGCGACCCGGGCAGAATCACAGTCCGATGCCCGAAGCGGTCGGCTAGACGACCCGAGACCACCGACATCGGTCCGCCGATCGCGGGGATCAAACCAACGGCGAGGCCCGCTTTGAACAACGACAACCCCCAGCCTTCATGCAAGAACGTCACAAACGCGAGAAACGACCCCATGAAATTGCCGGCAAGAAAAAACGACAAGGCGCTTCCGACTCGAAAGTCGTGGTTGGCGAACAGCGGAACGTAGAGAATCGGCTCCGGGTGAACGCGGGATCGTTTGACCAAACCGGCCAGCAGGATCAGCGCGGCGATCAGGGCCGCGACGGTCCGTTCGTCACCGAATCCCCAATCGTCGCTTTGCACGATTCCCAAGGCCAGCGAACCGACGCCGAACATCAACAAGAGCACCCCGATCAGATCGGGAGTCTTGCGCGCGAGATGCACCCGGTTGGGAGGAAGTCGCGGTCCCACGAGTGCCAGCACCACGATTCCGACTGGCACGTTGCAAAAGAATGCCCATCGCCAGCCCAGTGCCTCGACCAGAGCGCCGCCGACAAGGGGCCCCAGTGCCGCGGCCACTCCTCCGGCCGCACCCATGGCGCCCACAGCGGTTGAGCGCATCCGTTTGGGGAAGGCGTCGAGCACCAGCGCGAACGAGGCGGGTGCTTCGATGGCGAGCCCGACCGCCTGCAGGACACGAGCGGCTATCAGGAACTCGGCAGAAGGTGCGACCGCAACCCCGCCGCTGCCCGCGAGGAACAGCGCAAAACCGATCAGGAATATCCGGGTTCTGCCGAAGCGGTCGGCAAGCCATCCGCCCGGCACCATAACCGCGGCGGTCGTGATGGCGAACCCGGTCAAGGCCCACGAGAGGGTGCTGTCGCTGGCGTCGAACGAATCAGAGATCTCGCCGAAAGCGACGAAGATCATCGAAAAGTTGAGTGTTGCCAATGCCACAGACCCCGCCACCAGGCCAAAAATTCGCCACGGGGAGCGGGTGGTCGTGTCAGTGGTCACTACAGATAGCTACACCCTTGTGAGTACTTTTCGCTAGTTGACTGGGCATGTCTTTCGTGGCGAGGTAGCCGATGTCACAGTAATCGGTCAGAATCGCGGAATGTCAGAACGAATTGCAGTAATGGGAGCAGGAGTCATGGGTTCGGGCATTGCCCAAGTCATGGCTATCGCAGGGCACGAAGTTGTTTGCCGCGATTTGAACCGGGAGGTGCTCAACGTTGCGCGAACCTCCGTGGACAGTGGTCGTTTCGGAGTTCGCGGCGCCGTTGAGCGTCAGAAGCTCACCAACGAACAAGCCGACGCAGCGCTGGGTCGCATCACCTTCACGACCGATCTTGAGGAGGCCGTCAATACAGATGTCATCATCGAGGCGATTCCTGAAGACCTCGCCCTGAAGATTCGCTTCTGGCGAGAACTTGATTCGATCGCCCCCGGCCATACGATTTTCGCCAGCAATTCATCGGGCTTTTCTATTGCTGCTCTGGGCGCCGCCACGGACAGAGCGGATCGCATGGTCGGCTGGCATTGGGCTTCACCTGCTCCGGTGATGAAACTCGCGGAGATTGTCAGGGGTCCGTTGACATCGTCGGACACTGTCGACACCGTTGTGCGATTGGCGGCGTCTGCGGGCAAGAACCCGGTGGTTGTGAATGACACAGACACCACTTGGGGTTACGTGACCAACCGTGTGTACTTCGCCATGGTGCGTGAAGCGAACCGAGTCGTCAGCGAGGGGATTGCGGACCGGAGCCAGGTCGACCAGTTGATGACAGACTGTTTCCGCTGGCCATCCGGTCCCTTTGGAATGGTCACCGGTGCCACCTCGGGATGGTCGCAGTAGGGAACTCTGTTCACTGCGGCAGTGGCAGTGACTAACGTCTCGAGTTCCTGGTTTGTGAGACACCTAATGCGTTTATGCGACAACTAGTGCGCTAATGTTGGTCTGTGCTCGGCCATGACTCAGCAACGGAACAACGCTCGAGCTTGCCGTTCACTTCGGTCCCGCGCTTCGGCCCAGGATCAGCTTTTCCATTGGCCGTAGGCGACTCCTCTGACGTGTGGTTCTTTGGCCAGCAACTCGCCGAGTTCGGCGATCTTGTTGATGTCCCAGCCTAAAGCGTCGCAAACGGCTTGATCCCAACGGCGGCGGATGTCTGTGTACCCGTCTCGAAACTGCGGCACGATCTCGCTGCGGGTAGCTTCCCAACAGTCGGCGAGTGTGCTGCAGATACGCGGGGTGGACAGGTCGGGGATTGACACTGAAAGCCAAACGGCCGGATTGTAGAACGGAAAGTTCAAGTCCTTACCGGGTCTGCTCATCAATATCAGTCGCCCGGACGTGGAGTTGAGAAACACCGCCGCAGCTTTTGCCTGCGTGTTGTCCAGACCTGTGACTGGCATCCAACCTTGCCCCACGTAGCGTGTATCGGACGCGACAGCGGTCAATCGACTTGTTGAGGAACGCTGGCCCATTGTTACGAGCAAATGCCCGGCTTTGTCCAGGATCGGCGGCGTACCTTCTTTTTTCCATTCCCAGTATTCATCTGGTATTGCTTCGATAGATTGCTGCCCGTTGGCACCCTTGGAGGCCAATACCGGGAACGAACCGAACCGACCCGAAGGCTTCTTGTGGTAGTCATCTCGCATGGACTGACCGGTTGCGTTCACTACCGTGTTCCTTCCGCCGGTTGACTCGCGGTCTTGCGGTGTTCTGCATAGAGGGGCTGTAGCGTCGCGTGAACCATCACGGGCTCCCGCTTGTTTCGGCTCTGCGGTAGTCGCGGCTGAACGCTGGGCCGGTCTTGTGGACCCGTCTCTCTCTCTCTCTCTCTCTCTCTACCGATAGCTTCTAGGTCAGTGCCATCGGTGAAGCGAGCGGCGGCGTTTGCCAGCTTGGGTGAACGCCACACTGCTGCGCTCCAGTCTCCCGCTTGGATTCGTTCGGCTGGCCATGTCGACACTTCGCCCCAACCGTCGGCAAGCGTGCCGGTCTCGCACTCGCAGAGATCCTTGAAGAGTTGATCGGTCTCCGAGTCGTCCGTCGGCAAGCGGTCGAGGGCGATGATCCGGGTCGCGGGGGATACCTCGCCAAGGTGACGCCGCAACACCACGATGCTCTCGTTGATGTTGGTGTTCTGGCTCAGGTTGACGTTTTGAGGGTTGTGGCAGGTGAGGATTGTATGGATATGAAATCGTCTGGCAAGCTCCAACCGTTCAAGCAACCCGGAAGAATTGGTCAGTGCGGTCGTCGGGATCACTGTGGCAAACACACCTTCGGTACGGTGCAGACAAAGATCTGCTAGGGCCGCGAACCGCGGCCTTAGCGAGTTCTTGTCCAAGAACTCGCTAAGGCGGGGCTCGGCGCTTTCCAATAGTCCTTCGAGCTTGTCCATTCTCGCTCGTAGAGCTTTCTGCGTGTTCGTTTCGAACTTTTCGCCCATCTTGGTGCGGTTGGTGAACGGGGGGTTCATTATGACGATGCGGGCATCGCGAGCCGCCTCTACTGCGTCGTCCATCTCAGGTCCCTCGAGGATGGCGGTGTGCTCCGCACCGGTCTCGAGCCTTGTTGAGGCAGCGTTGTCGTCGAACAGGCGCAGCGAGTCGACGATCCGCCGGTTGCCGAACAACTCCGGAGAACCCGCGGCGACGCTGCCGTCGGGTTGTCTGCCGTAGGGCATCAGGTGCAGTCCCATCCGGCGGTATTTGACGTTGGCGCTGCCCGACATGAGCTGTGTGGCTGCCAACTGCAAAGACACCGGGTTGATGTCGAGCCCCTTCAGTGTTTCTTCAACCCCGACCTTCTGCAGGTCCGCCAAACGGTTCGAGTCAGCGCCGCGCGACGCAGCGCGGCGTTTCATCTCGGTCATCACCGCAGTGAGCAGCGTCCCCGACCCGCAGGCCAAATCGACGGTCTTGTGGCGTCGCCAAACATCGGGGTCTGACCAGTCAAGCGCGTTTTCGGGGTCCAACGCGTCCAAGGCGAGCCTCGCGGCGATGTCGGCGGCTACTGGGCGGGTGAAGAACGCGCCGTCGGAGGACTGGTCACCCATGACTTTGTTGAACAGGGCACCGGCGTGGTCGGTGCCCATGTCGGCATAGGTTTCGGCGAGCTGCTCGGCTTCGGCTGCGATGTGACGCAAGGCGCGGCGCAGCCCTCCCAGCCGTCCGCTGCGCTGGGCTTTGCTCAACGCCAACAGCGCCGGTTCGAGAACGGGGATGAAGTCCTGCCGGGTTATCGCGTTCCAAGAATCTTCGAACGCGTTGTCGGGGTCGGTCGAAGCTTTGATCTCCGAGAGCGGTTCAATGCCCCTGCGGGCGATCCAGCCTCCCGAATGGATGCGTTGGTGCAGCATTGCCGCGTTCATCCACAACAGGGCGGCAATAGTCGCCCCGTCGGCTCGGGGGTTGCCTCGTTTCGGCGCGTCCAAGCGATCGAGGCCGAAGTGCCTGTCGAGGTCGGCGGCGAGACCGGCCTCGTCGTGTATGTGCCTTGCCGCTTCGTTCACCGAGTCGCCCAGAAGGTTCAGGTCTCGCTGGATCTTGTTTCCCGTCAAACCTGACTTCTCCAGCAGGTTCATCGTGATGTTGCTGCCCACCTGCTCCGACAGGTTGATCAGCACACCCTGCACATGCCCTTCAAAGACGGCCCGCTTTGCAGCGTCGCGTTCTGAGCGCATTCTGGTTCGCTCAGCAGGATCGGGAAGTTCCCTCCCCCGCTCGCCGTTGGCCACTTTGCCGGCGCGGCGTCTGGTCTGCCGTTCGTTGACCTGACCTTCCGACTGATCGCGTTTCGGCTTGTGTCGAACTACTGAATCCTCGCGAGTCTCGGTGCTGCCGTCGGGTCGTTTCACATGAACGATCAGCGACGTCGGCTCGTCCTGCAATGCGGCCCATCGATCCTCGTCGAACGGTTCGGCGTCGTCGAAGTCCAGCAGGGGGCGGTCAGTTTTGATCGCGGAGCGGGCGGTGTCCTCGGCATGGTCGCGGCTGCCGGTCACCACCGCGTACTCCAGTCTGGTCTTCTCGGGTCTACCGATCGCGACAACCGTCTTGAGCGGCAACTCCAACTGAGGTTCGGGCGGCAGTTGAATCCTCAGCATCTCAGGCAGAGCGTCCTCGATGCGCTTGTCATGAGCCCGCAATGCCTGGAGTATCTCCCCGAGTTCCTGCCAGCCCTCGTGCTTGTCGCTCACCGCGAGATGCCGCTCAGCGTCGACGCCGTCTGGGATCACGACCGGCACGATTATGTAGCCGAGTTCTTTGCCTTGCGCCCGACGCATCGCTCGACCGACAGCCTGCACTACATCAATCGGCGATTTGCGGGGCTCCAAGAAAGCGACCGCGGAAAGAGTCGGCGAGTCGGTGCCCTCCCCGAAAATCCCGACGTTCATCACCGCATGCGGAACACCGTCGGCGGCGACGGCGAGTCGGCGCTTGGCTTCGTCGCGGGCGGCCACGGGCGATGACGCGTCGAGGTGCTCGAGCACATAGCCGGGAGCAGCAGCACCGGTCTGTTTGGAGACCCACTCCCGCACAGCATCGGACTGCAGCACCGAGGTCATAGTCTTGCTCCGGCTGATTGTGTTCAAGAACCCGATGCAGGATCGCAACGGCACGCGCTTGCCGTCGGGCGACCTCGCCGCCCCACCCATCGCCAAAGCGAACGCCATGCCTTTCAGGTAGTCACCGGTGGTCGGCAGTCTGTCGGCGCGACCACCGCGGGCCGTGGCTTTCCTGCGCTCTGAAGCAGCCTGAGACGCTGCCTCTGCGTCGCGCGCGGCCTGCTCATCAGCGTCGCGCACCAGATCGTTGGCGATGTCTGTCGCCTCCTTGCCGCCCACAGCCATCGCAATGATCCGGTAGTCCGACAGCCAGCCGTTGCCGACCGCGTCGGCATAGGAGCGGCGGTACAACTCAACTCCGAAGGTGTTCTCGTCGTCCATTTGGCGAACCACATAATCGGCTCGGTCGCCGCGCCCCGAGTAGGCGGCGTTGTCCCCATAGATGCGCGGTGTGGCGGTCTGATAGACGCGGTAGGTCGCGGGGAACTCGGTGCGGTCGTGGCACAGCGTGAACTCGCGCAGTCTCTCCTCGGCGGCCGTGGCGCGTTTGAGGCGACGGACCCCGGCGGTGCGGTGTGCCTCGTCGCAGATCAACACCTTGAACCCGTCCGCTGCGTCCGCTCGTATGACGCCCTGCGAAACCCGTTGGGCCGACTGGTACGTGCCGAAGATCACACTCACGGTTTCGTTGTGGCCGTTTTCACGCCGTTGCCGGATCCAGGCGGCAATCTCGTCGGGATCGGTTGTAACCGGGCATCCCTTGAGTTCGTCTGTAGTCGCCAATCCCCGATCAAGGGTGGCATCATCGCTGTTGGCGACCTTTTCTTCGTCCGCTGCGACACCCTTGTCGGAGCACACCGCCATCACCCTCAGCGGCGCTTTCGCGTTCTGCAGGAATTCTCTGCGTAGCTGCGCTACCAGCGCGATTGATGGGCACAGCACCACCGACAGCTCACCGGGGTAGGTCAGTTCCTCAACAATCCTCAATGCGATACGGGTTTTTCCCGCACCGCAGGGCAGCACGATCCGGCCGCGCGCCTCGCCTCGCGGAATGCCGTCTTCGTCGGCTTGCTCGTGCGCGCGCAAACGCGCCACAGCCGTCTCGACGGCCTCCTGTTGCATACACGACCGCGTCTGGGGGGGGGGGGGCGTAAGAGCCGAGTCGCGCGTGCAGTGCGCCCACGGCTAAACCTCGGCGTCAGCCGCCGCGCGCTGTGACGCGACTGCCTGTGGGAG
>VXYK01000008.1:3777-18372 GCA_009845995.1 Acidimicrobiaceae bacterium | reverse complement strand
TAGCTCGTCGGGCTCATAACCCGAAGGTCGCGGGTTCAAATCCCGCCCCCGCCACCAACCAAAGAGCCCAGGTCAGAGTTCATAGATCTGTTCGTGGCCCATCCCCACGACGACTGGTACGTGTTTACCGTGCTCGGCAATAAGGCCGAGGCCGCTCGTAGCGGCATTGACTGGTACACCTCCGCCGTGAAGCGTTCCGATGAGATCGCCCGGGCGGCAATCGTAGTCCTCAGGCTTGCGGACTTCCCAAGATCGTAAAGGTGTAGCTATACTCGGTCGATAGGGGCAATTATGACAAATGAACCAGAAGACACGCAGTTCTTCGGCGTTAACGATCTACCAGATGCTGATCCAGTAGCAGTTGAGACTGCCTACAACCAGATTGTGGCCCGCCACGTATTGGCGAACCTTCGCGCCGGCAGTGGTATGAGCCTCGAACAAGTCGCCAGGCGACGAGGTGTGACAAAAGCCGCGGTGCACCAGCTTGAGATCCGGCCGTTGGGCAAAGTCCAGATCGGCTCTCTGATCGGCTACCTGCAAGCGGTCGGCTACGACGTCGACGAAGACTGGCTCGCCCGAAGCCTCACGGCGGCTCTCCCTGCTCGTAGCTGAGACAACTGACCTAGAGGCTGGCCCAAGGGACGCAGATGCGCAGTTCGTTCTCGTCCGGTTGGGTCGATCGGCTGTTTACCAGGTGTTTCAGGACTTCACAACTCGGTGCTGCGATGGCGTTGGTCGTGGATCCCGAGCAAGATCGGATTGGATTGATTTGAGAAAGGAAAGATCCGGAACCTAGTCAGGTGAGGGTCAGTGACGAGGGTTGTCTCTTGTCGATTCCAGGCTGCGAGAGGCTGTCATACCCACGTGTCATTGTTGGGTTCTCGGTTCCGGCGAGTTCTACGACGTGCCTGATGCTTGTTCCCTGCGAGGCCGGTATCGAGACGGTTGATCCAGTTCCAGGTTGCTCGGGTATCGCCTGTCTCGCGGTCGGGGGCTACTACCTTCGATGAAAGGACTTGAACCATGGCTTTCACAACCATCGACCTCTTTGCAGGAGCGGGCGGGCTCACCGCGGGTTTCTGGCTAGCGCGTGACAGCGCAGGAAATGAACTGTTCGACCCCGTCTTCGCAGTGGAGCATGATCAGGCCGCGGCGGCCACCTATAAGGCCAACTTCGGCATCCATGTGCATGACGGGGACATCGAGTTCATGGAACCCAAGGTGTATCCCGAAGCCGACGTCGTTATCGGAGGCCCGCCCTGTCAGGGATTCTCCCCGTTGGGGCGCGACCGCGATCCCGACTCAAGGACCGCGCTCAACGGATTGTGGGAGCACTTCCTCAGAGCGGTCTTGGAGGTGCGGCCGCGAGCGTTCGTGATCGAGAATGTCCCCCAGTTCCAGCGTTCGGGCCAGTTCAACGAACTGTTGCACCGCATGGCGGCGGACCCTTTCCTGTCGCAGTTCGGGTATGCCTACGGCGTCTTGAACGCCGCCGACTACGGAGTGCCACAGACGCGGAGAAGGGGAATCTTCATGGCGATCCAAGATCGGTCCGTACCTTGGCCACCGCCACCGACACACGGGGACGCACCCATGTTCGAGAAACCGTATTGCACGGTGCGCGACGCGATCTCCGACCTGCCGGCCGAGCCGACTACGGGTGAACCCACCACAGCCGAGGACGGCTCCCAGGATCTCCACATCCGACGCAATCCGCGAGATATCTCCCTGCAGCGTTACCGGGTGATCCCACCGGGAGGGAACCGCTTCGACTTGCAGCGCGCTCGGCCCGACATCACACCGGCCTGCTGGCTCAACAAACCCACGGGCACTACCGATGTAATGGGTCGTATGTGGTGGGACCGACCGGGGCCGACCATCCGAACCGAGTTCTTCAAACCTGAGAAGGGTCGGTACCTCCACCCTGAGCACGACAGACCCATTACCCACCGCGAAGCCGCTCGGCTCCAGAGTTTCCCGGACACCTTCGTCTTCGAAGGATCTAAGATCGAGATCGCCCGCCAGATCGGCAATGCCGTCCCGCCGGTGCTCGCCCGAGAGATCGCCCTGCACCTCGCGCGGGTCCTCGAGTAGCGCAGGGTGCCAAGCAGCACGCGCCCGATCGGTCTAGGTGGCGTCAGGCTGTTGGTCCGTCTTCGATCATCTGTCGGCCCAACCTGAGATACAGGTCTCGGTCTGGACTCGGCCCAGATTCTTCATCGGCACCTGCGAGTCGCCACCATCCATCTCCCAGCCAGACCTTGCGCACCACGTCACGTTCCGCCGGAACAACCCGGCAAGACACTAGCTCTCCCTTGCCAGGAACAGGAAGACCCAGGATTCGAGCGATGTGCGGATCAGCCTCCTGATGGCCCAGGATCAAGAACCTTTCGCCGCCAAGGTGCCCAGACAGCCTCGCATCGCGTGCTCGCTTCATTGGATCCTTCTGCTGCGCGACCGTCACCAGGGTCTGACGGTTGATGATCTCGCGTTGGATCTCACGCAAAAGCGCGTTCATGCGTTCCTGTCCCGATTTGTTCAGCAGGATTGCACGACGGCTCTCCTCGCTCGTCCTCCGAAGCAGGTTCGGTGGCAGTTGTTGTATCCCACCCCATAGCCAGTGGACGCTGTTCACTCCGTCGTCGTTCAGACGCCGCTTGTTGTCCCGGTTGTACTGTCTTCTCCTTCGGCCAGAGCCGTCGGTCTTGAACCTGAGCAGGTCATCACGGATCTGGACGACACCGGCAGCCCATTCGTCGTCGTCGTCGTTCATCCATACGAGCAGTGCGAGATGGTCAGCGGTGCCCGACTGCTCATGGTCGTTGCAGAGATACATCTCCATCGGGATCTCCCAACCGCCGAAGTCCTTGGAGAATTTGCAGTCGACCTCCTGCCCATCGATCTTCCAGTCGAGATCCGCACCCTCGAGAATGTCGAATTCGATTGTCAGTCCGAGCTCCACTTTCGTGCCCAGGTGGGTCTTCTCCGTTTTGTTGAGTTGCTGGTAGCACCATCGGCGTGTTCGTTGACCGTCGAGCAATTCGTCCAAAGAGTCACGAAGCACCCAAGCGAAACGCTCGCGGCCCTCCGTTTGCTCTTCAAACCAACGAGCCATCCCGGCTAATACAGAGGTAGGTGAGGTGGTCTGTCCGACGGGAGGGCGCCGGTTGGACGACATCGGCGATGCCGGGTCATCAGCGAAATCCTGTGTCGTCCGGCGACTGGACTCTCTCGAGCTGGTCCTTTTGCTTCTCATGGAGTCCGGTCGCGCCACGCCGCGGGTTTACCGGGTGTTTCAGGGCTTCGCAACTCGGCGCTGCGATGACGGGTCACCCCCCTGAACCGCGTGCGGGGGACTCGTGGATGCCGTCGCCTCAACTCGTTCCGTCCGTGAAACCGCAGCAAGGACCGACTCCTGAACTCGGTCGGCCACGGACTCGGGGTCTTCGTGCTCCCAGAATCGCAGGACCGTCCAGCCCGTCTTCCGAAGGTAGTCAGTGGTCTCGGCGTCTCGCTGGATGTTGCGGGCGATCTTGTCAGCCCAGTACTCGGAGTTGGTCACAGGCTGGGTGTGGTGTTCGGGGCATCCGTGCCAGTAACAACCGTCCACGAACACCGCTATTCGGCTCTTTCGCAACACCAGGTCGGCGGTACGGGGCAGTTCCGGTTGGGGACGCGCTGAGACCCTGAAGCGGATGCCCCGTCGGTGTACGGCGGATCGCACGGCCAGTTCGGGCTTCGTATCGCGGCTCCGATTGCCTTGCATCGACTTTCGGTTGCCCGGCGACGAAGCCCAAGATCCGCTCCCGGAGTCCTCGTTCACATGCAAGACAATAGTGGACATGCTCGGTGGTGTTCAGGAGCGCCGAATCAGGCTAGGTCGGTCCGCGCCAGGTCACTTTCGGTCATGGCCGTATGGTCGGTCGCCGCCCACCTCACATCGACGCAACTCGCGCTCTTGGGGGAAGTAGTCGCAGGCTGATCGGTGGTTTGTCGACCGCTCGTCCCAGATCGCCACGTCGCCGGGGGTCCAGCGCCACCGGCAGTGGAAACGGGCGTCGTCCACATGGCGAGCAAGCAGGGCCAACAGTGCGTCGCTCTCACGTTCGCTGAGTTCGTTTATCCGTCGCATGAACCGGCCCCCCAGGAACAGGATCTCTTTGCCCGACTCGGGATGGATTCTGACGAGTGGGTGGTCAACTGGCGGATACGCAGCTCGGAGCTTCGTCGGCATGTCGAACTCGGCGGCTTGCTCTGGGGCTTTGCGCACCAGTCCGGCGATGAAGCTCTCGTTGTCGTGGCGAACCGACAGGGTGCGACACATCGCCTTCATCGGTTCGGACAGCGCGTCGAAGGCGGTGGTCATCGACGCCCACAGTGTGTCGCCGCCGCGCTCGGGTACGACTTGGGCCTGAAGGATCGCGAAGTCGGGTGGCTCAGCAGTCCAGGTGACGTCGGTGTGCCAATTCTCGGCCGCGGGTGGACTGTCGGGTCCATCGGCGATCGTGGTGAGCATCGGCTTGTCGACGCCGAAGATCTTGAACGTCGCGAACGTGTTGCTTCCACCCAGCGCCTCACCGAGTGCGAGGTGCTGCTCGCGATCAAGGCACGCCTGAGGGATGAACACGACCTCGTGCTCGACGATCGCGGCTCGAAGCGCTGCGGTCGACGTGTCGTCGAGGTCGGTGAGGTCGACGCCGCCGAGCTCGGCGCCGAGTGGACCCGAAACGGGTGCGGCGGTGATGGTCATGGGGTTATCGTAATTCGTTCGGTGGAGCGGCCCTTGGTGATCTGGTCGGCGTCCATGTTCAACGTCCTCCGAATTCGGGGTCTCGTTTCTCGTGGCGGGCCCTGCTCGCTTCGTGGAAGTCGGCGGACCGGCTCGACAGTTCGAGCGCCAAGCCTTCATCCTGGAGATGCTGGTTCAGCTCGGTTGTGGGCGCTCGGTTGATGAGGAGCTTCGACAGTCCGACGGAGACAGTCGCGGCGGCGGCAAGTTCAGCGGCTAGGCCGCGGGCTGCGTTGTCAACCTCGTCGACCGGAACGGCGCGGTGGATCATTCCCCAGTCGGTCGCCTCGGTTCCGGTGATCTTGCGGCCGAGCAGGATCATCTCTTTGGCCCGCGTGACGCCGACGAGGCGGGGGAGAAGCCAGGAGGAACCGCTGTCGGGGGTGAAGCCGGACTGCGTGAACGGTGCCCAGAAGCGGCTGTCGGCGGCGGCGACGACGAAATCTGATGCAAGCGCGATGTTCATGCCGAGGCCGATCGCCCAGCCTTTGACGGCGCAGACGATGGGGGTTTGCGATTCGAGCATGGTGGTGACGAGCCGGTTGATGTGCCAGCGCATCTGGCGCTGGGTCGCGCCGGTCCGCGGTTTGGTGTCGCTGCCTCCGCGTAGCGACAGGTCGAAGCCGGAACAGAAGTGGTCGCCGGATCCCGAGAGGTGAATCACCCGCGCTGTCTCGTCCGACGACGCGGCGTCGACGATGTCGATGAGTCCGAGGACGATGCCGTCAGTGAGGGCGTTGCGGCGGTCCGGCCGATCGAAGCGTACTGAGAGCACTCCGCTGTCGTGGTCGACGACCAGTCCGTCGATTTCGGGGGGGTACGGTTTCAGCGGCTGCGCCATTCGCATAATGTATACAATCATGCGGCTGGCTGTCACTCGAGACGACGACACCGAGACAATCACGGCCGCGGCGAGGGCGTGGATCGATTCAAACGTCCCCCGAGTGTGGAGGGACGCAGCGCCGCATGGGCGACAAGCGATCCGGTCGGTGCGGTCCCGCTCCGATTATGAGGCGTGGTACCCGATCTTCGCGGATTCGGGCATGGCCGTCGCCACCTGGCCCGTGACCTACGGCGGTCTCGATCTCACCGCCGAGCAAGCCGGTGGCGGGCTGAGGGATTTCGACCTGACCGAGCGTGTGGTGCAGATTCGATGAGGCGCGACTCCGCGTTGAACGACGAGGCGATCGCCCGGCTGCGAGCTCGCATCGGCATCGCGCAACCACATCCGCAGCCGCCGTGGTATCGCGAGCCGGGCACGGATGCGTTCCGTCATGTCGCCGAGGCGTACGGTGACGACAACCCGCTGTGGTGCGATCCCGAATACGGCCCATCGACGGTCTGGGGTGGCGCGATCGCTCCGCCGCATCTGAACGGCGGCGACACGATGATCGGCGAGAACGAGGTAGTGGAACTCGACCCCGACACGAAGGCGTTGTTGAGGGGCGACCCGCTGAAGGGTGCGCACGCCTACTACGCCGGCAGCTTCCGGGAGTGGTGGGCGCCGCTGCGCCCGGGCACCCGGGTGACGCGCCGCAACGCGTTGGTGGGGGTGCACGACAAGGCGAGTGAGTTCGCCGATCGAACGGTGCACGAATGGTCGGCCGAAGTCTTCGCGGCGCCCGATCATGTGTTGTCCTCCCAGTATCGCCTGATGGTCCGCACCGACCGTGACACCGTCGAGCGCAAGGGTGAAGCGGGGAAGAACTCCGGCTTCGAGATCGAGCCGTATTCGGACGAGGAGATCGCCGACATCGCCGCTCAGGTGAACGAAGCCTCACGGTGCCGACGCGGTGCTGAGCCCCGGTTCTGGGAGGATGTCACCGAGGGTGATGAGCTCGGAACGTTGGTCAAGGGTCCGCTGCGGGTCACCGACATCGTCGTCTGGCATTCCGGGGTCGGCATGGGCCTCTACGGTGTGAAGGCCTTGAACCTCGCGCACAGTCAGCGTGCCCGCATTCCCGGATTCTTCCGTCCCGACGACCTCAACATCCCTGACGTGCACCAACGAGTCCACTGGGATCCTGCCTGGGCTGCTCGAGCCGGAAGTCCGGCTGTATACGACTACGGGCGGATGCGGGAGACCTGGCTGATTCATCTCTGCACCGACTGGATGGGTGACGACGCCTGGCTCTGGAAACTCGATGTCGAGTTCCGCAGGTTCAACTATGTCGGAGACACCCACTGGATGCGAGGACGGGTCAATCGCAGGTACCTGGCCGACGGCGACCGGCCGGCGGTCGACCTCGACGTCTGGGGCCAGAACCAGCGCGGCGAAACAACCTGCCCCGGCCACGCCACGGTCCTTCTGCCAAGCCGAGAGCACGGTCCGGTCCGCCTACCCGACCCGCCCGCGGGCGCACGTACCTGCGCCGACGCGCTTGCCGCGCTCGTCGACCGATTCGCCGGCATGGAGCAGGCCCGGTGAACGAGGTCGTTCCCTTGGAGCGGATCGCGACGAGTGAACGCGTGGCCGAGGAGGTGCGCCGGTTGATCTGGACCGGCGATCTCGCTGCGGGCGATCGGCTCAATCAGGACGAGATCGCCCATCTGTTCGGCGTGAGCCGCATTCCAGTACGAGAGGCGCTGATCACCTTGGCGCACGCGGGAGTTGTGACGATGACACTTCATCGCGGTGCCTTCGTCGTCCCGCTGACTGCTGAGGCGGTCAGGGACCACTACGAGCTGTACGCACTGGTGGACGGTTTCGCGCTCGGTAAGACGGTCGAGCGCGACGGAGACCTCGATGCGCTCGCCGAAGACTTCCGCTCCGCCGCCCGTTCTGCCGATGACGAAGAACTCTTCACCAAAGTGATAGCGGCCCGCCGAAGACTCCATGGCCTTGGTGGGTCCCCGCGGTTCGACGCAGTGGCGGGGGGTCTTGTCGGTCTCGTCCCGGGGAACTTTTTCGCCGAGGTCCCGGGCACCGGCGAGGTCGCCCGTTGTCGACTCCCGCTCGTCGCCGATGCGCTGGCGCAACGCCGAACAGATGATGCGGTTGTCGCGTACTCCTCCATGTTGCGCGAACAGGGTCGGCTGGTGGTTCGCGTGCTCGCAGCCAATGGCGCGCTCGTCAAGGACGACGCACCGTGAGTACACATCTGGAACGACAGTGGATCCACAAGAGGAAGCTCGAACGCTGCTACTCCGTCAACTACGGGGGCGTTCGTTGGCGGGATCGTACACAGCGCCGAAGTGGCGCTCCGCTGGGCATTCGGTGCCGAACACATCGACCGTGAAACCGGTCGTGGAAGTGGCGAAACGCCCTTCGACGTAGCCGAGGCAGACCCGCCGGCCGGTGCGGAAGCCCATGCTCGCCGATGTGACGAAACCGGCAAGCCTGCCATCGATCCGGATCGGGGCTGACGGTGCGGGGTCGCCGGGCGCGCCGTTGAGACCGTTGAGGTCGATGGTCCATATGCCATAGCACCATTGATGTGGTCCGGCGGCTACTGCCCGCGCCACTTCGCGGCCGATGAAGTCGGGCTTTCCCAGGTCGACGAACCAGTCCAAACCAGCGTCGAAGGGTGTGTACTCCACCCCGAACTCGGTACCCCAGCCGTGGTAGGCCTTCTCGATTCGCATCGCGTTGAGGGCGTATGAGCCGAAATCCCGCAGACCGAGGTCCGAACCTGCGGAGTGCAGTGCGGCATAGAGGTCGGTAAGGTCCGCGTCGTCTACGTGCAGCTCCCAGCCCAGTTCACCCACGAAACTGACCCGCAGAGCAGTCGCTTCGACCCCGGCCACGTCGATCTCGCGCAGCGACATCCCGTGCGCGGCCTCGCGGGACAGGTCCGCGTCGGAAAGGCGTGACAACAGCTCCCGGGATCGCGGCCCCATCACCATCAACGTGGATGTCCGTTCGGTGCCGTGGCGGAGCGCAACACTGCCGTTGGCGGGCAGATGGCTCTGGAGCCAATCGAAGTCGCGTTCACGAGCCGCGGTGGGCCCCAGCAGAATGAATCGGTCCTCCGCGAAGCGGCCGATGGTCGCCTCACTCCATACCGTGCCGTTGGGTCGCAGCATGTAGGCGAGTCGTACTCGACCCACTTCCGGAAGTCTGGTGCAGAACATGCGGTCCAAGAACTGTGCGGATTCTCGACCGGTGACCTCGAACCGTGTGAAGCCGCAGTGGTCCATGACGCCGACATGGTCGCGCACGGCCAGGCACTCGTCGGCCACGGCCTCGTGCCACTGTTCGTCGCGGTAGCTGAGCGCGGCATGGTCGTAGGGTTCGGCACCGAACCAGAAGGCCCGCTCCCAGCCCGCGACCTGCCCGAATCGCGCCCCCTTCGCCTCCAGGGTGTCGTAGAGGGGACTCTGGTTGACGGGCCGAGCCGAGGTCCAGATCCGATGTAGGAACGGCTCGGCGTACTGCAGTTCGTAGAGTTCGCGAACCCGCGTGTTCGCGTAGGTGTGACGCCCGCTGCCATTCAGGGCCCAGTCGCCGAACCGGCGAGGATCCCAGGGCCACACGTCCCACTCGGTATCGCCTCCGGTGATCATCTCGGTCAGTACCTTGCCCACAGCTGCCGCGTGGGTGATGCCGATCTGCACACCGACAGCCTGATAGAAGTTCCGCACACCGGGTGCGGGACCGACCAGCGGATTCGCGTCGGGGGAGTAGGCGATCGGACCGTTGACGAACTCGGCGATACCGACCTCCCCCAGAATCGGTACGTGGGCAATCGCACGCTCCGCGGCCTCAGCAACGTCCTCTGTCGAGTTGTGGAACAGCGAGGAGTCGAACACGTCGGGCAGACCGTCCTCCCACACGGTACGGCCCTCATGGCCGTAGTTCCCGAACAGCAGGCGGTTCTGCTCCCGACGCAGGTAGAACATCAACTCCGGGTCGCGCACCAACGGGAAGCTCTCGGTTATGGACTCCAGCTGCGGCACTGGAGCGGACACTACGTACTGGTGCTCGGCCACCGCCAGAGGCGCGTCGACGCCGGCCATGGCACTGACCTGTCCGCCGTAGAAACCTGCGGCGTTGATGACTATGTCGCAGTCGATGTGGGCGCGGTCGCCGTTGCGCTCTACGTGTATTTGCCACTCGGCACCACTGCGCCCGGCAAGCGCCTCGATGTCGATCACCCGGCAGTGGCGGTGGATTCGAGCCCCGAGGGTTCTGGCCCGGCGAGCCAGGCTCTGGGTGAGTGCGCTCGGATCGATGTCTCCCTCGTAGGGATCGAGCAGGCCCGCGATCACGGTCCCGTCGTCGCGCCAGAAGGGGTGCATTGCTTCCATTTCGGCGGGCGACACCAAGTGGAGGTCAAAGCCGAGGCCGGTGGCGATGCCCATGAGATGATGGAAGTGGTCGATTCGCGCTGGGGTGTGACCGGGCCAGAACGCCCGGGTGTGGCGGTAGGTGATTGGATTGTCAGGATCAGCAGCGAGCTCGGAATACAGACGCCACGCGTAGTTGCCGGCTCGCTGCCCGAGCCAACTGTTGGAACACGTCGGCACGTTTCCGGCTGCGTGCCAAGTCGACCCGGCTGTCAGCTCGTGCTTTTCTAGCAGGACTGCGTCGGTGCGTCCGGCTTCGGCGAGATGGGCCAGAATGGAGGCGCCGACCGCGCCGCCGCCGATTATCACGATGTCGACACAGTCCGATTCCGAATCTGTCATCGAATTTCCGGCAGGAGAATCGGGAACCGCGACCGGATCGCCGATTCGGCCTCAACGGAAAGATGGCCCGGTCGGCCCGCGGCGACAATCTCGTCGACCCGATCCCGGGCCCGACTCCAAAGGCTGGGAGCTCCCCTCGCGACCCAGTCGTCGACCGACGCCCGATCGCCCAGTTGCGGGTAGACGTACTCGCTGCGCATCAGTTCAAGGGTCTGGGTGTGCCCCAGGTAGTGGCCCTCACCGGTTACCGCTTCGTTGATGATGTCGATGTTGAGGTAGTCAGGCTTGACCTCCACCCCTCGCACGGATCGCAGGATGGCACCGCACATGTCGTTGTCGATGACGAGGATCTCAGGACTCGCGACCATGATCGAGCCCAGCATTCCGACCGATAGCTGCACCATGTCGGCTCCTGCGTGGGCGGCGAGGGCCACCGTGTAACCCTTCTCGTATCCGGCCTGGCTGTCGGCTGTTTTCGACTCGGTAATGCCAGCCGACACGGCATGGGGGATCTCCAAGGTCGCCATGAGCTGGGCGGCGGCCGCGCTGGCCACGGCAGCCTCCCCGCTTCCGCCTGTCATCGCGCCGCTGCGGAGATCGGAGATGAACGGCATGAATGCATGGATGCAGGGATGACCCGGCTTGATCGAGTCGGCCAGCACGACACCGGCCAAGACTTCGGCTACGCCCTGGGCCAGGCTTCCCGCTAGCGACGGAGGACTGGTGGCCCCGGCCTGGCCCGCAGAGCAGGTTTGCACGATCATGCCCCGTTCGATGGCCGAAGCCATGATCTGGCAACCCTCGGGTGAGAAGCGAAGAGGTGGGACCACGTGGACCACGACGGCCATCGAGAAGGGCTGGCGAGCAAATCGCCCCTCGCCGCCGAGAGCGACATCGAACAGGTCGACGACCGGACCAACGCTGGCCGCCGAAGTGAAGCTGATCCCGGTCGGCTTGGACGAGGCCGCAGTATTCGCGAACGCGGTGTTGAGGTCTAGGGCGAGCTCGTCGGTCACGTCTCGGGCGACGAGGGGACGCAGGCCGTAGTGGATGTTCGGACACTCGTCGAGCACTCGCATCATCGTCCAGAGGTCAGTGAGCGTTGAGTCGCGGTAGGCGCCGGTCGCTCCTTCGAGGGTGAGCACCGCTGCTCCTCCGGTGCCGATGTGAACACCCTCGCGGCCGATAGTGATGCCGCGGTCCTCGCAAAAACCCGGCAGCGACACACTGGAGGGCGCCCGACCGAGCGCCGCTTCCACCATCGGGCGCGGTAGGAGCAGTCGACCGTCGTCGCGCTCGATCGCTCCTAGATCCTTGAGCCGGGCAGCGTAGCGGGAGGGCGCGCCGGCCATCCCAACCTGCTCGAGGATGGTGAACGCGTGGTCGATGAGAGCGTCGCGATCTCCGTCCGACAGGGGTTGGTAGGCGCCGCCGGCCGGCGCTGGGGTGGTGGCGAGCCTCGGTTGGTGGTTCCGGTTCGTGACCCGGCCGCCCCGGCGCATCTAGCTACCGGCGTTTTCGACGATGGCGGTGGATTCTCGGGAGGCGGCAGCGTAGATGCCCTTGGACATCAAGGATCGCTCGGCATGGCGTCGGGCCATGTAGATCTCCGCTCGGGCACCGTGTGCCGCGACCGACTCCGGCTCGGCGCTCGTCGCCAGCTCGATGAGTTCGCACGCCAAGCGGAAGTCCCCGGCCTCGGCGAGTTCCTGAGCACGGCGGATGACCTGTTCTTCGCCACCCGCAAGCCCGACGATCTCGGCTGCATACGCGGCGTCGCTCGCACTCTTGAGCTTCGCGGGGTTCAGGTCCCACCATCCGCCGTAGAGTCGCCAGATGTTGCGAACAACGAACTCAGGTTCGTCGTAGACGGGTTGAAGCCACGGCTTGGACAACAACTCCTCGGACACCTCGACGGCCTGAATGATGGTGTCGAGCGATTCCCCGGCATTCATCAACTCGAGCGTGGCATCGACCAGACCCTCGAGCGCAGAGGCGAGGTCGCCCAGGATCAGATTGACTTCGGCTTGCCCACGGACCGGGAGGCCGTGCGCAGGCAGCAGAAGTTCGGCCTCGAATGCCTGCATGCGCCGCAGCGCCCTGGCCCACTCCAGCGGGTACCTCTGAACCTTCTGCGGGTTGCCCGCGTTCGGAAAGACCCAGGTTACGAAGTCACCGACGCACAGGGCACGGTGCTTTGGAACCCATGCCCACGTGTGATCGTCGGTCTCACCCTTGTCGTGGTGCAGAACAAAGTCGGTTCCCGCCACCGAGACGGTGAGATGGTCGTCGTAGGTGACGTCCGGCCAAAGAGTGTCGGGAGCGACGAAGCGATCAACGCCCGCTCCCAGACTTCCCAGGTTCAGTCGTCTCGAGACACCGCCGAACTGACGCGCGTTGATGGCGATGTTGTAGCCGTTCGTATCTTCGTAACGCTGCAGACGGACAGGAACGTTGGCGTGGCCGACAACGCGTGGCGGACGATGCCCGTGAGCCTCGGCATCGGCGGCGACAGCGCCGCTACCGCCGACGTGGTCCATGTGCCCGTGCGTGTAGACGAGCGAATCGATCGGCTCTTTGGACCACCCTCTCAGTGCTTCGGCGACAGCTGCACCGCTCATAGCACCGCTCGCGTCGAAACACACCAGACCGGCGTCGGTTGAGAACGAGACCATGTGCGAGAAAGACTCGACGATGGCGATTCGGTCATCGATCTCGGTGAGCGTGTTGGTCACCCGGTTCGTAGGCTCGTCGGCCCCACCGGACGCGATCACACGCGCAGAGAGTTCAAGCGGGTCGGCAGTGCGGGAAGCCGCCGAATCGCGGGGCTTGGGGTGAAGCGACATGCTTCATCCTACCCCTGCGCAAGTTTCGCCTTGCTTGGCCCGCGAGTGGCGGAACTGGGTTTTCGCGTGTCGGTGCAGTAATTCGAGGTTCTTGATTTCCATGGTGTCTAACCATGGTCCGCTTCCGTGTTGGTTAACGGCTCGGAAATTGGACCTTGACGGGTGTTGAGCATGAGCAGCACTAGGCCGTAGCTGCTCCGGCGGGTGCGCGAGCCGGGGCAGAGCGAGGTTCTGGGTGCTGTCCCCTGTCGGTTCCCATCCGTCTACGGGTCATGGTGCCCTCATCGGTTCTGGTCATGTCGATGTCGTGGCTGCGGCCGGTTGTGAACCTGGCCATGTAGTAGTCGAGAGGCCGGACCTGCTTGTGGGCGGGCCGCCCTGCGCGGCGTTTTCCAAGTCAGGTTTCTGGCTCGCCTGGAAGCGCGATGGAGTTGGCCCCGCTGCGCACACCCGTTGTTGAGGTGCTCCTAGGTGGGATCAAGGATGGGGGCGGGCATATCGTTTCTTGCTCCTTCCCCGACATGAACGTCGCACCGGTTCCGGCCGGCTATTGGTCCGGCAATGTGTCTGTCTGGTTTCGATTAGTTCAGTCGTTGTCGATGATGGTGCCGGTGGCGGTGTTGTTGTCGGTATCGATGCTGGCACCGTCGGCGTCGGTGAGTTCTATCTGCAGGGTTTCGGTGTTCTCGCGTTGTCGGTCGTCGACGACCATGATGACGATGGTGCCCTGGGTGCGGTCTGCCCAGATAGTGGCTCGGCCCGAGCCGCCGTAATGGTCAGACGGCGATGTTGTGCCCATGTGGACCCGGTAATGGATAGTGACGTTCTGTTCCGCGTGTTCGCTGAGGGTGAGACGGAACTCCAGTAGCGAGAACCCTGGGAGCTCGCCCTCGGTGACCGACGCGTCGCTGATAGACACTACCGGCAGATCCGTCGGGGGTGGGTCGTCGTTGTCGGCGACTTGCACGGTGGCCTGGTTCTGCGTCGTTGAGACGGTGTAGCCGTCGCCGCTGTTGACAGTGACGCTGACCGAGCCGTCAGTCTCATCGGCGTCGTCGTTGCTGGTTGCCACGGTGAGAGTCGCCGAGCCGGTGGTGGGGATCGTGACCGTCTGCGACCCCGTCGAAACACCCCAGTCGCCGTCCTGGGAGACGTTGACGTTGACTGTCAACGGTGCTGTCGGTGCGGGGTCGGCGGTGACCGTGAACACAGCGTTGCTGCCCTCGGTCACACCGCTACCAGCAGTCACGCTGATCTCTGGTGTCGCAGGCGGCGGGTCGTCGTTGTCGGCGACTTGCACGGTGGCCTGGTTCTGCGTCGTTGAGACGG
>VXYK01000008.1:0-3767 GCA_009845995.1 Acidimicrobiaceae bacterium | reverse complement strand
GGGTCGTCGTTGTCGGCGACTTGCACGGTGGCCTGGTTCTGCGTCGTTGAGACGGTGTAGCCGTCGCCGCTGTTGACAGTGACGCTGACCGAGCCGTCAGTCTCATCGGCGTCGTCGTTGCTGGTTGCCACGGTGAGAGTCGCCGAGCCGGTGGTGGGGATCGTGACCGTCTGCGACCCCGTCGAAACACCCCAGTCGCCGTCCTGGGAGACGTTGACGTTGACTGTCAACGGTGCTGTCGGTGCGGGGTCGGCGGTGACCGTGAACACAGCGTTGCTGCCCTCGACTACCGGGCCGGCAGCTCTGATGCTGATCTCAGGGGTTGTTCCGTCGTCGTTGTCGGCCACCGCGACCGAGGCCCGGTGGTTCAAGCCGACGATGTGGTTGGGTTGGCCGCCTTCAAGCGCGGCGATGATGACACCGTCGGCCTCGTCGGCTTGGTCGTCGGCGGTGGCGACGGTGAAGCTCAATGACCCGCCCGTTCCGATCGTGACAGACCGCTCGCCGCGTTCACCGGTTGCGGCGTAGTCACCGTTTTGGCTGACCCACACCGGCACCGTCAAAGGCGACGTTGGCGTAGGGTCAGCGGTCAATGTGAACACCGCGTCAGAGCCCTCGTCAATGTCGGGACCGGCCGCGATGCTCAGCACCGGGTAGGTCTTCGGCCCGCCGCCGGGTTCAAGGGTGTCGAACTCGGCGCTGCCGACACGGTTCCAGAAGTCGTCAAGCACGGCTAGGTTGTAGTCGGCGTTGGGTCTCAGCCCGGTCAGTTCGACCGACGCGGCGGTGGTGACCACTGTGTCGGTGGTGGTGCTGGTGCCCTCAATCCAGACCACCTCGTAGGACGTCGCTCCCGGAGTGGGGTCCCATTCGATTTCGGCGGTTGTGTCGGTGACCCGCCGCACACGCACCGCGTCGTGGCCAGTCCCGGGTTCGTCGTTGCGCACGACAACCTCGGCCGCGCCGCCGAAGTCGGATATCCGGTAGATCGGGTTGGACACCACAGTCACATACAGGTCACCGTTGTCGCCAGGATCTTCGTTGTCGGCGGTGGGGATCTCCAACAGTGCCCGCCCGGTGGGGCCGACCATGATGGTGCGCACCCCCAGGTGGGCCTCCAAGCCCGGAGGCGTCTTCCCGGCGCGGCGGGTTATGTTGACGGTCACCGCCCGAGTTTTTTCGGGCGCCGGGATCAACGTGACCTCAAATTGGGCTGTTTCGCCCTCCATCACCTCATCGCTGAGCGCGTTCACGTCCGCGAAAGGCACGAACGGGACGTCTTCGCCCTCGTTGCCGGCGTTTACCTGCTTGACGTACTCGAGAATCTCCTCGGGGGTGCGGGGGTTGAACTCCTCCGCTGACATCTGGCGCTGCTTTCGGGGCTCAAGGTCCTCAACCTCGGCGATGTCGATGTCGAAGCCGTCCCAGAAGTAGTATCCGGAATAGTCACCGGAATAGGTGAACTCCTCGGTTTTATCGGTTCGGGCTCCGGGCTCGCCGGACATGAAGTTGATGTTGTCGACCCTAGACCAGCCCCTGCCGCCGCCGGGACGAGTCAACAACCCGCTGTCGGAGTGTACGCTCAGTCGCCGGGTGACGCCGGTGGGCGCGTCGTCGGCCACGATGATCGTCACCTTCAGCGGCTCGTCCCAGAACAAGCCCCCCTTGTCGGCGGAGAAGTTGTCCTTGTAGTCGTAGTCGGCCTCCACCGACGGGTGGTCACGTTGCCCGGAGGTGTCGACCAAGAAGAGGCCGCCCGAGTTCGGCGCCGCCGCCACCGAACGCCCCGGCTGGGGGGTGATCGAAAGGCGCACATCAGCGATGCCATGGTTGTTGTTGTAGCCCGGGATGTCCACCCACACCGGGATGCGGTCGGGCAGAAACGTCGACGGGTACAAATCCACCTGCTTCGTGACGCCGCCCACGGTCTCCGCCACATTCCGCTGCACGGTTCCGTCTTTGGGCAGCGTGGCCGGGTCCACCGCCAAGCGGATGTAGAACGTGTACTCCGACCCCGGCGCCAGAGCCGTCGGCAGAGCATCACGCAAACCCTTGTCGCTGGCCAGCACCCACTCACCGTCGGGGCCGCCACTACCACCGTTCGCGTCAGGGTCGTGGCGGGCATACACCAGCTCCTGCTCCCATTTGTCGTCATCCACGATGCGCACCGCGACCTCGGAGTGCTCCGAAAAGCGGCCCGGTGCATAGACATAGGTGTTGAGGGTCTGCCCAAAAATGGTCCACGTCCCTGTCTTCACCTTCTCGGGCCAGAAGCTCACCTCGTGGGTTAGGCTGAAGCCGTGGCCGAAAGCGTCGTCATCGTGCCCGGCTTGTAAGTTCACCGTCTGCCACTCGCCCAAGTCCACCTCTGTAACCGAGAGGTAGGGGACAACGTGCGCCGCCGGGGTATGCGGAGGCGAGTCTGCGAACTCGAACCGGTCAATGTCTCTAGGACCAGGCCCGATACTAAACAGCGACCGCGCCGAGCCCTTGCCGCGCTGGATCCGCAAATGCATAGCACTGCTGTAGCGCTCATCGTCGGTGTGAGTGCTCTTGTACTGGTAAGACCTCATTTGGCCGCCCTCATGCAACGTCACCACCGGCCGGTCGGTCTCCACCCACTCGCCGTTGTGGCTCACCCGAAACAACAGGCCCAGCCTGCGCTGCCCGTCGGCGATCTCGATATCGGCGGTGCCCGATTGGTCCATGTCGGTCGTCAAGCTCACCCGCAAAACCTCGCCCGACTCGCCCGACACGCCGTCAGCCACCGCCTCCAACCCGAACTTCACCAGACCGTTCGACGCAGTCGCCTTCCACGACGACTCGGACAAAGGCGTTGTCGCATCATGAGGGTAATAAATCCGGTAGTCACCCGACGACAGATCGCCTTGGCGGCTGACCGAGAAGTCCACCGTCGCGCCCGGCACTTCGAACACGATCGCCTTGCGCTCCCCCTCGAACACCTGCGAATAGCTAGGGCGCGAATCGAACGGAACCTCGGGCAGCTCCACCCGGAACACCGGCGACAAACCATAGAACGCGTGGGTATGAGTCGCTGGATCAGTATTGTGTGACAGCGGCGAATCAGAGTCGAACGCACCGCGCCTAACGTTTGTCGATCCGAGTGGATTGGCGTGCTTCGTGCCGTCGTCGTTGGTGCCGGTCCACACCCAGTCACTGGCCGTCTGGGAGTCGCTGGCTGTCCCCGACGCGCTGCGGCGATCCCCGGTGGCGTTCGCGTTCCAGCTCCCGTCCCAAAAATCCGCGTAACCGTCGGCTACCTTCGCGCCGTTCATCCAATAGATCGGCACACCCGTCCCGGTAGCCTCCACATGATCCCGGGCGTCCACCGACGCAGTCGATCCCACCACCTTGAACGACGAGCGGTGCTCTCGGATCGCTGTATGGCCCGCCGCCACCTTGTTCTGAACAAACGTGTCATAATCGGCGATGTCTGACGACGAAGCATCCCGCCACGGTGTATTGGTGACAAACAACAACCTGAACTCGTCACCCGCCCCCAAACCTGATGGAATCAAAGCCCAATCCTCACGTACCTCCACCACGCTCTGGGTTTGTGCCCCCGCCGGCTGCGGCGACACCACCGACAACCCCGACACCACCAATCCCATCACCGCAACCGCAACCAGCAGCCGAACACTCGAAGCCTGCCGAGACCCGGAAACCGCGCGACAGAGAATCATCTCAAACCTCCAAGACAGACTGAGAAGCCGCATATTATCCCTCTAAGGGACGGGCGGGGGGAA
>VXYK01000059.1 GCA_009845995.1 Acidimicrobiaceae bacterium | reverse complement strand
ACCCGTACCCGCCCATTCGTGGTAGCCGTCGTTGTCGGAGTCGGCGAACGCCCCGTACCAGGACATCCTCCCGTAGTTGCCCGCCGAGTTCACCCACACGATCCCGTTGTCGGCGGCCCACTTCGCTGTGTTCAGCGGACTGGGGTTGACCGGCGAGGTGCCATTGGCAGGCCCGTGCCAGTTCCAACTCACCGAGTAGACAATGACATTCACACCCTGGCCGTGCATCCATACCACCGCGCTGTGCAGATCGGCCCACGATAAGGGATTGGAGATGTACAGCTCGGCGTCGGGTGCCATGTCCATCACCGTCTCGGCAACCAAGGTGCCGTGGCCGTCGCCGCCCACGATATCGCAGTTCGCCAAGTTGCTGGTCGGCTGGCCGACACCGGTGTAGCAACGGCCCGCAACCGACGACGGCAACTCTGTGCCCATCAGCGTCCGCAGGCCAGTGAAGCCGTCCCGGGCTGTCGCGGTCGTCGCAACATCGATCACGCCGATCTTCACGCCATCGCCGGTGAAACCGTTGGACTGCCAGGCAATAGCACTGTGGAGAGCGACGCCCTGACTGGCGATTTGGCCCCGATTCTTGAATGGCTCGGGTATCTCGCGCACCCGCGAGACCCCGGTCTGGCTCGCGAGCGGCCCCAGCAAACTGGGCGGCACATACACCTCCAGATAATCGCCTAGATCATTCGACGGTGACACGCCGTTGCGAGCCAAGAACTCCACAACGCCGTCGCGATTGTCGTCCAACTGGATCGTCAGCAACAGCGGATCACCACCCAAAGTGGAATTCGAACCGGACCGTATCGGACCCACCTCAAACCCAGGACTTGCAGCGTCGAGACTGTTGCCCTCCTCGGTGGCGACGGCCAATGCGCTGAGCTGCGAACCCAGATTCGGATACACCACCTCAGCCGCCGTATACGTCGTGCCTGAGTCAGGTCCCAACGAGCCCTCCGGACCCAGCGAGTCCGGCTCCAAACCTTCGGACACGTCGAAAGAGTCATCGGGCTGCGAAGTTCCCTCCCCTTGCGTCTGCGCACCAACCGGTGAAACTGCAGCCACCGTCAACAGCAGCGCCAGCACCGGCGACAGCGGCCACATGACTGCTACCGCCTTGAAAGCAAAGGTTGAAGAGCGTCGCACCAACTAGCGAGTATAGTTGATATTCCCACACAGTCGCATAGGCGTTCGCGGCGGGTATGTTCGGTGACAATTGAGAACCGGCTGGCCGTGGCCCACATCGTCCGCGCCGCCCCAACGCCAAGTCCTGTCTATATTGAAAGACTTACCGACAATAACGGCCTGCATGCGGCTTAACTGTCGCTATGGGTACGACCGGGTTGAGGTTTTGGGATGAGTTCTCCTACAGCTCTCGGACGGCACTGTCGAGCGATCCGCGCTGGCTCCGTCCTGAACCACCCTGGTTATCGCGCTTCGTTGAGACCAGGGCGTCGAAATTGGCAAATTCAAGCCGTCGAAATCAAACATTTCAAGGCGTTAAAGTCGTAAACTAGATTCCCGTGGACGAAATTCACCAGGACGCGTACATGCCCCGCATCGTCGACCGGCGACTCGACGAACTGCTATCGGGTTTGCCCGCCCTCTCGATCGAGGGGCCGCGCGCGGTCGGTAAGACGGAGACGGCGCTGCGCCGCGCCCGCACGGTGCATCGTCTCGACGACGACCAGCAGCTAGAGCTGGTGCTCGGCGACCCGACGCGACTGGTGGAGGGCGACCCGACCGTGCTTATCGACGAATGGCAGCGGTATCCGGCTTCTTGGGATCTAGTCCGCCGCCATGTTGACGACCGGACGAAGAAGTCGAGCTTCCTTTTGACCGGTTCGGCAGCGCCGAGCGAGCGACCAACTCACTCGGGCGCAGGTCGCATAGTTACTTTGCGGATGCACCCCTTGTCGCTGTCCGAGCGTTCTCTCGCAACACCGACGGTCAGTCTCAACGAACTGCTCTCGGGAGAACGGCCGCTGATCGCTGGGGAATGCGATGCGACACTGGCCGACTACGCGTCCGAGATCGCCCGCTCGGGCTTCCCCGGCATTCGACCCATGAGCCGGGTACTGCGAACCGACCTGCTTGACGGCTATATCGAACGGATAACCGACTACGACCTTGACGAAGCCGGTTCCGGTATACGCGATCGGGGAGCGCTTCGGCGCTGGCTTGCGGCGTACGCCGCTTCCACCGCCACCGCCGCATCGTTCGCTACAGTTCGCAACGCCGCCGGGCAAGGATCAGCCGAACCGCCGTCGCCGCCCACTGCGGTCGCCTACCAGAGGGCGCTGGCCCAACTGTGGTTGATCGAAGAACTGCCTGCGTGGCTACCGACCCGCAACCGGCTTCGACGCCTTGCCTCAGCGCCGAAACACCATCTGGCGGACCCCGCGCTGGCACTCCGCTGCCTCGGCGTGGACGAGTTGGGTCTGCTCGAAGGCCAAACGACCGATCATGCGCTGCCACGTGACGGAACCCTGCTCGGGGCGATGTTCGAGTCGCTCGTGGCGCTGTCGGTTCGGGTATACGCACAAGCCAACAGAACTCGCGTTTATCATCTGCGCACTCACGGTGGTGAACACGAGGTCGACCTGATCATCGAAAGAGGTGACGGGCGAATCGTGGCTCTGGAGGTCAAGCTGTCAGCAACAGTCAAAGACAGCGATGTCCGTCACTTGGCATGGCTTTCCGAACGGCTCGGCGGCGACCTGCTTGACGCGGCCGTCGTCACAACCGGCAAAGAGGCCTACCGTCGCCGCGACGGGATCGGTGTCGTCCCTGCGGCCCTGCTCACCGCCTGAAGCGTTCAGTCGTAGGGTTAGTCGTTGTCGATGATGGCGCCGGTGACCGTCATCATCGGACACAGCCACACTTGCCCGCCGAGGAAACGGCGCTCTGTAGCCGGTACCGCCCTGCACGTCCACGGCCACCGATCCGTCCGCTTCAGCAAAACTGAGTCATCGGACATCTGCACCGTCACCGTGGCGCTGACGCTCGCAGGAATGGTCACGGTCCGTGAACCCATGGTGACCCCGAAATCACCCACCTGGCTAACGCTGAGGTTCACCGTGGGCGGCTGCGACGGTGCCGGGCTGGCATCAGCGTCCACCGCTGTGGCACCCTCTGATGGTCGGATGCGACGCCGTCAGAGGGTCATTGGCAGG
>VXYK01000005.1:58377-100709 GCA_009845995.1 Acidimicrobiaceae bacterium | reverse complement strand
CCCCTAATCAGGGACCCTCAACCACCCCGCCCCCACGTTTTCGCGAAGGCTCGAAGAAGTTGATGCTTTGAAGTACAGTCACGCGGAACGTGCCGATGTCGACAAAGGGGGCTATGAGGTAGCGAAGTATTTGCGTTATTGGTACTGCCTTGGTCAATCATCGTTTGGGCCATGGGTAGCTTGCAGGTCAGGAGGTTGCCAGAAGACGCACGAAGATCTTCATAATGAGTCTACAGACCGTTTCGCTGTTGAGATCATTGAGTCGTTGAGCGATCCGACTGGGGGCACAAGACAGCGGTTGTGTCGCTGGGGCGACTCAGGCACTGCGATCGAGTGTTACCTATTTGACCTGAGCCTTCGCGAAGGACATTCGTTGAATTGCAGCCCGGCAGGTACGACATATTCGAGTACCTACACCGGGAACTATAATCCTTTCACACCCGAAGCTGCTTCCTTCATTTCTTTCACTGACACCACAACATCTACAGATTTTGCGACAAAGTTCGCAGTGTGGCCAAAAGTTTGGCCCGCATCATCTACTGGATTGGCTTGGCCGACTACCACAGCAAACACGTCTGGTGAGGTTGGGAAGACGATAATCCGCGCAGTGAGAGCAACCGATAACGCAAGGTTCAGTCCATACAATAGCGGCAGCAATGGACACCGGAGAGGTATTGGCCATCACGGGCTGACAAAGTTGAGCACCGAGACTGTTGCCGCGTACGAAGCACGGATTGAGGCGAAGATTGTTCAACTCAATGGCAAAGCCCTCACCGTCAACAACAGCGCCGACGATTTCGGTCTTGGTAACGGTGGTAACGGTCCCGAGGGATGGTTCGACAATTCTGTGAACGGCCGAGATCTGCAGATCTACAACTGCCCCGGCGCGATAGGCGATTCGCTTATCGAGTCTTGCTGGTTCAGCACCAACGGTGATTCTAATGCCAGTATTCCAAAGGGGGAAACATGACCGGGCCATTGTTCCGCTTGCGTGTTCGGGTTCGATGTCGAATGTACTGTTGGTTATGTTTGGTGCTATTCGTGTCCGCTTGTCAGCAAAATACCGATAGCACGGTTCAAACAGATAATCAGGGGCCGGACAAAGGCGAGTTCGCGCAGGTGGACTCCTACCAGTCCGACACGACTACAACCACAACTGCAGCTACAACCGCCACCACGACTGTCGACTCCAGAAATGATTCAAGAGGTTACAACGAATCGAGCGAAGGCGAGGATTCGGTTGGCTCTGACGGCGGGGAGCGAGCGGATGGTGATACCGAGGACAATCAAGGCTCTGTTGACGATCCAAACGGGGAGCGCCAAGAGTCCCACGACGATCGAAACGAGGGGGATTCGGGTTCTGGGGGTAAGACCGATGGTGATGCACCCGGACCTGATGAATCCGGTGACGGTCCGTTCGGCCCAGTTGGGAGAACTGGTGCTGCTGACCCCGGTGATGCTTGGGGTGTTGAACTGCCGAATGGGGATTTGGCCGGTGCGTTGCGAATTATGCCTCCGGAGCCACCATATCTAGGTATGGTCGATGAGATCCTTGATTTGTGTGATGATTCCCAGGCGTTCGCAGCGATGTACGCGAGACATTTGTCCCAAGGTGAGCAAATCACAAAAGACCAACTGCATGAAATTGCTATCGATCGAGTAATCAATGAGGTCACTTGCGACCAACCCGGTGGGCGCAGATATGTTCACATTAGTGAGGTTGGCCCAGGAGGGCCGTTCCCTACACGACAAGCGGCAGTTAATGACTTTCAGCAACGCAATCCATTTTGGACCACGCGTCAAATTGTAAGGCCCCGAGGAAAACCTTTGGGTTTTTGGGGTTATCTGGGTTGGGACTTTCCTTTAGAGGATATTGACGAAGTAGTCGTAATTCCTGAGTCGGTGCGTGTGCGTAAGGGTACCGTTCGCGGGTTGGTGCGTAATCTTTCTAAGACGCTGTTTGCTCGTGAAGTGACTGTTACCGCCACCACGGATGATCCTAACGTGCAGTCCGTTAGTGGTAGGTTTCCCTTGACTCTGCAGCCTGGCGAGAGAGGTTTTTTTGAAATCGAAAACTGGACAGGTAGCGGCAACAAAACAGATTTTGATTTGAACGTCACTGCTAAGTTATCGACCGAAGTTGATATCTCAAGATCGTTTGCATTCAGTTACGGTGGAACCATTTTGAACGCCTTGTTCACGGAAGAAGAATTCAAAGAATTTGTACCATCGTTCGCCTTTGAAGCTGAAAAGCACAATATTCCTGAAGATAGATTATTTCGCATAGAGCCGTTTTATGTTTCCGTGTACGCACCCAATTCTCATCCAAGCCTCAAAAATCAAATCTTGAACCAGACTATCGAAGACTTACGTGTCTATTTGTTAATGGCACCTGATACAGAGAACGGAGTGTACGATATTATAGAGCCAGCGTTGTATCTCGGATCCGTGGGGCAGCGGCCAGCCGACTATCTTCAAGTAGTAAGACAACCGACAATCAACGGAAACTTTCCCTTCTATGGCTTTGAGTTTACAGTAGTCGCCGGTGTGTATCCGCATATCTGGGTAGGTGAACCAGGACCGCTGGACCACGATCCCAGAACTGTGCCCGACCGAGGACCCCCAGACCCAGCCATGAATCCGATTATAGAAAATCCAGAGTGTCTGCCGCCACCAGACTATGACGTGCTCGGACCAGTCCCTAACGAAATCCTCATCTGCGAATAACGCCCGCTGCCCATGTGCTCAGCTAATGGAGTGAGGGTCTTGGAGCTCAAGGTCCGCGCTGACGCTGATCTCGATTTGGTCGGTGACTGTGCTGGGCGCAACCGAAAGGATCACGCCTGCAGCTTTCACATCGTCGATCACCTGATCAAGCATTGCCAAGTGTGGGCCAGAGGCGGCAAAAGATGCCGAAAGAACCGCTGTGCGCAATTTACGTTTGTTCTCAGACTTCTTGCGGCGGACAGCGCTGAGAGCATCAGCAGCCACCCCGCTGGTTGTCGCGCCGATTCCGCCGGCAGCCGCGCGCAGGCTGTCGCTTCTGGGCCAATCAGCGGCGTGAACCGAGTCGTCATGCCACCAACTCCAGACCTCTTCGGTAACGAACGGCAGGAAAGGAGCGAACATCCGCTGGATCGTCGACAAGGCGAAACGAAGCGCGTGGCGAGCCGACTCGGCGCGCTGCGGGCCGAATTCGCCGTAGGCACGGGCTTTCACCAGCTCCAGATAGTTGTCGGTGAACCACCAGAAGAACGCTTCGGTGCGTTCGAGTGCCCTGGCGTAGTCGAAGCGTTCGAACGCCGCGGTGGCATCGTCGACGAGATCAGCGAGCCGGTCCAGCATTGAACGGTCGAGAGGTTCGTTGACCTTGCTCGCATCATGGTCGCCTGCATTGGGGACATCCGTGCCGTTGGTGCCCGGGTCACCGAAACTGAGCGTGAACTTCGAAGCGTTCAACAGCTTGATTGCCAAGCGACGCCCGATCTTCATCTGCCCCTGATCGAAAGCGGTGTCGGTGCCGGGACGACCGGATGAGGCCCAGTAGCGAACAGCATCTGCGCCGTACTGCTCCAACAGATCGGTGGGCACCACCACGTTGCCCTTCGATTTGGACATCTTCTTTCGGTCCGGATCAAGGATCCAGCCCGAGAGCGCGGCGTTTCGCCAAGGAGCAGTGTCCGCGTCGAAATGAGCTCGAACCACGGTGGAGAACAACCAGGTGCGGATGATGTCATGCGCCTGTGGCCGAACGTCCATTGGAAATGTGGAGGCGTAAAGCTCGGCGTCGGTTCTCCAGCCGGTCGCTATTTGGGGAGTGAGTGAGGAGGTGGCCCAGGTGTCCATCACGTCGACCTCGCCGATGAATCCGTTCGGCTGACCTCGCTGCCCCGCTTCGAAGCCAACGGGCACGTCGGTCGACGGGTCGACCGGGAGTTGATCCTCGCGTGGACAGATGGGCTGGTCCCAAAGGGTCTCTCCGTGCGCATTGAGGTGGTACCACAGCGGCAGCGGCACGCCGAAGAAGCGCTGCCGGCTGATCAGCCAATCTCCGTTGAGTCCCTCAATCCAGTTCGAATAGCGGGCCTGCATGTAGTCCGGTATCCAGTTGATCTCATCGCCCCGAGCCACCAGAGCCTCGCGAAGATCGGCGTCGCGCCCGCCATTGCGGATATACCACTGACGACTTGACACGATCTCCAGCGGTTTGTCGCCCTTCTCGAAGAACTTCACGGGATGAACGATGGGGCGGGGAGTCCCCTCCAAATCCCCGGATTCGCCGAGAATCTGCACGATCTCTTCCTGTGCTTGCTTCACTCGCTTGCCGGCGAGTCGCTGGTAGGCCGCCGAGCCATCGGGCGAGCTCAACCAATCGGGAGTCTCGTTCACGAAACGACCGTCACGACCGACAACCGTGCGCACCGGGAGATCAAGCTCTCGCCACCAGGTCACGTCGGTGGTGTCACCGAACGTGCAGATCATGGCGATACCGGTTCCCTTGGTGGGATCCGCGAGATGGTGCGGCCGCACGGGAAGCTCAACACCAAAAACTGGGCTCAGCACTGTGACACCGTCGAAAAGAGGCTGGTAACGCTCGTCGTCTGGATGAGCAACCAAGGCGACGCAGGAGGGGACCAACTCTGGGCGGGTGGTGTCGATCCAGACTGGCTCGCCCCCGTCGGACCGTGGGAAACGAAGTTTGTGATAAGCGCCCGGTACTTCCTTGTCTTCCAACTCAGCTTGAGCCACGGCGGTTTGGAAAGTGACGTCCCAAAGCGAAGGAGCCTCAACCTGGTATGCCTCTCCACGAGCAAGGTTGTCGAGAAAGGCGAGTTGGCTGACCCGTCGGCAGTGGTCGTTGATCGTCGTGTAGGTGCGGGTCCAGTCGACCGAAAGACCGAGGTGCCGAAACAATTGCTCGAAGACCTTCTCGTCTTCGCCTGTCAGTTCCAGACACAGGTCGATGAAGTTGGGGCGACTGATTGAGATCGGGCGGCGCTTCGACACCTCTTTCGGGTTCCCGGCATCGGCGGGCACGCTGAAATCACCGTCGTAGGGCAGCGACGGGTCGCACACCACGCCGTAGTAGTTCTGCACACGCCGCTCAGTGGGAAGACCGTTGTCATCCCAACCCATGGGATAGAACACCTCACGGCCGGCCATGCGTTGATAGCGGGCGACGGTGTCTGTGTGGGTATAGCTGAAGACGTGACCCACATGCAGCGAGCCGCTGACCGTCGGCGGCGGGGTGTCGATCGAGAAGACTTCATCACGCGACTTGGTGGGGTCGAAATGGTAGATACCGGTGCGATCCCATACGGCATCCCACTTTTTCTCCAGACCGACCAGATCTGGCTTTTCGGGAAGTCGCAGCGTAGCCATATGGCGCATGAGGTTACCGTCCAAGCCTGCCCGCACGCGGTTTAGTCCTGTGCAGTTGCTTGAGTGTGGTTATTCGGCCACTTTGGGCTGGTCCGAAGCGGTCCGGTAGTCGTCATAGGGCTCGTCTCTCTCGCTGAGTGCAGCAGTCAGGCCCTTTTCCTTGATGTTGCCAATGAATCGCTTCATTGATTCGCTGTGCACACCCAGCGCGCACAGCTCGGTGCCGGCTCGGATACCGGTGCGAAGGCCCATCACCTCCATCTGGCGATGAACCACACGTTTGTTGAGTTGGACCACGTCAGTAGGGGTCTGGGTGATCCGCTCGGCAACTTTCAGCACTTCAGCCGACAGGTCCTCGGCAGGGAACGCGTTGTTTGCCCAGCCGTACTCGACTGCCTCGAGACCACTGACTGAATCGCCGGTGATCATCATTTCCATGGCCTTGCGCATCCCCATGAACCAGGCATGGAAGTGCATGTCAGGCACGCCGAAACGGGTTGCGGGGTAACCCATCTGGGCGTCTTCGGCTACGTAGACGAGATCGCAGCAAGTTGCGAGTTCGCTGCCGCCCGCCAGGCAGTATCCGTGAACCTGAGCGATCACCGGCTTGGCCAGGTCCCAGATACTCATCCAACCCTCGGTGACATGGCGTGGCCACTGCCCTTCACCTTGAGCGGTGAAAAACGGCAATTCGTAGTCGGTGTTGCCGCCGGCGAGGTCGTATCCGGCAGAAAAGGACGGGCCGTCGCCCCTGACGATCGAAACCTTGATGTCGTCGTCATCGTCGCCGTCTTGAAGCGCACTGAGAATCGCGCCCCGCAAAGGGTGGATCAGTGAGTTGCGCTTGTTGGCTCGGTTGAAAGTGATCCTGCGGACCCCGGGTATCGGATCGTCAAGCAGGACCCACCGATGTTCGTCTGCTACTTGGGAGTCACCATTGCCCGCAGCGCTTGGATTGGCCGTTTCTTGGCTGTATTCGCTCATGGCTTGACCCTACGATGCGCGGTTCGCATCCCGAAAATCGGACAGGCACGGAGATGTGGACAAATTCACAGATGTTGTGCTGGCGGGGGCGGGTGATCTTGTGGCCGGACTAGCCTACGGACGTGGCTTCTTACGATGATTTTGAGCGCACTGTTGGCGGTGCTGTGCTCATGGACGGAAATCTGCTGCGCGACGAAATCGTGGCGGCCATACGTGCAGAGATTGATTCGCTGCAAAACCCCGAGGTTTGTCTTGCCACCGTGCTGGTGGGCAGCGACAAACCGAGCCAGATATATGTTCGCAACAAGCATCGCAAGGCCCAGGAAGCGGGGATGGTGTCGCGCCATGTGGAGCTGGGCGAAGACGCAACGCAGGACGAGGTCGAAGAAGCGGTCGGCGATCTGGCGGCTGACCCGTCGGTCCACGGGATCCTCGTGCAGCTCCCTGTTCCGGTCGGCATCGACGCCGAAGCGGTGCTCGACTTGATCCCACCCGAAAAAGATGTTGACGGCTTGACTGAACGGTCGATGGGCCGACTAGTCCGCGGTCGTTTGGGGCACGTTCCATGCACGCCGCTGGGAGTGATGGAGCTCTTGGAGCGTTACGGAATCGAGACCAGCGGCAAACGAGCGGTCGTCATCGGGCGCTCCACACTGGTCGGCTTGCCCCAGGTGCTGTTGCTGGGACGCAAGGGTTGTGACGCAACCGTGACACTCGCCCACAGCCGAACCGCCGATCTAGCCGGACTGTGTCGAGAGGCCGACATCATCATCGCCGCGGCCGGCATGGCACGGTTGGTGACTGCAGATTTTGTGAGTCCCGGCGCGGCAGTCGTCGATGTGGGCATCTCCCGCACAGAAGCGGGCATCGTCGGCGACGTCGATTTCGACAGTGTTCAAGACATAGCGGGCGCAATCACCCCAATGCCGGGAGGCACCGGCCCAATGACGATCGGCTGCCTGCTCAAGAACACTCTGGCAGCGGCCCGCATGATGGGTTCAATCGCCCCCTGAGCTGCTCAAGATCCGGGTTCTGGTTGGCTCAGCTTGGATTGAGGTGTTCGGTGGCGCCGACTCCGAGGATGCGCAAGAAGACCCCAGAGGGTGGTTTCGGGTCCAGATAACTTGACTTCGGAGGCATGAGATCGCCAGCCGCTGCCACCGCCAAGAGATCGTTGATATCGGTCGGATACACGAGCAGACCGACATGGCCATCAGCGTCGCAACGGGCCACCAACTCCGCTATGCCCGCAGGATTGGGCACGTAGTCGACGCCGCTGTTGTCGTCGAGTTCGTTCACTCCCAGCACATGGCCGATGACGTCGCGCCGCAGCCGCTCAACGTCGAGCGAAGCCAGAGTTGTGGGGCGCTCCAGAGGATCGAGGACCAGTCGGAACCACGACCTGTCGTGATAGACGCCGATCTCACCCTTGGCCGTGGGGCGGGCCCCATCGATACCGCTGACGGCAGTGACTGTTCCCACGGTGCCAAGGGCGTCGACCAATTCCGGAGTCGAGCGCACTCCTCGGTCGGCTGCTCGGCGATGAAAGGCCTCAACTCGCAGTTGGTCATGCGGGAACAACACAGCGAGTGTGCGTGAAAAAGGGACCAGATTCGGGTGCGCGTACCGGCCGGCCAGCGCGGCGGCACAGCGATGATGACCGTCGGTCACGTAGACAACCGGATTTTCCAAGAACGGCTGGATGCTCTCGGTCTCTGAAGTGCTGAAGGTCCATACCTGGTTCCTGACTCCCTCGACCACGACATCCACCTCTGGTGTGCGCTGAGACACCGCGGTGACGATCTCGAGCATTTCTGGTGCCGCGACATGGGTCAACGAGATGGGAGATGAGGTGGCGCCGACATGGGTGAGATGGTCGGTGATCAGAGATGCCCGTTCAGGGCGAATGTTCTCGTGGGTGAGCACCCGCCCGTCGCGCAGTCCGTCAATGTCCAAAGCACCGACCACGCCAATCTGATCGAAGGCGTGCTCGGCGGTTTTGTCCGGTGAACTCAAGCGGTATGCGAAAAACGAGGCGTGGTCCGAGGGCGTGAACGCGTCGGCTTTGAGGATCCGTTCCAAAGTCCCGCTGCTGAGACTCAGCAGATCGGCGTCTGAGCAACCCTCGATCAGATCCTCATGGGACCGCGTCACGCCAAGGTAGCTGAGCGGGTTCTGCTCGACGATGGCGCGGCGCTGTGCAGCCGTTTTTGAATCGTATGCTCCCGCGATCACCCGACTGGACCACTCGGGCCGGATGAGCCAGCCTCGGAACGGTGCGAGAAGCGGAGCACTCATATGCGGTCCGGCGTTATCTGAGCTTGGCTTGTTGCCACCGCTGCGTGGCGGCTACCTGGTTGAAGGTGAACATATGAAGTCCCTCAATACCCAAAGAGTCGAACTCGTCGGCGAGCGGGTCGATGACATCGCTGGGGTTGTAGCCGACCGAAGAGAAGAGCTTGAGCAGGCCGGTCCTGTTTTTTTGGACGTATCGCAGCGAGGCCCCCACGCCGAGCCGCATACCCATGCGAATTAGCTTTGCCCGGTCCACCACGCCCGCGACTCCAAGATGCACCGGCATGGTCAGACCTTCCCCACGCTGCGAGGTCAACCAAGAAACGATCGTGTCAGTTGAAAAACACATCTGCGTGGAGGCGTGTCCTTTGATTTCCGCCTCCTGAAACAGCTCCTGTTTGTCGATCAACGCTCGGTGCAGGTCTGAATCGTCGATGAAGGCATGACCGTCGGGGTAAGAGGACACACCCACAGCAGAAATGTCACCGGCGGTGATGTCGAGCAGGGGTCGCAGAAGCGACATTGCGTCGGGATATTCGCCTGCGTCTTGCGCATCGCCGGCGATGCAGAAGATCTCGCTGAGCTCCAGTTGCTTGATGCGCGCTGCTAGCGAGCGCAGGTGCGCCGCGTCGGTCACCTTGCGAGCGGCGATATGCGGGATCGGTCGGTGACCGAGGTCAAGCAGTTCGGCGCATACGTCGAGCGTGTCCTCCAGAGGTTTGACCGGGGAGGCTGTGACGCTGACGCGAGCATTGGGGGGAAGCTGCTGAATCGCCTCGGGCAGGCTCTTCAGTGGGATGACCTCATAGGTCATGTCGGAAACCGCGGCGCGAGCGACAGGGGAGCTGATTGCCCGGGGGCTGGGGCGCAGGATGTTGGCGAGTGGGTTCACTTGACTCCAGTGAGGGAAGGCCCTCAGAAGGGCCGGTGGTTCTAAGAAAGACCGACGACGTTGCCGTCGGCGTCAATGTCTATGGACTTGGCGGCCGGAATCTTGCCCAGGCCAGGCATGGTCCGCATATCGCCGCAGAGCGGGTAGATGAATCCGGCTCCAACGCTCGCGCGGACCTCGCGTACGGGCAGGGTCCAATCGGTGGGGGCACCCTTCAATGCGGGGTTGGAGCTGATGGAAAGATGGGTTTTGGCTATGCACACAGGCAGGTCGGCAAAACCCGCCTCAGTGTAGGTGGCCAGCTGTTTGTTGGCCTGGGCGGTGTATTCCACATCGTCTGCTCCGTAAACCTTGGTGGCAACCGCATGGATCTTGTCCTTGAGCGATGCCTCACTCGGATACAGCAGTTGGAATTCGCTTGGTTCAGCGGCAGCGGCAGCCACCGCTTCGGCCAACTCGGTGGCTCCTCGTCCACCATCGGAGAAGTGAGTGGACACCGCCGCGCGAGCACCGTATTCGTCTGCAATCTCTCCGATCGCGGCAATATCACCGGGATGGTCGCCGGGGAAGACATTGATTGCGACTACCGGCGTACAACCGTGTACCTGCATGTTTTCGAGCTGCTTGCGCAGGTTGTCGCCGCCCATGTGAACCTCGTCGGGATTCTCGGCCAACAACGCCTCGGGCAGAGGTCTTCCCGCAACGATCTTGTGCTTGCCGGAATGGGCTTTGAGGCCTCGCACCGTGGCGACGAGTACGGCAGCGTCCGGCGCGATCCCGGAGTAACGGCACTTGATGTTGAAGAATCGCTCGGCCCCCATGTCAGCACCGAACCCTGCCTCGGTCAGCAGGAACTCGCTGGTATGGATGCCGATCTGGTCGGCGATGATCGAGCTGTTGCCGGTGGCGATGTTGCCGAAGGGTCCGGTGTGAACCAGCGCCGGAGTGTTTTCCAGCGTCTGCATCAAGTTGGGTTTGATGGCTTCTTTCAAGATCACGGCCATCGAACCTGCCGCACCGATGTCTTCGGCGGTGATCGGAGTGCCGGCCTTGTTGTAGCCCAAAACGATCCGTCCGAGGCGGGTGCGGAGGTCTTGAAGCGAGGTGCAGAGGGCGAGAGCTGCCATGACTTCGGATGCGGCCGTGATGTCGAATCCAGTTTCGCGGGGGATGCCGTCGAGTCGTCCGCCGAGACCGATCACCGCGTTGCGCAGGGCCCGGTCGTTGACGTCGAGCACGCGCCGCCAGGTGATGTTGTGGATGTCGAACCCAGCGTCGTTGCCGTGGTAGATGTGAGCGTCGAGCATTGCCGAGCAGAGGTTGTGGGCCGCGGTGACGGCGTGCATGTCGCCGGTGAGATGAAGGTTGAAGAGCTCCATGGGCACGACCTGGCTGTAACCACCTCCGGCGGCACCCCCCTTGATCCCGAACGTGGGCCCCATTGAGGGCTGGCGGATCGCGATGGTGGCCGTTCGACCTATGTGCTGGAACGCTTGGCCGAGCCCGACGGTCGTGGTCGTCTTGCCTTCGCCCAGAGGTGTTGGCGTGATGGCTGAAACGACGACGTACCCCGCTTTTGGCCTGTCGCTCATCTTCTCGATGGCGTCGAGTGAGATCTTGGCGGCGCCCACGCCATAGGGCTCGAGACACTCAGCCGGGATACCGGCGCTGCGCGCGATGTCGGTTAGAGGTTTGAGATTTGCCTGGTTGGCGATCTCAAGGTCACTGGGAAAGGCCATGTTTGCTCCTGCGCGGGCGGCGCGGTTGGACCAGCACGCCCGTTGCTTCGGGTTTCGTTCCGTATTGCGGAACGATTCCGCGATACGGACTCATTGTAGCCTCTTCACACCAACCGTGTGTTTGTCAGATTGGCAGAAATTTGCACGTTGTTGAACATCTGCAGAAATGATCTGCCCATGGGCTTCGCAAGCGAACTCCCCGCTAGGAGCTGGCGTCAGGGTCGGGTCAGCGATCGTTCAGCCATTGCTGTCAGAGGGGTCCGTCTCGTTCGGTGGCCTCAGCTCTGTTTAAGGGAATATGGAACATATGAGACCCGAGAGGGGTCCTTGATCGCCTCGGTGTGGGTCAAGCTGCGAGGCTCCGTAACTGCGCGACTGATGCGTCCCATGGTTTTCTACTAGCACCCGGTGGATCGAACTCGCTCTCTGCGTCGTCGCGTCGGTCGTACCAGAGCCCGACACCACGCTCGTAGTCGGCGAAGGCGCCCGTGTCCTTCTGTGAGTGGCTCACGCGCAGGTACCGCCCTTCGGGAAGCAGGCGCGCAAGCTCAGAGAACAGGCGTACCGCCGTCGGCTGGTCTAGTTCGACGAGCGGATCAGCGACCTTCAACTCCTCGACGATCTCGTTGCCAAGGTCGCCGCGGTGGACCTTAACCTCGGACTTAGTCAAGTCGTCGGCGCGGCAGCCCAAGATCCCGGCAGCCGTCACGAAGATCTCGTGGTCAGGTGTGTAGTCCGCTAGATCAGCGAGATCGGCAACGAAATCGGCAAGAGGCAAAGCGTCAAGGCCGGATCCACTGTTCGCCGCCGCGTCCTGAACCGATGTCCTGCCAACGCCACCGAGATCGTGTGTGAGGATCACGCGCCATAGGTCACGCACGCGCACAACCTCCGCGTCCTCAAGCCTCCAAGCAATACCGTATGCTTGGTGCACGGACGCGAGCATCGTCGCCTCGGCACAGTGGGCATCAAGCAGGTCGATTGACGCGAGCTGTTCATCCTCGCTCATCGCCGCCAGGTAACCCGGTCCTGTCGTGTCACCCCAGAAGAACCCCCAGAGCTTGACCTGGGCATCGACGACAAACGACTGGTCGATGAGATCGAGTTGAGCCAACTTCCAGCACAAGTGGTTGAACACGACGTAACTCGGCACGATCACACTTGGCCCGACAAGCCGCGTGAACTCAATATCACTCAGCCCAGTCACGAAGCGCTTGACGAAGCTCTGAAACTGTCGTCGTGCTCTGTTCCGTGCGCTCATCCGGCGACCTTCTACTTCGGCCTCTTCGGCTTCGGCGGTCTCTTCATCTTCGGCGTCTATGGTCTTGGCGAGATCGTCGAGAGGATCGCCAGTTGTCTCCGTCTCTGCCTCTCGGATCACTCCTCCGCAGCGCCGCTGGCGGGCTTCGGAGCGGAAGCGATCAGCGATTGACCCGAGCAGGATCTCAAGTCCGGTCGGATCAGCGTGCCCGCGTTGGTCCCACGTTCGATACTGCGCCAGCTTCGGATGGGAACGGATTGCGTCCCAGTCGAGGTCCTCGTAGCGAAGCTCTACTGACTCCTCGTCTGAGGCGGATTCGGGCACGTCTCGTTTGAGCATTCGCCACAAGCTTCGGCCGTCGACGATGAGCACTTCGTCGAGCTGGACGAGAAGTCTCTCAATTTCCTCGTCGTCGAGATCGAAGTCGCCAGCTTGCTTCAACAGGTCGGTTTGTCCCTGCCCAGACGACAGTGCTTCTAGGGCATTGAGGTGGTAAGGGTACGCGGGCGCGGTCCTTCGGCCGGAACCGAAAGCAAATGTGACGGTAGCCACGCGGTCGAGCTGGGCGAAAGCGGACTCGCTGAGGATTGCGCGGAACTGCGTCATACCGTCACGTGGAGTGTCGAGTTGCCACTCAACATCGTCGACTGTCGACTCGCTGATCTTGACCTCAGGGGGTATGTCGATTTCGCCCTCGAAAAACCCGGTGAGCTGGGGCCGTACCCAAGTCAGTTCTCGCACATGTGGTGCGTACTCGTCGATATCGGGCTCGTCGTCATCTTCAATTAGCGACAAGCTGAGCGAAGAGATGTCGACGGGATCATCGGAGATGACAAGATCGGAGACCAGATGCTCGAAGGTGTCCGGGGTAGCTTCGAGCAGGTTGGCGATCTCGATATTGCCCGCCCGGCCATCCTGAAGCAGTGCTGGTGTAGACACGTTCGCAGAGCCCTGCAGGCAGACCTCCGATGAGTTCAAGCGAGCGACAATGAATTTGGAGTGGAGGAATGTACCTCTCTCGTGCGCTTCAACTGTTCGGACTTCGACTTGGCCTGGGGCAGTGGACAGGACGTCGGTCAATCGGCGCGGATCGACAGAAGTGATTCGTTCCTGGAGGAGGATTCGTAGGTACTGAGGCTGCGTTCGATCGATGATCTCGGACAGCGCCGAACAACTATGGTCGTAGAAGGGGGCGTGGACCACGAGTTCGCGCACGAGACGGCCGTCGATGACCTCGATCAGCTGGTCAAGAAGTGGTATGTCTAGGTTGTGACGCACGGTGGAGGTCGCCCCGTCCAACACGCCGAAGATCCACGGTGCGTCCTGCCAAGCCTGTTGGATCCTGGGTTTCACGAACTCATCAACATGTCCGCGAGTGATTACTTGCTCTAGGAAGTCCTTCGCTGTAACGAAAGCATTGAGGTGTCGGGGGTCTTCTTCCGACCACCTATATGTGGTGAAGCACTCTCCCTGTGACGCGTAGCCGTCCATACGGAGATTCCCCGACCCCACTGCAAGAAGTCCTCGGTCCTCGGCGAGCAGGAGAAGCAGCTTTGCGTGAGCGGCACCGGACAGCCTTATAGGCGCGAGAATGTAGGAGCGGTTGACATGGCGAAGCGGGCTAGTGTTCTCGATGGCTAGGATGCTGCGTTGGATCTGTCGCCCATCTGCGAGGATCAGGCGGTTCTTTGCGTAATCGATCTGTCGCCACAGGTCTCGTTCGTAGAAAGCAAGGTCAGCTCCATACGTGGCGATGATGACGCTGTCCCACGGCTCCTCGTCGAACAGCTTTGGCAACTTGATTCGAGGTGCCATCACGGGTCCTCCGCAACGGCGAGTGGTTCGAACGCCCCAGATACGGGCAGATCCCCGTGGGTCCGTAGGAACTCGCCTTCCTCAGTCAGACCGTGGTGCTCGAAGTACAAGTAGCCGCTCCACCCGAGTTCGTAAACGAACGTCGCAAGCGCGTTGAACCTGGAGTCGTTCATGCCTGCCTGAGCATCCTTATGGAAGAAGCGAAGTCGCCCGGCTTCTCGGCGGAATCGGAATGTGTCGCCCGTCGTCGGAAGCTTGGCGGTGGCGACTCGTTCGTGCTGAGCGATTACGTAGTCACGCGTCAACCAGCGGGCGACTTCCCCAATCGTCGCGTTGGTGTCAACCCGTATTCGGAGGGCGTTGATGAATCGCTGCAGGCTGAGTCGATCCTGTCCACCTTCGCGGACAGGGAACCAATCTGCTGGCTCGATGAGAGCGAGTTCGGGTGGCCATAAGCGAGCTGCTACGAATGTAGCGAGGGTTAGAGCAGCAGCGAGCATGTCAGGGCCGTGGTCGGTCGCATGTCGCCCGTAGCCGAGCCACTCGATTATTCGATCCTCGGTGAGGTCACAGGGAAGGTCCCAACGATCGTCAAGTTGGCCGGTGATGCCGCCGACTGCTGTTACCCATTCGAGCAGATCGTGGTATGGCGTGTCAGCGAAAAACCCGCTGGATGGTAGGACGACATCGATTGATTCAGCAAAGCCCTCGAAATCGATAGCGTCGATTGATGCGAACACGTCAGCCATCGGCACCGGATAGATGTCTCCCTCGCGAGCGCATCCCCAATAGAACAGGCGTCGCCACATATCGTTGATCGCGGCGTTGAAGTATTCGCGCATCTGATAGAGACGCCACTTACGAGCAGTGCTGACGAGCGGTGCCGGCGGAACGAATTTCGCACCAGAAGTGTGCTCCTCTAGTGAGTCGGCACCGTAGTAGACAAGGCGTCGGAACGAGGGTTCATCTACAGGATCGGGCGCGCTCTGGGCAGCTATCTCGCAGAACATGCGTAGCGTTTGGCGACGCGCTTGAGTCTCGTCCGGGTTGCCGTGATGGAGGAAGGCGTCAACTAGAAGCGGTCGATCAAGCGCGGCATCTTCACGGAGGCGGCAGAAGCATGCCAACTCGCCGTATTCGGCTGCGACCTCGTGGGGAAGCTCCTCGTCGTGGCGGTAGAGCCAGTTCCGGTAGTAGTCGGTGTTGGCAATCGCCGCCCGGAAGGCATCCGCGACGATCCGGCCCTCGGGGGTGACGGCGTCGATCGGCAGCCCGAGTCCCGGATCGGCGAGCGCGACTAGGCCAACGGCTTGCATGACCCCTCGGTGATAGAGCCCGTAGCCGCCCATAGAGGACTGGATGAAGTCGAACCGCGGGTCGAATCCGTCCGGGTTCTCTGCGACGAGTCCCGCTATTCGTCGCGTGCCGAACGGCGTGCCGTAGTGATCCGGGTTCTGACAGAGAGAGCACGCGATCGAGTAGATGCACTCCAGCGGCCGATACCAATCCCGAAGCGCTGCCTTTGTTCTCGGGAGATCGCGATCCCAGAACTCGCTCAACACGAAGGCGTAGAACGACCAGTAACGCGGGTGGGTTGTAAGCACATTGATACCTGGCGAAAGACGCGGCAGGATCCGGTCGGTGACGACGGAACCGAGTCCGAGGTGGTCCTGGCCGCCACCGGGCTTGTACATCCTCTCGGTCCAATACGGGATGCCGTCGATTACCTCTGTAGTAGACATCTCCGACGCCATAAGGGGCACAACGCTAGTCGAACCTCCGAAGTGCTGGCTCTTGCGTCTGACATCCGCGGCCTCACCACTTACGGCGTCTTCGTGACGTACAGCGCCGTTCGGAACGGTGACGCCAGAAATTCACGTCAAAAAAAGATAATTCATTAAATTTAGATTGATTCAAGGGGTTACTGTCACAGGGGGTTCGTAATGTGGGATACATGGAACTCACCCCCACTTGCAGGAATCCGTCGAAGCCGATGCGGACGGTGCTCTCGCTGGGGTTGTTCGCTTGAGTTCTCCCTCGGGAGACGGATCGAGCCCCAGGTGTGCTTGTGGGAATGCGGTGTGCGTTGATCTGCTCGATGAGACTCAACTGTCTGATGGGAGCTTGCGCTCGCGGCTCGGGTTGATCGGCCGTTCGGAGTCGCGGCTAGCGGCGATGAAGTCGCGGGTGTTGGCCGAGCTGGGCCGTCGTCACAGCACAGCGATCGCGCAACGCGTAGCCGGTGAGGAACTGCGCTCCTCCGGCCGCGAAGCTAAACGCGATGTTGAAACGGCACAGCGGATGAGTGAACTGCCCGCGACAAGCGACGCGCTCGACGACGGGTCGATCCCCCAAGGGCATGCTCGGTTGATCAGTCGAGCCGCGGGTGAGGGAGATATCGACGAGTCGGCGTTGGTGGAAGCTGCCAAGTCACAGGACTACGACGAGTTCGCGAAGACTGTGCGTCGCCATCAACAAGACGTGTCTGCAGACGACGGCCAGTCGATCCTTGATCGGCAGCGGACGCGTCGCAAAGCGACGATCTTTGAGAGTTCTGAGACGGGCATGTTCGTGTTGTCGGCCCAACTTGATCGGATCACCGGCACCCGTCTAGCAACCGTGTTGACAGCCAAAGAACGCGAGCTATGGCAGCAAGAAGACCCGAAGGCGCGTCGCACGCCCCAGCAGAGGATGGCCGACGCGCTGGCCGAGGTGATCTGCGAACCGGGCGGAAATAAGGCGCAGGGCACGAACTTGTTGGTCATCGCCGATTTCGACGTGATCAATCAACAGTTGGTCAACGCCAGACTCGCGGATGGCTCTCCGATCCCGATCAAGACGCTGGTGGACTTGGCTCTCGAGGCTGAGATTCTGCCATCGATATTCGACGCCAAGACGCAGAACATGTGGTTGGGCCGTCATCGACGCACTGCCTCAGAGGCACAACGGGTCGCGTTGATGGCCCGTGATCAAGGTTGCATCGGGTGCAACGCGAATCCGCTGTGGTGCAAGGCTCACCATATTCTCTGGTGGTCGAAGAACGGACCCACGGACTTGGACAACCTGTTGCTGGTCTGCGATGCCTGTCACCAGAAGATTCACAAACTCGGTTGGGAAGTCCACCAAGACCCCAAGACACTCAGGTTTGGCCTCAGACCCCCAGCTCGCGCCAACACGAAACCAGAGTCCAAGAATCCAGAGTCCAAGAGGTCTCCGGTCCCTTGCAGCGGTGATGGCGGATTCACGGTTCGCCTGGCTCATGGCAATGTCGGACGAACGAAACGAGCGCTCGGTTCTGGTTCGCACGCCGACTCGGCAATGAGTGCAACTAAGCCGACCCGACCTGCCTCGGAGACAACCTTTAACGCTCCTTCGGTGTTGCCCAGTGCCTTTGCGGGCGTTGCAGGTGAGATGATTCAGCGTGACAGGTGTCTTGAAGATCGAGCCCCGCCCGGACGCGGTCGTTTCGAAGATGTGCCCGAGAGCTCGCTGTCACCTGCTCAAAATAATTCAGGGTTGGAGCTCACAAGCACGAGAATCGGTTGTGTGTCGCACTCTGCCCCACATGCTCGCTGGGAGGGTTCGGTTGAGGTCGCCAAGCCAGACGGCGGAGTCGGCATTCCGACACGCTCGCGGGGAAGGTCCTACCGGCAATCGAGGCCGATGTCGGCTTGTACTCCGGTGTGGTCGGAGGCCCAATAGAGGCCCTCGACTGGCTCATCTAGGGGTTTGTCGGCCCAGAGCCCGGTGTGGGTGCTGTCTTCGTCGGCATCGCCGACATCGACTAGGAGCTCGCATCCAGGCGGGGGAGCAGCCAGGATGAAGTCGATTCTTGAACGGAGTGTTTGTTCGGCGATATCGAGACCGTGGAGGTCGCCGGGACCACCGATCCCGGCGGTGCAGTTGGCGCCGCCTGTCGGCGGGCATTCGGCGTTGTTGGCCGCGAGGTGAGTGTCGATGAAACCGCCGTCCAGCAAGGTCTGAATGCGAGGGTCACTGATTTGCTTGTTCAGATCACCGACGATGACGCGGAGACTGTTCTCGGCGGCTCGGTTGGTCAGAAAATCAAGCGTTTGAAACGGATGGCAGGAGCCAAGATCTCCATCGGCGGGGCAATAGGACGGACAACTAGTCGCTGGGTGTGAATCATCACAGGGCGGGTTGAAAGCCGAACTCGCATAGTGAGTCGCGAACACATCGACGATCAGGCTGTTGCCCGCATCGAGTTGAGCCCAGTGGGCCGACCAGATCGGCCGGCCGGCAAGCTCAACACGGGCGTGGTCGATAACTGGGAGCGTGGTGAGGATCATTTCCTGATCGATCTGTCCGACGTTCTCGGTCAGCAACACATGCTCACCGCCGCATAGCGCGGGCAGCTTCTCCGGGATGATCTCGAACCAGCGCGGACTGATCTCTTGCAGAGCGATGATTTCTGGACAACCGGCCTGCTGGTCGAGGTACTTCCAAAGGATGTCGACGCGAATCGGTGCCAGACAGTTGTCGGTGTGCTCGACACAGCCCGAGACCGGCGGTGGGAAACCGTGGAGCACATTGATGGTGGCGATCTCGACGTCAGTTGGGTCGGTTTGCGCTGATGTTGTCGTGGTCGTTGGTGATGCGGTTGTCGTAGACGAGTCGGCTGACAATGCCTTCGTGGTCGTGGGTGCGTCTTCGGTGGTCGTGGGCGCGAGTGTGTTGGTCGATGTGGTTGTGGTCCCGGGTCCTGACTCGGTGCTGTCGCCACCGCACGCCGCGCCAATAAGGAGTAGTGCGGCAATCAATGCGGAGAGACGGGTCAGGGACCCGTGACTAGCCCGACCACGGCGATGTCGGCGGTGCTTGGCCGACGCGTTGCAGGCAATGTCACTCACGCTGCTTCCTTGGGACTGTATTGGGCGCACAATATCTTGTCCGTTGACTGCAGCGCTGAAAAAAGCGAGCCTCTGAACCCGCTGCCGCGTGCAAACTGAACGATCGTCCAGTATTGTCTCCGTGGGTTGTGCCGCAAACGCACGCACTGCGATGCCGGCGGCACCAACCGGCACGACAATCGACTTCAGAATAGAGTCCAACCGTGAGCGAATTCCCCACCAAAGCCAATGTCGTAGTGATCGGCGCAGGGATCGTCGGCAACTGCCTCGTCGGACATCTCGCCCGACTCGGCTGGCAAGACCTCGTCCTCGTTGAGAAAGGGCCTCTTCCCAACCCGGGCGGCTCAACTGGACATGCATCAAACTTCATTTTCCCGGTCGACCACAACAAAGAAATGGCTCTGCTCGGTGAGCAGAGCGCCAACCAGTACCGCGACCTGAACCTGTCGGTGGACTCCGGGGGTATCGAAGTAGCCCGCACCCAAGAGCGCATGGACGAACTCGAGCGGCGCATGACCTCAGCCAAGGCGTGGGGTATCGAAGCTCACCTGCTCACCCCCGCCCAGGTGAAAGAACTAGTGCCCTACATCAACTCCGATGTCATCCTCGGCGGCTTCTACTGCCCCACGGTCTCGGTGGTCGACTCGCTTGAAACGGGCACCGTCATGCGCAAAGAAGCCATCGAAAAAGCCGATTGCAAGGTCTTTGCCAACACCGAAGTGCTCGATCTCATCACCGACGACACAACCCGGCCCAACGGCCGTCGCAAGATCAAAGCAGTGGTCACCGACAAGGGCACCATCGAGACCGAATACGTGATCATCGCCTGCGGCGTCTGGTCCAATCGCATCGCGGACATGGCCGACACATACATCCCGCTCGTGCCCGCCGTGCACCAGATGGCTGATGTCGGCCCGATAGACATCCTCGCTGAAACCAACAACGAGATCGGCTACCCCATCGTGCGCGACATGGACACCTTCTGCTACGAGCGGCAATCAGCGGGTTCGATGGAGGTCGGCTCCTACGGTCACCGGCCCATCCTGCACCACCCCGACGAGATCCCGTCGAACGAGGAGGCCGCGCTGTCTCCAACGGAGATGCCATTCACTCCCGACGACTTCGACCAGCAGATGGAAGAAGCGATCGAACTGATGGACATGCTCGGCGACGCCGAAATCAAGTACGCCATCAACGGCCTGCTGTCGCTGACACCCGACACCATGCCCTGCCTCGGCGAGATCCCCGACGTTGAGGGCCTCTGGTCGGCCGCAGCCGTCTGGGTGAAAGAAGGTCCCGGCATGGCACAGGTAGTGGCGGAGTGGATGACTCACGGCTACCCGCGGGTGATCGACGCCCACGGCGCGGATATAGCTCGCTTCTACGACGAAGAAAAGAGCAATGAACACATCTGGGCGAGGGCTCACGAGCACTTCAACAAGACCTATGGCATCGTTCACCCCGCCGAGCAGTGGGAATCTCGCCGGCATCTTGTCCAGTCCCCATACCGTTCCCGCCAAGAAGCGCTGGAAGCAGAGTTCTTCCAAGCCCGGGTGTGGGAACGGCCCCAGTGGTACAACACCAACGCTGATCTGTGCGAGCGCTACGACCTCGAGCCGCGTGAGGTCGAATGGGACAACCGCTGGTGGAGTCCCATAACCATCGGTGAGCACCTGAACCTGCGGGAGAACTGCGGTGTGGTTGACCTGTCGGCTTTCCAGATCTACGAACTGAAGGGGCCGGGAGCTGTCGAGTACGCGGATCGGCTTGCCGTCAACAAGATCAATGTTGCCGTGGGACGGTCGATCTACACGCCGTGGCTCAACGCCGACGGCGGCTTTCACTCCGACCTCACCATGATGCGCATGGGCGAAGACCGGGTGAGGATCGTCACTGGCGTGTTCGACGGTGGACGTGACGAGTTCTGGACCCGCAAGCACATGCCCAACGACGGTTCGGTGACCTTCACCAACGTCACCACACAGATCACCACCCTCGGACTCTGGGGTCCCAACGCTCCGCAAGTCCTGGCACAACTCACAGATCACGACCTGAGCCAAGCCGGCTCGCCCTATGGCTCGATCATCCCGATTGAACTCGACTGCTCTGCAGGCGGAGGACAAACCCGAACGATCCAAGCCCACCTGTTCCGCATCTCCTACGTGGGCGACACAGGCTGGGAGATCTACACGGATTGGAGCAACGGCCCGGCGCTGTGGGATGCCCTCTTCGCGACCGGCCGAGAACTCGGCATCCGTCCAACCGGCGGCGGTGTCTACGGCACCTCGGGTCGGCTTGAGAAGGGTTATCGCTTGATGGGCGCTGAACTCGAGAGCGAATACAACCCGGTTGAAGCAGGACTCGCCCGGCCCAGAGTGAAAGCTGCGGATTTCATTGGCCGCGAGCCCTATCTCAAAGCCCGTGAAGCTGGCGCTGAAATCCAGTGTGTGACGCTCACAGTCGAGGACCAAACAGACAGTAATGGGCGCGCCCGCCACATGATGGGGGGCAACGAACCCATTGTCGACCTTCACGGCGAGCGCATCGTCGATTCTCACGGAAGGGTGTCGCGTGTGACCTCGGCCGGTTACGGACCATCAGTGGGCAAGCACCTCCTGATGGGGTATGTGCCCAACGAATTGGCCACCGCGGGTACCCAACTTCAAGTCATGTACATGAACGAGTTGTTCCCCGTAACTGTCGTGGGCCCGGGTTCCGCCTTCGACCCCGAAGACTCACGTCTGAAAGGCTGATGTTTCGCGCCAATGTTCCGAACTGATGATTCAAGGTTGACCAGGTCATGAAGATCCTCTGCTGCGTCAAGCGAGTACCGGCACCCGGTGCCAAGATCAACGTCACTGCAGACGGCTCCGATGTCGATGCCGCTCACCTGGGTTTCACGACCAGTCCACACGAAGAATGCGGTGTCGAAGGGGCTGTACAACTCCGTGAAGAACACGGTGGAGAGGTCACCGTGCTCACGGTCGGCCCGTCCGAAGCAGCAGAACAACTGCGCTACGCCGCCTCGGTCGGGGCTGATCACGGCGTCTTGATCCCCAGCGACGGAGCTTGGGATCCCCAGCGGACCGCAGCTGTGATCCACGAGGCGATCGATGTGCTCGAGTCCGAGGCTGAAGAGCCGTTCGATCTCATCCTGTTCGGCAACGAGTCGGCAGATTCCGGTGGCTTCCAGGTAGGGATACGGGTGGCGCATTCGTTGGGGAGGCCCATCGTCAACGGAATCAAGGGAATCGAAGTGTCCGGTGACGGGAGCGGAACCGGCACGGTCACGGCACGTCGAGCAATCGACGGCGGTTTCGAGGTTTATGAACTCCCACGGCCATGCGTCCTAGGGGTCAAAGAAGGACTCAATCTGCCCCGATACCCGACGATGAAGGGCCGCCTGAGGTCCAAGAAACTGGAGGTCCGGTCGCTCGACATTGACGCCGCTCAAGGTGGTCAAGGCCGGATTCGACTGCATCGCCCGCCCGAGCAGGTGTCCGAGACGGTCATCCTCGGAGACGGCCCTGACGCGGCCGCCGCGGTGGTTGACGTGCTCGAAGAGTTGGGGGTGCTCTGATGCTGCTGGTAGTGCTCGAACATGATCGAGGAGCGCTTGCTGAAGCGGCCCGTGAGGCTCTCACATTTGGTCGGTCATTGGCCGAGAAGATGGATGAAGACCTTGAAGCCGCTCTTATCGGCGCTGACGATGACGCGCTGGTCACCGAGGCCGGCGACTATGGCGCTGAGGTGGTCCACACCTGTGTTCATGAAGTGCTGAGCGACTACGGGCCAGATGCGTACGGTGCCGCGGTGGCCCAAATGGTCACGGACCTCGAACCCTCCGCTGTGCTGGCCTGTGGATCGGACCGAGGCAACGAGGTCATGGCGCAGGTTGCGGCCCGTCTTGATGCTCCGTTCGTGGCCAACTGTGTTGACGTCACCCCCGGTATTCCCTGGACCATGACACGGGTGCAGTGGGGTGGCTCTCTGCTTGAAGACTCCAGCCTCGACGCCGACGTTGCGCTTCTCACCTGCGGCCTTCATGCGGTGGCCGCCCAACCCGGAGACTCTGTCGACGCCGACACGGAGACGTTCGACGCTGACCTCGACGAGAGCCACCGTGTGACCGTTGTGAAAGATCGCACGGTGCTCCAAACGGGTGTGACTCTGCCCACTGCACCGGTTGTTTGCGGCGGCGGCCGCGGGGTCGGTTCAGCGGAGGGATTCGCTCAACTCGAGGAACTGGCCGAGCTTCTCGGTGGCCGAGTTGGATGCTCCAGGGCTGTAACGAACCTCGGATGGCGCCCCCATTCCGACCAGGTTGGCCAAACCGGCACCCGTATCGCCCCGGAGATCTATATCGCCTCAGGAATCTCGGGGGCGATCCAACATTGGGTGGGGGCGATGGCCAGTAAACACATCCTGGCCATCAATACTGACCGAGAAGCCAACATGGTCGTGAAGGCCGATTGGGCGGTGATCGCCGATCTCCACGAAGTGATCCCCGCCATCACCGCCGAAATCCGCAGCCGGAAGGGATAGAACTCCGGCCAGATTTCGAGGGTTATTCGGAGGCGAGGTTTTCGGCGAGGCTGGCGGCGGCGTTTATCACCAGGTTGCCGAGGTCGTGGGTGCGTTCCGGGTTGGGGAAGCGATAGGCCGGCCCGTGGATATGCAATGCCGCTTCGACCGCTCCGTCGGCTTCAATGATGGGTGCTGCTACTGAGTTGATGCCCTCAGCGAACTCTTCATAGACCCAGGCGTAGCCGAGGCTGCGGATGGTGGCGAGCCGCTTGCGGATCTCATCTGGGTCGGTGACGGTCCAAGGGGTCGAAGCCGTTACGGGACCGCGCAGGTAGGCGTCGAGTTGCTTGTCGTCGTAGTGGGCGAGCAGTACCAACCCAGACGGCACCGCATGGAGAGGAGCGAGTTCGCCTGTCCAGCTCCGTACCTGGACATCGCTCTCGGCCTCGACGTGGTCGAGGTAGTAGACGCACCGCCCGTCTAGAACTGACACGCCTGCCGCCTCACCCGCCTCGTCGCAAAGGTCGATCAGATGCGGGCGGGCGGTGGCTACGAGATTTCGGCCGGGTTGGGTTGCGCCGGCGATGTCGAGCAGTCCCTCGCCAAGACGGTATTCCCCGCCGATGTCGTCTTGGGTGACCGCACCCTCGTTCTCCAACGCCGCAAGGATCCGCGCGACGGTCGACTTGGGCAATTCCACCCGTTCAGCCAGTTCCGTGACCCCGACCGGGCCAACCGCGAGGGCACGCAGCAGGGCGAAGGCTCGTTCGATCGATTGCACAGACATTACCTAGCGACTATAGGAGCTTGTTCCGCATGACGGAACAGCGTGTGCAGTGTTTGGCTTGGCAAGCTCCGGTCAGGCCTTGACCACGAACGTCTTTGCCACCATGTCGTGCCATCCCTGGCGATTCTTACCCCACAACAAAGAAAGGTAGATCAGCAGTGACACGAGCCCCAGTATCCCCAGGACCGAAGATAGATTGGAAACAATGCTGAAGACGCCCGGAAGAGCCCAGCGATATAACGAACTGTCCCACCCGGGCGGCACGCTCGCTTCAGTTTTGATGACCTTGATCCGAGTGGCCATCTTGCCAACAGTTTGGCCCTTGTTCGCGATCATTGAGACTTCGTAGACGACGCCGAACACGATGGCTGTGGCTCTAAATGCGATTTCCCCTCCGACAGCACCGGCAATAATTGCAGGAACCAAGACGACTATCGCGTCCACGACCCGGGCCAAGAGGCGGTGTCCCGCGCCCGCGAGCTCCACGTTCTCGCCGATGTTGGTCATTGCCCGACCTTTGGCCGGTTGTGGTGCCTGAGACGGTTCTGGAGGTGGAGGCGGAGAAGAGGACTCGGATTCGAACTCGGGCGGGGGCGGGGGCAAATCGGACACGGTTGGCTCCTAGTCGAATTTTGAAGGCAAGGTAACACCAAGCAAGGTAGCACAGAGCGCTGGGTGGTCGGAGAATGCTGACACGGCCCTAGCCGCGTTCGCGGTTGACGGTGTCGACGAGCAGCGCAGCGATGGAGTCAACGCCGACGCGGGTTGTGTTTCCCGTGGCTCGGGAAGTGAGTTCGATCTCCCCGTCGGCCAATGCTCTCGGGCCGATGGTGACCCGATAGGGGATACCGATCAGCTCCGCGTCGGCGAACTTCACACCCGCACGAGCATCACGGTCATCCAACAAAACGTCAACGCCGCTGGATCGAAGATCTTCATAAAGCGATTCGCCCGCTGTTACCGATGAGCCATCTTTGGTGTTCACGATGGTGATCACCACCTCGAACGGAGCAACGTTCAGCGGCCATAACAGACCCTTGTCGTCATGGTGGATCTCGGCAACCGCGGCGACGTTGCGGCCGATGCCGATGCCGTAGCTGCCCATCACGAGCGGCTTCTGGTCGCCATTGGGATCGAGTACCGACGCACCCAGCGCGTCGGAGTATTTGGTGCCGAGTTTGAAGATATGGCCTGCCTCGATGCAGCGAACGATCTCAAGGGGGGAGCCACAATTCTGACAGGGCTCGTTGGCTTGGACTCTGCGCAGGTCGGTCCATTCGTCAACGACGATGTCGCGGGCAATATCGACTCCGGACCAGTGCCAGTCGTCTTCATTGGCACCGGTGGTCAAACCGCGCCGGCCCTCGAGTGCGGGATCGCAGATGATGCGCAAACCGTCGACACGTACGGCACCGAGCGATCCGGGATTTGCACCGAGATGCTGAAGCGTTTCTTGAGCAGTTGCAGGCCGGATGTTTGCGGCTCCGGTGAAATCGGCCAATTTTTGGACCTCGAGTTCGTGGTCGCCGCGCAGCAATGCCAACGTCACCTCGCCGTCGAGCACCATCACCATGGTCTTGATCTGGTGAACGGCCGAGGCGCCGCCCTCGCATGTCTCCAATGCGGCGATCGTGCGAACACCCGGAGTAGGGAAACGAACCAACTCTGAGAGGTCCCGATCCTCAACGGCAGCCAAACGGGCTTTCGCTCGTTCAACGTTGGCTGCATAGCCACACTCGCCGCACAACGCGATGTCGTCTTCGCCTGCACTCGAAGGGGCCATGAACTCGGTGGAATCTGAGCCGCCCATCGCCCCGGACGACGCCTCAACGGGTATAGCGGGCAGGCCCAGAGCGGAAAAGATGCGCACATAAGCATCGTGATGGATGCCGAAACTGTGATCGAGACCCGCTTCGTCGATATCGAACGAATACGAATCTTTCATTGCGAACTCGCGAACCCTCAACAGACCACTTTTGGGGCGAGGTTCGTCGCGGAACTTCCACTGGATCTGATACCAGATCTGAGGCAGCGACCTGTATGAGGTGATCTCTTGGGCAAGGTCAGTGAAGATCTCCTCATGGGTCATCCCCAATACGTTGTCGGCGCCTTTGCGATCAACGAGACGGAACATCTCCTCGCCCACCGCGTGCCAGCGGCCCGACTTCTTCCAGATCTCAGCCGGATGCATCGCCGGCAGCAGGAACTCTTGGCCACCGATGGCATCCATCTCGCGCCGCACGATGGCGGCGACTTTTTCGTGCACCCGTAGCCCGAGCGGCAGCAATGAGTAGTGGCCTGAGTGGAGTTGGCGGATGAACCCGCCGCGGATCAACAACTTGTGGTTGGCTGCTTCGGCATCGGCGGGTGGCTCGCGCAGCGTGGGTACGAAAAGGTTCGACCAGCGCATTGAGCGACGATATCCGAACGCCGACTGCTAACACGAACATTTGGCACAAACGCGCAATCGTCGCGAACCGGTGATTAATCACACGCGATTCGAGGCGGAAAGACACACCTGTTCCGCATTACGGTATTGTTCCAATGTGGAGAACGTTGCTGTAGACGACAGCGAAGCGAACGCCCAATCAGCCCCCAAAGGACCGACTCGGCAGGGACTCAATCGCGGCAATCGCCGTGAGCGTTATATCAAGCCCACCGAGCGGATCACGACTCCGATGGTGCGGGAAAACGGTGAACTCCGTGCTGCTTCCTGGGATGAGGCACTTGCCCGCGCGGCGCAAGGCCTCGCCCGGGTCAGGGACCAGTACGGCGGCGAAGCGTTCGGCATGTTCAGTTGCTCCAAATCAACCAACGAGATGAACTACGCGGCGCAGAAGTTCATTCGCTGCGCGATGCGGTCCAACAACATTGATTCCTGTAATCGAACTTGACACGCACCTTCGGTCGTCGGTCTGGCGACAGTGTTCGGAGCAGGAGGAGGAACATCGTCGTACACAGAAGTGGAAGAAACCGATGTCGTCCTGCTGTGGGGTTCAAACGCCCGGGAGGCCCATCCGATCTACTTTCACCATCTGTTGAAGGGTCTCGACAACGGAGCAAAAATGTACTCGGTCGACCCGCGCCGGACGAGTTCGTCGAAGTTCGCCGATGCCTGGCTCGGACTCAACGTTGGTACCGACATCGCACTGGCAAATGCAGTCGGCCGCGAAATCATCGCTGCGGGACTGCATGACACCGACTTCATCGCCCATTCCACGCAGGGATTTGAGGACTACAAGGCCGCGGTCGAGCAATACACGCTTGACAACGCCGAGGAAATCACCGGTGTGCCCGCCCACGCCATCCGCGAACTCGCACACGATTATGCAGGCGCTGATACCGCACAGATTCTGTGGACCCTGGGCATCACCGAACACCACAACGCGGTTGAGAACGTCCTGTCGTTGTGCAACTTGGCGCTCCTCACGGGGCACGTCGGGCGCTGGGGATCTGGTCTGGTACCGCTGCGCGGCCAGAACAATGTGCAGGGAGGGGGTGACATGGGTGCGCTGCCCAACAAGTTCCCCGGATTCCAAGACGTCGAAGATCCGGTGGCGCTTGCCAAGTTTGAAGCCGCCTACCACATGTCGCTGCCGAACAAACCCGGACTCCACCTCACCTTGATGTTCGAGGCGATGGAGCGGGGTGAAATCAAGGGGCTCTACGTGATCGGCGAGAACCCTGCAGATTCAGAAGCAGATGTGGCACATGCCCGCAAACTGCTCGACGGACTCGACATTCTCGTCGTGCAGGACATCCTGATGACCCGAACCGCCGAAATGGCTGATGTTGTGTTGCCCGCGGCGGTGGGATGGGCAGAATCCGAGGGAACCGTCACTTCATCGGAACGACGGGTGCAAAGGGTTCGCGCCGCGGTGTCGCCGCCTGGAGAGGCCCGCTGCGACACTGACATCATCGGCGACCTAGCGAACCGCTTGGGCGTCGATTGGGGCACACCCACTCCCCAAGACCTGTGGGACGAACTCCGATCGCTGTCGCCGCTGCATGCGGGAATGAGCTGGGAACGTCTGGAATCTGAAGGCGGACTCCAATGGCCCTGCACGGACTTGGACGATCCCGGCAGTACGTTCCTGCACGGCTGGCTGTGGGCCGATGACCTCGAGGGCCGCGATCCGGCGCCATTCAGTGTGTGCCACCACGAAGGACCAAAGGAACAGCTCAGCGACGAGTTCCCGCTTCGACTCACGACCGGACGAGCGCTCGACAGCTACAACACCGGCGTACAAACAGGCGGCTACGCATCACCGATCCGCTACGGAGCCGGTATCGATGTCAATCCGGCCGACGCTGAGCGACTCGGCCTGAGCGATGGGGAGCGGGTACGGGTCTTTTCTCCCCGCGGCTCAGTTGAAACTAGTGTCCGTATCCAGCCGGACATTCCCAAGGGCCTCACGTTCACCACCTTCCATTTCCCTGAACTAGTCGATGTCAACCAACTCACCAACCCCGAATGGGATCCGCGGTCCGGTACGGCCGAGTTCAAAGCGGCGGCCGTGCGGATAGAACCTATAACGAAAGAACAACCGGAGCAGCTGACTCCGAGCACCGACCCGGCAACCAAATCTGCCAATGGCTGATCTTTTTTTCGGCGATGATGTCGCGGACGATATTGAAATTGCTGCAGTAGCAACCGCCATAGGGGCTCCGACAGCGGTTGTTCATGAGACAGAGCGTCTCGTCTACGGAGGCACACATCGTCGCCACGACCACCGCCATCTGCTTCTTCCAGCCCTTCATGGGTTGCAGAACGCCAAGGGATGGATCAGCCCCGGTGGCCTCAACCACGTCTGTGAGGTGCTTCAGGTACCGCCTGCAGAGGCTTACGGAGTCGCCACGTTCTATGAGATGTTCCGCCTCGACGAACCCGAACACCGCGCTGATGTCACTCATGTCGCCCATGTCTGCGTTGATGCAGCCTGCCAGATCGCGGCCAACGAAGAACTGATTGCTGAGCTTGAGGCGAACGGAGAACACGTTCATCGCTCGCCCTGCCTCGGACAATGTGAACGGGCCCCGGCTCAGTTCCGCCAAGGAATCGGCGGGCCCGATTCTGTTCCCGCGGATACGGTCGAGGTTGCCAGGCAGATTCCGCAGCAGGGCGATCCGTCACTGCGGCTGCTGCGCAATGTCGGTGTGGTAGACCCCACCTCGCTCGATGCCTACCGGGCCAACGGCGGTTATCAGGCGCTTGCCAAAGCGATTGAGATGGGGCCGGCTGAGGTGTGCACGGCAGTGGCTGACTCCGGCCTCTCCGGTCGCGGCGGAGCGGCGTTCCCGACCGGTGTCAAATGGCGAGCTGTGGCCGCTGAGCAGGGGCGGCCCAAACATGTCGTGGCCAACTGCGATGAGTCCGAGCCGGGCACGTTCAAGGACCGGATCGTGATGGAGCATGACCCCTTCGCAGTGATCGAGTCGCTCACGCTCGCGGGTCTCGCGACAGGCGCCGAGAACGGTTGGATCTATATTCGCGGCGAGTATCCGCTGGCCACTGCCAGGCTTGAGAATGCTGTGATCCAGGCTCGTGAGGCGGGTTTGCTCGGCGCTGACGCGGCTGAATCAGGGCATCGGTTCGACATAGAGATTCGCAGGGGAGCCGGTGCTTACATCTGCGGCGAGGAAACCGCTCTGTTCGCTTCACTCGAGGGTTTCAGGGGTGAACCGCGCAGCAAACCGCCGTTCCCCACCACACATGGACTGTTCAGAGAGCCGACCGCTATCAACAATCCCGAGACGCTGATCAACACCCTCGACATCGTGCTCCACGGGGCGGAGGACTATCGAAGCAGAGGGACTGAGCGATCGCCGGGAACGAAGCTGCTGTGTGTGAGCGGAAGGGTGTCTGAACCAGGTCTCTACGAGGTGGAGTTCGGCACAACGCTCGGTCAGGTGCTGGATCTCGCGGGTCCTCTTACTGGGAGCGGCACTCTGGCTGCGGTGCTGATGGGTGGCGCGGCCGGGTCATTCGTAGGACCTGACGCTCTCGACATGCCTCTCACGTTGGAAGACACGCGTGAACGCGGCACCACGTTGGGTTCGGGTGTGGTGATGGCGTTCACCGATGAGATCGATATGACCGACGTGCTCGTGCGAATCGCGGAGTTCTTCAAGAACGAGTCGTGCGGTCAATGTGTGCCTTGCCGTGTCGGCACTGTCCGCCAACACGAGACAATGGTGCAGTTCCAAACCAAGGGTTCCTTGTCGCCACAGCGCCGCAGTCTGGTTGACGACATCGCCGAGGTGATGGTTGACGCTTCCATCTGCGGACTTGGTCACACGGCGGCTTCTGCTATCAATTCTGCTATGGACCTTGGCCTGCTGTCGAAGTCCAACGGGGAAGGCCCCCAGTTCAGGGAGGGATCGTGACCGTTACTGAAGTCAGCGTGAACCTCACGATCAACGGCCAGGCCGTTTCGGTGCCTGAGGGCACTTCGATACACAAGGCTTGCGAGTCGGCCGGTATCGAGACACCGACCCTGTGCTGGGCCGAGAACCTCACCCCAGTCAACGTTTGCCGGGTGTGCGTGGTTGAGGTGGAAGGCTCTCGGGCGCTTGTTCCCTCGTGTGCGCGCGCGGCCGAAGACGAGATGGTTGTGCAGACGGACTCCCCTCGGGTTCGTCACAGTCGCAAGATGGTGCTCGAGTTCCTCGGTTCGAGCGTCGACTTGAGCCAGGCGACCGAGTTGGCCGAGTGGATGCGCCACTACGGCGCTGACCCGGATCGATATGACCAACCCGACCTGGTGGCCGAGCGGATCAGCGAGGAGCCGAAGATTCAGGACGACCTCTACATCCGCGACTACGACAAGTGCGTCTTGTGCTACAAGTGCGTCGAGGCTTGCGGCGACGACGCGCAGCACACCTATGCCATCGCGGTCAGCGGACGTGGTTTTGGTGCGCGGATTTCCACGGAGTTCGACACTGTATTGCCTGATTCGGCGTGCGTTTACTGCGGCAACTGCATCGGGGTGTGTCCGACGGGGGCGATCCAGTTCAAGACCGAGTTCGATATGCGGGCAGCGGGGGAGTGGCGCCCTGACGAACAGGACGTCACTACGACGGTCTGCTCGTTCTGCGGTGTTGGCTGCAACCTCGAGTTGCACACTCAAGACGACAGGATTGTGAAGGTCACGTCGCCGGCAGATCACTCCGTCACCCACGGCCACCTCTGCATCAAGGGCCGTTTCGGCTGGCAATACGTCCAACCCCCCACCCGAAAATAAATCCCGAAAATTCGGCCCCGAGCGAGGACCATAGTTGTCGCTCAGCGTCGCCAAGTGGTGGCGAGGGGGTACAGGGCGGCGACCACGAGGCTGAGAGCGGCTACGCCGGCCCAGTGGCTGAGGCTTCCGAAACTGCTCTGCTCAACGATCACACCCGAAGCGAGTCCGGCTACAGCCCCCGAGGCGACCATCGTGAAATCGGCTGCGCCCTGCACGTTCGCCCGTTCGTGTGCGGGGAATGAGCCTGTGAGCAGAGAACTTCCAGCGATCATCGCAAACGACCATCCCAAGCCGATCAAGAACAGTCCGACGAACACTCCGAGGCTGTCGGCAGGGTCCGTGTGTGATGCCATTTCACCCCCGACAAAGAGGATTACGCCGGCAGCCGCCACCATTGCCTCGGTGGGCAACCGGTCGACGAACCAGCCGACGACGGGAGCAAAAAAGAACATGCCGACGATGTGAAGGCTGATGACCAAACCGATGATTTGAGTCTCGTGGTGGCCGTCGTCCATGTGCAGCGGCGTGACGGTCATTATCGCAACCATCACCGCCTGGCCCACGGCCATAGCACCGACTGCAATCAGAGCCATCTGGTGGCGAGCGATGGCTGTGAAGCTGTCAACGAGCCTTGGTTTCGCGTCCATATCGTGGCGTTCGATGAGCGCCGGCGCGACCGGTGCGGACGCGGACAGACTTGTCGCCAAGGTCAGGGGATCAGGGCGGAGTTTGACCTGGACAACGAGTCCGGCGACCGCGAAGACCAACGCGCCCATGAGGTATGGACCCGAAAGGCGAGGCAGATCGAGCTGTTCTGCGAACCAGCCGGTCGGGCCGAGAGCAACCGTCGGGCCGAGAACCGAACCGATCGACGATGCCCACACCAAGAGCCCGATCGTGCGGGCTCGCCGATCTGGCGGGGCGAGATCCGCTGCGGCGTAACGGGCCGCCAGGTTGGTGCCGTTGCCGACACCGATTGCGAAAGCACCCGCCACCAACAGAGGGTAAATATCGGCGAGTACCGAAACGAAAGCGACAAGAGAGCCGATCCCTGCGACGGTCCAACCGATCCGCAAACCCGGGCGTCGCCCGTTGGCAGCCATGTAACGAGCCAACGGGACCGCAGCAATGGCACCGCCGATACTGATCATGGTGGCGGCCAGCGTCGCCAAACCGTCGCTGCCGGTGATGTCCTCGGCTGCCAGGCTGGTTGCCGAAAAACCGCCGGCCATTCCCATACCAGCCGGCCCCACCGACAACATCAACACAATCAATGTTCGGCGCTGGATCGCCTCAGTATCGGGAGTGGTAGTGATCACCGCAGTCACCCTAACGGTTGCGAGGAACAGTCAAAGATCACAGGCGGATTGGGGCTCCTTACGAGGTTGGAACTAGTAGTGTGACGGATCACATGAACACAGAGTCTCCACCTCGTCGCAGGGGTCGTCGGGAGCGACCGTCCGGCCCGATTGCGCCCGCACAACCTGATTGGAATCTGCATCGGCGTCCGTTCGCGCCGACCGCCGTCATCTCAGACGATGAACTCGAATCGATCCATGACTCTTCGCTGCTCGTTTTGCGAGACATCGGCATGGATTTTCTCCATCCGAAAGCCACCGAGATGCTGGCGGCGGCAGGCGCTGACGTTGATGGTGAGAGGGTTCGTTTCGATCCGGAAATGGTCACTGAATTGATCAGCACCGCACCAGCGGAGTTTGTGATACATGCGCCCAACCCTGCTCGCGACTTGGTGATCGGGGGAAACAGTGTGGTGTTCGGTTCGGTTGCGAGCGCGCCAAACGTGGTTGACCGCAAAGGCGGTCGTCGCACCGGGAACCGAGCCGATTTTCGCAATCTCGTCCGGCTGGCGCAGTGCCTCAACTCGGTCCAGACCCACGGTGGTTATCCAGTAGAGCCGATCGATATCCACCCTTCGGTACGCCACTTGGAAGCATTTCGGGATCTTTTGACGCTGTCAGACAAGGTGGTGGACGCCTACTCGCTCGGCGCGCAACGCAACATTGATTGCCTGGAGATGGTGCGAATTGTGCGTGGTGTCAGCGACGCTGAACTCGACGAGCAGCCGTCGATCCACTCGGTCATCAATGTCAGTTCACCCCTGCGTCTCGACAGACCGATGATCGAGGGCATCTTGGAGTATTCGTCGCGTAATCAGGTGATTGTGGTGACACCGTTCACGCTCGCGGGTGCGATGGCCCCTGTCACCGTGGCGGGTGCGGTAGTTCAGCAGAACGCGGAAGCGTTGGCGGGGATCGCTTTCACTCAGCTGGTTCGGCCCGGTGCGCCGGTCATCTACGGCGGGTTCACCTCCAATGTCGACATGCAGTCGGGTGCTCCCGCGTTCGGCACCCCTGAATATATGCAGTCGGCGATGCTCGGAGGGCAGTTGGCGCGCCGTTACAAACTGCCGTACCGCTCGTCCAATGTGTGTGCTGCGAATGCAGTTGACGCTCAAGCCGGATACGAGTCGGTGTTCTCGCTCTGGGGTGCGATCATGGGCGGCGCCAACCTCGTGTACCACGGAGCAGGTTGGATGGAGGGAGGGCTTCACGCCAGCTTCGAGAAGATGGTCATCGACAACGACCTGTTGCAAAGCGTGGCCGCCTTCTTGCAACCGCTTGTCGTTGACACTGCATCGATGGCCTTGGAAGCAATTGCCGATGTCGGACCCGGTGGTCACTTCTTCGGCACACAGCACACCCAGGACCGTTACCGGAGTGCCTTCTTCAAACCGGCGGTGTCTGACTGGCGCAATTACGAGTCTTGGGAAGAGGCCGGGTCACCCACAGCACTGGATCACGCCGAACGCCTGGTTGCCGCCCATCTTGGGGCTTATCAGCCCCCTCATCTGGACGAGTCGGTGCGAGAAGAACTGTATGCATACGTTGATCGGCGCGTTGCCGAAGGCGGGGTGGAAACGGACTACTAGTAACGGACGATCAATAAAGGACTGCTAGTGAAGATCGAACAGATGCGTCACCTATCGGAGGACCCGAGTGTTGAGCATTGGGTCGGCGAGTCGGTTTGGGCGGGCACGAGGGCACCCTTGACCGCAGCCACGGGACTACCACCTCAGATGTATACCGACGAGAGCTTCTTCTCGGTCGAACGCAGCCGGGTGTTTGAACGAGCGTGGGTGGCGGTGGGCAACGCGGCGGAGGTGACAGAGGCGGGTCGCTTGCTGGTGCGCCAAGTCGGGGGGCGGTCCATCCTCATCACTCGCGACCAAAAGGGCGTATTGCGCGGTTTTGTGAACTCGTGTCGTCACCGTGGAACCGAACTGGCTACAAGCGACTGTGACATCGGCAAAACGATTCGTTGTCCCTATCACCGTTGGGGTTATCGCCTTGACGGGTCGCTGCAGTCGACGCCCTTCTTCGAGGAGATTCCTCGGGCAGACTTCAGTCGGGAGGACTTCGGGCTCGTTGAAGTCCGAGTTGATACCTGGGGCTTGTTGCTGTTCGCCTGTGTCGACCCTGCAACTCCTCCGTTGCGTCAGTGGCTCGGCGACCTCCCGGATCGGATGGGCGGGTATGGCTTCGACAAGTGGCGGGTGCAGTCAGAAATGACTTTTGAAGTTCGAGCGAACTGGAAGCTGATCTCCGAGAACTTTCAGGAGTACTACCACCTGAGTTGGGTCCACCCAGAACTGGCGAAGGTCTCCAGGGTCAAGGACCACTACCGCTATCAGGGACCGGGAATGTACTGCGGGCAGACCACCACGCCCGTCTCGGGTGACGACCGCGACGACTGGCTGGTGTTGCCGCCCGCGACGGGACTCGATCAGTCTGATTCGGTCAGCGGACGCTTCGTTGCGGTGTTTCCCAATGTGATGTTGGCGGTGTTGCCGAACCATGTGTTTCTGATCCGGCTGGAACCGGTCGCTCCCGGTCTCACTCGAGAGCGGTGCACGTTTCTGCTGCCGCCTTCGACGCCTGATGTGTCAGACGAAGACATGGCCCAGACTCGCAGTTTCTGGGTCGATGTCAACAACGAGGACATTGACATCGTTGAACGCGGGCAACGTGGGGTCACCGCTGGGGCCATCGCACCGGGGCCGCTCGCTCCGCGGTTTGAAGAGCCGCTCCACCGATTTCACAACATGCTGGCCGACACACTGACCGTCGAATGCGGCGCAGACATCGCGGTCCCCTGCGGCGATGACGACAGCGAGGCTGCCCGCCTCGGCAGCGGTGTGAATCCCCATCCGCCCGAGTTCGGTTAGCGACGAGAGACAGGGCGAAGAGCCAGATGAAGACCGATGCGCGAGTCGTGGTGGTTGGTGGTGGGGTGGTTGGAGCCTCGGTGCTGTATCACCTCGCCAAAGCAGGTTGGACCGACGTGGTGCTGATTGAGCGAACCGAGTTGACTGCGGGGTCGACATGGCACTCAGCGGGTGGAATGCACACGCTCAACGGCGATCCCAATGTCGCTCAACTACAGCGCTACACAATCGACTTGTACGCCGAGATAGAAGCGATCTCTGGTCAGGACTGCGGTATCCACCTGACGGGCGGGGTGATGCTCGCCGACACGGAGCAACGCTTCGATTGGCTCAAAATGGCGCACGCCCGCGGACGATACTTGGGTCTGGAGACGGAGCTCCTCTCGGTTGTCGAAGCGAAACAACTGGTACCTCTGCTGGACGAGAAGCACTTCGTCGGGGCCATGTACGACCCCCACGAAGGCCACGTTGACCCCGCGGGAGTCACCCATGCTTACGCCAAAGCGGCACGCCTGAAGGGAGCGGACGTCTACCGCAACACCTGGGTTCGTGAGATCAACCGCGCCAGTGACGGAGGCTGGGATGTTCACACCTACGACACCGCGTCGGGCGACGAGAAGGGGGTGATCCGTTGCGAACATGTGGTCAACGCCGGGGGGCTGTGGGCACGCGAGGTGGGACGCATGGTCGGGCTTGATCTGCCGGTGCTGGCCATGGAGCACCAATACCTGGTCACTGAGGACATCGAAGTGATCGCCGAACACAACCGCGAACACGGTGAGTTGGTGCACTGCATTGATTTCGGGGGAGAGATCTATCTGCGCCAAGAGGGCGGCGGGTTGCTCTTGGGAACCTATGAACGAAAAGGTCAACCCTGGTCGCCACGTCAAACTCCGTGGGACTTCAGCATGCGCCTGTTGCCGCCCGACCTGGAGCGCATCGCTGATTCGCTCGAAGTCGGATTCAGGCACTTTCCGGCCATCCGTGAGGCCGGTATCAAGCGCGTGATCAATGGTCCTTTCACTTTCGCCCCCGACGGCAACCCGTTGCTGGGCCCGGTACTTGGTCTGCCCGGCTACTGGTCGGCGTGCGCGGTCATGGCCGGACTGTCCCAGGGAGGCGGTGTCGGCGTCGCCCTGGCCAACTGGATCACTGAGGGTGACCCCGGTTTCGACGTTTGGGGAATGGACGTCGCACGTTTCGGTGACTTCGCCATACCGAGTTACACCGGCGCCAAGGTCGCCGAGAACTACAGCAGACGTTTCCGAATCAGGTTCCCAAACGAGTTCCTCCCAGCCGCGCGCAGCGTCCAGACGTCGCCGATCTTCGACCTGTTGGGTGCACAGAACGCGGTGTTCGGAGACGGTTTCGGCCTGGAAGCGCCGCTCTGGTTCGCCCCGCAAGGTGCAGATCCAGTTGAGGAGGTGACCTTTGGGCGATCAAACGCGTGGGATCAGGTACGGGCCGAGACACTGGCGGTCCGGGCCAGTGTCGGGATCAGTGAAACGACCGGCTTCTGCAAGTTCATGGTCACCGGCCCTGACGCCCGTGGCTATCTGGATCGACTATTGGCCTCGCGGGTCCCCAACGCGGGCCGCATGGCTCTGGCACCCATGACCAACGAGAAAGGCAATCTGATCGGTGATCTCACAGTGGCTTGTCTTGGTGCGGCTCCGGGGCACGCAGAGGGCCCCGAAGCCACGATCGTCGGTGGCACGACCGGCAACATACGCGGCGACGAGCGGTTTGTGGTCTTCGGATCAGGCATCGCTGAGCGTTACTACGAGCGCTGGTTCCAACAGCAGATGCCTGTCGACGGTGGCGTCTCGATCGACACTCTGGGAGCAGAGATGTGCGGCTTGTCGATTGCAGGTCCGAACTCCCGATCGTTGCTCGAAAGGCTGACCGACGCCGACGTGTCCGCTCATGGGATGCGTTTCATGGCCTTCACCGAGCTGAACATAGGCCTTGCGCCGGTGTGGTGTGGTCGTGTCTCCTACACCGGGGACTTGGGCTACGAGTTCTGGATGCCGGCGCGCTACCAGCGTTACGTGTATCAACAACTGCTCAGCGCTGGAGAGGAGTTGGGCTTGCGCCATTTCGGGCTTCACGCGCTCAATTCGCTGCGCCTTGAGAAAGGCTTCGGGTCTTGGGCTCGGGAGTACCGCCCGATTTATGATCCCTTCGAAGCTGCACTCGGTCGTTTCGTGCGACTTGAGAAGGACTTCATCGGTCGAGACGCATTGGCCGAAAAGTACGCATCGTCCGGCCCTGGCCAGAAGTTGGCCCAGAAGTTGGCCCGGAAGTTGGCACTGTGCAGCTGGACCGTTGATTCGGAGCCCGGCCGAGCCGGTGCTGACGTGATCGGTGACGAACCGATCGCTTACGAAGGCGATGTCGTTGGCTGGGTGACCTCAGGCGGCTACGCGCACCACTCCGAGACCTCGGTGGCCTTGGGCTATGTGCCCGCCGAGCTGAGTGGGGCTGTCGGCACGTTCGAGATTGAGATACTGGGCCGCCAACGTGAAGCGAAGCTCATCGACGGATGCTTGTGGGATCAACAGGGCGAAAGGATGCGTTCTTGACCGAGTCGCTGTCAGCCCGTCATTTCCCGAAGATCGCGGCGCACTCGCAGGTTCCAGCCTGGCTGGTTGAACATACCGAGCGGAACCGCCATGAACTGGGCCCTCACCGGTCGGTGGTCGAGGAGTGGACCCGGGCGGGACTCGTGCGACCAGACATGGCTGCGATTCGTCGTTACCGTCTTGAGCGGGTTCAAGAACAGTTGCGGACCCACAACATCGACGGATTTGTGTTGCACGATCCGCTGAACGTCAGGTACGCAACCGACACAACCAACATGCCGGTTTGGACGATGCACAACGCGGTCCGCTACGTGTGGGTGCCGGCCGACGGCGAAGTTGTTCTGTTCGAGTTCTCTCACGGCGAATTTCTTTCTGCGCATTCCGAGGTGATCGATGAGATTCGGCCAGCGGTTTCGTTGTTGCCCTTCTATACGGGTTCCCGCATCGGAGAAGTGGCCGATCGATTTGCAGACGAGATCATCGAGTTGTTGCGAAGAGATCAAAGAACCGGCGATTTGCGGCTCGGAATCGACATCATCGGCTTGGAGGGTCTGCGTGCGCTCGAAGCCCGTGGGGCGACTGTGCTGTCGGCGCATCAGTTGATGGAGAATGCGCGTCTCGTGAAATCTGGCGATGAGATCGACGCGATGCGCTGCGCCGTCGAGTCCTGTCAACGGTCGATCGACGATATGCGCTCTCTGTTTGTGCCGGGGGTCACCGAACTGGAACTTTGGGCCGAGCTTCAGAAGGCCAACTTTCTGCGCCATGGTGAATGGGTGGAGACCAGGCTCTTGGCGTCAGGCGCCCGAACCAACCCTTGGTATCAGGAGGCGAGTAGCAAGGAGGTTGAAGCCGGCGAGTTGATGGCCTTCGATACGGACATGGTCGGCGCCTACGGGATGTGCGTGGACATGTCTCGCACCTGGCTCTGCGACGGAGGGCGCCCGCGCGCGGCGCAGGCCGATGTGCACAGCCGGGCGCGCGACATGATCGAGTCGAACTGGCCGTTGTTTGTGGCCGGTAGCACGTATCGCGAAATTACTGATCGCCTTTGGTGTCCCGATGTGGAAGAGTTCAACGGGTACACGGTTTTGGCTCATGGGACTGGTTTGTGCGACGAATATCCGTCGCTGTTCACCCGTGAACAGTGGGACTCCGGAGGGTTCGATGGGGTGGTTGAGGTGGGCAACGTCTTCAGCGTCGAGTCTTTCGTGGGTCGGCGCAGCGGTGGAGAGGGAGTCAAGTTGGAGGACATGATTGTGGTAACCGAAACTGGCCCTGAGCTACTCACCGACTACTCGCTCGACCTTGTCTGAATCAGCGTTCTGCCCGACGAAATTCCTCATTGACAGACCGGCCACCAAGGTTCATTATCTCCGGTGTTGATAGAACTCGCCGCGACCGAACAACTCGAAGATCATCCATGTACGGATCTCGCGTTGGTGACATCCGATCGGGCTCTGCTGGCCTACATGCTCCAAGACGTGCGGGTACTGGCTCGGCAAGTCGGCAGCCGCGAGATTGATCTCCAACGCTACGAAACGCTCCACTGGGATGTCCATGGTCTGGCGCGGCGCGCGGTGATCTGTGACCCGGAAGCGCTCGCACAACCGGTCGAGCGCTGCGTGGTCGGATTCTTCGGTGAACGACGACCGGAAGCCTCTCAATCCGTGGTGGATGACATTGAGGTCGACCTTCTATTGGAGTTCAGGTCGCATCCCGGGATCTTGAGCTACAGCTCCACGGAACTCGTCGACAACTACTGGGCAAACCTGGTCATCCACGTGAAACCGGTCGATTCCCAAGAGTGGCGCAACAGCGATGTGCACCGCCGAGCGGTCGCGGAGATCTCGCCTCGGCAGTACCGGTCGGTGCGTATTCACAATGGTCGGCTGCCCGGTGGTGTTGTGGGCAGCGGCGCGATAACGATCGACCGAACCAAGTTCTGGGACTACGGCGGTTCAGAAATCTGGGAAGCGGTGCGCGACTACGCCTGAGCGCGCCAGCCTCGGTAACCGCCGATCAGGTCGGTGGCGGCAGAGAAGCCCATCTTGACCAGGTCCGCTGCGGCGAGACTCGAGGCGTACCCTTCGTTGCACATGATGATGATTGGAGTGTCGGGCTCGATGTCGATGATCCGCGCTTCGGAATTCGGATCGAGACGCCATTCGAGGACGTTTCGCTCAATGATCATCGCTTCGGGATGGACGCCCTCTTCCTGGCGGAAGGACTCAGGGCGAATGTCGACAAGGATTGCTCCCGCACTCAACATCTCGGGCAGTTCAGCAGGTTCCACACGGTCAAGATTCTGACGGGCTTCCGCGAGACGCCTGTCGATCGGAGTCAGGTTCAAGCTGCTCATTGGTACCTCCACAAGATCTGGCAAAAGAGGCCGAGCACATCGGTCCAGCGCTCACAGTACACCCCCCACCGTCTTGGGGGAATAGGCAAAACCTAGAGGGGGTGGGACCGAAGCCCCACCCCCTCTACTAGCTCTGTTGCTGGTTGATTCTCAAGCTGTTGAAGGCTCAGGAATCAACGAACACCTATGGCTCTCTATTGCAGCGCCAGTGGGATGACCGTGTCTGGACACGTTGGCTCCATCGGCGGCATGCGCGCCGCTTCTAGCCAGCCGTCGACTGCGCCGCGGTTGTCGGCGATCCAGTCGGCGGCCAGTCCGGCGATGAAGTCTTCAGTGGCGTCATCACCGGCGTTCGACTGGTCCACGTTGGCCAGCGAAACGTCAATGACGGACAACGAGACCCGGCAGAACAGTTCAGCGGCGTACGGGTTGGCGTTCAGCCACTCCGTGTTGGCCGTGACCTGGATGTCTGCGGCGACCCATCCAAGCTGACAATTGTCTGCGTTGGCAGCGGCGGGACAGCTGTCGGGGCCGATGTTGGCTTGTCCTGGCCTCTGGTCGTGACCTTCTCCGCCCTCAAGCCCGGTCGGGTTCGAGTCGTCAAGCACGTTTTCCATTGCGAGCCAGTACACGTTGTCGCCAGGGCGCAACTCGGTGATGTAGGCGCTCGGGGTCCAGGTGTAGATCACCATCGGTTCATTGGCGTTCGCCTTGACGGTGGCTTCGGCGAACATTGCGTCGTAGCCGGCTTTGACCTGAGCGATATTCGTCCAGCCCGAGAAAGCGATCTGGCTGTCGATGATGTTGTCGCATGTCCAACTCTCTGTACATCCGTAGATGTCTGCGACGCCGTTGCCTGGGGACTGATCGTTCGCGTCAAAGGCGGCCAGGATGTCTGGATCGTCGTTGAGTTGGTCGAGATGCGTGACTCCGTGCTCGTCGGCGAAGGACTTGGTGATCAAGAATCCTTGTAGACCACCGGCCACCATTTCGTTACCGACGATCGTGATGTGATCGCCGACCGTTGAGCCGTCAGGCAACTCTGGTGCCCACCACGAGACGTGACCTGGGTACCAGCTGTTTACCCAGAAATCGATATCCCCTTCGGCCATACCCAGGTACGCCAAAGACGGACCGAGTTCCAGTTCGGACGGTTCGGTAACGCTATAGCCCAGTTCCTCCAGCATTTGCTTGTAGACCTGCGCCTGGAAATATCCGGTGGACCAATCGGCGCGAGCCATCGTGATGGATGAGCCTTCACCCGGCGTCATCGACATCTCCATGTCATCGCCGTCGTCGGCCATGTCGTCGCCGTCGTCGGCCATGTCGTCGCCGTCGTCGG
>VXYK01000005.1:0-58367 GCA_009845995.1 Acidimicrobiaceae bacterium | reverse complement strand
TCGCCGTCGTCGGCCATGTCGTCGCCGTCGTCGGCCATGTCGTCGCCGTCGTCGGCCATGTCGTCGCCGTCGTCGGCCATGTCGTCGCCATCATCGCCCGTGTCGGCCATGTCGTCGCCATCATCGGCCGTCGTGGTATCGGAGTCGTCGTCTCCGCACGACGCGACGAACAGTGCGAACGCCGCCAACAACGCGAGCCACATAAGCGCTCGTTTTCTTATCATGGTTGGGTTTCCCTCCTGGGTTGGGTTTCCTTCACGCGCCGAGCTCGATGCTCGTAGCGAGCGGACCGTAAGAATAGCTTTTAATTCCTCGTCAAGCCACCGGTTGTTCTTTTCTGGCCGGTTGGTCGGCAGCCGATGTTGACTGGGACTCTTCTGATGGATCCATGTCCGAGTAGATCTTGGCCCGGCGGAACTCGCTCAAGACCGACAGCGCAGTGGCGGCCAGCATGCACCCGCCGATCATCGTCAGAAATGATCCCACGCCACTCACATAGTTGGAATCGGCAGAGCGGACCTGAACAAAGATCCAGCTGAAAGCCGCTGCCGCGACACCGGCACCGATACCGGCGGTGACTGTGCTCCAGCGCCATTGACGCTGCTCCTCGCGGCCGAACAGTCCCGAGGCGGGCAACGTGGTGGCCAAACCGATCAGCCCTGCGATAAGCGTCCAGATCCCGAGTCTGGTGCCCTCGCCACTGACCCCGTCGGTGATTTTTCGCTCAGTGATGTCTAGTTGAGCTCGCAACGTTGAGATCTCGGCACCGATCGGGCCGGCATCCGCAGGATTCTCGATTGCCTTCTGTCTCAGCTCTTCGATTTTCGCCTCGGTCTCAGCGGTCACCACCAAGTCGGTGCGTTCATCGAAGGACCAACCCGAGAACGCGCCGATGAAAATCACCAACGCGGCTATGGCGCCTCCGATTATCCGACCCCAACCGATTTTCAGGCTCAGTGGATGCAAAGGTGCGTGCGCCGCGTAGCGGATCCACATCAGCGAACCAACCGTCGCCAAGAGCCCGCCGACCAGAGCGAGATACACGCCCGCTCCCGTTCCCGGAGAAGTGCCGGCAACGGGTGAAGCCAACAGGTAGCAAACCATCATGACGAGTAGTGCCAGCGCACTGATCAGGGCGCCGTCGGTGGTGAAGAACCTTGGTCCGCGGCCAGGTGCGAGGCGTGTCGTGGCCACCGCGGCCACGATCATAAGCCCGAATGCCAACGTCAGGTACCCGAACCAGGAGCCTCCCGTGGCCGCTAGACCGTTGAAAGACTCCCCTGAGAGACTCTCATCTGCACGGCGGCCGTGAGCGCTGAAGAACCCCGCATCGATGGTCCATGTGAGGAACACCGAAACGATGGCTAGAACGCCGCCCAACGCGGACACGAGCATCCACGGACGCTCCTTTTGGCTGACCTCGGCGAACGCCCCTTCGAGGTTGTCGCTCTCCGACGATTCGGCAGGTGCCTCAGCGGTTTCGTCGACGAGGAGCTTTTCGGGGTCTTTCCGGTGCGCCCACGCCAGCCGAATTCGTCTGAAAATGCTGCCCTTGTCGCTCGCCTCGGTTTGTGAGATTCGGTCCAAGACGACGGCCACCAGGAAGAAGGCCAAACCGGCGGATGCACCGAGGGCGACATCCTGACGGGACAACGCATTGAACAGCAGTCGACCGAGACCACCAGCGCCCATGATTGCAGCGATACCCAGCATTGATATGGCTAGCAACAGTGTCTGGTTGATCCCGGTCATGATGGCCGGCCGGGCAAGCGGAATTTGCACATCAAACAACACGCGCCACTCGGGGGCACCGTAAGCCCTGCTTGCTTCCACCACATCTGCAGGTACTTGGCGGACGCCGAGATTGGTCAACCGGATCAACGGAGGCAACGCGAACACCATCGTGACCATCGTTGCGCTCACCGTGCCGATTCCCCAGAAGTAGATGAACGGCAGCATGTAGACGAATGAGTGCACGACTTGCATGGCGTCGAGAACCGGCCGTACGACTTGCCAGAAGGCGTCGACGCGCCCGCAGGCGACTCCCAGCGGTATACCGATCAGCACGCACAAGAACACGGCTACGCCGATAAAGCCGATGGTTCGGGCAGTTTCCAACCAGAAGTTATTGCCGAGAAGCCCGCATACTGTGAGGCTGACCGCGGCGAACAGACCGACTTGCACGTTTCGGATCAGTGTGCCGATCACAAAGAAGAACAGGACGACCCAGATCCACGAGATCGGCTCGAGGATGGCTTCGACGAGGATGTCGTTGAGATAGACGAAGGGCCATTCGATGATGGCGAGTAGCCATTCCAGGTTGACGACAATCCAGTCAACGGCCTGATCAACCCATTTCCCGAAGGGGATACGAAAGTCCTCAAGTACCCGGTTGTCGGTCAAGTCGTGAGTGACAGATTCGCTGGCGTCGTTTGCGGCTTGCGCTAGAACAGTCATTACATGAACACCTCTCGCTCGAAGTGGTCTATCAGATGTTCGACCCGTCCCATTTCCTCCATGATCTGGGTGGGATCGAGGTTCCCGACCAGCGCTCCGGAGTCATCGCAGACAGCTATCGGCAGCCCGCGTCCTGCGGCCGCGTAGACCGTGTTGAGGCAGTCGCTCGGGGCGCAACGGTCAAAATCGGAGCGCAGCGCCGGTGTCACTTCGGCAGTTCCCATAGAGGCTGCGCGAATCCCGTCTTCGCTTGTGAGCAAGTGCGTGGGCGAACCGCTGTCGTCCACGACAAAGGCTCCTGAGCGATCACCGATCTTGCTAAGTGCCTCAGCCAGAGAGACATCCGTGCTGACCGGCGCCGGTTGCTGCATCACTTCATGCACTTGGATTACCCGTCCCTGGTCCACGTCCTGGACGAACTCGGCAACGTAACCGGTCGCAGGCTGAGTGAGGATCTCCTCGGGAGTGCCGATCTGGACGACAGCGCCATCTTTCATGATGCACACCCGGTCGCCGATTCTGAGTGCCTCGTTGAGATCGTGGGTAATGAACAGGATCGTTTTGTGCAGTTCACCTTGGATCTCCATCATCTCGTCCTGCATCTGACGGCGGATGAGTGGGTCAAGTGCACTGAATGCTTCGTCCATCAACAGAATGTCAGGGTCGGACGCCAGCGCCCTAGCCAGACCGACCCGCTGCTGCATGCCACCCGAAAGCTCAGATGGAAAGCTCTGCGCGTAGGTGTCAAGCCCCACCAGAGCGAGCGATCGCATCGCGGCATCCTCGCGTGCCTGTCTGGCGATGCCCTGGACCTTCAGCCCGTAACTGACGTTGTCGATCACTTTGCGGTGGGGAAACAAAGCGAAGTGCTGAAACACCATGCCCATGTACTGGCGGCGGAACGCTTGCAGATCAGAACCCTCAAGCTGTTGAACGTCTGTGCCGTCGACGTTGACCGTGCCGTAGGTGATGTCGAAGAGTTTGTTCACGGTACGGATCGCAGTGGACTTGCCCGATCCCGACAGACCCATCACCACGAAGATCTCACCTTTGTTCACCGAGAACGAAACGTTGTTCAGTCCGAGAACATGGCCAGTCACCGCTTGGAGTCGGTTCTTGCCCATCCCGGATCGAGCCAGATCGAAGGCTCTGCCTCGCGGCTGCGGACCGAATATTTTATAGACCTCGTCCAAGACGATGATCTCTTCACCCATCTCTACCATTCATAGCCTCCCCAGCGGCGGACAACCCGGCACCTTAGCGCGCTTGGACCCTCCAGCGCGGCTTGTCGCCAATTTGACCCCGATCACAACCGCGGCCCGATATCGAAACCTGTGAGCTGTTGAGTTAGAGAAACTCCGACAGGATGATCCCGAGGAACAGCAGTACAAGAACAACCGTGACAAAGCCGGATGACTTCTTTCGATACTTCGGGGCGTGTCCTCCGTAACCGACGACACGGTTCTTGGAGGCGGGGTCCCCGTAGACCTTCTCCTGGTGGCCGCTGGCGATTGCCTTTCCGAGGTGGCTGTCGGTTGAGCTGGTTCCAGAGAAGGCGCCAGCGGTACCACCCGGTCCTCGGACATGCAACGCTTCACGCGCCTGTTTGGCACCTGTGGTTGACACTCCGGTTCGAGTCGGTGGCATCCCACGCAGCAGACGCAGGAAGTTGGTGAAGCTCCTGACCGCGTTTCGAGCCATATCTCGGATCCTTCCAGATTGGACGCCCTAGCTGGGCACTCTTCAACCTAGCAGAGCTGAAATCGGGCGGAAAGGGCATATCTTTCGCGTCTCGGCGCAAACTATGGCGGCGTAGAATGCTCGGATGCGAGATCGCTACGACTATGTGATCGTCGGCGGGGGTTCGGCCGGTTGCGCTCTGGCCAACCGTTTGTCGGCAGATCCGGCGGTTTCGGTGCTGGTTTTGGAAGCAGGTCGGCGCGACTGGAAATTCGATGTATTCATCCACATGCCCGCGGCCCTGTCGTTCGGGATCGGCAATCGCTTCTACGACTGGATGTACGAGTCCGAGCCGGAGCCCGAGATGGGGGGACGACGTGTCTACCATGCTCGGGGCAAGGTGCTCGGCGGCTCGTCGAGCATCAACGGGATGATCTTCCAAAGAGGCAATCCGCTTGACTTCGAACGGTGGGGTGCCGACCCCGGTATGGAGTCATGGGACTACGCCCACTGCCTTCCCTATTTCAAGCGAATGGAGAACTGTCTCGCCCCGCAAGACGGGTCGGTCTACAGAGGTGACCAAGGCCCGCTGGTTCTAGAACGGGGGCCGGCCTCCAACCCTCTGTTCGAAGCCTTCTTGGAAGCCACAGCACAGGCCGGTTATCCACGCACCACCGACGTCAACGGCGAACGCCAGGAGGGTTTCAACGCCTTCGACCGCAACGTGCACCGCGGCCGCCGACTGAGTGCTGCCCGGGCCTACCTGCATCCGGTGCTGTCACGCAAGAACCTGGATCTGACGACCAAAGCCTTCGTCACCAAGGTTCGCTTCGAAGGCAATCGGGCAACTGGTGTGGAACTGGAACACAGGGGCAAACCCCGCTCGGTGACCGCGGCGGAGGTCATCTTGTGCGGGGGTGCCATCAATTCGCCGCAACTCCTGCAACTCTCCGGTGTCGGATCAGCCGCGCTGCTCGAACAACACGGCATCGAAGTGGTGGCCGACGTGGCGGGGGTGGGACAGAACCTTCAAGACCATCTTGAGGTGTACATCCAATTCTCCTGTAACCAGCCGGTGTCGCTCCAACCCAATCTGGCGATGTGGAAACGCCCCTGGATCGGGTTTCAATGGCTGTTCCGCAAGGGTCCGGGGTCGTCCAACCATTTTGAGGCGGGCGGTTTCATACGCAGCAACGAAGACGTCGAATATCCGAACCTGATGTTTCATTTCCTGCCCATTGCCATCCGCTATGACGGCAGCACCCCGCAAGGCGGTCACGGTTATCAAGTGCACGTGGGCCCGATGTACTCCGATGCGCGGGGGTCCGTGGAGATTCGCAGCGGCGACCCGAAAGACAAACCAGCGCTCCGATTCAACTATCTCTCCACGGACCAGGATCGCCGGGAATGGGTTGAGGCAGTGCGTCATGCCCGAGGTCTGCTCAACCAACCGGCGATGGAACCCTTCAACGGCGGTGAGATCTCGCCTGGGCCCGAGGTCGACAGCGACGAGCAGATCCTCGACTGGGTTCGTCGCGATGCAGAAACCGCGCTGCACCCGTCGTGCACAGCCAAGATGGGAGTGGGAGACGATGCTGTGCTCGATCCGTCGACCATGCGGGTGTACGGGACCGAAGGGCTGCGGGTGATCGATGCGTCATCGATGCCGTATCTGACCAACGGCAACATCTATGCTCCCGTCATGATGCTCGCAGAAAAGGCTGCTGACCTGGTTCTTGGTAATCAACCACTGGCACCCGAGTCGCCCCGGTTCTACCGACACGACAGTACCCTGCCCGACAACAACCCAGCCGCGGCTCCGGTTGCGCCCGGTGACAACGCAGCCGCGGCTCCGGTTGCGCCCGGCAACAACGCAGGCGCGGCTCGATGATCGAACCGGAATTCCTGAAGTTCGACACGCTCAGCCTGCACGCCGGTCAGCAACCGGATCCGAGCACCGGCGCACGGGCCGTGCCGATCTACATGACCACGTCCTATGTGTTCGATGACAGCGACCACGCAGCAGGACTGTTCAACTTGGAGATACCCGGGCATCTCTACTCTCGACTCACCAACCCCACGGTCGCCGTGCTCGAAGAGCGGATCGCCGCTCTGGAGGGGGGCGTCGGCGCGGTCTGCACGGCCAGCGGCCAAGCGGCGTTCCATCTCGCCGTTGTGACCCTTATGGGACAAGGCGGTCATATCGTCGCCAGCCGCAACATCTACGGCGGCACCCACCAGATGCTCAACGTGACCCTGCCCCGGTTCGGGATCACCGCCACGTTCGTGGACCCCCGAGAACCGAAGCAGTTCGAGGCGGCGATCACCGACGAGACTCGGCTTGTTTTTGCCGAGACGCTCGGCAACCCCGGGATCGAAGTCCTCGACATCGGCGCTGTCGCCGAAGTCGCCCACAGCGCCGGACTTCCTCTCATGGTCGACTCGACCTTCTCGACTCCGTACCTCATCCGCCCGATCGAGCACGGTGCAGACATCGTGATGCACTCGGTCACCAAGTTCCTCGGCGGTCACGGCGTCGCACTCGGGGGCGTCCTGGTGGACGGGGGACGTTTTGACTGGGAAGCATCGGGACGCTTCGAGACCTTGACCGAACCCTATGTGGGCTACCACGGCATCTCGTTCGCAGATGAGTTCGGCCCGGGTGCTTTCATCACTCGTGCGCGGGTTGAGGGTCTACGTGATTTCGGCGCGGCAATGAGTCCGGCCAATGCCTTTCAGTTGATTCAAGGAATTGAAACGCTGCCGTTGCGGATGCAGAAGCACGTGAGCAACGCCGTGGCTGTGACCGAGATGCTGGTCGACCACGACGCGGTTGGCTGGGTCAAGTACCCGAGCGCCCCCGAACACCCCGATCGAGAACTCGCGCAGCGGTTGTATCCGCACGGCGCCGGCGCCATTCTCAGCTTTGGGATCAACGGCGGTCGGCAGGCGGGCCGCAAGTTCATTGAGTCCGTCAAATTGGCTTCGCATCTGGCGAACGTAGGCGATGCCAAGACCCTGGTTCTTCATCCCGCCAGCACGACTCATCAGCAAATGTCAGCGCAGGACCTGTTGGATGCGGGTGTGAGCGAAGACCTGATCAGGGTGTCTGTCGGAATCGAAGATCCCCGCGACATTGTCGATGACCTGGCTCGGGCCTTGCGGGCCTCGCAACGGTAGGCGGGCGAGACCCGATGCAGATTCGGTACGGGACTCGCACGGTTCGGTATGCCAACGGAGGCAACGCAGGTGACCCCAGCGACCCTGGAGTCGTCCTGCTCCACGGGTCCGGCATGAACCGAACGGTCTGGCAACTGCAAACTCGCTTCTTCGCCCATCACGGCTACCGAGTGGCGGCTCTCGACTTGCCGGGACACGGCGGAAGTGACGGTCCACCCCTTGTGAGCATCGAACAAATGGGTGACTGGGTCGCCGAAATGGTGAGCGTCTTGGACATTGGCCCGGCACACCTGGTGGGCCACTCAATGGGCACCTACATCGCCCTGGAGGCAGCCAAGCGCCACCCCGAAGCGGTGCGTTCGCTGGTGCTGTTGGGTACTGCCGCGGCGATGCCTGTGCATCCTGCACTTCTCGAATCGACGAGAGACAACATTCCGCATGCAGGCGGTCTGATGACTTCGTGGGGTTACAGCAACCGAGCCCACGTGGGGCACCACGCCTCGCCGGGCTTCTGGCTGCTGGGCGGGTCGCAGGCGCTGATCGAGGTCTCTCCCGACGGTGCGCTTGCCGCGGATATGGCAGCTTGCAACAGCTATGGCGGCGCGCTTGACGCGGCTGCGTCCGTTGCCTGCCCCGTCTCGGTCATCCTGGGAAGTGACGACAAGATGACCCCGCTGAGGTCAGCTCAAGAGTTGTTGGCAGCCTTTGATCCCCCTGCATCTGCGCCCGCCGTCAGCGTGACCGTGCTTGATGGTGTCGGTCACATGATCCCGCTCGAAGATCCCGAGCGCGCTCGCTCCTGTATCGCCGAAGCGCTCGCAACAGCGGACCGGTCACTCGCCCCCGACAACCGGGACTGATGACCTGTCAAGCACTCGGGCCGGGATCCAGCCTCGTACTGAGTTGATCAACCAGACCGAATCGGCTCGGTCGAGGTCTTCGATGGTCACGGTCGCCTCTTGTATCCGACGGTTGGCCAACAACTCCGCTCGCAGAGTACCGGGCAACAAGCCACTGGATTCCGCGGGAGTGACAGCGTTCCCATCGATCTCCAACACCAGATTGGCGATCGTCGTTTCGGTCAGCTCGCCCCGCTCGTTCCACAGCAACACATCATCGGCGTCGGGGTGACGGGCGAGCGCTTGGTCGTAGCGGTCGCGCCGTGTCGTCTTGAAGCGCAGAAATTCGTCGTTGCTGGAAACCGGCAGCGTGTCCAAGGCGATATGCCACTCCGGATTGGCCGCCGGCGGCGACATCTCCGCGACCTGCACCTCAATCGCGCCGTCAGCCGAGACCAAGATCCGCACTCGTTGGGTTGCCTCGGCCCGTATGGCGTCTAGTCGGCGTCGGACTTCCCCGGGATCCATGTCGAAACCGAAATGTTCGGCGCAAGCGGTCAGCCGAACGAGGTGACGATCAAGCAATATCGGCCCCGCGCCGGGTTCCCAGGCCAGTGTTTCGAGCAATCGAAACGGTCGTGTCGCCCGATGCAGCACTCGGGCCTTGTCGTGAGCTTCGTGCCACTCTGCGGTGGGTTCGGAGTCCCAGACGATTCCGCCGCCGACCCCGTAGACGGCCTTCCCGCTGCGTTGATCGATCCAGGCAGTTCGAATGGCGATGTTGAACTCCGCATTGCCGCCCGGTTCGACCACACCGACTGAACCCGTGTAGATCCCGCGCGGCTCGCCTTCGAGTTCCGCTATGACACGGCTGGCAGCAACTTTGGGAGCTCCGGTGATGGAAGCTCCGGGAAATGTCGCCGCGAGAAGGTCGCGTAGCGAAGCGTTGGTCTCAGCGGTGACTGTCGACGTCAGTTGATGCACGGTCGGGTAGCTCTCAACCGTGTGGAGCTTTGCGACTCGAACGGTGCCGATCTCAGCCACTCGGCCAAGATCGTTGCGAGCCATGTCGACGATCATCGTGTTCTCGGCCCGATCCTTCTCGCTGCGAACAAGTTCGTTGGCCAGATCGCGGTCAATCATCGGATCCGGGTGGCGAGGCCTGGTTCCTTTCATCGGACGGGTCACCACACTTGTGTCGCGCCGAGAAATGAGTTGTTCAGGCGAAGCCGAGCACACCGCGACTGCACCGAAGTCGAGAAAAGCGAGATGGTCGGCTCGCTGTGCCCTGCACAGGGCCGCGAACAGACCTTCTGGATCTCCGGAGAAATCACTGTGGAGCCTCAATGTGTGGTTGACCTGGTAGGTGTCGCCTGCGGCGATCAATTCACGGATGGACTCGACAGCGGACTCGAAGGTTTGCTGGTCTGCGCTAGGTGTCCACTCTCGTGTGGTGAAGGCACGACCAGCGGGGCCCCGCGATGGGTTGGGTTCTCCAAATGCAGCGAATGCGGCCAATGGCACGGTGGGATCGCGGAGACTTGACAGCGCTTCGTCGAAGGCGGGTGCCGCGTCGTAGGAGATGATCCCGACCAGCCACAGGCCCTGCGCCGCGGCGGCTTCGACCGCGTCGATGGTCGGGCCGACGTCGCTGAGATTCGCGGCCAGAAAATGAGCGACCGGGTTGCGGAACTCCAGCCATCTGCGTCCCTGATCGGAGTCGTGACGAACCAACGCGCGATGCAGCCGCAGCGGCTCCGAATCGCTGATCTCAAAATCGTCAGACATGCCGTCTGAAAGTATGCCAACAACGGGGTGTGTAATGCAGAGATCGCTACGCTTACCGATGGTGAGGAGCGGCTCGTGCCTCTGACCCGATACGCGCGTATCGAGGAGTCGCCATACTTGCGGCGCGCCCTCAACCACGCGGATCCCGACACCGCCGCGTTGGCCGTATACAACCACATGTATTACCTGCTCCACTACGGCGACCCAGTGGCGGAGTATTGGGCGCTGGTCGACGGAGTGACCCTGTGGGATGTGGCGTATCAGCGCCAGGTTGAGATTCGCGGTCCCGACGCGATGGCGTTCACGCAGATGCTCGTGCCGCGGGACCTTTCGAGCCATGAGGTCGGCCAATGCAAATACGCTTTCTTGACCAACTCAGTCGGTGGCATTATCTGTGATCCCGTCATCTTGCGACTCGACGAAGACCGCTTCTGGCTGAGTGCTGCTGATGCCGATGTGCATCTTTGGTGCCAGGGTCTATTGCACAGCTCCGAACTCGACGTAGAGATCTCCGTTCCCGATGTGGCTCCGGTGCAGATCCAGGGTCCGCAGGCCAGTGCTGTGATGGTGGACCTGTTCGGCGAAGAAATCCTCGATATCGGCTATTACCGATTGTTCCAAACTCGTCACGAGGCCCTCGACCTGGTGGTGTCGCGTACCGGCTGGGGAGGGCTCTCGGGATATGAGGTGTATGTGTGCGGCGCCCGCGCGGACGACAACAGGGCAGCGGAGCTTTGGTGGGACACCGTCATGCGCGCTGGTGAACGTCACGAGATCATGGCCGCGGCACCCAACCATGTGCGGCGGATCGAAGCAGGGATGCTGGCTTTCGGTTGCGATATCGATGACAGTACGAATCCGCTTGAAGTGGCCAACGGCTACGACTGGATGGTCGACCTCGACCAACCCGACGATTTCGTGGGCAAGCAGGCTCTACGCCGCATCCGCGATGAAGGGCCGACCCGGCGTTTGGTGGGCGTCGATATTGGCGGCCCCAACCTGGGAACCTTCACCGACGGTGCCATGCCACGTGTCCTCCCGGTTCACGCGGGCGACACTCTGGTAGGACAGCTCACTTCGGCCTGCTACTCGCCGCGGCTCCGCAAGAACATCGGCTATGCGATGGTCCGAATCGACCATGCCTCACTGGGACAGGAGTTTTTCGTGCCCCATTCGGTTCATGGCTGCCTCGATGCGGTCACGGTGAAGAAACCTCACGCCAAGTGACCGGCGATCCTCACTCGGGCGGGGCGAACATCAACGACGACGGGGGAATCGCGGGCGGCCCGATCAGCTCGGTCAACCCGGTAGTGGCAGCTCGCGGCTTGTTGGTCGGGATCGCGTTGCTGATGGCCGGCAACGGCCTTCAAAGGTCTCTGCTGGGAGTCCGTTCCGAAACCGAGGGGTTCGGCGTTGTTGCGATTGGCGTCGTGATGGCATGTTATTTCGGCGGCTTTTTTCTCGGTGGTCTATATGTTCAGCGACTCATCACGCGAGTAGGACACATCCGGGTATTTGCGGCCTTGGCATCGCTGGTCTCGGGTGCTGCGTTGGTCTACGTGTTGTTTATCTCGCCAGTGTCCTGGGCGTTGATGATGTTTGTGACTGGAGTGTGCATTGCCGGGTTGGTCGTGGTCGCAGAATCGTGGCTGAATGACATGGCCGACAACACCACCCGCGGCCGCACCCTGGCCATGTACATGGTGGCGACGATGGGTGGGATGACTGCCGGCCAGTTCTTGCTCGAGACCGCAGATACCGATGGATTCAAACTCTTCGTGCTTGCCTCGCTGTTGGTTTCGGCTTCTTTGGTTCCGGTGACCCTGTCTGCCTCAAGCAACCCGCCACTGGGTGTTCCCGAGCCGTTGTCGACCCGTGAACTGACGCGCAACGTTCCCACAGGAGTGATCTCAGCGTTTTGGATTGGAACCTCAGCAGGTGTGCTGATGGGACTTGGTGCTGTCTATGCGGTCACTGAGATTCCGACTTCGCGAATCTCATTGTTCCTCGCTGCGCCATTGCTTGGCTCGATCATCATGCAATGGCCGATTGGTCGGCTTTCTGATCGGATCGGTCGTCGTCCGGTTATGTGGTGGGTCGCTGCTGCCGCCAGTGCCATAGGCGTTGTCTTGGCTTTGGTCGACCCGAAATCTTGGCTGGTCATTGTCCTGATGTTCGGCCTCGGAGGAATGACCTTCTCCTTGTACTCCTTGACGATTGCATACACGGCGGACTGGCTTCCCCAATCTCAGCTGACCGCGGCCTCGGCATCGTTGGTGCGGATCAACGGTGTGGGGGCGGTGGTCGGTCCGCTCATCGTGGCCCCAGCTATGGCCTACACCTCAACTCAAGCCTACTACTGGGCGCTGGTCGCGACCCACGGTCTGATCGCGGCTTACATCAGTTGGCGGGCGTTGTTCCGCAAACCCGTGCCGAAGGAACTGCAGCGGGTGTTTGTCGTCTATCCGGCCCGAGCCTCCGCGGTTGCTTCCAATCTGATCGGTCGTCGCCGCCGCGTCTATGACCCCCCTCAACAGAGTTAATAGGCGGCGTCGGGCATTTCGGATTTGCGACGGGCGATGAATTCTCGCATTTCGGCGTCGATGGACTCGTCGAGGGGTGGCGGTTCGTATTCGGCCAGCAGCTTCTTCCATTGCGCGTTGGCTCGTTGCGCAGAGGTGAGGCTGCCTTCGGATTCCCATTGTTCGAAACTGTTGTTGTCAGCGACCGACGAGCGGTAGAAGGCCGTCTCGAAATTGGCGAGCGTGTGGGCATTCCCCAGGAAGTGATCGCCGTGCGGGTTGGTGCGGAAGGCATCCATGGCTTGACCGTTCTCGGACATGTCGATGCCGCGGGCGTATACGCCCATCATCCCGAGTTGGTCGGCGTCCATGATCAGCTTTTCGTAACCGAGTGTGAGTCCTCCTTCGAGCCATCCCGCGGCGTGCAGCACGAAGTTCACACCCGCCTCAAGGGTGGGAAGGATCGTCGACGCTGACTCGTAGGCCGCCTGCGCATCGGCTGTTTTGGACGACGTGAACTGGCCGCCGGAGCGAAAGGGCACGCCGACTCGCCGGGCCAACGCGGCCATCACGTTGATCGCTTGCCCGGCTTCTGGCGTGCCGAAAGTCGGCGCACCGGTTGCCATCGACATCGAGGAGGCGAACGTGCCGAAGATGACTGGCGCGCCCGGGCGTACGAGCTGGTAGTAGGCCATCCCGGAGAGCGCCTCGGCCAGCGCCTGCGTGCACAACGCGGCGACTGTCACCGGTGACATCGCTCCGGCGAGAATGAAAGGCGAGATGATGGCGGCTTGGTTGGCGCGGGCGTACTCGGTGGCAGCGCCGAGCATGGTGGAATCCCAGCGAAGTGGCGACGAGGCGTTGATCAGCGATGTCATCACAGTCCGGTCTTTGAGATCGCCGCCGAAAGCAATGCGTGACAGCTCCACCGAGTCGGCCGCGCGCTCAGCGGCAGTGACCGAACCCATGTAGGGCTTGTCGCTGTAGGCGATATGGGAATACACCATGTCGAGGTGTCGCTTGTTGACCGGCACGTCCACCGGTTCGCAAACGGTGCCGCCGGAATGATGCAGGTGCGGAAGCGAATACGTCAGCTTGACCGCGTTCTGGAAGTCGGTGAGCGTGGCGTAGCGCCTCCCGGTGTCCAGGTCGGTCACGAAAGGCGACCCGTAGTTGGGTGCGAACACAGTGGTATTGCCGCCGATCTTGACACTCCGTTCGGGATTGCGGGCGTGTTGGGTGTAAACCGCTGGAGCGCTGCGGGCCAGGATTTCGCGGCACATGCCGCGGGGGAACCGAACCAGGTCACCGTCGATGTCGGCGCCGGCGTCGCGCCACAATTCGATTGCTGACGGGAAGTCCTGAAACGCCACCCCGATTTCGGACAGGATCGTTTCGGCGTTGGATTCGATCTGGGCGAGGCCTTCTTCGTCGAGCATCTCTACAGGTGGCAGCTTCCGCTCTATATACGCCACTGTCTCGGCGGTGGTGGCGGCTCGGGCTGCTTGTCGGCTGGCGCGTCCACCGCCACGGCGGCCTTGTCGTTTGTTTTTTGGCCTTGGGTTGTTCGTGTTAGGTCGAGTGTCGGTCATGTTGCCTCTGTATTGGGGGTTCAGGTCGCAGGTCTGCGTCGCCGACGGCTGCGGTGCCCGGTAGCGCTCACGGTCTGATGTTGGGGAAGGTCAACGACCTTCGACAACTCGGGGGAGGGCGCAGATTGATGCGGGAAGGCCATCGCCGCAACGAACAGTTCCTGAAATCGGGGTTCGGTTGCGGTCTCGATCTTCTCGATATGGCTCACGGTTTGGGCGATTTCACGGCGTTGTGCCGCCGATAGCAACATCCGCACTGCTCCAGCGCCTGAGGAGTTGCCGACGGACTGCACAGCGCTGAGGGGGCAGTCGGGAACCAGTCCCAATACCAGCGCATACAGGGGGTCGATGTGTGCACCGAAAGCACCCGCGAGCCGGATGTCGTTTACTTCTGCGATCCCTGCGTGTTCCATCAACAAGTCGATGCCGGCTCGCAACGCGGCTCCTGCCAACTGGATCTGACGCACATCGTTCTGGGTGATGAACAGCGGAGTTGGCCCCGAGCGAATCACATAACGGTGGGTACGTCCTTCGGGCTCAACAAACGGTGTTTGATCCGCCAGGGACTTTAGGATTACCCCGTTGCTGTCGCAGACACCGGCCAGGAACATTTCGCCGATCACCTCGATGATCGCCGATCCGCACAGGCCCGCGATATCGAGGTGGCTGGCGTCTGCTGCAAAGGCTGGGTCGTCGCTCCAAAGATCCGAGCCGATCACCTTGTAGCGGGCCGCGAACGTCTCACGGTCGATACGAACCCGCTCGATGGCTCCCGCTGTTGCTCTCATCCCGCACGATATTTGGGCACCCTCGAAAGCGGGTCCCGTGGGCGACGAAGCGGCGTAGGTCTTCGACGGCGTACCGAGCACAATCTCGGCGTTGGTGCCGATGTCGACCAGCAGTTGTGACGTGGCGGTGCGATGGGTTCCCTCGTTGAGTGCAGCGGCGGAAGCGTCGGCTCCGACATGGCCTGCGATGCAAGGACCGATATGGGCCCGCGCATGCCGAAGTGACAGGTCGAGTTCGTCGGCTCTCATGTCGATCGGTGCGCTGACGGCCAGAGTGAACGGCGCAGCACCGAGGGGGGTGGGGTCGATCCCCAGCAACAGGTGGTGCATTATCGGGTTGCCGACCACGACCAGATCGTGGATACGGGTTCGCAATTCTCCGCTGGGTTCGCCCGCTTCGTCGGCGAGATCGTCAACTAAGGCATTGAGAGCGGTTCGCACCGCGTTGGTCAGCTCTTGGTCGCCGCCCGGGTTCATCATCACGTAGCTGACACGGCTCATCAGGTCCTCACCGAAACGGATCTGTGGATTCATGGTCCCGGCGTGGGCAACGACCTCACCTGATGCGAGGTCCACCAGATAACCGGCGATGGTTGTACTGCCCACATCGATGGCGACCCCGTAGAGCGCCTCGTCGAAACCGGCCCGTACCGCCATTACCGTGCCATCGGAGTGCACGATCGCGGTCAACCCCCTCCCACCGGCGGCCAGCGCTGGGTGAAGGTCGGGGAGTACTCGGGCGTCTACCGAAACTTGGTCGATACCCCAATCAGATTTCAGCGCGTCGGCGAGCAGGTCGCTTAGAGCTCGTTCGTCGCCGAGCAGCTGGTCTGGGAGTTCGACATAGCGCGCGGTGATCAGAGGGTCGACTGTGAGTCCTTCGAGGTCGATCTTCTTGCGAACGACGGGTCTGTGGACCTGGCTGTCGGTCGGGACATCTATCGCCACACTGGATTGCACCGTTGCCTGACACCCCAGACGATCGCCGGATTTGATAGCGCGGCGGCCCTTGTAGTTGTCCTCGCTCTGAGTCCATGGGTTCAGCGATCCGGTAGTTGATTTGATGTGCCATTTGGCAAACTCGCCGATCGAAGGGGTCACCTGGCAACGCCCGCAGAGTCCGCGCCCCCCGCAGGTGGAGTCAAGGTCGATTCCAGCCGAGCGCGCGGCGTCGAGCACCGTGGTTCCGGTGGGCACGGTCACTTTCACCCCGGCGGGCATGAAGATCACCGTGGCGTCGCCATCGGTAGTTGCAGTTTCTGCGACCATTGCCGATTCAGGCGATCCTTCGACGGTTGGTGCGCCGCCGACCTCGTCCCTCTCCGTCGATTGCCGGGGCGCGGTATTCGCGGATCCATGCAGCGCAGTCCCGATCGTGACCAGCCAGCACGTCGGCGGCCATGACCGCAGTCTTCACTTCGGGGTGCATCGGATTCATAATGGCTGAACTCATGCCTGCACCTATTGCCATAGACAAGAAAGTGCCGGTGATTGCGTGGCGGTTCGGCAAACCGAAACTGACGTTGGAGGCACCGCAGGTGGTGTTGACGTGCAACTCGTCGCGGAGGCGACGAACCAGAGCGAAGACCTGCTTTCCAGCGGTGCCCATGGCGCCGATGGGCATCACCAAAGGATCGACCACCACATCGGACGCGGGAATACCGAAGTCGGCGGCTGCATGCACGATCTTGCGGGCGACTTCGAATCGCACGTCGGGGTCTTCGCTTATCCCGGTTTCGTCGTTGGAGATCGCGACCACCGCCGCGCCCGCTTTTGATACGAGTGGGAGCACTCGTTCCAGCACTTCGTTTTCGCCGGTCACAGAGTTGATCAGCGGTTTGCCTTCATAGACGGCGATACCGGCTTCCAACGCCTCGATGATTGACGAGTCGATCGACAAAGGGACGTCGGTAACCGATTGTACGAGTTTGATTGCTTGGCTGAGCAGGGCCGGTTCGTCGGCTAGCGGGATACCGGCGTTGACGTCGAGCATGTGGGCACCGGCTTCGACCTGGGCTATGGCATCGGCTTCGACCCGGCTGAAATCCCCGTTCTTCATTTCTTCGGCCAGCAACTTGCGGCCAGTCGGGTTGATGCGTTCACCGATCATCACGAAAGGCCGATTCAGACCGATCACCACTTCTTTGGTGGCGGAGCTGATGACGGTTTCAGTCATTGTGTTGGGGTTCTTTCTCGTTGTGGGGTTGGGGTTGCTTGTGGGGCTCAAGACCGCCGTTGGCGACTAAGGCCTCAAGCCGGTTTTTCTCGTACTGGCTGTGGATGCCATCGGCTGTGGATTGCGCAGCTGCGACGGTGTCGCCGCCCACTGCGGTGGTGACACGACGCCACTGCTCGATGTATTTGTGAGTTTCAGTCAGCCCGGCTACGTGTGCGGCGCGATCAATGGCGTGTTGAAAGCGGGGATGGAGCATGATCTTCTCGTTGTGGCCGTTGTCTGTGGTTGCGGTGATCTGGGCGGGAATGTCGCGCCAGTAGATGGTCGTGATTCCCGGGGTACGGCTGCGTCGTCTGCTCATAGCGCCACCGTTTGTTTGCGGGCGAGATTGAAGATCTGGGTTTCGAGTTCGCCGTACCCTGTGCTGAGCCGCTCGAAGGCAAGACCGAGTCGAGCAGCTGCGGCGCGGGCTTTTTCGTCGAGTACGGGATCGTCGGTCTGGGCCAGGTAGATCAGCTTCGTGTAGTTGCCGAAGTACATGTCGCGCAACTCGGGGTGGGCTTCGATTCCCAACCCGCCCATGATGATGCGCTCGAAGTGCTTCACGAGGTAGTCGGTGAGGTAGAAGGCGGTTGGATCGTTGTCGTGCATTGAGTCGAAACGCGGCCCGCCGGCAAAGAACTGGTAACAGTGGGCTCCTGGCATCATCTCGATGGTTGTGCCGGAGTCTTGATACTCGCGGCAGAGGTCTACCAGTTCGCCTGAGGTGCCGCAATCGGCGTATCCCAGCAGGATTCGGTCGTATTTGCCTTCGCCGCGGGTCAAACGCTGACGGACAGCTTCGCCGATGTTCTCGGGACGGTTGTGAAGCGAAGCGGGGAGACACTCGAGGGTGATGTTGTCGAGTTGATGGAGGCGGGAGATGTCGCGGATTTCGCGTGCCAGCGCACCGCAGGCGAGGATCAGCACTTGAGGAGCATCGCTTGCGTCGTTGGTAGTACTAGCTCCTGAAGGGTTTGCCGGGCCGCCTACGTTGGTCATGCTGCCCGGCGAGCATGAACTAGAGACGAGGCGACTTCGGCTGCTACCGCTGCGTCGCGACAATAGGCGTCGGCGCCGATGGCTTCGCCGAACTCTTCGTTCAAGGGCGCGCCGCCGACGATGATGATGTAGTCGTCTCGCATTCCTTTCTCGACGAGCGTGTCGATCACCACCTTCATATAGGGCATGGTGGTGGTGAGCAGGGCTGACATCCCCAAGATGTCGGGTTTGTGTTCTTCGATGGCTGCGAGGAATTCGTCGACGTCGGTGTTGATGCCGAGGTCGAACACTTCGAATCCGGCACCCTCGAGCATCATTCCGACCAGGTTCTTGCCGATGTCGTGGATGTCGCCTTTGACGGTGCCGATCACGATGCTGCCGATGGGCTCGGCTCCGGTTTCTGCCAGCAGGGGGCGCAGGATGGCCATGCCCGCTTTCATCGCTTTGGCAGCTAGGAGGACTTCGGGAACGAAGAGGATCCCGTCACGAAAGTCGATGCCGACGATGCGCATGCCTTCGACCAGCGCATCGTTGAGAACCTTGTCGGCGGGCCAGCCTCGGCTCAGCAGAATGCGGGTGCCCTCGTCGATCTCCTCGTCCAGCCCATCGTAGAGATCGTCGTGCATCTGAGCCGTCAAGTCTTCGTCGTTCAACGCGTTCAGATCAATCTCGTCGATGTCATCGCCGGGCGCCGAAATCGTATCCGCCTCGGTTTCCGCGGCTCCGGCTGCGCCCGGCGAAGATACCGTGGTATTGGGGTCGTTGGTCATCTGGACGGCTCCAAGAGTTGTGGATTGGTCTGGGGCATCCACGGAACGATTGTCCCGCATCGTGGAACCGTACCGTATCATGAAACGCGGGTGATCCTGAACCGTTCACATAGATAAATCCGCCGAAAATGGCGAGCCTTCGAGTTGCAGCCCGTTGTTCCCCGCTCTTGGTTCGCTTCGCTCACCGGGCCGCTCGGGCCACGGCCCCGCAAATCAAGCCGTTCGACTTCGGAAGTCCTCTGGCTGTTTGCGGGGCCTCAACATCGCGAAACCAGCGAAGGTCATCGAGCGGTAGCCTGTTGCCATGTCGAACCCTGAAACCCTGCCGCCGTACCGCTACGACGCGCGCATGGCTGACGACATCGAGACTCGGTGGCAGGCGCAGTGGCGAAAGCAGGGCATTTATCACTCCCCGAACCCCAGCGGCAAACTATCGACCGATCAGTTCGGCCTCGCTGATCGACCGAAATTGTTCATCATGGACATGTTTCCGTACCCCTCGGGAGTGGGCCTGCATGTCGGCCATCCTCTTGGATTCATTGCCACCGACGTTTACGCCCGATTCAAACGGATGACGGGGTTCAACGTTCTGCACACGATGGGATTCGATGCTTTCGGTCTTCCAGCCGAAGAGCATGCCCGCCAGACCGGTGAGCACCCCCGAGTGAACACCGAGCGCAACATCGTCAACATGTCCCGCCAGCTCAACCGATTGGGGCTCGGACATGACGAGCGACGCTCGTTCGCAACCACAGACCCGGACTACTACCGCTGGACCCAGTGGATTTTCTTGGAGCTCTTCAACGCCTGGTTCGACGACCTCTCACAGCGTGCCCGACCGATCAGCGAGTTGATCGGCGATTTCGATTCGAAAAGCCGCTCTCCCAAAGGCGGTGAGGACTGGGCGCAAGCCGATGAGTCGGAGCGCCGCAGGATCTTGTCCCAGTACCGGCTCGCCTATGTGGACGAAGCGCCCGTCAACTGGTGTCCAGGGCTCGGCACCGTGCTTTCCAACGAAGAGGTGACAGCGGAAGGCCGTTCGGAACGGGGCAATTTCGCTGTCTTCCAGCGCCCGTTGAAGCAATGGATGATGCGGATCACCGCATACGCAGATCGGCTGTTGGATGATCTGGACCTGCTTGATTGGAGCGATTCGATCAAGACGATGCAGCGGAACTGGATCGGTCGCAGCCTCGGTGCATACATCGACTTCGGACCTGTTCGGGTGTTCACAACTCGTCCTGACACGGTCTATGGCACGACGTTCATGGTTCTCGCCCCGGAGCATCCGTTGGTTGACGAACTTACGGCCGACGAGTGGCCCGCTGATGTCGACGAACGTCTCAGCGGCGGCTTCTCGAACCCGCGCGCGGCGGTGGTCGCCTACCGCGAACGCGTGGCTCAGATGACTGACTTCGACCGTCAGGAAAATAAGGACAAGACTGGTGTGTTCATCGGGACAACCTGTCCGGTCCCGGTCGACGGCCGGGAGGTTCCGATCTTCATCGCTGACTATGCCCTCATGGGCTACGGCACAGGAGCGGTCATGGGTGTGCCGGGTGAGGATCAGCGTGACTGGGAATTCGCTGAGAAATACGGCCTGGACATCATCCGCACCGTTGAACCGCCCTCCGACTTCGTCGGCCAGGCCTACGTCGGCGACGGCCCTGCGACCAACAGCGGGTTCCTCAACGGCATGGAGAAGGCCGAAGCGATAGCTGCGATCATCGAGTGGCTCCAAGACCAGGGACTGGGTGAAGGCGCCGTCAACTACAAGCTGCGAGACTGGCTGTTCAGTCGTCAGCGCTACTGGGGCGAACCCTTCCCGATCGTCTTTGGTGACGACGATCTGCCACGTGCCTTGCCCGAGGAAGACCTTCCCGTGCTTCTGCCCGATCTCATGGACTGGGCACCACGCTCACTTGATGAAGACTCAGAACCCGAACCCCCCTTGGGGCGGGTAACGCAATGGCGTGAGGTTGAACTCGATCTGGGAGACGGCGAAGGTACGAAAAGCTATCGACGTGAACTCAACACCATGCCCAACTGGGCAGGTTCGTGCTGGTACTACCTGCGATACCTCGATCCTGACAACGACAGCGCGATGGTTGATCGAGATGTCGAGCGGTACTGGATGGCAGATCCCGGCGGTGGCGTAGGCGGCGTCGACCTGTATGTGGGCGGTGTCGAGCATGCGGTGTTGCATCTGCTCTATGCCCGGTTCTGGCACAAGGTTCTTTACGACCTCGGTCATGTGTCGGGCCCCGAGCCATTCAAGCGGCTCATCAACCAGGGGTACATTCAGGCTGCCGCGTATCAAGACAACCGGGGTGCCTACGTACCCGCTGAGGAGGTTGTCGGCACCCCCCAGGCGGGCTTCACTCACAACGGTGGGGAAGTAACCCGGGCGTTCGGGAAGATGGGGAAGTCGTTGAAGAACGCGGTCACCCCCGATGACATGTACGAGGCCTATGGAGCCGACACGCTGCGGCTTTATGAAATGTCCATGGGTCCGATCGATCAGGACCGACCGTGGGAGACACGTTCGGTGGTCGGGTCTCATCGGCTGCTGCAGCGCGTGTGGCGCAATCTCGTAAATGAGGAAACGGGCGAACTTCTGGTGACAGAGGACGAACCGGACGAGGAGCTTCGTCGGGCGCTGCACAAGACGATCGATGGTGTCGCTGCCGACATGGAAGGTCTTCGCTTCAACACTGCCACCGCAAAGATCACAGAACTCAACAACGAGTTGACGAAGCGCGATTCGGCCACGCCCCGCGAAGTCGCTGATGCAATGGTGCGGATGCTGGCACCCCTCGTGCCGCATGTAGCCGAGGAACTGTGGCAGCGGCTCGGAGGGGTTGGCTCGGTGACCCGAGCTTCGTTCCCGGTTGCCGACCCGCTACTTCTGGTCGATGAGATGATTGAGCTGCCTGTGCAGGTCAACGGCAAGCTGCGGGCCAAGATATTGGTGTCCGTAGATGCCAGCGATGAGACTGTGGTCGAGTTGGCACTGGCTGAGTCCAACGTCTTGGCCCACACCGATGGTCGGAAACTGCAGAAATCGATCTTGGTGCCCGGTCGCATGGTGAACTTTGTTGTCTGACCCCCGGCCTGCCACGAGCAAACCGGTGAAGCTGTCCGCGGCACGAGCGCGTCGGATTGCTCTTGCTGCCCAGGGTTTCAGGAGTCCGCGTCCAACCCGAAGAGTAGATCGGCGTCATCTGCGCCGAGTGATGTCGGAGCTCAACTTGTTGCAACTCGACTCGGTTCCGGTCGTGATCCGAACCCAGTACATGCCGCCTTTCTCGCGTCTTGGGCCATACCGACCCGGGTTGCTCGATGAGATCGCCTACCGCGATGACGAGTGGTTCGAGGCGTGGAGTCATGAAGCGTCGCTGGTGCCGGTAAGCGACGAACCGTTGTTGCGCTGGCAGAAAGAGCGGGCTCGCAGAGGTGACACGTGGGGTCAGCTTGCTGCGTTGGCCCGTGAGGATCCGGGCTATGTCGACGACGTTCTTGAGCAGGTGAGAGAGGGTCCCCTGGCTCCCAAAGACCTGCGGGAGCCGCGTCGACGAAACGGCGAATGGTGGGGCGACCGCTCCGACGGATCGATCGCGTTGGACTGGCTGTTTCGGATCGGCGAGGTGGGCATCCGGCGCCGAGGGGGATTTGTGAAGGAGTTCGATGTCCTGGATCGGATCGTGCCGAAAGAAATCCTTGCGCTGCCCACGCCGAGCGAGCAACAGGCGCACCGTGAACTGCTGATGCGTGCAGCTTCGAGTTTCGGTGTGGCCACGGCTTCCGACCTCGTTGACTACTACCGATTGCCCAAGGTGCCCGCCAAGGCCCGCGTAGCGGAACTCGTTGAGGACGGACTATTGGTGGAGGCCGAAGTCGAGGGTTGGGACCGGCCCGCGCTGTTGCACCCTGAGGCAGTCACCCCCCGCTCGATCGATGCCTGTACGCTGCTGTCGCCTTTTGATCCTGTGGTGTGGTGCCGCGAACGCGGTGTTCGTCTGTTCGGCTTCGAGTACAAGATCGAGATATACACACCAGCGGCGAAGCGGGTTTATGGCTACTACGTCCTGCCCATGCTGTTGGGCGACCAGATCGTTGCCCGGGTCGACCTGAAGACGGATCGTCAGGCAGGTGTGCTGTTGGTCAAAGGGGCGTTTGCTGAACCGGGTCATGATCGCGACCGCGTCGTTGAGGGGCTGCGGCACGCGCTGGATGAACTGACCGTGTTCGTCGGTTGCGAGTCCTGGGAGGTTGTTGGCAGCGCCGGTGACCTGGTCGGCACGCTCTGAACAGTCCGAAGGATCAGCTCTCGTCGCCGACCTCGGGGTAGCTGACAGGCGGCGACGTCGGTCTGGTCACCGGATACTCACCTGGCTCGGTGGTCGGGTATTCGGGGGCAGTGGTCGTGGGTGCAGCACTGGTCGTGGGCGCCGCAGTGACGGGAGCTGCCGTGACGACGGGAGCAGCGGTTACGACGGGAGCTGCGGTGGTCGTGGGCGCCGCGGTGGTCGCGGGTGCCGCTGTTGTCGCCGGGGCGCGTGCCACTGTCGTTGTGGTCGTAGTCGTTGTCGTGGAGGTTGTCGTCGTCGTTGCCGTGGTTGTTGTGGGAGTCGCAGCAGGAGGTGCGGGATCGTTCTGCAAGGCGTAGAACCCAATCAACATCCCCGTCGCGAGCATTACCGGTAACCACCACTCAAGTCGCATCGGATGAGATGTTATCGCGGGACCCGCGCAGGTGCAGACATATGCCCGCGTGCTATTCCCCATTAGAATTCCTCTGGTGCCGTTTACGCTTCGCCGTCCCGCCGCTCGCTGTGTACTGCTTGATCGGGCCGGACGCATCTTTCTGATCCGGTCCGAAGATCCAATCGATCCGCACAAACCGGAATGGCTGGAAATCCCAGGCGGGGGGATGGGTTGGGGTGAAGACTCTGGTACCGCAGCGCTACGGGAACTGTATGAGGAGACAGGAATTCCCGATGTCGAGATGGGACCGTGCGTCTGGGTTCAACAGGTCGAATACGACTTCGGCGGGTACCATTTCGAATCCGACGACCATATTCATGTTGCCTGGTGCGACGGTGGCGAATATCAACCCAAGGGTCTTGAAGCTCTCGAGGCCGCAGCATTCTTGGGCGCCGACTGGTGGACCCTGGACGAACTGCTCGGTAGCGACATGCCGACGGTGCCGGCACGGTTGCGGGAGTTTCTTCCGGCGATCATCGCTGGCGAACTTCCCGCAGAACCGATCGACATCACGCCTCCGGCCAGCCAAGGCGGGCGGTTCAGCTAACGGGTCGACCGTGTTCGATGTCGTCGCGGACAGCGGCCTTGACCGCGTAGCCGGCGATGATCGCCGGCGCCAAGAAGATCGAACCGGATATCACGCCGGCGATCACCATTCGTGAAACACCGTCACTGAAGCCGGTGATCAACCCGAAGACGAACACCGCGATCGACAGTGTGAACAAGAGGTAGCCGAGGCGTTGGCCCCGACTCGCCCAGCGGGCCGCGCGGGCACGTTGTGCAAGTACTGGGTCAGTTGGTTCCTCGGCAGCCATGACTGATCACGGTAGCCAACCGGCGGCGGCCAGCAGTGCCGCGATTGCCTCGGTCATCACCGGCAGCGAAAGATGTTTGATCGCGACCTCACGGTTCCGCTCGATTCTGGCATCGTCGCCAACCCTCAAGGCACATCTGAGCGGTTCGGGATCGTCTGTCGGGTACCACTCAAAGCCGAGGGCGCGAAGTTCGTCAGCCACAGGATAGTTGGCGACAGCAACGGGCACGCGATGAATCGATGCCTCCACTGGGGGATTGCCGAATCCTTCCCAGGTCGAAGGAAACACGACCGCGTCGGCCGCGCGGTAGAGATCGATAGCCGATTCTTCGTTGGTGCCGCACACAACTCGGCACTGAGCGTCGCCAAGTAGTCGCTCGAGTTGATCGTCGTAGCCGTCTTCGGCAGATCCCCATAGCCAGTACACGCCTCCCAGCTCCTCACACAGAGCGACGGCGCGTGCGACGTTCTTGCGAGCAATAGCCCGAACCGGATGTGCGATCAGAAGGTCGCTTTCGCCAACCCCCAGCCAACGGCGCACTCCAGAACGATCTCCGGCTCCGGTAGCGGTCAGAAAACCGTTGTAGATGCAAGTTGCCGCAAAACCCCTCTTCTGCATCTGTTTCTTGGTCAGACGATTGATCGTGACGTGACGCCAGGCAGCGTCGTCGATCGGCAACTCGCTGATATGAGCGAAACGCTCTCGCTGCCAAGGTGGGTCGTGGTGGTGCATGATCGTTGGCCGACCCCGCAACACCGCTGCGGTTACGCGAGCCGCTGGCAGGTTGAGCGGAATGGTGCAGAGGTTCTCAACGACCACAAGATCCGCGTCGGCGAGCGCTTCGATCAGTTCCATCGGTGATGGTGGGTCTGTCGCCGCAATGGCTAAGCCGGTTACTGTCCGGTCGACGGGTCCTTCGCCGGCAACGGTGATGACCTCGAACCCCAACTGCTCGACCGCTCGCCCCCAGTTTCGGGCCACAACAGACACCCCATCGGCCATTCCCAGCCGAAACGAGACGAATGCACACTTGGCCATGCCCGACACGATGCCCGCCGAACCAGCAAACCCCACCTCAGAAGAGCTTCGAGAAGCGGTTGCGTCGGTCATGCAGCGGGCCTGGGTACCACTCGGATACACCGCGCCCAACCCTGTCACGTACCCATGGATGTGGCTCTGGGACAGTTGCTTTCACAGTTTGATCTGGCACGCGCTCGGAGACGCCGAGCGCGCGGTTGTTGAACTGGAGTCGGCCTTGTCAACCATCGACGGCAGCGGATTCGTACCTCACATGGGCTATCAGCTGAACCCGCAGCGATCGGTTGAATTGTGGGGCAGACGGGGGGCGTCGTCGATCTCTCAGCCGCCGATGTACGGGCATGTAATCGCGGAACTCTCCAGGGCCGGTGTCGTGGTTCGGGAGGAATTGGTGGATCAAGCTGCTCGGGGACTCCGATTCTTCTTCGATCGACGGGTTCGCGACCCTGAGTCGGGGCTGATCGAGGTCGTGCATCCTTGGGAAACCGGCTGCGACGATTCGCCCCGTTGGGATGATCTAGCCGGACCTGAGCCTTTCGACCTGAAACGCTGGAGAGAACTCAAGAACCAGCTGCTTGCCCGCATCGAGCGGGGTTCTGCCGGTGAGCCTCTGGCCAATCCGGACTGCGCGGTGGCTCCGTGCGGGTTCAATGCACTCGTTGCGTTCAACGCTGCAGAGTTGGCGACGGTGACTGCTGATCGCGACCTTGAACTCGGTGCTGTGGAACTGGCCGCAGCGCTCGACCAACGGTTTGACGTGCAGAGCCGTACTTGGGCTGATGCGGGCGCATTGAGAAGAGGCTCAGGGAGTATCCGTACAGCGGAGGGTTTGTTGCCTCTGCTGGTGAGTCGCAGTGAGGTGGCCCGCCAGTGTGTGCTCGAAGAACTAGCTGATCCGGACGCCTATTGCGCCAGATATGGTCCCCGCGGGGTGCACGCCGAGGAGCCGACCTACGACCCGACCGCCTACTGGCGGGGACCGGTTTGGCCTCAGCTCAGCTACCTGCTGTGGTTGGCGGTGAGCCGTGTCTCTCCTGAAGAGTCTTCTGTGGCGGAACTCGTCGGCACCTCAACGATTCGAGGAGCGGTGGCTTCGGGCCTGGCGGAGTATTGGGACGGCGACAGTGGCACCGGACTCGGCGCAATCCCGCAATCATGGACCGGCCTAGCGTTGCTGTTCGACCGTCGTCTCTGAAACCGCCATTCGCTGATGGAACCCCGCGCTGACGGAACCTTGCGCTAATTGAACCTCAGGGCGAGGGATTCCATGGTGGTTCGGACCATGGATCTTGAGGTTGTTGAGCGGTCGGGGCCGATTCGGGGTAGACGGGGGCCGATTCGGGGTAGACCGTTGGAGATTCGTAGTACTCGTCGTGAGCCTCGGGGTAGACAGTCGGAGACTCGGGAGTGTCAAGGTCCATTTCGAACTCGCTTGGGGGTTCCTCATCTTCGGGATCTGCATCCGTGGACTCATCGCTCTGCAAGAACTGGCCGTAGGTGTAGCGTCGCCGTTGGTTGCCGAGCATGAGGTTGCCCGTGACATTGGCCAAACCAACCAAGAAGATCAGGTCGCCGATTGAGACAACCTGTTCGCTCCAACGAATCGGGAACGTGTCACCCAGGAAGTCGAGTACAGAGTCGTCGTCGGCCAGTTCCACATGTCCGGAGATCGTCACTCCCCGTTCCAACTCCGCTGCCGTGACGATTTCTGCCTCTACCAGCGCATTTGGCCGAACGGGTGTCTCGAAGTTGAGGATGAGGACGAACAGGTTGAGCGCGAGGCCGATCGAGAGGATCACCATGCCGACTAGGTGAAGGTTCATGATGGTGAAGGCAAAGGCGCCAACGAGTGCGACGAAAGCTATGACGCCGTCGGAATCAATGTCGGTCACGCTCACGAAGAATGCACAGATGGCCGATGAGACAAGAAACTCTGGATGGTAGATCTGAGTATTGAGGATTGTCGGGAAGTCGCCACGGCGGATAACACCAGCTACCAGACCGATAATCACGGCCAATATCAAAATCCAAATTGTCATGTCCATCCTCCAGACTGCGTGCACAAGTGAGCTGGTGGACCAACACTAGCCGTGACGGATGCCCAACTTCTACATCCTGCGGATTAGCCGCGAATTGCCGCTCACCAACCCGACTGGTAGGCGTCGCCGACGAGGGATTCTCCGTCGAAGCGTTCGATCCAGCAGTGGATTGAACGGTAACGGGCGACATCGTCCTCGAAGTTCGATTGTGGTGGTGTGATCACCCCGATCTCGAGTTCGGACGTCTCGTAGTCGTTGCCTACCCACTGCGCGAACTGGCGGTAGCAGGACTGGACCGCAAACTCATTCATGACATCGTCGCCGGGGTAGATCGACGGGTGCGGGGCAGGGTAGGTGAGGAGATGGTAGATCTGGTGATCGTGAGGTTCCTCGCAACCGATGAGGCTGGTGATTACCAGCGATTGTCCTGCAGCGAGGTTCTCCAGGCGGTTGAAGCAGTCGCCCACGGTGAGCGAGAATTGGTCGATCACCGACCCCCGAATTTCGGGAGGGTTCGGCGCTGTTTGTTGAGGGTCTGTTGTGGCGCCTGATTCCGACTGGTCGGCCGGTTCGACTTCCTCGGCGTCAAGCCTCTCCGAAACGAACTCGGCGGGATCTTCCAAAGCGATCGGCTCGACCGTGTCACTGGAGCACGCGGCGGTGAACAAGGCCGCGCTGATCACAATGCAAAGCAGCACTTTCATTGCCCGAAGGCTACGCCTTTGCGAGGGTCTATGGGGCGGTCCTGAAGGGCCGTGAGGCTCAACCGCCGGCGACATCAGCCGGTAGCGTCTTGTTGTGTCCATCGTTGCGTTGCGTGATGCGGTCGTGTTGCTCGGTCGCTTTCCGGCTCTTTCCGGGGTTGACCTTGAAGTCGACGCCGCGGAGGTCGTCTTGCTGCAGGGTCCCAACGGAGCCGGAAAATCGACGCTGCTACGTTTCTGTGCCGGGCTTTTGCGCCCGCACTCGGGAAGCGCGGTCGTGTTGGGCCATGACCTGCGCGAATCTCGCCCGGCGGTTCGTCGCTCAGTTGGTCTCTTGGGCCACGACACCGCCCTTTACGACGACCTGACGGTCACCGAGAATCTCCAATTCTTGGCGAGGGCATCGCGCATTGAAATCGAAGCGGTGGGATCTGCGCTGAATCGTCTTGGTGTCTCAGCGCGTTTGCACGACGTGGTCGTGGGCCAGCTTTCGGCGGGTCAGCGGCGCCGGGTTGCGCTGGCGGGCGTGGCTCTTCGCCGACCTGAGTTGTGGTTGCTTGATGAGCCCCACGCGGGGCTTGATCAAGGGGGTCGCGACCTTGTCGACGGACTGGTTGCGGATGCAGCGGCTGACGGTGCCACCGTACTGGTGGCCTCCCACGAACTTGATCGCACCCTGGAACTGGCCACGCGCCGCGTCACGGTGGTCGGTGGAACAATCACTACCGATGTGGTTGACGCGGCGAGTGTCACTGACCCTCCCGTGCAGAGCAAACAGGAGAGTTGATGTTTGCTGATATCTGGCTTGTGACCAACAAAGATCTTCGAATCGAATGGCGTTCACGCGTCACTCTGAGCCAGGTCGCGCCGTTTGCGCTGACCGTCCTTGTTCTTTTTGGATTTGCTCTTGATGCGAACCCGGAAGTCCTTACTGCAGCCACTTCGGGTCTGTTCTGGTTGACCGTCTTGTTTGTGGCGGTCGTTGCTGTCCAGCGATCGACCGCAATTGAGACGGCCGACGGCGCCCGTCGCGCATTGTTGCTCGCCGGTATTGAGCCGTCGTCAGTTTTTGTTGGAAAGGCGCTCGCTATAGCCGTGCAGATTCTGGGAGTGGAGGTTCTTATGGTGGGTGGCGTGTTGTTGTTCTACGACGCCACCGTCGAGTCGCTCCCGCTGTTGCTTGCCACCTGCGCGGTGGCAACCCTTGCGATCGCGGCGAGCGGCACGCTTCTTGGCGCGCTGGTGGCTGGTGTCCGGGCCCGTGAGACGGTGTTGCCGATCTTGCTCCTGCCGCTGTTGGCTCCTGTGTTGATCGCCGCTTCGAGAGCGTTCGACGATGCGCTTGGCGTACTTGCGGTCGATGGCTGGGCCTGGCTTGGGTTATTGGCTGGTTTCGGGATAGTCAATGCTCTGTTGGGAATGTTGGCCTACGGTCCTTTGCTGGAGGAGACATGAGCGCTGACGCTGTCAACACGGGGAGCCGAACCACCCGTCTGCTCGGTGCCGCGGTGCTCATCGGCGTATTGGCGCTGATCCTGCTCGGGTTCTTCGGCGCTCCCGAAGATGATGAGCAAAGAGACGCGGTGCGCATGATCTTTGTTCACCTTCCGTCGGCCTTCGGAATCTATGCGGCGATGGCGACAACTGCGGTCGGTTCGGTGATGTGGTTGTGGAAGCGTTCGCGTTGGTGGGACATCGTGGCGCACTCCTCAGCGGAGATCGGCGTGATCTTCTGCGGCTTGACCCTCTTCACCGGTTCGGTCTGGGGTCGCCCCACCTGGAACACGTATTGGGACTGGGGCGATGTGAGGCTTGTCACCACCTTGATCCTCTTTTTGATGCTGGTCGGCTACCTGGCGCTGAGATCGGCCGGGGGCGATGAGAACGCGATGGCCACGCGTGCTGCAGTGGTCGGCTTGCTCGCCGCGGTCAACGTGCCGATCATCAATCGATCTGTGGAGTGGTGGTCGAATCGCACGTTGCATCAGAAATCGTCCTTGACTGATGGAAACCTTGAAGATCTGACCTTGTTCACGCTCTTTGTGGGGATCGTGGTTTGGGCTTTGTTTTTTGTGTGGGCGATGATTCATCGCTTCCGGATAGGTTGGCTGGAGCATCAACTGCGGGACATTGACTTGGAAACGGCGCTGATTCAACGCCGGGCTGAAGCGGCGACCGAGTCCAGCGGGGAGGAAAGCCGGTGACTCATCTCGGGTACTTGCTGGTCGGCTGGGGTGTCAGCCTTGGTTGCGGAGTGCTGTACGCGGCGCGCTTGGTGCTTCGTGGACGCGACTTGGCGGCCAGGGTTCCAGTGGAGCACCGCCGTTGGATGACCAGCGATGACGGCGCCGGTTCCGCCGCTGAGTCAGCCGCGCCCGACCAAGGGGCAGGTTCGTGACCGGGGAACTCACTCCACGAGCGCCGCGGCCTCTGCGTTCTCGCAAAGCGCCGTGGGTTGCGCTGGTGATCGCCCTCGCGGTGGTCGTGGCTGTGGCGGCGTTGATCGTCAATCTCGTCGAAGGCTCGCTGTACTTCTACAACGCGGATGAAGCTGTCGAGGAGCGTTCAGACATCGGCGACAGGCGCTTCACGCTGCAAGGTTCTCCGATCGGCTGCTCGATAGTCGAGGGGTTCAGTGGTGACGAACCGGTGGTCGCGTTCAGCCTGTCCTTCGGCGGTGCCTCCGTTGACGTCGTGCATCATGGTGACCCTGCTGAGTTGTTCCAGGCCGATGTGCCGGTAGTGCTCGACGGCGCTTGGGTCGCACAGCCACCGGTGGTCGAGGGTTTCACGGGCATCGCAAACGACGGTTGGCACTTCTCATCGGATCGTATGCGCGTCAAGCACGACAACGACTACATCAATGATGACGAGTACGACGAGCGGTTGACCCTCAGTGATGCGGGTGCGGATTCAACCGAGGTGGTCTGCGAGGCGTGAGCAACGTCACCCTGGGTGCGCTTTTTGTTGCCCTGGGAGCGGCCAGCGCGTTGGCCGGCGTTGGTGTGGTAGTTCTCGGTCTGCTTGGCCGAAGACGTGGCTGGTGGCGTGACTCGGCGATGCTGGTCGGGTTGATGATGGCCGCGGCGGGTGGCGCATTCTTGGTCATGGAGCGGGCGCTGATAACCCGCGACTTCACAGTTTCGTTTGTGGCACAACATGGCTCATCCCGCACGCCCGCCGTTTTCAACGTTGCGACGTTGTGGTCTGCGCTGGAGGGCTCGATCTTGTTGTGGACGCTGGTGCTCTGCGGTTACGTCGTGGCGGTCGTCGTCAAGTTCCGTGAGCGCCGCGACGATCCGATGATGGCCTGGGTGATGCTGACGCTGTTCGTCGTGTGCGGGTTCTTCTTTCTGCTCATGGTTGGGCCGGCTCGGCCGTTCTCCTCGTTCGACCCGTTGCCTTTTGCAAACGGGCAGCCGTTCGACGGGCCTGGTCCCAACCCGTTGCTGCAAAACCACATTCTGATGGCGTTTCATCCGCCGATCCTCTATCTCGGCTATGTGGGATTCACGGTTCCCTTCGCTTTCGCTGTGGGAGCATTGGCGACCGGCAGAGTGGGGGAGGGCTGGTTGCTCGCGACTCGGCGCTGGACGGTGATGGCGTGGGGTTTGTTGACGCTGGGAGTGATACTCGGTGCCTGGTGGAGCTATGAGACTCTCGGATGGGGCGGCTACTGGGGTTGGGATCCAGTGGAGAACGTTGCGCTGCTCCCGTGGATCACCGGAACTGCTTTCGTTCATTCAGTGATGGTGCAAGAGAGGCGGGGGATGTTGCGGGTGTGGAACTTGTCGCTGGTCATTGCGACTTTCTCGCTCACAATTCTGGGGACCTTCATCACCCGCTCTGGTGCGCTCGAATCGGTGCACGCGTTTGTGGAATCGGCTATCGGACCCTGGTTTCTCACCTTCTTCGGCTTGGTCGTGGTCGTTTCGCTGGGCTTGATCGCCTGGCGTGGTGATGAACTCCGCGCGCCGGGGCGAATTGACTCTCCGCTGTCGCGTGAAGGCGCGTTCTTGATGAACAACGTGGTCTTCGCGGCGTTTGCCTTCGTGGTGTTGCTCGGGACGATCTTTCCGCTGATCGTGGAAGCCTTCGATGGGCGCACGCTCACGGTGGGCAGTCCCTACTTCGAGCGGATGACCATGCCGATCGGCTTCGTACTGCTCTTTTTGATGGCTATTGCCCCGGTTCTCCCGTGGCGCAAGGCTTCGGCCGGATTGTTGAGCGAACGGCTCATCTGGCCTGCTTGGTTGGGTGTCGGAGCTATTTTGCTGAGCGTGTTGGTTGGGGCTCGTGGTTGGGCCCCCCTGATGGCGTTCGGACTTGGAGGTTTCGCGGGCGGCGCGGCGCTGCGTCAACTGGTGTTGGCTACCCGCCGCCTGCGCTGGCGTGGTCTGACCGGCCGCACGAACGGCGGCATGATCGTGCATCTCGGCGTGGTTCTGATTGCGGTTGCACTGGCTGCGAGCAACTCCTATGTCCGTCAGGAGACTTTTGAGATGACTCCTGGCGAGACAGCCGAGTTGTCCGGTCATACGTTCACCTTTCTTGGCACTGAAGTGGTGGAGTACTCGAACAGGGTCGAACGTAAGGCCGCTGTGCGGATCGACGGAGGGCAGGTGTACGAGCCGGCAATTGCCGTCTACGACTTCGCAGGCCGGCTGATCGGGATCCCGTCGGTTCGCTCCACGTTGACCGATGATGTGGCTCTGTCGATAGCGGAGATGTCTGACGATGGTCAGACCGTGTTTTTGAGGGTGACGATTCAACCGCTGATCGTGTGGTTGTGGATAGGCGGGTTTGTGATGGCTGCGGGCACGTTGTTGGCGATCGCCGGGGGGAGCCGTCGATCTCCGATTTCGCCAGTTTCGGCGCCAGTGACCGCAGCACAAGAGAGTGGGAAGGCGCTCGCGTGATGACCGCCGAGTCTCCGCGTCGGGCCGTGTGGATAGTCGCCCCCGTTGCGGTCGTGATGTTGCTGTTGTTGTTGCTGTTCGCAACTCGCGATACGGGGACGAGCGGTAGCGCGGTGATCGGGAAGGGCCGGTTGGCGCCTGCGATCATCGGTCCGACGATCGCAGGAGGGGAATTCGACTTGGACGACCAGCGGGGGCGGTTTGTAGTTGTCAACTTCTTCTCCACGACATGCGTGCCTTGTATCCGTGAACATCCAGAACTGGTCAGTTTCCATGAGGCGTATGCGCCGACGGGTTTTGCCGAGGTCGTGTCGGTGGCCTTCGACGACAGCGCTGCGAATGTCGTTGCGTTCTTCGAGTCCAACGGGGGAGATTGGCCGGTTCTCGCTAGCGACACAGGTTCGATCGCGGTGGCCTACGGTGTCCCGTTGGTGCCCGAGAGCGTCATCGTTGCCGACAACGGAGAGGTCATCGACAAATTGATCGGTGGTGTCACTCGTTCACAGATCGAGACCGTGATCGCCGCCTATATCGAGGAGTCGCAAGCGTGACCCGTCGAGCCGGTTCACCGATGGGCAAGTGGGTTACTCCGCGCTTTTGGGCCTGGTTGGGGGTTGTGGTGATCGGTGGATCCGTGTTTCTTTTCGGAGCGGTTGATGACGGTCCTCCGCGCACCGATGCGGACCGCGTCTATTCGTTGGCGAAGAACTTTGGTTGCCCGGTGTGTGATGGGCAGTCCGTGGCGGAATCCGACACGGTCGTGGCCCGCAACATTCGCCAGCAGATCGCTCGCCGAGTGGACGAGGGTCGTAGCGATGAAACGATCATCGCCGAACTCGAAGCTGCATTCCCGGGCAACGATTACACGCCAGCTGCGTCTGGACTGTCGAGTTTGGTATGGATTCTTCCTGTTGTTGTGGGGGCCGGAGCGCTCGCTGGACTCTTTGTGATCTTCAGGCGTTGGCGACAAGAGATCGAGTTGGGCGCTAGTGATGCCGACGAACGGTTAGTCGACCAGTTCCGTCGCGAATCCGAAGCCGAAGACGTGGACTACCCGGCTGGACCTGTGCAGACCGATGAGCAAGGCGATGGGTGACAGCGACGAAGCTGCACTGGAACGGGAGCGTGATTTCCTGTTCATGTCGCTCGCGGATCTTGAAGCGGAACATGAGGCGGGCGACCTGGACGAAGCCGATTTTGTAGAGCTGAGGTCGCATTATGTAGCCCGTGCCGCCGACAGCATTCGGACCCTTCAAGCGGCCACAGGCGGAGTCAGCATCGATGATCACGGTATCGATGAACGCGGTGCGGAGGCCGACACACGAGGCGTGAAAGCGCGGGGGCGGATCGTGCTATGGGTGCTGGTCATCGCGCTCGTGGCCATCGTGGCCGGTGTGACCTTGGCCGACTTCTCCGGTAGTCGCGGGGCCGGTGACCAGATAACAGGCGGCATCCGCGAGTCGGTTCGCTCTCGGCTCTTTGATGCTCGCGAGGCGATGGGTGATCAGGACCTGGATCGGGCGATCGCGATTTACGACGATGTGCTGACCGATGAGCCGTCAAACGCCGAGGCTTTGACTTACCGGGGCTGGCTGACGAATCTCGCTGGTGACGCTCTGTTGGCACGTGACTTCGTTGAAGAAGCGGTCGCGGCGGATTCGAGCTTTCCTGATGCTCGGGTTTTTGCGGCTTCTTTGGCATTGGCGGCGGGAGAACCGTTGGTCGCCAGTGATCATCTCGACGCCTTGGACCGAATCGACAGCCCGGCTTTTGTTTCCCAGCTCGTTGAAGCTCAACAATTGGACCTGAGAGTCGCGCAGGGAGCGGGGCCCGCCGCGGTCGCGCTGGTTGCGCCAGTGCTCGAAGGAGCCGCTTACGATCCCGCGGTCATACCCGTGCGCCATGTGTCCCTCGCGGCCGATCATCTGGCAGCGACAGGCCAGGTTGAGGATGGGTTGGCGCTGTTCAACGCGATGCTCTCGAGTGCGGGCGACGATCCCGACGTGTTGGTCGCGTTGGCCTGGTTTCTTGCTCGCGCCTCGGTCGGTGTTGAAGAGGGCATGACCGCCGCGGCTTCCTATCTCGACACGGTGATCGAAGCCGACCCGACCCGTCCTGATGCCCTGGTTTATCGCGCTCTGGTGCGTTTTCAGCTTGAAGATCACCAGGGCGCCGCGGCTGATCTTGCCGCATACGACGCATCAGAGGTGGTGCGCCGCGACCTGGATCGGCTGCTTGCGGAGACCGAACTGCGTGAGGTGCTCGCCGAATAGCGGCGAAGATGACCACGGCTCCGGCTACGCCCGGCGAAGATAGAGTTCGACTCTATGGACCGTTTGCGAAACCTTGATCTTGGGCGAGTTGCGATCCTGCTGTTGTTGGTAATCGGCACCGCGACGCTGTTGACCCGAAACCAGTGGGACTGGTTTTTCGCCTCGGACGAACCACAAACGGAGGATGTCACCGCTCCAGAGATCGAAATCGCCGATGTCGACCCGGCCACTGAGCGTTTGTACCGGGTCAGTCCCGATAACGGCTCGGAGGTCAGCTATCGGGTGCAGGAACGCCTTGCCGGCAGTTCGCGGGTGACAGTGGGCACCACAACGGTGGTAGCCGGTGACATCAAGGTCAATGTTGTTGACCCGAGCCTCTCGCATCTGGGCGAGATTGTTGTGAACGTGGAGATGTTCGAATCAGATTCGACCTTGCGTGACAAGCGAATTCGCCACGACTTCTTGGAGTCGACTCACTGGCCGTTCGCCCGCTTCGTGCCTAGGACAATCGAGGGTCTTGACGCGGTCTTCGCAGACGGCAGCAGCTACGAGGTCTCGATCACCGGCGATTTGACCGTCAAGGAGACCACTCTCGAAGAAACATTCGTCGGTACTGTCACGGTAGGCCCCGACCGGCTCACGGCGTCGATGTCTGCGACTGTGCTGAGCAGCAGTTACGACGTTGGCCCCATCAACATCGCCCGCCTGGCCCACACCAACGACGAAGTTGAGTTGATCTTCGAACTGGTCGCGGATCGAGTTGACACAGGCTCGGATTCCAGAACGGATCTGAACCGCGAACTTCCCGCCTTCGAGGTTGCCGGTGGTGCGTTCGCGGCCCACGTTCAACCGATCCTGGAAACCCGATGCGTGTCGTGTCACACAGCGGGCGGCCCGGGTTGGAGCACTCTGGCTTTCGACACCGCGGGCCAGGCCGCCGAGGTGGCCGAAGACATCGCGCTGGTTACGCAGATTCGATTCATGCCACCCTGGCTGCCCTCGGATCTGAGTCCGGCCTTCGAACATGACTGGTCGCTGAGCGATGAGGAGCTCACCGTGATCAGTGACTGGGCAAAAGCCGGTGGCGGACTTGACGTCGCGGTTGACACTCCCTTGGTGGCGCGGGTGCAGGCTGTGCTGCCGATAGAGGAGGACCAGAAGATCTCGCCTCGGGACGGGCTCTATACGGGCTATTCCGATGCCGATGGCAACCCTGTCAAAGCTGATGACTACCGCTGCCAGGTTCACGAAGTCAGCGATCCGGAAGGCGATGGGAACTGGGTCAAGGGGTTCGAGTTCCGGCCAGATCAGACCTCGGTGGTCCATCACGCGATCGTCTACAGAGTGCCTGCTTCCGCGGCTGGCGAAGTGAGGGCCAAGATCGCAGCCGAGGACCGTATCGAAGCCGATTCGGGGTTGTCGGATGAACCGGGTTGGACCTGCTTCGGGTTGTCGGGTCTGTCGTCGCAAGGGGTCTATTCGATTCAGGGTTGGGCGCCCGGGCAGTCGCCGACCATCTACCCCGACGGTTATGGCATCTATCTCTACCCGGGCGACATGATCGTCAACCAGATCCACTATCACTACGACCACGAGACGCCTGCTGACGGTTCGTGGATCATCCTCGACACCGCCGATCCTGCCGAGGTTGCCGCGGGGTTAACCCACATTACCGGGTCCTCGTATCTGACTCCGGCCGAGGTGCCGTGCACGCCTGAGGAATTCAAGGTTGCTCAACAACGCGCTGAGACCATCGACGGTTACGTGAACCTCTGTGTCCGCGAGAACGTGCTGAAAGAGATCGGTGAGAAGTACGACCAATTCGCCACCTTCATTCCTGATGCCCTGCTGCAACGCTGTGGGGGAACAGTCGACGACTACGACGATCTTGACGGCTCGGTCGGCTACAGCTCGTGTGACATGAAAGCTCGGAACCCGGGAACGATCCACACGGTGCTCGGGCACATGCACGAGTTCGGCGCGGCCTACCGGATGACTCTCAACCCCGATACTGCCGAAGAGCGAATCCTGCTCGACATCCCGGTCTGGGATTTCGAGTGGCAGCTCAACTACGCCCCGATCGAGGACATCCGCATAGACACCTCAGACATTGTGCGGTTCGAGTGCTGGTGGGACCGCACCCTCAAGTTCATGCCGGAGCCTCGCTACATCACTTGGAACGAGGGAACGGTCGACGAGATGTGTTTCTCGTCGATCTCAGTTCTGCCCGACTAGGGCCGCCGGATCAGTCAGTCCGCTCGGCCTCGGAGGCGGCCGAGTCCCGCGCGAAAGAAATTGAGAGCGGTCTGCACCGCGTTGTCGGTTCCGACCAGCGCTGCGTAGGGGAGTGACGCTCCGTTGAAGGTGGTTTCGTTCCAGTAGGGGTCCTCGCGGTCCACCTCTCCCCAGGCACCCACGTACAGGTAGGGCTCGTCGTGGGCATCGTCGCCGGGTGAACAGCCGTAGGTGGCGCGCTGGTCTTGTTCGACATCTCCGATTGCTGCGGCCGGGTCGAAGTGGCCGGGCCAGAGCTGGGTGCGTTCTGCATCCACCGCACCGGGAGTGACCCTCAGTTCTTCGAGGACCGCCCAGGAGAATCCGAACCATTCTGCGAGGAATGCGCCGGTTGAACGGCTGGCTCCGAGGTCCGAATCAACATCACCCAACGGCGGCGAATCGTGCTCGGCTGCTGCGGTGCCGGGTTGGACACCGACGAATTCTCCGGCGGCTCGGAGGCTGGTTATGGCGCTGTGTCTGACCTCTGCGCCTTGTTGCACGACAAGCAGGCCATCCTGCACTCGAACCTGTTGGTCGTCACCGAAGAAAGGGGTGCCGAAACCGCCCCGGGTATAGCGCAGACCGAACTTGGTGTTGGCGCAGCGGCGGGCTTCGGCGATGACGGAGTAGGCGAGCCGGTGGTAGGCGTTGCGAGCTTCGCAGTAGCGGTCTGGAACAGGGCTGAGCGGCCGGTACGCGGCCAACCAGCGATCGGCGGCCCAACCGGACAGTTCGGGGCGTTCTGCTACCACCTGAGCCCAGGTTCGGTCGGCAGCGCTGGTGGGACCGACGGTTGTTGCTGCATCTGCAGGGATCGCCGCAGGATCGTCAGCGAAGAATGGCTCGGTTTGGTTGGCTGGAGGTGACGGCTCGAGAACCAGCGCGGTGGTGGCTCCGCCGAGTTTGGCGGCGGCTTCTGCGGCCGGGTTCTGATGTCGGACGGTCATGGGTGCTGTCCTTTCGCGCTGGCACCGTGGGCTAGGGCTTCGCGGTGTAGATCCCCTCGGTTATGACCCCGTCGTGGATTCTGAGTTCCCACACGCTTGCCTTGGCGCAGCCGCGGTCGCCGTTCACTTCGAGACCTGAGCGCAACAGCCGGTTCAGAACACCTGGAATGACGTCACCGTGGCTGGACAGAATGAGGTCACCGGGCGCTGCAGCTTCTTCAAGGATCAATTCCAAAAGATGCCTTGAGGTCGCTCCTTCATATAGTTCGGAGCGGATTTGGACGTCCAGAGAGTGAACTTTGGCGACCGGCTCGACTGTCTGCGCGCAGCGCGTTGCGGGGGACGACCAGACGGCCCGAACTGTGGAATCGGCGAAGAAATCGGCGATTCGCAAAGCCTGTTCGCGGCCCCGTTCGTCGAGAGGGCGCTCTTTGTCGTTGAGGTGCCAGCGGCTGCGATCCCCTGCTGAGGCATGACGAACGAGATAGATACTCACTGACCCAAGAGCTTAGGTGGTCCGCACTACAACCTTGCTCGCAACATTCTTGGCGAGGCGAGTGTGACTAGAGGGTCACGTGAGTGACGCAGATGTCGTCGCCTTGGGGTTTGGACGAGGCGGTGGAGGCGTCAGCGGGGCCGTACAGATGGCCGAGCATTCCTTGCACCATGCCTCGATCAACGGCGCAGATGACCGGATGCTCCACAACCGCATCACCGAAGGGGCAGTGCTGGGCAACGATCTGGTATTTGTCGTCCTCGGCTCGTTCGGCTCTAGCCGCGAACCCGTGGGCCGACAAGGCGTCGGCTACGGCATGCAAAGCGCCCTGGTAGCTGCGGTGCGTTTCGCCGGGATCGATCGCCGCGGCCATTGCCTTGCCGTACTCGACACCCACCTCTTCGGCCATCTCTTCAGCAGCGCTGGCCGGCAGCATTGCCAGGGCTCGCCCCAACAAGGACACCAGCACATCGTCGTGGCGCACGTTCACTTCTAAGCGCACCTCGGTGTGAACCGGCCGGTAGTGCTTGGAAGGACGCCCAACCCCGCCGTCAGGTTTGGCAACCTCGACTCCGAGGTGCCCGCCGGCTGTGAGTTTGTCGAGATGATGGCGCGCGACATTGGCGTGGAGATCGAACTCTTCGGCTACTTCGCTTGCGGTCACGCCGTCGGGATTCTGGTGGACGTGCAGATAGATGTCTCGTCGGGTGACGTCGCCAAATGCCGCGGTTATTGCAGAGACCGTCGAGGCGAACTCTGTCGGGCTGAGGTGCTGGGCATCCACACCGCTATTCTACGCATATATGACCGTCACAGAAGCCGAAGTGATTGAGGCGTTACGTCCGGTCGAGGATCCAGAACTTCATCGCAGCATCGTGGATCTGGGCATGGTTCGCTCGACCGCTATCGACGGCGGCCATGTGGAGATCGGCATTGATCTCACGATTGCCGGTTGCCCGCTGCGCAACGAGATCCAGAATCGGGTGTCGGGAGCCGTTACTGCTCTCGATGGGGTCAAGGTCGTAACGATCGACTTCGGTGTGATGGGAGACGAGCAGCGAGCGAAGATCCGCGAGATGCTGCACGGTGATCCCGCGGCGACAGCGGGATCGCAACCGGCTCACGGACACGCGCAGGGGCGTGCGATTCCGTTCGCCCAGGCTGGTAATCGGACCCGCTCTCTGCTGATCGCCTCTGGCAAGGGTGGTGTGGGCAAGTCGTCGGTAACTGCAAATCTGGGCATCGCCTTGGCGCGGCGAGGTCACAGCGTGGCTGTTGTCGACGCTGACGTCTGGGGTTTCTCGATCCCGCGGATGCTCGGTGTCGCGCATGCCCCGACGGTGATCGACGACATGATCATTCCGCCGGAGACCCACGGCGTTCGCTGCGTTTCGATGGGCTTTTTTGCTCGTGAAGATCAACCGGTCATTTGGCGGGGTCCGATGTTGCACAAGGCACTCGAGCAGTTCCTGACCGATGTCTTCTGGGACGACCCTGATTTTCTGCTTGTTGACCTCCCTCCCGGCACCGGCGACATTTCGTTGTCGCTGGCACAGTTCCTGCCCCGCTCGGAGGCTTACGTCGTCACTACCCCCAACCCGGCGGCCCAACGGGTCGCTCAGCGTTCGGCTTTCATGTTCGAGCAGGTGAAGATCGGAGTGAAAGCCGTGATCGAGAACATGTCGTGGTTCACCGGCGACGACAGCAAGCGTTACTACCTGTTCGGCTCTGGCGGTGGCGTTGAGCTCGCCAAACGCCTTGAGGTTGACCTCATCGGACAGATTCCGATGACGATCGCGCTGCGTGAGGGCTCGGACCAGGGTGAGCCGATCATGGCGGTGGACCCGCAGAGTGAGGCATCGATTGTCTTTGCTGAGATGGCTGAGTGGATCGAAACCCACAAACCGTCGAAACGTTCGCATCCTGAACTGATAATCAACTGACAGATCCGCCCGGTGCCAAAGACGCCCTGCAATAATCCGTCCTGGGATAGATTTATGGCGCGAGGGAGCAGAGTGCGCCGAGCCAACTGAGGAGAACAATACTGTGGATGTCCGCATAGGAGTGAGTGACCACGCCCGCGAGATCGTCGTTCAGCTTCCCGACAAAACCGACCGTTCTTCAGTCAAGGCTTCGATCGACGAGGCGATCAGCGGTGCGACTGCAACGCTGTGGCTGACCGATGAGAAGGGCAAGGAAGTGGCTGTGGCGGCGTCGAAGATCGCATTTGTTGAACTGGGCCCCGAAGGGGGCAACCCGATCGGCTTCGGCTGAGGCAAGGCGGTATTTTCGGTGGCCAGCCTCGCGGAGATTGCTAGAGCGAAGACAACTCTTGATTCCGCGGCTATATCTCATCTTCAGCGCCTGGTCAGTTCGTGGTCTTTGTTGAGTGACCTGTCATTCAGCGATTTGCTGCTGTATGTACCGGGGAATGGTGTGTCGGCCATCAGCGATGAGAGTGAGTTTGTTGTCTTGGGACACACTCGTTCCGTTACGGGAGCGACGGTTCACTACGGCGACCCGGTGGGGCAGACCGTGTCGGTTGTCGATCATCCGCTGTTGGCTCGAGCCATGGAGGAACGCAAGCGGTTGCAGGGTCTGATCACTAGAAGTGATTTCCATGGACCCGATCACGATGACCAACTGGTGGAAGAAGACATCAGGCTGCCTGGCGCGGGTGCGCAGATCGCGGTTGAGTACATCCCGGTGCGCGGCAACGGAGACATCCTGGCGGTGCTGACCCGAGAAGCGGAGTCGGCATTCGTTCGCCACCGAAGTCCAGTTGAACGCCCCTACCGTGCGGTTGGGGAGCGGTTGGCGCAGATGGTTGTTGATGGCGCCTTTCCCTTTGTTGAATCGGAGCGGGTCGGTGAACTGCGGGAGCCGCGTGTGGGGGACGGCGTGGTGGTTCTGGACCGCGAGGGGCGGATCGAATACGCGTCGCCGAATGCTGTTTCTGCGATGCATCGCCTGCGCGTTCTCAGCAACCTTGAGGGCCGGCGGTTGCGGGAGCTGGGCATCGACGAGTCGGCAATGCGGCGGGCGTTCTCATCGCGTCACAGCACAGTCGATGAATTTGAAGAGGCCGAAGATGCGTGTGTGGTGGTTCGTTGCCATCCGCTGATCGAGAATGGGCGGGTCACAGGTGCCGTGAGTCTGCTGCGCGATATTTCTGAACTTCGCAGCCGGGACCGGCTGTTGATCTCCAAGAACACAACGATTCGCGAGATTCACCATCGTGTGAAGAACAACTTGCAAACCATCCAGTCCCTGCTGCGTTTGCAGACAAGGCGTCTTTCTTCTCCGGAGGCAATCGCTGCGGTCGAACAATCGGCTCGTCGGATCGGATCTATCGCGGTGGTTCACGAGACCCTTACTGCCGACGCGGGGGACATTGTCGACTTCGACGCGGTCGTCAGCAGGCTTGTGCGGATGGTCGAGGAGGGTCTCGGTGCGCCGGAGCGGCCGCTGAAGATTGAGGTGAGCGGGAGCATCGGTGCGCTCGGGGGAGATGTTTCGATGCCTTTGGCGGTGGTCGTTACGGAGTTGTTGCAGAACTCCATTGATCACGGTTCGGGGTCTGATCATCCGGTGACGGTCAGACTGGGTGGCGACAGCAAGGAGTTGTCGATCTGTGTCCAGGATCACGGCCCTGGTGTCCCTGATGGCTTCTCGCTTGACCGTGACGCCGGACTTGGGTTGACGATTGTCCGCACTTTTGTCGTTTCGGATCTTGGTGGTCGGATCACGTTTGCTCGGTCCGACACAAACGGCGGTGGCTCCGATGCCGAAGGGTCTGTGGGAACGATCGTCGATGTACGGGTTCCTCGCCCCGGCCCGGCGCTCCCGTTGGGCTAGGGCTTGTTGCGTCCGTTCTGCTGGCTGCGTGGTTAGGCGCGCGGCGTGGTTAGGCGAGTGGTTTCGCCAGGGCTGCTGCTGCGCGCAGGCGCCGACGGATGTTTCGGCGCTCTTCTTCGGACGTGCCGCCCCACACACCGGTGTCCTGGTTGGTGGACAGCGCAAAATCGAGGCATGCGTCCTTGCAGAGGCATGAGTAACAGACCTCTTTGGCGGATGCGATCTGGTCGACTGCGGGTCCGGTGGTTCCAACCGGAAAGAACAGGGCTGGGTCTGTGTCGCGGCATGCCGCGTCAACTCGCCAGTCGATTGCGGATGCGAAAGCTTCGGCTGTAAGGGCCACGTTTGTCCTCCTACTGCACCTTTTTTGGCCAGCTAGCGTCGTTGGTCTCCCAGCGATCTGGCAATAATAGGAACAGGTTCTACTTCCCCGCAAGGGTTTTCTTGAAACTTGTTCTCTTTTTTCTCAATCAACAACGAGCAAACCGGTGTACTTGTCGGGCCGATATCCGCGAGACTCTGGGTAATGACCTACGTGATCGCACATCGAGGAGCGTCCAAGGCAGCCCAGGAGAACACGTTGCCTGCGTTTCGCCTAGCCCAGACTATGGGCGCCGAATGGGTCGAACTCGATGCTCGCCGCGCCGCCGACGGTGTCGTCGTGGTCCATCACGACGCCCACCTCGCCGATGGACGGATACTTGCCGAAGTCTCCAGCGACGAACTGCCGCCCTACATCCCGAATCTCGCTGAGGCGCTCGAAGCCTGCGAGGCGATCAGTGTCAACATTGAGATCAAGAATCTTCCAAACGATCCCGACTACGACGAAGATCACCTCGTCGCAGATGCAGTCGCGGGTTTGGTACAGGCATATCTCGGCCCCCAACGAGCGCTGATCACCTCGTTCAACATCGACGCAGTTGATCGGATCCGTGCTGTCGACCCTTCGATTCCTTGCGGGTGGTTGTTGTATGAGATGACCGATCCAGCCAGTGCCATCGGTCGTGCGGTCGCCCACGAGATGACCACTATCCATCCCTGGGACGTCCTTGTAGATGTCAATTTCGTCAACCGGGCCCATGCTGCGGGGCTGCTGGTGAACGTGTGGACCGTCGATGACCCGGAGCGGATGGTTGAACTCATCGAGATCGGGGTCGACGGAATCTGCACCAACGTTCCTGATGTGGCGAGGAGCATCATCGACCAGCGCGGCTGACCCGTGGCCCGCGAACTAGGGAGGTTCGGGCATCAACAATGAGAGACGCTCAGGTGTCCAGGTGAATCGCAACCGTTTGCTCGCGCCGAGATAGTCGCCGTCAACCTGATACGGCGCCGGAGGGTCACATTCGATGACCAACGAACGCATGTCGGTGCGGATGTCAACGTTGCGCCGCTCACTCAGCTCTCTACCCCGCAACGCACCGGCCAAGACGGGGCCGAGACTGGAGAGTCGAAGCTCTTCGAGGGTGACCACTGCGAGTGGATCCTTGAGGGTGAGTCCCGGAACCAGGTCGATAGGACGGTTGCCCAGGTACGTATAGGGATTGGTGTTCATAACCACCGTCAAGAAACCCTCGGACAGCTCTTCACCGTTCGGCCCGATGGCCCGTACCGAAGCCTTTCGACGGTCGACCCCCCGGAGCCAGGTGTCGAGCGCAGCCCAGACGAACAGGGGATGGCCGGCCCAGCGTTTCCACGGACCACGCGTCTCGACTTGTTCCACGACCGCTGCATCGAAGCCGACACCGCAATGGAACAAGAAGTATCGACCCTCGACTGCTCCTAGACCGATGCGGTGAATCGAACCACGGTCGATGGCGTCGAGCAGGACCAGGGAAGCATCAGCGGGGTCGTCGGGAAGACCGAGTATGCGGGCGAGCACATTGGTTGAACCCCCGGGGAGTGTCGCCAAAGCGGTCTCGGTACCCGCAAGGCCGTTTGCGGCTTCATTCACAGTTCCGTCGCCTCCAAGCACGACAACGAGGTCGTAGTTGTCGTTGGCTGCAGACTGCGCGAGGCGCGTGGCATGCCCCGCACGACTGGTTTCGGCCAGGGTCACGTTGTGATCAGCCGACAGAATCTTGTAGGTGATCACCCGACGGCGGGCCGTGACCGAGGAAGCGACAGAATTGACGATGAAGAGGATGCGCAAGAACAACAAAACTATCCGCTCAACTCAGATAGGCATTCGGCAACCTCGCTGGCAGACTCGTGGGCTATGAAAGTCGTTGTATGCGTTAAACAGATCCCCGACCCGGCCGACCCAGGTGCGCTTGATCCCCAAACCAAGACGCTCGTCCGTGATCAGAAGCTGATTCTCGACGAATCTGACAGTTACGGAGTCGAGATGGCTTTGCAACTCGTCGACACCGCTGGTGCCGGATCGGTGCATCTCGTCTCGATGGCCCCCGACAATCAGGTGACCGGTCTGCGCACTGCGCTGGCAATGGGCGCCGACAGCGCAACGCTGGTCAGCGACGAAGCGCTCAAAGGCACCGACGCTCTCGGCACAGCCAGGGTTCTCGCTGCTGCTATTGCTCGCAGCGAACCTGACCTGGTGTTGGCGGCGACCGAGTCGAGCGACGGTTACACAGGCACGGTGCCTGAAATGGTGGCTGAACTGTTGGAGCTCCCCTCGGTGACGTTTGCCAAAGCAGTTGCCGTTGAAGAAGGTGTAGCCAAGGTGCAGCGCCAAACCGAGGCGGGCTACGACGATGTCGAATGTCCGCTGCCCGTGGTGGTATCGGTGACGGCAGGCGTGGTGGAACCGCGTTATCCCTCTTTCAAAGGGATCATGTCGGCCAAGTCGAAACCGGTCGACGAACTCGGCATCGGCGATCTCGGAATTGATGCGGGATCTGTTGGTTGGGCCGGCGGCGGTCAGGAGATTGTCAGCGTGGCGGACGCTCCCACTCGTGATGCCGGCGAAGTGATCGAAGATGAGGGGGACGCCCACGAGCGCATTGTGGCCTTCCTCGACGAACTCAAGGTTCTGTAGGGAGGAAACGATATGGGACTCGAGAAGATCTGGGTGTTCGGCGAAGCCAACGGCGACGCCGTAGCCACAATCACTTTGGAAATGCTGGCGAAAGCCCGCGAGATCGCTGACACCGTCGAGGTGTTCATGGGCGCCGACGCTGACGATTACGCAACCGAACTCGGTGACCATGGCACTGAGACCGTCTACGGCACCGGTGACCTTGATGGAGCGATGCAGGGTGTTTCGGTCGCCGCCGCGGTTGCCGAGGCGATCCGGAGCGGTGACGTGGACGCACCCGATGCGTTCATGGTCGGCACGACCCAAGATGGACGTGATGTTGCCGGCCGGTTGTCGGTCAAGCTCAACTCGCCCGTCATCACAAATATTGTTGATCTTGTCCTTGAAGGCGATGACCTGCTTGGCAGCGAGCCGATTTTCGGTGGGGCAACCGATGTGATGACCAAGAACACCTCGGGTAACCCGGGGATCTTCTTGGTCAGGCCGAAATCGTTTGTGGCGGAGCCTGTGGGCGGCGCTGAAGCCGATGTCGAGGATCTCGACGTTGGAGAGCTTGGTGCAGCCGGCTCTGCACGTGTCATTGCGACCTTTGCCGAAGAGTCGGACGGTCCCAAACTTGATGAAGCCAACATCGTTGTCTCGGGTGGCCGTGGTCTAGGCGACAAAGAGGCCTATTCGATGATCGAGGACCTGGCCAAAGCTGTGGGTGCCGCTCCTGGCGCTAGTCGCGCCATAGTTGACGCCGGCTGGGTTCCCTACAGCTATCAGGTCGGTCAAACCGGCAAGGTTGTGAAACCGACGGTTTACATCGCCTGCGGTATTTCCGGAGCGACCCAGCACCTTGTTGGCATGAAGGGTTCGAAGAACATCATCGCTATCAACAAGGATTCTGAGGCACCCATCTTTGCATTTGCAGATCTCGGCATCGTGGGTGATGTCCACAGAGTTATACCCAAGCTGATTGAGGCGCTCAGCAACTGACCAGTCGTCGAACGGCTGCAATCTTGGGGCGTTATCGGCTTTTGTCGTTTATGACAAAATGCACAGACTTTTCCACACCTGTTGATTAGTGCCGGTTGAATGGCGGCTGTTGAAGCTGCCCTATACCAGTGGCCAGGGCCAGCGGTGTCGGTTGCTGTCGCCGCGTGGGAAGGCTCCGCTGGTCGCTAGGGCCTTGGTGCGGGTGAGCATCGCGTCTTGTTCCAGCGGGTCGAGAAGAGCCGCGACTGAATCGGGTATTCCCCGGTCGATCAACCGCCAAAGGTCGGCTCGTAAGGGATCGGGCAGTGGCTCGCCGGCGAAGTCCCACAGCACAGTGCGGAGTTTGAACTGGTGATGAAATGCCAGGCCGTGGTCGATTGCCCAGATTCGGCCGTCGGTTCCCAGCAGACAGTGCCCTGATTTTCGATCGGTGTTGTTGATCACCAGGTCGAGCGCGCAGATCTGCCGAAAAGAGTCGTCATAGCGGTCGCCGGACTCGTGCAGCGTGAAATAGTGCTCATCGAATTCATGGGGCATGAAGAGCTGCAGTGCTCCCGTTTCGAGTGGAGCGTCGTCGCGCACGACGGTGGGAGGGACCAGTTCCCAACCGAGACAATCGGCGACCAGAAAGGCTGCTACCTCTCTTCGATACAGCCCGTCTGGGAAGTCCCAAAGGGGGCGCTCTCCCTGAAGTGGTTTGTAGATCGCCTGCGCTCTCAACCCTTCATGACAGAGATTGACGAGAAACGTTGCGTTCGAGGAGTACGGCATCCGCCCGACGAGCTCCAAATCGCCATCGCTGAGCAGCGTCAGCGCCCGTGCGGTGTCGATCGGCTCGCGATCAAAAAACGGCGACTCGTCCTCGCTCATCTCGCCGCCCGGCACGCGCCCGCCGCGGCTCCGGCTACGCCCGGCGCTAGCAGAGTCAGTTTCGGCACGGGCACCAGTCGCCGTTACGGGTCTCAAGCGGCTGACCGCAATACAGGCACGGCGGCCGGCCGGCCGCAACGACCGTTCGAGCGCGTCCGATGAGTCCTGCGACCTCGCCTCGCTGCAAGAAGAAACGGGCTTGGAACGGTTCCTCGTCTTCGTCGTCGACGAACGATTCCGCCACGACAACGAGACGGTCGAGTTCCTGGGCGTAAGCGATAGCGAGACTGGCGACAGCCCACTCCGCCACGACCGGCTCTCGCAGGTCGAGGTCTTGGGGCGGATCACCGATTTCACCCACTCCTTCGGGAAGTTCCTTCAGCACTCGGTCCAGGTATTCGGCCAGCGCCGCCACTTGCTGCTTCTCGACCTTCAGCGATACCAGCCGACCCTCGCTACGGGCTTGGAGAAAGAACTCTCGTTGGCCCCTCGGACCGAGGGTTCCGACTGTGAGAAAGTCGAGTTCTCGAAAATCGAAGGATTGGCTCATGACGGCACCAGGGTTGTGAGGTCGTCACCCGTCGAGTTTACGGTCAAGACGATTGGGCCTTCGGAGGTGTAGAGAATCGCAGTGATGGAGCAAGGCGACACCACAATGCGCTGGAACAGGTCAAGGTGGGTGCCGGTTGCCGATGCCACGATTGCTTTGATGACGTCAGCGTGCGACACGGCCACGATGGTCTCTTCGGGATGGGCGGCGACGAGATTGTGGACGGCGTCCAGAGCGCGACTCTGCATTTCAGCGAATGATTCGCCACGCGGGAACCGAAATCCGCTCGGATAGCGCTGGACTCTCTTCCACTCTGGCAACTTGGCGAGATCGTTGAGTTTGCGTCCTGTCCATGTCCCGAAGTCGCATTCGATCAGTCCAAGGGACTTTCGCACTCGGAGTTTCAGGGCTCGGGCGATCGGCCTTGCGGTTTGTTGTGTTCGTTCCATCGGCGACGCGTATACGGCACCAACGGAGTCGAGTGCAGCGATCCGGTTTGCCGCGGCTTCGGCTTGCGTTACCCCAACGTCTGAGAGATGGAGGCCCGGTGCTCTGCCTGGGAGTGACGCCCCGGTTGTGGGCGTCTTTCCGTGGCGCACAAAAAGCACCAGCGTTGGCTTCGGGGTGTCTGATTTGCGGGCCATGGCTGCTGCACAACGTACCCTGTGGGTGATGCAATCGCCCGATCCGAGTTCTGGCGCCCTGGATGATCAGTTTCCGGGGCTTGATCAGATCGAGAGTGAGGTTGTTGAGTGCCGCCGGTGTCCTCGGCTGGTTGAGTGGCGTGAACGGGTCGGCCGCACCAAGCGCGCGGCTTACCGTGATGAGCAGTATTGGGCTAGACCGGTACCCGGTTTCGGCGACCCAGAGGCTTGTTTGCTGGTGCTCGGGTTGGCCCCTGCAGCCCATGGCGCCAATCGCACCGGGCGCATGTTCACCGGTGACCGCTCGGGTGATTGGCTGTATCGGGCGTTGTGGCGCGCAGGCTACGCCTCCCAGGAGTCGTCAACGAACCGCGATGACGGTTTGACGTTGTCGGGGGCTTGGATCACGTCGCCGGTGAAATGTGCGCCGGTGGCCAACAAACCGACGCCGGACGAGCGCGACAATTGTCACCCATTCTTGGTGGCTGAACTGGCTGCTCTCAGCTCAGTCAAGGTCATCGTGGTGTTGGGAGGTTTCGCGCACAATGTGATCTGTCGGCACTTCGGAATTCGACCTCGTCCCAAGTTTGCCCACGGTCGAGAGATTCCCATCGACAACGGAATGACGTTGCTTTGTTGTTTTCATGTGAGCCAGCAAAACACCTTCACCGGCCGGTTGACCGAGCCGATGCTTGATGCAATTTTCTCCCGTGCCCGCGAACTTGAGGCGCGGAGGCCGTAATTTCACAATCTGTGTGTGCAACTTGCAGATTGTGCAATTCACTGGTTACGTTTTGACCATGATCGAACGGGTGATCACCGGACAGTTGACAAAATTGTTTCGCCAATACCCGTTTGTGACGGTGACCGGGCCTCGGCAAGCGGGCAAAACGACGCTCTGCCGTTCAACATTCGGAGATGCGGCGTACGCCAGCCTCGAAGCCCCAGATGAACGCGCTTTCGCAGAGAGCGACCCTCGAGGGTTTTTGCAGCATCTGGGTACTCCCGCGATCATCGACGAAATACAGCATGTGCCTGCGTTGTTGTCCTACTTGCAGGTCATCGCCGACGAGGACGGCCGCAACAGCCTGTACGTGCTGACAGGGAGCGAGAACTTGAAGCTGTCCGAGGCAGTCGGTCAGTCACTCGCCGGCCGTACAGCGCTGCTGCGCCTTCTGCCTTTCTCGCTTGACGAATCCAGACGCGCAGGCGCGAGCGAAGTATTCTCCGACGTCGTGTTCAACGGCTTCTACCCGCGCATCGCTGATCAGCGACTGGAGCCTCGCCAAGCGCTTGGCGACTATTTTGAGACTTACGTCGAAAGGGATGTACGCCGCATGGGCGGCGTCGGTGACCTGTCGGCATTCAGGCGGTTCGTGGCACTGTGCGCCGGACGCATCGGACAGATGTTGAACCTGACGTCGCTCAGCGGTGATGTAGGGGTGTCGCACACGACGATTCGCCAATGGGTGATTCTGCTGGAGCGCAGCTATATAGCGTTCTTGTTGCCGCCTTTCGCGGCGAACATTCGCAAGCGACTGGTCAAGTCCCCGAAGCTCTACTTCTACGATGTGGGTCTTGCGAGCTACCTGCTGGGTATAGAGAGTCCGGGTCAAGTGGCGACGCATCCATTGCGCGGTGCACTTTTTGAGAACATCGTCGTCGCCGAGGCGGCCAAGCACTGTTGCAACCGCGGCCGCGAACCCCGGATTTCGTTCTTCCGCGACTCGCATGGCCTCGAATGCGATCTGTTCTATGAGACCGAGCGAGGGATCAATGGCGTCGAGGCGAAATCGGGTGTGACGATCGGATCAGACTGGGTACGTTCGCTCGACCGCGTCGCCGAAATAGTCCCGGATCTGGCTGCCAAAACGGTTGTTTATGGCGGTGCGAAGGCTGAGGAGCGAGGTGAGTGCGCCATAGTGCCGCTCGTGCAGTTCGACGAGGTGCTGGGAGTGTTCGATGCGGATATCGCAGTGCGGGTTGCCTGTGGTGGAACCCCCGTCGCCGGCGTGGATGTCCTTGCGCTGTACCCCAACAACGTTTGGCAGCGTGCGACGAGCGACATCGCCGGTGTCGCTCGACTCAAGCTGTACACGACGGACCTTCCCATGACTGTGTACGCATCCGGAGAGGGACTGAGGGCCAAGGTCGTCCGCGATTGGGTTCCCGAGCAGGGCGCGCTGGAAGTGGATTTTGATGGTCTCGCCGACGGCGGTTCGGTGATTTTTGCGGACCAGTCAGGTTACGTGCCGGGTATCGATGGCCGCCTCAGTCCGATTCTCGACACCGCACAACGAACGTACCTGTACACCACGAATGTCGCCGTCAACGGTGGTCAACAACAACCCGTCCGTTTCTCTGTCGGTGAAGACGTCCTCAACCTCGTCGATGCCCACGGCAATGAGTGCGATCTTCGGATTGTCGCGATGAGCGGCCGATCGTCTTTGCTTGAGTATCGCCTGCCTTACGAAAGTGCCTGAGCACCGATTGTCTGGTCTGCGTCGCCAAATTGCGGTGAGCAACCGCTAGTCTCGCGGCGGCATGACTCGTAGTAATGAATCTCAGCCGACGCGACGCGGGGGCGTGATCGGCCTTGTCCTGATCTGCCTGGTTGTGTTCGCCTCGGGTTGTGCTTCCAACAACGATCCTTCCAACTGGGAGGAGGCGATAGAGGACGGCACGCTCGAGGAGAACTTCATGCGCTCCTGTCGGGAGGCGAACGTGGGCGGCGGTCTCAACGTGTCCCAGGTCGAGTCCTACTGCGGATGCGCTTTCGACGGCTTGGCGCAGCGTTACGCAGAGGACTTTGACGACTTCAAAGACGCCGAGAAACGCCTGCGCAACGATCCCAACGACATCGACCCCGCGGTGCGCGCACTTCTCGAGAGGTGCGTCCCGACGTAGTGCCCCCAGTCGTCTAGTCGTCTAGGGGGACTGGGCCGACGCAACCCTAGTTGTTCCGGACGAACCGACGGCTAGGGGCGGGTGCCGAATTCTGGGCGTTCGGTACGGGTGCGTTTCAGTTCCCAGAACCCGTCGATGTTCATCATCGTGACTAGGGAGTCCCACATGTCCAGGGAATCCTCAGTTGACGGGACTCGAGTGATGACGGGACCGAAGTAAGCCCGCTTTTTGCCGTGGCGGTTGTCGAATGCGATGATCGGAGTGCCGACATCGTCGCCGCAGAGTTCCAGACCTGCGTCGTGGCGTTGAGCGATCTCGGCGTCGAAGTCCTCGGAGTCGTAGGCCGCGGCGTGTGAAGCGTCGAGACCGACGTTGTCGAGTGCTTCGGTCAAGTCGAAGTCGAATTCTTGGTCGTGGTGGATTCGTCTGCCGTATTCCCAGTACAGATCGAAGACGGCATCCTCGCCTTCAGCGGCACGCACTGATTCCATCACCCGCAACAGGCGGTATGTACGGTTGGTGGACTCATAGAAGGGAGAGTCTTCATCGGGCTGGTTCTTCAGCAGAAGGCTGATCGGCTGCCAGGTGATGTTGAGGTCACGGGCCGGTTTCACTTCGTCGACGACCCAACGGGCCGTCACCCAGCACCACGGTCAAATTGGGTCCACCCAGAACTCGATATCCATGCTGTCACCCCGCTGGTTTGGCCGAAACGGTTACCTTAGCGGCGGGTTGGGTTTCTGAGCGGTTAACAGTCGAGTGGCGACGCTGCGCCAGCTTGGGCTTGACTTGATGTGAAACCCTCAAACTCAAGTTGGTCTATAAGTCCTTGCTTCGAAAATGACGAGAAGTCCAGATATTCGGCCGCTTTGCATTGTGCTTGTCGCGTCCAGTCCACAGACAAGCCGTTAACTGCTTGTGTAGCATCGGATGTCGTGAAACCTTCGAATTCGAGTTGTTCGATGAGTCCTTGTTTCGAGAACGACGAGAACTCCAGATAGTCCTCGGCCTTCTGCACGGCTTGATTGAGCCAAAACGAATCATCGAGCGTATTTGTGCTTGAGACTGTGGTAGTAGTCGTCTGCGGCGCTGCTGCTGTTGCCGTGGTGGTAGCTGGCCGTGTACCGGTCTGTTCCGCTTCTTCTTCGTCCAATAGGCCAAGCGCTCCAAGCACAAGAGACAACGCCACGAGGACTGCGGTAGCGGTGAGGAAAATTATCAGGCATCCTTTCGCGCGACTTCTCTTTGATCCGTTCATGGCGGTCCCTTCTGGTTCGCTCACGCTGACCCTCCTGGATAGAGCGCGGTACGGCAACTCCTGTTCTGTCACCCCGCTGGTTTGGCCGAAACGGTTACTTTAGCGGCGGGTTGGGCCCAGTCGGGCCACCGGTCGCGGCTCTTCTGGGCCAGTTTGTGCATGAGCGCGATCGCCCCGGGGTCGTCGTCTCCGGGCCTGGTTTCGATCACGCCGTCGGCCACCATTGCGCTGATGACGGCACGTCCGAGTTCGGTGCGCACGATCGTGAGCGTCCAGTCGGTGAGCTCGCCGATGCCCCCGGTTGAGATGTCGGCGTGTTCGGCGGCGAAGTCGGGGCAGAGGTGGCAGCCCTCGCGGGTCCAGGCGTGGCATTCCTTGAGGTTGATTTCGTGGTAGCCGCCGTCTTTGGTCCAGATCTGGAAGACGCCCTTGATGTTCATCTTGGAGATGTTCTCCTTGGGGAGGCCGTATTTGACCTCGAACAGTTCGTCGAAGAGGGAGTCGTCGAATGACTTGGAGCAGAGCAGGCCGATGTTGAGCTTGATCGGTTTGGAGACCTTGCCGACCTTCCGATGCCACATCACGGGCGGCACCGAGGTCTGGCAGCTCATTCCGACGAGGGCAAGACGATCAAGGCCCTGGGTTTTGGCTTCGTTGAAGGCCATGGTGTTGGCTGAGTAGGTGTAGCGGCTCCCTGCGCCTCGCAACACCTCGTCTCGGTTGGTGGCGACCATGGGGAATGCTTTCCAGCCGGGCTCTCCGTTGGGAAGGTTCTCCACGCCGCTGGTAAGCGCCCCGTCGATGATGTCGTTCTCGATGCACCAGATGAGGATTGCCGAGACCAAACCACCGTCTTGGCCGGTGTCGTACACGAAGTCGTCTGTGGCGCGGGTGAGGAGAATGTCGGAGTAGATGCCCGATACCTCTTCGGCGCGGCGTTCACGACCGAAGAGGTGCATGTCCGCCTCGGGTTCCCACATGCGGAAACGGGGGCATGCCCGGGTGCATGACGTGCAGCCCTTCTGTCCGTGGATGCAGTCGTCGAGCCCCAACTCTTCTTCGAGGTGGAACGGCGTGTATGCGCCGGGCTCGTGTTCGTAGCCGATCACATCGTGCGGGCACGAGATCACGCATCCGGCGCAGCCTGTGCAGAGTCCGCTGGTGATCACCTCGTCGAACAGCTCTTTCCATTGGTATGTCCAGCGCGGTTTTTTTGCCGGGGGTGCTTGGGTGGCGGCCATGGGTTCAAGGTAGTCGCTCAACGAACGACGAGCCGAGATGTGAGCTGGGACGCGGTCATCCAGATGGGCACCGGGTTACACTATATTGCGCATTTTACTGGCAATAGGCAGTTGTTGAAACTATGTATTGAGGCCGCAGCTGAGGCCGAACTGCAGGTCTTGGCGGAACGCTGGGCTGCTGACCGAGCCAAGGTGATCATTGGCAGCGCACCCGAGAGTGCCCAGGACATAATCGGGGTTTATGACAGCACGGGCCTCGATATCCCCATCCTGCTGCCGGAGAACACCCACGTTTCGTTGTCGCTGATTCAGGAGACGCTCGGATACGACCTTTCAGTGTTCCACAATGCCGTAGCGCTGCTGCGTGCAACCGACGATGCCACAGCGTACGCGCAAAACCTCGCCGGAGTGGCGGACTGCGTCGACCGATTCCAACAGGCGACTGGCGAAGTCGTTGATGTTGACCCCAGCACCGACGGGATGGACAACTTGGGGCCGACCATCGAAGCATGCCAGGGCATCGAGATCTTTGCCGCTATCGCCAGAGCAGCCGGCCCAGAACTCACCACCGAATCCTTTGGGGCCGCTGCGGAGAACTATGGTCCGATCCAGATCACCGGCCTGTCGAAGGGCTCTTTGGGCCCGGGCAAGTTCGACATCTCCGATGCACCGGCCGAGATCGGCCACTACGACCCCGAAACCCTGGCGTTCGTCGCCTCATAGTCGCTGTGACGCAGAAGTCCTGCTGATCTGCGGGAGCATTGTCGCCGCACCCCCGCGGTTGACGGTTGGTGGTTGCGCCCTCGGCAGGACTCGAACCTGCGCACACGGCTCCGGAGGCCGATGCTCTATCCTCTGAGCTACGAGGGCTCACCCCTAGGGGTCGGCCAATGCTACCGGCCCCGCTCGCAGCGTGACCCGAAGAACTGCCGGTTCATCCCACCAGCCGGCTCTCGCCCAGGTGGCCTGACTGCTTGTTCAACAGGGTCCCGTGTTTAAGTTGCGGCGAGTGTTTCGGTTGGGGAGGTAGGATCGGGCGCTCCCTGTCACGTTTGATTTCGTCGAGGTTCGGCCCCATGGATGTTCGTCAGCATCTTCGCTCTGCTCTTGCCGCGGCTCTATTCGGCGCGGAGATCGATATGCCGCGCGAGCAGATCGCGATCGAACGGCCCGCTAATCCCTCCCATGGGGACTGGTCGTCCAATGTTGCTCTGGCGACTGCCAAGCGCGCAGGTCGCAACCCGCGCGAGCTGGCCCAAGAGTTGGCGGACGCGCTCAACGCCGAACCTCCCCGACACGTGACTGCGGTGGAAGTTGCCGGCGCGGGGTTCGTGAACTTCCGCTTGGCGCCCACCTGGCTGCACGAAGTGCTGGTGGGCATCACCGAAGCAGGCGCTGAGGATTTCGCCCGGTCGGCGATAGGCACGGGCTCATCGGTCGACATCGAGTACGTGTCGGCCAACCCGACAGGTCCGCTGCATGCGGGGCATGGCCGCTGGGCTGCGTACGGCGACTCGCTGGCTCGCCTGTTCGAGCGTTGCGGTTTCGAGGTGACCCGCGAGTTCTATGTGAACGACCGCGGGGAGCAGATGTCGTTGTTCGGGGCTTCGCTGGCGGCTCGCAGAACCGGCCAAGACCCTCCTGAGGGCGGTTACTTCGGGGAATACGTCACCGAATGGGCCCAAGAGATGCCCGACACAGCCGATCCGGTCGACTGGGGGTCGCAGCGTGCTCACCTCGACCAGGTTGAAGTGCTCGCCTCAATGAACGCTGAGTTCGATCATTGGGCATCGGAGAATCGCTTGGCGCAGTCGGGCGCGGTGGAAGCAACCCTGGCTGTGTTGACCGAAGGCGGACACGTATATGAGTCCGAGGGCGCAACCTGGCTGCGCACCAGCGAGTTCGACGACAATCAGGACCGGGTTCTGATCAAGTCGGACGGGCAACCCACCTACTTCCTGCCCGACATTGCCTATCACCAGCAGAAGTACTCCCGAGGCGACCTGCTGATCGACATCTTGGGCGCTGACCATCATGGCTATGTCAAGAGGATGAGCGCGGCGATGCAGATGCTGGGACACTCGGCCGACAGCTACGAGGTGCTCATCGGCCAGCACGTGACTCTGGTCCGCGACGGTGAGGAGGTACGGCTGTCAAAGCGCGCGGGAACGATGGTGGAGGCTCGTGAGCTGGTTGAGTTGGTCGGCGCTGATGTGGCTCGCCTGACCTTTTTGTTGCAGTCGATCGATACGACCCAGACGATCGATGTGGATCTGGTGGTCGCTGAGTCGAGCGAGAATCCTGTGTATTACGTGCAGTATGCGAACGCTCGGGTGCATTCGCTGGCGCGTCGGGCCGAGGAGCGAGACATCTCCTTGTCGCCGCTGGCCGACGTCGATTTGTCGGTTCTCACCCATCAGCGTGAGTTGACGTTGCTGCGGGTGCTTTCGGAGCTTCCCGAGGTTGTTGAGCGGGCAATGCAGGCGCGAGCTCCACACCAGGTGACGACCTGGGCCAGAGAATGTGCCGCGGCGCTTCACGGTTTCTGGCACGATTGCCCCATATTGCGCGACGACCTCGACGAACAGGTGCGCCAAGGGAGGATGTGGCTGGTGGAGGCGACCCGCATCGGACTCGGCGTCAGCCTTGATCTCCTCGGCGTCTCCGCGCCCGAATCGATGTAGCCATGTCTCCGTTTCCTTTTCGCTTGCTTCCCGACTCTGCCGAGCTGACCTGTGGGCAACTCCGGATCGGCGGCTGCGGCCTGCTTGATTTGGCCAACGAGTACGGCACTCCCCTGTTCGTCTATGACGAACAGCATTTGCGTGACCGTTGCCGGGAGGCTGTGGCGGTGTTCGGTGACGGTGTGGCCTATGCCACGAAGGCGTTTCTTTGCACTGAGATGGCGCGGCTCGCGTATTCCGAGGGAATGCACCTTGACGTTGCCACTGGTGGAGAGCTCCATGTGGCGCTGTCGGCAGGTGTTCCAGCGGATCGGCTCGTGATGCACGGGAACAACAAGTCAATGGCCGAATTGGCAGCGGCGCTTGAAGCGGGCGTGGGCAGGATCGTTGTTGATTCGTTCGACGAGCTCGACCGTCTCGACGAGCTGCACGCTTCGCTTGGTGTTCGCCCCAAGGTGCTGCTGCGCTTGACCCCTGGCATCAAGGCGGAGACCCATGAGTTCGTGGCGACCGGCCATGACGACACGAAGTTCGGGTTCACCGTCTCTACCGGGGATGCCGATGCAGCGATCGAGCGCGCCCGAGCGTCGTCTTCGGTGGAACTGGTGGGTGTTCATGCCCATATCGGCAGTCAGGTGTTCGCGCTTTCGTCGCTGGAACGAACGGTCGCGGTCATCGCAGAAGCGGCTGCAGGCTATGACCTGCCCGAGATGAGCGTTGGCGGGGGACTTGGTGTCGCCTATGTGACTGACGAATGGGCACCCACAATCACTGAGTGGGGTGAGGCTGTGATCCAAACCTGTACCGACTTGGGTGTGACGGCTCGAGTGTTGGCTGAACCCGGCCGCTCGATTGCCGCGGCCGCCGCGGTCACGCTCTACGAGGTGGGCACGATCAAGAGGATCGAGGGCGTTCGCACCTACGTGTCTGTTGATGGTGGAATGAGCGACAACCCGCGCCCGGTTCTCTATGGCTCTGGTTATGAGGCGTTTTTGCCTCGTGCTGTTGAGGCTGAACGGCCCATGACTGTCACGGTGGTCGGCAAGCACTGCGAGTCGGGGGACTTGCTGGTGCGTGATGCGCAGGTTCCCGCTGATCTGGAGGTCGGCGACATTCTGGCAACGGCGGTGACTGGCGCGTACGGCCATTCGATGGGCTCCAACTACAACAAGGTGCCACGTCCCCCGGTTGTGTTCGTGGCTGAAGGTGTGGCCCGTTTGGTGGTGCGCCGAGAGACTTTCGACGACCTCACCCGCCTCGACCTCTGA
>VXYK01000026.1 GCA_009845995.1 Acidimicrobiaceae bacterium | reverse complement strand
ACAACACCAACAAACACACCCATAACATTTGGACTCACAAACGGGTCCCCCTCACAGCCTTGAAACAGTGTCGTGAAAGCTGTCCCGCGACCGCTGTGTACGGATCACATCACGGTTCGGTTCACTGTGTTCGGGCTCAATCACGAACGAAGGTAAACAGGCGAGCCGGATTGGAATCTGACGCGAATCGATCGTGCCGGAAGCATTGACAATGAGTACGGCCTCAGTCGGCCTGTCCGCGTTCGTTGCCTCTTGCAACCTGTAGTTGAATTGAACGTCGGCGACATCTTCTGCCCATCTCCACGACTCCGTGGAGCGATGACGCTGAAAGATCTCTGTGCTGATCGCGTCGTCGACTCGTGAGCCGAAGTACACCAGCAGCGGGAGTCGTGCGAGCCCGAACACACTGAGATGGGGAACCTCGCCACGCTCCACCGCTGGCGTCAGGCGCTCTACAAGAATCTGATCGATTCTCGCGCACGCCGTTTCGTAGTAGCCCGAGTCGATCGGATCCTCTTCTCCGGGGAAGGAGCGAAGGTCGATCTCCGGTCCCCTGCGGTTGGGATCCAGCGTCAACACCGGATTTCGATCTAGCAGCGAATTCACGGCGTCTGCGGCCTCCAGAGCGCTTACCTCTGTAGGGGCACCGCGAATCCGTCCGACGAGGCGAAGCACAACCGTCATCTCACGCTCTGCCAGACCAGTGGCCGCCCGAATTCGTGTCTCGTGACGCTTCTTCAGTTCCCTCAACCAGCCGGCATCAAGTCGCTGTGCCTGGGACTCCTTGTCGATGTCATTGTGACAGTGCGCGCAAACGAGCATGAGATTCTCGGCTAGGTCTCGCTCTTCCTTTGACAACCCGACAGATCCTCTCGGAGCACGTTCACTGTCAGATTGCGCGACGATGTGAGCGAGCTCTCCGAGTCGCACGTACTCAAAATTGATGCCGGACTCTAGGAGGTAGCGGTGGCAGATTGTGCAGTGACCACCTGCATGCACCCAGACCTTCAAGCGCTCACGTTCTTTGGGTTGCTTGCGATGCGTGGCCACTCCGCCTCGAGTTCGGCAAGTGCCATCGACACTAGCCTACAAATGTGTAATTCCATCAAGGAAATTTGATGCGAGTGAAACGCTTGCCTGCGTTCCTGCCGGTCTCGTCGCCCCGTAATGTCTCGCGCTGGCTTGCTTCGTGTTGCTCGGAACTGCGCGAAATCAAAGAAGCGACACGATAGAGCGATGGGTGACAGCCCAACCGATTGCCCGCCTAAAGTAGCGGAGCGAGTCGCGCGCCCGCGAGTGGATGCTTCCTGCCTCAAGGCTGTCACACCCTTTTGTCAACCTCTGTGCTACAGCTGCGTTGAACGGCATCGCATCCTACGACTGGCACATCTCATGGCAAAGGAACCTAACTTCGCGACCGGAAAGCTCATGGGCGCTCAAGCCCGAAGAGCGCGCACTACAGGACCACGAACAACAGGACTTGACGGACTTGGATATGAGGCCGCCGTGCAATTGAGCTTGCTGGAGCCACCGGGCACTGCAACCGAATCCCCCGCCTACTATCAACAGCAAGTCATTACGTACATTGGCAACAAACGGCAACTGCTCACTCCGATATCGGACGCGCTAAAATCAGTCCGAGCGGAATCGGGGAGGGACAGTCTCCACCTGTTCGACGGATTCGCCGGATCAGGAATCGTCTCAAGGCTGTTCAAGGCATACGCGGAGCGAGTCGTGTCCAACGATCTAGAGCCGTATGCGCGTGTAGTGGCGAACTGCTTTCTGGCCAACCGCTCAGATGTCGAACTTGAAACCATGGGCGGGATCGTGGAAAAGGCCAACCGACTAGCCGATGAAGCGACGCTGGCGTATCCCGGATTCATTGAGCGCATGTACGCTCCTGAAGACGACTCGAACATTCGACTCGGCGAGAGAGTGTTCTACACCAGAGAAAACGCTAGGAGGCTCGACTGGTTCAGGCAGTTCATTGGCCAGCAGCAACCGAGCCTCCACGATCTGCTGCTTGGGCCCTTGCTTTCGTCAGCGTCGGTCCATGCCAACACCGCCGGCGTGTTCAAGGGTTTCTACAAGGATAAGCACACGGGCATAGGAAAGTTTGGCGGTTCCGGCGCTGACGCCCTCACCCGAATCAAGGGCCAGATCAGGCTCCAAACTCCCGTGTTAAGCCGGTTCGAGACGGAGGTCGAGGTCTACCAGCAGGATGTCAACAAGCTGATATCGGACATAGGCGGTTTCGATTTGGCCTACTTCGATCCCCCATACAACCAGCACCCCTACGGTTCGAACTACTTCATGCTGAACCTACTCGTTGACTACTCCGAGCCGAAGGATGTGTCGGCGGTGTCGGGAATCCCGACGGGCTGGAATCGCTCGCACTACAACAAAAAGAGACATGCCTTCGACCAATTGTCCGATGCTGTATCCCGCGTAGACGCCCGGTACGTCCTCTTGTCCTTCAATGACGACGGTTTCGTGGGGATGGACCAATTGCGGCGATTTCTCGCAATGATCGGCCACGTGGAAGAGCGGAAGTTACGGTACAACACGTTCCGTGGAAGCAGGAATCTGAGATCGCGAAATATCCACGTGAACGAGCACCTCTTCTTGGTGAGGAAGCGCGCTTAATGGCCAGGAAACACGACCTCCGAGCGCAACGTGCCGGAACAGTCATCAACATGACATCGAAGAGGCAGGAATCAGATCTAGGACGAGCGCTTATCGCAGTTGTGGATCGGCTCACGGATGAGTTCGCACTTGAACTGACACACTCCAAGCAGTGGAAACTGGCGGACGTTGTGGCTGTGCTCCGTAGCGATTTTGACGACATCGATTTCCACTATCACTTCGAGACGTCAGCGATGAGGCCGGACGGCGGCATACTGTCCATACTGGATAGATTAGGGACACCTCGTCCTATCCTCATTACCGAAGTCAAGAACCAAGGAACCAACGATCTGCGGAAAGCCGAGGGAAAACCCAAGCAATCTAAGGGAAACGCCATTGAGCGCCTCGGCAAGAATGTCATCGGCTTTCGTACGGCGATGAAAAGCGAGGCTATCGTCCCTTTCGTTTGCTTTGGCTACGGATGCGATTTCGCTGATGACAGCAGCATTTTGGACAGAGTGTCGACCATCGCAATGTTCGGACCGTTAAACAAGGTTAATGTAGTGAACCAAGGAGAATCAGGGTCGTTCAACCGCGGTAGCTTCTTTTTCCGCGAGAAATAGTGGAGCCTTCGCGAAAACGTGGGGGCGGGGTGGTTGAGGGTCCCTGATTAGGGGT
>VXYK01000014.1:6919-110062 GCA_009845995.1 Acidimicrobiaceae bacterium | reverse complement strand
CGCTTGGGGTGTGTGCTGGGGGTGCCGGGTCCCCGGGGCCTGCGTTCAGATGAGCAGTGGCAGTTCGCGGGTGTGTCGTAGCGCGGTGGTGATGGCGTTGTGCCATGGCCAGTTTGCGGGCAGGCGCAGGATGTGGCGGCCTGAGTGGTTGATGAGACGGCCCGGGACGGTGAGGAGCCGGTTGCGGATTGTGGCGGCGGCGGTGAGCTTGTGGGGGTGTTGGAGTTGGCCGAGGCGGGCGCACCAGCGGGCGATGTTGTGGGCGAGGGCGGCGCAGGCCAGCCAGGCGGCGTTGGCGTTGAAACGTCCGGAGGGGCAGTGGGCGAGCCCGTTGCTTTTGAGGTCTTTGATGGCGAGTTCGACTCTGGCGTGGCCGCGGTGATAGGCGTCAGCGGTAGCGGTGTCAAGGTCGGTTCTGTTGGTGACAAAGCAGTGGTGGCACCAGTTCGGCCACAGGGCGCGCTGGGGTTCGTTAGGCGTGTGCGGCGCACCACTAGTTGTAGTGGACATAGAGGTTGGTAGCAGGTCAGGTTTGGATGAACGCTCAGCTCCTGGTGAGCTGGTGCATCTCGACATCAAGAAAGTAGGACAGATCCCCTCACGGCACCATCCGCGAGCTTGTCGGAGGTCACGGGGTGCATCTCGACATCAAGAAAGTAGGGCAGATCCCCCCAGGGGGCGGCTGGAGAATACACGGGCGCGAAAGTCCCCAGGCCAAGCGCCGCAAACGCCGTGTGGGCTACACGTATTTGCATGTCGCCATCGACGACCACTCCCGTGTCGCCTACGTCGAGGCCCACGACAACGAGACCGCCGCCACACTCGTGAAGTTCTGGCGCAGAGCCCAGGACTGGTTCTGGTCAAACGACATGGCTGTCGATGAGGTCCTCACCGACAACGGCCCGAACTTCTGCTCCAACGCCTTCGCTGAGGTCCTCGCCGAACGGCGGATCGTGCACCGCCGCACCCGTCCTTATCGGCCCCAGACCAACGGCAAAGCCGAACGGTTCAACCGCACCCTGGCTGACGAATTCCTCTACAACTACAAGTTCAGATCAGAAAACGAACGACGCATCCGCCTCAAACGCTGGATCCACGACTACAACTGTCACAGACACCACACCGCTATAGGCGGCCCACCCGCATCACGCGTCAACAACCTCACGCGAACCGACACCTAGGGAGCTTGGTGAGCCCGGTCGGGTGAGTTGAGATCTACGGGCTGGATCTGTTATGGTTCACCGCCGTGTCCGTTGAGCGGCAAGATGTTGATGAATCGTGCTTCAATTCTGATGCTGAGATGCCATATCAGCTTCGTCAACACGACTTTCATCTTGCGATGCAGGATGTATATGATTTCTTCTACGACGTCAATACTCATTTGACAAACAAAGGACTCGGACGTTTAGAGCGCGCGCAAATAGGTGACAAGAATCTCAACGGATTTTGCTGCAACTGTGGCCGCTCCAAGCAAAGCCGCAGGTCAAGATGCCGAAGCTTCAGTCGGAGATTCAGGCATTTCTGCAGATCAGCGCCTATTTGCGGGGCCTCTTAGAAGACACCTTAAGAAAAGCGAACTTGTCGGGCACTCTTTCTGATATGGTGACTGCGAGCCTAGCGAACCACTCCCGATCATTAACTCAAAACACGTACCATAACGGCCATCCAGATCTCATAGTCCAAGGCAAATATGCCAATGACTCAATCAAGTCGGGTGAAGCTGGCGTTGAGATAAAAACTACGCTAAAGAAGGGAGGTGCGGTCGACACTCATGGCGCGCGGGACCAATGGTTGTGCGTATTTGTCTACAAGGCCGACAACGTAACAGAACCGGCAATTGACCGTTCACCATTGAAATTCACCGAAGTATATCTATCACATGTTGCAGTCGGTGACTTCCGGAGAAATGAACGAGGCGAACTGGGAACCCGTACAGCCACTCTTCATAAGGAGGGCATCGAAAAATTGCGAAGCAATTGGGTCTACCTTGATCTTGATTCTTGAGAAGACTCGTATTCGATCAACAGTGGGATAGCGCTTTTGGCGATCTCTAGGTATTCGGTGTCAGACTCAACGCCGATGCTCTCATAGCCGACGTACTCCGCCGCGGCCATAGTCGATCCCGATCCGGCGAACGGATCAAGCACGATTCCGTCTCCTAAGGGCAGGATCGCGCGGACCACTTGACGAAGAAACGCCTGCGGTTTGAGGCTGGGATGTGGTGCGAGTCGGCGCTCATCTGGTCTGGTCGGGGCAGAGGCGATGACGTCGCCAAATGGTTGCTCTGGCGAGATACGCCGAAGCCCACCGGTACCCCAGCGACGAAGATTGTCTTGGACCCGGCCTTGTAGCGGCTTGCGAAACAAGAGCCATGGTTCCCACTTAGACCTAGGCATAACTGAAACGTCGGGGAACTCGTCATGGGCGTTCTTGGGCCGATCCCCGCCGCGCATCGTCATCACAAGTCGAACTACTTCACCCCGTCTTTCAAAGCCAGCGCGACATACGGCAGACGCGACGCGGTGAGAAAGAAGCGGATTGGAGGCGACAAGAACATGGGCTCCTGGGACGAGTACAGGGATTAGGGCATCAGCCCATGCGGCAAAAAAACAGTCCAAAGAACTCAAGTCGGACTCGGTCAGCGTGGTGAATCTCGGTACGGGAGATCGCTGATGTCCATCGAACGCCGGAGGCAAGCGCCATACCCCTCCCCGACCCTTTCGGAGTTTCCTTTGCTGTTCCGGCTTGTATTCCACGAGTCCATACGGAGGGTCGGTTATGACGCCGTGGATTGAGTTGGAAGGCTGCTCAATGAGCCATTCAATACAATTGCCGTGAAACAACGATGCCTGCCCAAACCCGAAAGCGAGCGGCCAAGCCTTGTGGCTGATGGCCTCAGCCGAGTTGGTAAACACCACGGCGGACCCTCCTGAACTGCTTGGTTGGCCCAGTGTTGAGGTTGAGGTAACTGCGGACGGAAGATTTGGCAACGGATGCTCCAAGTCGAGTTTCAACTGCGGCATGGATTTCTTTCACACTCAAGGGACCACCAGCACTGGCAAGAGCATGCCCGACGGCGTCGCGCACTTCTCCCGGTCGTCGGCGGTTTCGGTTTCGGGGGGAAGCGGTGAGCATGGATTCCAACATAGACGTCCAGACGTCATATCGGGTGGATAGTTGATCTTCGCTGGAGCTTATGAGAGGGGAGTGACAACGACGGTTGCCCAAGCGTGAACCGTCTGGCGGCGGCTTACGCTTGCCGCGAGAGACGGAGCGGTTATCGAGCATGTTTGAATCGTCAGAGAGGTACTAGGTTCAGATGGAAACGACTGAGTCGAAAATTACAGTTCGTCCAGGGCATCCGGACTTCTTGGATCTCGCCTGGGAACAGTCCGTCGTCGATTGGGACAGCCCTCGGCTCGTAACGCTGCCGAAGGGGATCTCTCGCCACGAGGTCAGGTTTGTCGCATACGACGAGGGCCTGTACGCGATCAAGGAACTGCCGCTCAAAGCGGCGCGCAACGACTACCAGGTGCTTCGTGCACTCGAGCGGATGGAGGCACCTTCGGTCACCGCGGTGGGACTGGTGGAGGACCGCTGGGACGACCCCGGAGCCGAGCGTTCCGCAGCCCTGATTACGAGATATGTCGATTTCTCGTTCTCGTATCGGGAGCTACTGGAAGGAGCGGGTTTCGGCGAACGCCGCCGGCAGATGCTCGCTGCGTTTGCCGGCCTGTTGGTTGAACTGCATCTCGCCGGCTGTTTCTGGGGTGACTGTTCCCTGTCGAACGTGCTGTTCAAGTACGACGCGATGGCCATCGAAGCTCTGATGGTCGATGCCGAAACCGCTGAACTGCACCCCGAACTCAGCGACGGTCAACGCCTCTACGACATCGACATCATGACGATCAACGTGGCCGGCGGCATGGCTGATATAGCTGCCTCACGCGGGGTAGGCCTTGATGACGCTGACACCGAACTCGGTGAGGAAATGGCGAGTTGGTACGAATGGTTGTGGGACGAGACAACCAGTGAGACCGTGATCGGCACGGGCGAACGCTTTCGCATCACCGAACGTATTCGGCACCTCAACGAACTGGGGTTCACCGTCGACGAAGTTGACCTCACCTCGACCGATGGAGGCACCCGGTTGCGCATGCGCCCGAGTGTCGGCCCGCGGAACCACAACACGCGTCGCCTGCGGGAGATAACTGGTATCGAGGCGTCGGAGTGGCAGGCTAGGCACCTGCTCAGCGACATCTACCACTTCGCCGCTGGTCAACGTGCGGTGGGTCGCAGCGGTGAGAAGAGTGGCGACCTGGTACTGGCCGCGATCCGCTGGCGAGCCGAACGATGGGAACCTGCCATCAGTCGGATCCAGGCCGAGGCGGGAGACGACAATGTCCTGCAGGGATACTGTGACTTCCTGAATTACCGCTACGAGGCGTCTTTTGCCGCCGGCGCTGACCTGGGTCAGGAAGCCGCCTTCGACGGATGGCTCGCAGCCGGTCGCCCCGGATTCCGTCCCGAACCCGAAGCATCGCCAACCCAATAGGGTGCAACGACATGAAGGCGATCGAGATCCGAGGTGACCAACTGGTGTGGAGTGACACCCCGAGTCCGGTGTTGGGGGACGGGGAGATCCGCATTGAGGTCAGGGCCAGCGCCGTGAATCGGGCCGATTTGGCGCAACGAGCGGGTGGCTATCCACCGCCGCCCGGCGCCAGTCCCATCATGGGGTTGGAGTGTTCGGGCGTGGTGTCCGAGATCGCCGAAGATGTGTCCGGCTTCGAGATCGGCGATGAAGTTTGTGCCCTGCTTGCCGGAGGCGGTTATGCCGAAGAAGTCGTAGCCCCAGCTCCGCAGGTTGTCCCGGTCCCTGCCGGATTGTCGTTTGTTGAAGCAGCGGCGCTGCCCGAAGTCTTCGCTACGGCGTATCTCAATCTTTATATGGAAGCGGCTCTGGCACCCGGGGAACGGGTCCTGTTGCATGCTGGCGCCAGCGGTGTGGGCACCGCCGCGATTCAGTTGTGCCGTGCCTTCGGCAACCCTGTTTTCGTGACGGCCGGTGCCGATGACAAGATCGAGCGGTGTGTGACGCTGGGCGCGTCCGGAGGCAGCAATCGCCATTCAGGGGGCTTCGCCGATCGTGTCGAGAACTGGACCGATGGCAACGGCTTCGACGTGATCCTCGATCCGGTGGGTGCCGGCTATCTCGCCGACAACATCAGAAGTCTCGCCATCGACGGACGGCTGGTGCTGATCGGCTTGATGGGCGGCGCCAGCGCAGAAGTCTCGCTTGGGCTGTTGATGATGAAACGGTTGCGAGTGATCGGTTCAACACTGCGAGCCAGACCGGTGGTTGCGAAAGCTGCGGTCATGTCGGCGCTTCGTGACCGGGTCTGGCCGCTCATCGAGTCGGGCGAGATCGGTCCCATCATCGACGAAGTGATCCCCATTGCTGAAACCGGTCGAGCCCACGAACTGATCGAATCCAATGAGACGTTCGGCAAAGTCGTCCTCAAGGTCGACTAGCCGGTCACGTCAGCTGTGGACAAGGCCGTCGTCGAACACGTCGGCAGTGGTCACCAACCCGGCCCGGTTGTCGAAGTCCCGTGCCAGTTCCCGGCCGCTGTAGAGAACCAACCACAGACGCAGCAGGTGGCGCTTGCGGTCTGGGTCGTCATAGTCCTCGAAGGCCGAGCGTGAATGGGCGACGGCGTAGTTGTTGATCAGCGCAATGTCGCCTTGTTCGAGCCGGAACCGGACATGGATGTCGGGGTCAGCGGCGAGTAGATCCACCAAGCTCAGCAGCTCTTCTTGCGCCTCAGTCAATGGGAGGCACTCAACGAAGCGGCGGGCCGCTGATCGGGCGTAGCCGGAGTTGTGGCGCAAAGAGAGTTGGCCATTGGTCATTGACGCCAAGACTCGGGTGTAGAAGGGGCCACCATCGGGGTGTTCCTCATCGCGACAGTCGAAGTTGAACGGCGTGTAGTAGGTATCGATCAAGTCCGGTCGGCTGGCGAGTACCTCGTTGTAGATCGTCTGAAGCGGCGCCAGAGCACTGTCACCTCCTTCCCTGGCGGTTCGCAGGCACATCAGGGCAAGCAGATCGGTCGAGGTGTCGGTGTGGAACGGCAGGGCGATCCGAACCTGGTAGCCGCGGGCGTTGGTGTCGGTGAAAATGTCTCTGCCGGTGTCGCGGACGTGTCCAAGCAGATGACCCTGGGCGTTCTGCTTGACGGGGACTCCCATCTGCCTGCCGACGGCGTAATAGACGAGTCCGGCTTCGCGCTCGCTCCAACCCTCGATATCGAGACCGCGGATCACCACGAAGCCGATGCCGTTCTCCAACTGCTCGGACCACTGAGCGATCGTGTCGGCCAACCTGGGCAGCGGTACCGATGTCGGGTCGATGGCGCCGAGGCCGGTCTTCCGAGCCGCAAGGTTGACGCGGAGGCGCTCCAGTTCAGCAAGTTCGGCGTCGTTGAGTTGGTAGATGTAGTCGCTGGGCTTCAGGTCGGAACCGCGCCACGGAGCGTCGCCGGTCAGCGGTTCACGCACGATCACACGGTTGTCAGGCACGCGGTCGTCGGGCACTCGGTTGTCAGGCACTGTTCTCTCCAGCGTTTATCAGTACTCGATGGATCTGCGGACAAGGTCTGCGCGGTCTGTCGGCCAGTCTCGATCGTTCAGGCGTTCATCGCGCCACGAAACGCAAGCTTTCGCCAATGACGGAAAGCGGACTCGCAGAGCATCGGCCGCAATGGTGAGAACGCTATGTGCGGCGTCCGCCACTTCGGGATCTTCCAGACCGGCAGCGGTTGCCCGCTTCCACCGGTCGCTTATTTTGCTGCACACCGCCTCGGCGTGAGCTCCCGCTTGATCGTTGGCCAACAAGACCCATGAAGCCCCGACCGCAACCGACCGCCCCTTCGGCCCGAGAGCGTCGATCATACGCATTTCCAGATAACCCCGAGGCCGAAGTGGTGGGAACAGGGTGCTGATGTGCAGCGCTAGTTCTTCCGATGTCGGTGGGCTGTCGCTATTTTGCCACTGACGCAAAGAAAGGTCGTCGAGTTGTGGGTGCACGCCGTCCGCAGTGATTCGGAGCATGACCTGTGAGTCGAGGATGTACTCACTCCAAGCATCAGTTCCTGGGGGCACCGGAAGGCCCCGAGAAGGGGCGGTACTTGCCCACACCCGTTGTCGGTGCGAGACCGCGGCGAAAGTTGAACCGTCGATCGTCGGGGAGTTGGCGAAAGCTGCAGACAGCACCGGCGCGATCACCTGTGCGCGCCGCCAACTGCGTTCGGGGTCGGGACCCAAGTCGATGTTCAACTGGAGCGAAGCGGTGAGGTTCATCATCTTCAGCCCCGTGGGTGATCTTGCGGCGAAGAATTGCTCCATTGCTTCGTAGCGCGGCTGCTTCAGGGTTCGAACAGGCGGACGAAACGGGTCGAGGCCCAACGCAACGAGCAGCAACTTCTGCTCGGCGAAGCGAGTTCTGAGGACTTGCGCATCAGCGGTGATTGCGTCGAGGAGTTGCAGCGGATCATCAAACGGTCGTGTGATGAGCTCAAGCTGTCCCCCCGGTTCGATCGTGACCGAGCTTCGAGCAGGAAGCGGGCCGCTTGCGACCTCAGCAACACGAGCCGCCGGGATGGAGCGCTCAAGGTCATCGGCCGCGAAAACGAGCCACTCCACTTCAGCGCCTATGCGGTTGTGCGCGGTCGCCTCGAAAGCGGCCGCAGCAAGCTTCTCGACATCGAGGCGCGTCGGACTCGCGCCGTTACGAGACAGCATTTTCGAACCAGCGGATCACGTCGAGATCCACTCGGGTGCCCGTGAGTGCAGTGAGTTGTCGGAGTCCTGTGGGACTCGTCACGTTGATCTCAGTCAGATAGCCGTCGATCACGTCGATACCCACGAAAACCAAGCCATCGGCACGCAGCGAGGGTGCGATCCGGGTGATTATTCGTCGGTCGGCTTCGTCGAGTTCCGCTGCATCGCTGCGTCCACCGACACAAAGGTTGGCGCGAAAATCAACCTCTGTCGGAACTCGCATGATGGCACCGAGAGGCTCGCCGTCGAGCAACAGAATGCGCTTGTCACCGGCGCTCACGTTCTCTAGGAACTGCTGAGCGATCACCGGGGTTCGTCCACGCACGGTGAGGGTGTCGATGATCGACGCCGCGTTGTGGTCGTCGGGCCGAAGCACCATGACTCCTCGACCACCGTGGCCTTCGATCGGCTTGAGTACTGCCGAACCGTGGTGACGACTGAAGGCCATCAACCGGTCGGCGTCGGAGGTGACGATTGTGGAAGGCGTGATGTCGGCGAAGCGGTAGGAGTACAACTTCTCGTTGGCGTCCCGCAGTCCTCGCGGCGAATTCACGACCAGGGTCGAATCCACCAGGTAGTCGAGCAGGAGCGTGAGGTGGCGATAATCGGGATCGAACGGAGGGTCTGTGCGGATCAGCACCACATCCACTTCGGTCAGGTCGAGGTGTTCAGTTGGTCCGAGAAGAAGTGGTGTGTCGGATTGCTCGTGGATGGCAGCCGGTCGGGCCCAGGCGCAGACCCGGCGATCGACCAGTTCGACCTGCGATGAGTCGCAGTGCCAGACGCGGTGTCCACGTTCTTGGGCCGCCAGCATGAGAGCGAACGAGGTGTCGGTCTCGGGGTTGACCGTCTCGGGTCCGTCCATGATGACAACGATGCGCATGGCTATCTCCCGGCTCGTGGTTTGCCGAGCAGGCGAATCTCGGGCCGACCGGTAGCCACGGCCTCACTCCAACGGGGTCTCGCGCAGCGTCTGCGACATCGAGACGACGTAACCGATCGAGGGGTCGGCCTGCCCCTCCAACAGTTCCCGATAGACCGCGCTGATTTCGGCAGGTCCGCTGCGTTGGACCACTGTCATCCAGCGGTCGGTGCTTTCAACAAAGTCGTGCCACGAACGGGCGATCCTCGCGGTCAATTCGGTCCCGCCCCAGTCCTGGGTGCGTTTGGCGATCTGTCCAGGAGCGAAGAAGAACTCGGGTTTGGGTCCTGGCAAATCGTCAGCTGTACCGGCTTGCTCCTCCCAGTGTGTGGCCCCGACCGTCAGTGAGAAGGCAAGTTCGTCCCCGAAATGCGTGTGTACCGCCGAGCGAACGGAGCCGTTTCCAGCCATATCGACCATGCCCGAAGCAGCGCTGGAATCGAGCTGGTCGATCTCGTCGTAGGTGATCACTTGCTGGTACATGTCGAGGCTCTCCACGAACGCACGGTTCCGTGCCGAGGTGAGTCCGATACTCGTGTGACCGCGTCGGGCCAGGCAGACCGCGAGGCAGATCGATGTCTTGGATGAGGCGCTGGTAACCAGGGTCTGTGAGGCCCCGGCGAATCCATTGTCGCCGAGGTAGTCGTCTGCGAGGAACGACGTCATGAACAGGCCGCGTAGTAGCAGGTATTCGTCTGCACGGTGATCCTGAAACATCTGCTCACTGCCCACATCGATGAAGCTGGTGTACGTATCGGCGTGGTTGGCTCGGTGTGCGCCGATGTCACGGAACCCGTTTCGGTGAGGCTCGGCTGCGATGACCAGTTGGTCAGACATCGGGTAGAAGCCGAAATACCGCCCGCCGACCGGGATTTGCGGGTTGGCCGTCTCGACCACCGAACCGAGTCCCATGGCCGGGAGCCGCCCCCAGGGGGTCTCGGCGGGGAAGAACCCCCAGTAGTCGAGCATGTCGCCGGCCACCGCGTAGGTGACGTTGTTGGTTGTCAAGGCGAACCGTTCGACAGCGATCCGGATCTGGCCTTGCGCTAGTTCGGCCGAAGTTGTGTCGACGATCCGGGTGTCCCGGAAGTCTTGGCGGTTCACCTCGAAGTCCATGGGCGGACCCTAACAACTTGCGCTAACTATTGCCAGTCAGAGGCGCACTACTATAGGTTACGACGATTCCGAGACGCGGAACACCGAGAAACGCAACCGAAAGGCCCAACGGACAGCAATGCGCATTCTCCGAACGCCAGACGACGCAGCCGACCACCTACTCGATTACCCGACGAATCGTCGGTATGTGTCGGTTCCGTCCGGAGACGGACAGGACCTCAGGGTCCATCTTGTGGATGCCGGCGACCTCGCGGCTCCGCCCGTGGTGTTTCTACATGGCAACCCCTCGTGGTCGTACCTGTGGCGGCACCAGATTCGAGCCGCCGTTGATGCCGGTTACCGAGCGATCGCTCCTGACCTGGTCGGCATGGGTCTGTCCGACAAACCGTCGGAGATGGTCGACTACAGCGTCGCACGCCACGTGGGATGGATGCGTGCGCTGCTGTTCGAGCAACTCGACCTCAGCGACATCTCATTCGTATTGCACGACTGGGGCGGGATCGTCGGGATGCGCCTGACTGCTGAGCAGCCCGAACGGATCGGGCGCATGGTCATCTCCAACACCGGGCTGCCGTGGCGCGACATCACCGAACCGTTGCCTGCAGTCATTAGACCCTCGGGTCCGCTGGCCGATTTCCAGGCGTTCGCGGCGGCGGTCCCGGACTGGGAGCCGTGGACTCTGCTCGGAATGACCATGCACTCCGTGCCCACGTCCGAACTTGAAATGGCCTACCGGGTGCCGTACCCCACTCAGAATCTCACGGTTGGCAGCCGCGCCTTCACACAGCTGTTGCCGACCCGCCCCGACAATCCGATGTATCCCGACAACTATGAGGCCTGGAAGGTTCTCGACACCTTCACCAAACCGGTGCTCACCATCTTCAGCGACAAGGATTCGGTGGCACCCGACGGGTGGAGACCAATCGTCAAACGCATCCCGGGCGCCAGTGGCCAACCTCACGCAATCCTTGAGGGAGGCGGCCACTTCGTGCAGGAGGACCTGCCTGAACAGTACACAGAAACACTGATGAGTTGGTTGGGCGACGCAGGTGAGCGCCCGCTTGCTACGGTCGGTTCACAATGACTGACATCGGCGAAATCGAGCCGCTGATCGACGGGCGCGCCGCTCGACGAGAACGCAACATAGACAACGTGCTTGACGTGGTGTTGGAGATGTTCGCGGAAGAGTCGCTGTTCCCGACGATCGAACAAGCCTCGAAACGGTCCGGTCTGTCGGTGCGCTCGCTGTACCGGTACTTCGCTGATCCAGGAGAGCTGCTGGAGGCTGTCATCAAGCGCAACCGGGAGGTCGCCGCGGATGACGCCCATCTCTCGTCGATCGGTCAGGGACCGCTTCTCACCCGGGTCGAGGACTTCATTGCGATGCGGATGCGCCTCTACGACAGGATCGGCCCGGTCTATCGAGCGACCGTCGCCAACGCAGCGCTCAATTCACAGATCCGCGACGAACTGGCGAGAACCCGCAACGATTTCCGCGTTCAGTTCGAGCTGCAGTTCGCGCCCGAATTAGATGAATGCAAGAGGTCTGATCGAGTGGCGGTGCTGTCTGCCGGAGATGTGATCACTCAACTCGATTCGATCGATTTTCTTCGCCGTCACCGTCAACTGACCGTTGCGGAGACCGAGAACACGCTGCGTATGGTGCTGCTTGCAGTTCTAGTGTAGTGCCAGTAAAACTAGCATAAGATCGTCTACTTGAGCCTCAGACTTCCGCCCGGAAAGTGCCCAACCAATGAACAGTCCCACAATCGATTCGATACCCGTAGCCAAGACTCCCCCCGGCGGCTGGACCGAATGGCCCGCGCCGGTCCTCGTTGGTTGTAGCGAACCCCGTCCCGAGGGCGCGCCGGACCTCGATGGTTACTGGCAGGCATTCGAGATCACGGTCGACGGTCAGGTCGTAGCTGACAATCCGTCGGTAGGAATCGTTACTCGGATTGAGCAGGCCGGAGATCGTCTAATCGTGGTCGCCGGGGGCGTGGTCCACGACATGCGTTGCGACGGCACGCTCGAACACGGCGTCCGAGATGTGGCCGAGTTCGACAAGGCAACCGAGATCAATGTCGCCGCGAGCTACGAGGACGGTGTGCATGTGCTGCGACCTGAGGGCATGGACTTCGAGGTTCGCCGCTGGCGCGAGGGTGAACATCTGATGTGGGACTACGCCTTTTTCGTGGCGCGGATGAGACACCTCGGGTCATCAGATCTCGATCCCAGCGATGTCATCGTTCCCTGAGGAAGTTCTGGGATGAAGACCAGGATCACAGAACTCTTGGGGATTGAAATCCCTGTCGTGCAGGCGCCGATGGGTTACATCGCCCGGGCGCAGTTGGCTTCTGCGGTATCCAACGCTGGAGGCATGGGAATTGTCGAGACATCCTCGGGTCAACTCGATGAGATCAAGATCGAGATCGCCAAGATGCGTGACCTCACCGACCGCCCCTGGGGGGTCAATATCGCACAGATGTTGATGCCGGACGCCACAGTCATCGATTTCGTGGTCGAACACGAGGTGCGGTTCGTCACGACCTCAGCAGGCGATCCTCGGCGGTTCACCTCAATGCTCAAGGAAGCGGGGATCACCGTATTTCACGTGGTACCGACCTTGCGAGGCGCGCTCAAAGCCGTCGACGCAGGGGTGGACGGATTGATTGTGGAGGGAGTCGAGGGCGGCGGTTTCAAGAACGCCCACGGGTCCTCGACGATGGTCCTGACGCCGTTGGTACGGGCCGCGGTGGAGGTACCGGTGATCGCTGCGGGAGGTATCTGCGACGGCGTGTCGATGGCTGCCGCGCTGACGCTCGGTGCGGACGGCGTACAGATGGGCACGCGGATGCTGTCAGCAGCAGAGTCGCCGGTACATGACAACTGGAAACGGGCAGTGGTAGAGGCCGCGGAGACCGACACGGTGTTGTTGAACCGATTCGGTCGCCCGGGCATGCGGGCACTACGAACCGAGTTGACCGCGGAGATGGAGCACCGTGATCAAGTTCATCTCCCTGGGCTGGATCTGCTGATGGAGCAGTACTTCGGCGGACGAATGGATGTGGCTGTGCCGTTCGGCGGTCAGGTGATGGGCCGTATCGATGAAGTGCGCCCAGTCGCCGACATCTTGAGGGATTCCTGGGACGATTGCCAGGCCCGTCTCCGTTCGCTGGGCAAGGCTGCCGGCTAGCAAACCTCCCGATCAACACCGCTGAGGGTGAGTTTGCTCGCAGCGGCCGTGTCGAGAACGTACGTGACTCTTGGATGTGTTTGCAGCGCGCTCGCTGGTAGGGAGGAGGTCACAGGTCCTTCGATCGCTTGTGCCACCGCGTCTGCTTTGTGTTGACCGATTGCGATGAGGATGATCTGTTGAGCGGAGAGGATGGTTGCGATGCCTTGAGTAATGGCCTGCCGGGGAACATCATCGGGCGACGCGAAGAAGCGGGCGTTGTCGGCTCGGGTCGTATTGGCGAGATTGACCAGGCGGGTACGGGAGGCGAGCGAGGAGCCGGGTTCGTTGAACGCGATATGCCCGTTGCGCCCGATTCCTAGAAGCTGAAGGTCAATGTGGGCCTGCGTGACTGCTGCATCGTAAGCAGCGGCTTGCTCGGTTGGATCGATGGAATCGCCTTCGGGGCTGTGGACCGATGAGTCGGGCAAGTCGATGTGTTGGATGAAGCCGGATCGGATGACATTTCGGTAGGTCTCGGGATTTGAGGGGTCAAGGCCGATGTATTCGTCGAGAAGGTAGGCGCTGACATTGGCGAAGGAGAGACCGTCTGGTTTCTGGCCAGCCATGCGGTATCTGCTAACGAGCTCCCGATAGATCGGTTCGATTGTACTGCCAGTGGCGAGACCGAGTTTCGCGTCAGGTGACGAGCGGATTGTCTGTTCGACGATATCGCTGACGGCGCTTGCGAGGTCTGACTCCGATTGATGGATGTGGACGGTCATCGGTTCTTTGATGAGGCCCGTCTCCCGTTGAGCGTGCGCGTGGCACTGGCCGCACCGACAATCCCTGCGTGGTGGCCGAGGTGCGCAACGCGGATTGGTTGTTCGACATGGATCAAGGCGAAGTAGTCGTCAAAGGACTCGCTCAACCCGCCGGCAACGATCCAGTGACTGGGACTGAGGAGTTGGTCTATGTGATCGAAATACGGTTGGGCCCGCGCTGCCCATTCCGGTGGCGTGAGATGTTGCTCGGAGATGCTGCGCCCTGACGCGGCGTGTTCGAAGGGTCCAAGGGGGCCGTACAACTCCCCGAGTTCGGCGTTGGGAATGTACTCGCCATCAAAGAGCAGCGCGCTTCCTATTCCGGTGCCGAAGGTCAGCACGACGGTAAGTCCATGCGAGTCTGTGCTTGGTCCGTATCGGAGTTCCGAGAGTCCGACGGCGTCTGCATCGTTGAGCAGGACCAGATCGAGTCCGAGTGTGTCGATTAGTGGACTGAGGGCACCGTTGGAATCCCAAGTAGTAGAAAGATTGGGCGCGCGCCGAAGAGCGTCGGCGGTAACGACACCGGGAAGCGCGCAACCGATGGGTCCGGCGTATTCGAGTTTCTTTCGCAGGTTCGCTGCTATGACGCTCACCGAAGTCGGCGTCGCCGAGTCAGGCGTGTTCGCGGTGACGACAGGCGTGCTGAGAGATCCGTTGGTTACGTCGACGATGGCTGCTTTGATGGTTGTCCCGCCGACATCAATACCAAGCCGGTGATGGTCGTTGTGTTCCATTGATGCGCGCATTGCTCAGATCGTCTTCCTAGTGCCTGTAATAAAGGCCACGAGGTCGTCTTTGGTTATGTCGTTGACAGCCACCTCGGCGGTCTTTCGACCCTGGTAGAGCACAACTGCCTGGTCGCAGACCGCGGTGACGCGATCCATGTTGTGAGTGATCAACAGAACGGCGACGCCGTCGTTCCGAAGATTTGTGATGAGGTCGAGTACTCGTTGCGTTTGTTCGACTCCGAGCGCTGCTGCGGGTTCGTCGAGCAAAACGATCTTTTGTCCCCAAGCGACTGCGCGGCCGATCGCCACGGCTTGGCGCTGCCCGCCCGACAGGGATCCGAGCTCGTGGCGCAGCGATGGTATTCGGATGTCCAGCCTGGCCAGCGTCGCCTCGCTGTCGGCGCGCATGCGCCTTTTGTGCAATATTCCCAGGCGATTTCCAAGCGAGCCGCCCCGGGTGATCTCGCGGTTGAGAAATAGGTTCTCTGTCACGTCGAGAGTGTCGATCACTGCGAGCGCCTGGTGAACAGTTTCCACGCCGAGGTCTCGGGCATTCTGGGGTGAGGAGATCCGGTGTTCTGTGCCCTCAATGGCGATCGTTCCGCCGTCAGGTTGGTATACCCCGGCCAGGCATTTCACGAAGGTCGACTTCCCGGCGCCGTTGTCCCCCAGCAGAGCGGTCACGGTTCCGTGGTGCAGGCTCAGTGAGACGTTGTCCAGTGCTTGTACCGCTCGGAATGCTTTGGAGATGTTTGTGGCGGAGAGGGCGGGCTCGTTCATTGCACCGGCCTCCAGCTTGTCTGGTTGCCTTTCGCGTCCCAGACCCCGGTCACAGACGGTGTTGATGTGGCTGCGCCGGTGACGCATGTGACGAGCGCCCTAGTGACGAACGCTTGGATACGGAAGCCGAAGATCACCGTTGCGCCTTCTTGGAAGGTACGAGCCTTCGATGGATGGAGTTTGGCGTAGTAGTCGATCGCGGCGGGGTCTGGGATGTCGACACCGATGGGAGCAGTAGAAATTTCGCTGGGGTCATGGGCGACTAACGCAGTCGTGTTGTATCGACCGAAAACGGGGTCGATGTAGAGCCCCCCTCCGAAACAGAACGGTGTGCCTTGGTGAATGTGGGCCACTTCGCTGAGGTACAGGACAGCAGGTTGTTCTGGCAGGTCAGTGACCGCGTGGAGCGGTGTTGTACCGGTCAGGCCGTGGCCAGGCTCCACTTGGGTAGCACCGATGTCATTGAGCTGACCGAGCACTGCGGTCGACGTGGTCCCGGGAGCGTTGACCTCCAAAGACCCGTAACCGGATCCCAGGTGACGCTGCGCAATCTCGACAGCGCGGGCGAGGGTCATCACGTTGCTAGTTGTTCGGGTTGATGCGTTGCCAGCGTCGAAGAGCAGGGCCGGGAATGTCGTGACTCCGGCGAATCTGGCTCCGGGCAGCTTGCCGATGTGGTCGATCATCTTCGGTAGCTCCTCGATTGTGACGCCTCCTTCGTGGCCGGTGTAAAACTCGTCGTTCGGATCGAAGACGCGCACGAGAAGGTTCTGGATCCTGCCGCTTTGCTCGGCTGCCTTAGACGCTTCGGTGGCTTTGTTGTGTGAGAAGACGGTCCAATAGTCGGGTTGCATCGTCGCAGCTTCGGCGGCTTCAGCAAACGGGATCTGAACGAGATGGCCAAGGTGGCCGAGGTTGTGGCCGTTGTTTGTAATCGGCCGGGCGCAGTCCATGTCGACCGCGACGTAACCGTCGATACCCGCTGCGGTGACGACGTCGAGCGCGCCGGAAGCGCGTCCGATCTGTTTGGTCATTGCGTAGACCGTCAGTTGCTGAGCGCGCGCTTCGTCCATGAGTGACCGGGTGTTCGCGGCAACCGTGTCTAGATCAATGACGTAGCTGTTGGCTGGAATTGCTCCTGCTCGGTGAAGTTTGATTGCGGCCGCAACGAATTTGGGGTTCTTGGCCAACAGGGGTTTGAGGAACATGGTCAGCTTTCTCTTTGTTCGCGCATACTCAGAGCCACCGCAACGATGATGATGACGCCTCTGGCGATCATCTGGTCCGCGACTTCCAGCCCCATGAGAATCAGCCCGTTGTTCAGCATGGCCATGATGACTGCCCCGGTGACTGCCCCGGTGACCGAAGCGCGGCCACCGAACAGGCTGGTGCCTCCGATGACGACCGCGGCGATCACGGTCAGCAGGTCATTTTGACCGAGGTCATGTCGCCCGATCGCTAGTCGGCCCGCTAGCAACACTCCCGCGAAACCAGCGGCGGTGGCCGAGACCATCAGGGCTGATAGCCGCACGCGAACTGTGTTGATACCGACGGCATTTGCGGCGTCACGATCAGCCCCGGTGGCCAAGATGTGACGACCCCATCTCAGTTGGTGCAGTGTGAGATGTCCCAGAGTGCCGATCAGCGCGGTCCAGATCAACAGTGATGAGACTGGTCCGAGTGATCCGGCGCCGAAGAGACCCGTGAATGTGTCGTTGCGGATTGGTAGCGATTGGAGGTTGTTCCAGTTGCGCGCGATTCCACTGACGATGCCTAGCGTCCCCAGCGTCACGAGAAACGAAGGGATACGGACCTTGACGGTGATCAGGCCGTTGAGCAGGCCTATCAGCATCGCCACGAGGATCGCGCCGAGCGCGCCCACGGCGAACCCGTAGTCACCTACGAGGTCTGCAGCCACAAGTGACGACAACGCCACGGTCGAGCCGACTGAGAGGTCGATCTCGCCCGCTCCGAGCGCAAAGGTCATGCCGACGGCCATGACGGCGATAGGAGCGGACTGGCGACCGATGTTGAGAAGGTTGGAGGAGGTGAGGAACCCATCGTCCTGGAGGAGAACGCTGAACGTGATGAGAATCAGCACGAACGCGAGGTAGACCACGTACTGACGCAATCCCCCCTCTTGGCGTTGTTGTGCCAACCGCTCTTTGAGCGCAGAAGGGAGTCTGCTCGTGGAGCGGGTCATCGGTGTTCCCAAGATAGGTTCCTCACCTCACTCGGTGTGCTCAGCCGCCGATTGCGTCGAGCACTTCCTGTGGCGGATCGGCAGCGAGGGACTGCCTGTAAGCCTCCACAATGTTGTCCGCTGTGGCACCGAATCCCGGGACGACAACGAATGGAGGCACTGACTTTCCGAGCAAGCCGAAGGCTCCCTCCGTTGCCATCGTGCGACCGAGTTCGTATGCCTCATCCACGGCGATGCCGACAATGTTCCCCCCTTCGACCATGTCTAGAGAGACGTTGGTGTCGAGGTCCATTGTTACCACTGCGACGTCGCTCGCTCCGGCAGCGCGCAGAGCTGCGATTACTCCATCCGCGGGTCCAGCGGACCAAGGTGCGTAGATGCCATCAAGGTCCGGGTTGCGGATCAACAACGTCGAAGCGATCTCTTCAGCCGCAGCTGGGTCGGCGAGACCCTGTTCAGCGACGATTTCGATACCCGGATAGTTGATCTCAATCCAGGATTTGAACGCTTGGTCCCGCTGGTTTGTGACATAGAAGGCAGCATCGTGGAAGATGAACCCGACCTTGCCTTCTCCGCCCAGAGCCTCGCCTAACAGATCGGCCGCTGCGATACCCATGGCGGCAAGGTCATCGGTCACCAGACCGACATAGTCTTCGCCTTGCACGAAACCTTCTGGGGTGGTTGACAAGAACACCAACTGAACGCCGGCGTCCACGGCGGGACGGAATGCCTCTGCACCAGAAACGGGATCTATCACCAGGCTGATGATGATGTCCGGATTTTGAGCAAGCACGGTTTCGACATCGTTGGCTTGTTGCGCAGCGTCGAAGCCGGCCTCGGTCTCAGCAATTACCTCAATGCCGAGTTCAGCGAACGCGTCGTGGGCGCCTTGGCTCACTGCGTCAGTGAAGGCACCGGAAGTGTGCCAAAGCAGCGCAGCTGTGTAGCCGCCAGCCTGGACTTCGGCAACCTCGTCGTCGTTGAGTACGATTTCACTCGACGGACTCGCTGGCTCACCGTTCGGACCCTGGGTAACAGGGGGATCGGCCGTTGGCGTTTCGTCAGTGGTGTCATCGCTAGCGGTGTCATCGCTGGTGGCGTCGTCGCTGGTGGTGTCATCATCAGCGGCGTCGTCACTGGGCGTTTCGGGCGTTGGCTCGCTTGTCGACGAGTCGTCGTCTCCGCAAGCGGCGACGATGAGCGCGAACGCGGCCAATAGCGCGAAAACGATCAGCCTTTTCAGGGATTGTTTGGGTTTTTTCATGTTGCTCCTCCTTTGACGGGTGGTGTTGGTAGCTCTTCGAGTCCGCACCAGGACGCCACAAAATGGGTGAGGATCCGGGTTGCGGACAAGAGTTCTTTGATCTCGAGGCGCTCGAAGGGTGTGTGACAGTTGGATATGTCACCGGGCGCGAAATACACGCCCGGTACGTCGAGCGCTGCCAAGAAGGGTTTTTCAGACCAGAACGGGGCCGCTTCGATGCGGGCCTCCTCGCCTGTGATCGTTGAGATAGATCGTGCTAGCGATACAACCCCCGGGTGATCGCTTGGAATCTCGTCGGGGGTTCCCCCAACGGCATGGTCTCTCGGAGCTGAGAACACAACCTCGACTTCGACTCCGTGTTCGCTGCCGACTCTGGCGGTGATCTCTCGGATTCTGTCGGCAGCTTCGTCCATGTTCTCGCTGGGCAGGATCTTGCGAATCAATGAGAGGTTGAACAGGCCTGGCACCGCGATATTGCCGCCCGAGCGAACCTCGGTCACCAACAAGTTGGCGTAGCCGATGAGTTTGTGAGCTTCTATGGTGCGGAGTTCCTCGGAGTGGGTCCATAGGGCGGTGAGCAGTTCATGCCCCGCACGGAGTGCGTCAACGCCGAGTTCCGGCCGCCCGAAGTAGGCCGACTTTCCGGTGAGGGTGATTTCGGCGATGAAGAACCCCATCTGCGCGGTGTAGACCGCGGATGTCGTGGGTTCTGTGTAGATCAAGAAGTCAGCCTTTGGACCGTGACCGGCATAGTTTTGAACCGCGGCACGCATCCCGGCGGATACACCGCTGCCGGGTTGCCCCGATTCTTCGTCTGAGACGAACAGAGCTGAGACCATTCCCTTCGGCCGGTACCCAGCCCGGTGGATGGCACGCACGGCCGCGATGATGGAACAGATCCCTGCTTTCTGATCGGCTACTCCTCGGCCCCAGATCTCACCGTCAACGATTTCCGCTGCGAACGGATCGGCCCTGTCGGTGTCTTTCCAGTGCTTGATCCAGTCGTCGACATGGACCGTGTCGAGATGCCCGGCGAGCAACAGAGACGGGCCGGCGTTACTGCCGACATCGGCGTGAACGTTGGGTCTACCGTCGCCAATGTCGGTTGACTTCGCTTGATCCCAGCCGAAGTCCTTGAGCTGACGGAGCACCCAGGCAGCGAACTCGTGCTCATTGGGGGTGATGCTGGGTATCCGTGTCGCGTCTTGGACCAACCGCACGAGTTCGTCGCTGTCGACAGCGCTTGCAGCGGACTCTGCGGGTGTCATCTCTGTTCGCCTAGGTGCTGTGTTACCAGCGTTTCGTGCAAGGACTCGAGGGCCCTGGAGACAGCCCCGAGAAAGGTCGCCCGGCGACCGAGCGTCGATGCGGCTACGACAGGTGGTGAAGGCATGAGGTGCGCAAGCTCGGACTCCACCGCTCGAACGAACACCTGATTCGCTCCTACCCCGCCGCCGAATATGACCCGCTCTGGATCGGTGATGAATCCGAGGTGTGAGACTGCTAGCGCCATTGCTCTTGCCGCCACTGAGAGTACGTGGGATGCACCTGGATCCCCGAGGTCGGCTGCTTCAAAGATCGCCGGCACATCAGGCGTACCTTCAAGCGAACTGGGATGCCCCTCTTCAATCGCAACGGCGAAGGACTTGCGGATGGCGTTTGCCGACGCCAAATCCTCCAGGGTCCGGATGCTGTTTGAATCGCTGTCACCCCCAGAGAGGATCAACGAGCCGATTTCACCCACAGCGTGTGTGCCTCCGCGGTACAGGTCTCCATCTACAACGAGTCCCATGCCGATCCCGGTCCCTACTGAGATAGCGGCGAAGTTCGTCGGCTCGAACCCGTCATCGGCGTTGTCTGCCTCACCCAACGCGGCCAGGTTCACATCGTTGTCGATGTGAACCTCCACGCCGAGGAGATCTTCGGCCATCGCTTGCACATGGAGGCCTTCAAAACCCGGAAGGTTCAGAGCGCGTTCGACAACATCCGTTTCCCTTCGGTATACCCCAGGGACACCGATGCACGCAGCCTTAGCTGCGCCGTCTGCGTCCGCCAACATCTCTTCTACATGGCCAACGATGGCTGTGAGCGCCGATGCAGCGTCGGGTCCGGTCTCGATCTCGCGCTCGGCGACGACCCTCCCTAGCAAGTCCGCCAAACCGACGATAACTTTAGTCGCTCCGATATCGACCGCGATGACCATACCGGCCTCGGGCACGATCTCGTAGAGGGCCGCGGGCCGACCAACCCCACCCGATGAACGAGCAGCTGATGCCAGTCGTACCAAACCCGATTGTTCCAGGTCCCCGACCAATAATGACACTGTCGGCTTGGACAAGCCGGTTACCCTGGCGACGTCGGCGCGAGAGATCCCGCCGGGCGACGAGGCCAGCAATGCATCCACGATTCGCTGCCCATTCAGTAGCCGTAACAGCCGTGAATCAGACGCCTGTCTCATTGGTTCGTAAATCTAACTTACTAAAATAAGGAAGTCAAGAAATTTGTTCCCCATATGTCGGATTGCAAGCGGCGAAAGAGCACGAGTAGCCGGGTAATGTTGCCTTATGGCTAGTCGGGTGCGAAGGGATCGTGCAGACATCCGTCGTCTTCTGCTAGAAGCTGCGATTGCCGAATTTGCTGAAAACGGTTTCGAAGGCGCTTCGACGATCTCTATCGCCAACAGAGCCGACGCGCATCAACCCCAGATCAACTACCACTTCGCGTCAAAAGCGGAGTTGTGGCGAGCCGCCATGGACCACCTGTTCGCTCAACTTGACGAGGATCTCGGGCAATTCGATCGTGATGCGGACCCGGCGCAGAACTTTGCGCTCTTCCTGCGGAGATTTGTTGAGTATTGCGCCGAACGCCCACAGCTCAACCAGATCATGGTTCAGGAGGCGACCGCTGCGTCGGAGCGGTTGGATTGGCTCGTTGACAGGCACATACGTCCTAGATACTCAGGGTTGGTCGCCCTGTGGACCCAGCTGCAAGAGCTTGGTGTGGCGGCACCGATCGATGTCAGGCTATTTCATCATGTGCTTATGGGAGCGGTCTCGTTGCCCTACACGGTGCGGTTGGAGTTGGAGCTCTTGACCGGTGCAGACCCGTCAGATCCGGCGCTGATCGACGCGCACATCGACGGCCTCGTTGCAACCCTGCTGCCCGGGCTTGGCAATTCAATGACGAGCTGAGACGGTGCAGGAGTGTCGAGGGAACGGCCGATAATGCGGACCCGGGGCCCTCACCCGTTGGCTGCTGCGGCTCTTTCAATGATTTGGCCTGGTCTTGGACATTTAGGGCATCGCAACCGCAGGGCTTTGGTCCTGATGTTGAGCTCGCTCCTGGTCAGTGCCGGCTTGGCTGTGTATGTAGCGACGCGCAGCAGATCAACCCTGCTCACCTGGACCGTTTCGCAAACGCCTCTGTGGATCACGGTCATTATTGCGGGGCTGGGCCTGGTATTTCGCATCTGGGTCGCGGTTGACGCCTACATGGTTGCGCACGGCTGGCCTGAACCGCGAGTTCGATCCCGTAGGACTTACGGAGCGATAGCGGCTGCGACTTTTGTTGTTCTGGCCGCTTTCATCGCCGTGCCACACTTCTTCGTCGTTCGCTACGCGGTTGCGCAACTTGATCTGTTGTACGACGTCTTCAGTGCTACGACCACCGTGACCGCAACACCGACGCCGCTTGTCGATTCGGAGGAGATCCCGGAGCGTGATTCGGCTGGTCAGGACTCTGCTGATGAGAGTTCCGAGTCGACCTCACAGACAGTTCCCCCCGAGATGGCTGTACCGACAGAGACCTGGGATGGCGAGGAACGCCTCACCATCGCTTTGCTTGGTGGTGACAGCGGATTCGACCGCGATGGTGTACGAACGGACACGATCATTCTGCTTTCCATTGATGTGGACAGCGGCGACGCGGCAGCTTTCAACATCCCTCGTAACTGGAGAGACCTCACGTTCCCTGAAGGCACGCCTGCGGCCGAGCAATGGCCCGACGGCTACACAGGTATTGCGAACGAGGTCTATTCGCTCGGTTTGAGCCACCCGGAAGTCTTCCCGGATGTGAGCGACCCTGCGGGTCACGCCGTCAAGTCCGCCATTGCTCAACTCACGGGCATACCGGTGCAATACTACGTGCTGATCGACATGGTGGGCTTCATCGAGGTCGTCGACTTGTTCGGTGGTATCGACCTGCACGTCACCGAAGAGATCAACGACCGGCTGAAGCCTGCCGTGCTCGGCGGCGAACCGATGGACATCGTGGTCGAACCTGGAAACTACCGCTTCGATGGTTTGACTGCTTTGGCTTATGTGAGGTCCAGAACCCAGTCGACTGATTACCACCGCATGGCCCGGCAACGGTGCGTTGTGGAGGCCTTGATCACCCAGGTGTCTATTCCGAAGGTGCTTGCCAACTTCGTGTCACTGACGGGGATCATTTCGTCGCATGTCCATACAGACATTCCTCTGGGCCGTGTCGACGAACTCGTTGACGTTGCCCGCAAGCTCGATACTTCGCGGATTGTCACCGTCAATTTCATCCCGCCGGAGTTCCCGCGGGGGAGCGTGCCGACAGCGCTGGTGCGCGAGGCTGTCGCCGAAGCGTTGGTGGGCGTCGCAGGCGAAGCTAATGCTGCCCTCTCTGAAACCTGCGAAAACCCCGAGTAGGACCCGCTTCGAGATGATCGTGTGCTTGCGGGCCGTGGTGCCCGTGATCGTCTAGCACGATCAGGTCGTGATCGTGTTCGTGATCTTGGTGGTCTCCCAAGACGCGTTCGCCGAACGCCTCTCTGAGCCGTTCCTCGGTGAGCATTTCCTGGGGGCTGCCAGCCCCGATGAGCCTGTTGGCGAGCAACATCACGCAATCACAGTGTCGGGCCTCGTCAAGGTGGTGCGTGGTGAGGATGACAGTCGCGCCCCGGCGAGAATAGTCCTCGATCATCGCGAGGATTCGCTCTTGGCTCGGGATGTCAAGACCGGTTATCGGTTCGTCCAAGAGCAACAGTTCCGGTTCAGACGCGAGTACTTGGGCTATCCGAACTCGCTGCTGTTGTCCGCCGCTGAGTTCTCCGAAACTGTGGCTCAAGAGATCGTTGATGTGTAAACGTTCGCTGGCAGAACGCATGACCGCTCGATCATTGGCTCTGAGCGGGCCGATCAGGCCCCGCTCGCGGTAGCGACCCATCGCGAGGACTTCGTTCGAGGTGAGCGGCATCCAACTCGCCGGGGGGCACTGGCACACGTAGCCGAGTCTTTCGCAACAACCGCTGATCTGCCCCGAGGCGGGATTGATTAGCCCGGCGATGCTCTCCAACAATGTGGTCTTGCCTGAGCCGTTGACTCCCATAACTGCTGTGGATGTGCCGGGTTCGAAGCTGTGAGTGACGTTGTCGAGAGCGTTGAAGTCGTCGTACCGGACAGTCAAGTTCTCGATTCTCAAGGCCATGTTCACGCCGTCAGACTAGTGGGGTTGAGCACAGAAAACCGACTGGTCCGGTTCGTGCTGCGCGGTAGCAGATCAAAGGAGATCCTGACATTTTTCACAGTGACCCTGAAGGTCGAGGTTGTGACGAAGAGGCTTGAAGCTCGCGTCGGTGGCGACCATGTTGAGGTGTTGATCCAACAATTCCTCGACTTCATCGTCGAGGCGGACGTCTTCGATTTCACCGCAGTCAACGCAGACTAGGTGATGGTGGTGCGACAGCAACGGCTCAGCCAACTCGAAGTGGGCGTGGCCGCTGCCGCTGGTTATGCGTTTGACAACGCCGCATTGTTCTAGGACTTCAAGGTTGCGGTAGACGGAACTGGCCGCGAGGTCGGGAGCGATTGCGACGATGTCGGGCAGCGTGAGCGGTTTGCTGGATCCGGCTAGTGCGTCAACAAGCCGGTGGCGCCCAGTTGTATAGCGGTGGTTGTCGTTTGAGAGTCGCTCGAGCACAAATGCATGACGGTCAAGTGACTGCTCGTCGGGCGGGGATGCTGTTGGTTTCTCCATGAGGGTTTCAATTATAAATGAGACTCATTATCATTATTGCAGAGTCATCAACTCTAGAAGGGATCATAGGCGTGCATATAAGACGGGTAGCTAAGGATTCTCGATCACCCCGAAGGAATCGGCGTCTCCTGCGAACGATCTTCACGGTCATCGTTTTCGCGATGGTGGCCGCTGGATGTGGAGACTCTTCGGATTCGACGGATTCCACGCCCGACCCGGCAACTGACTCCCCGATGGTGCTGGCGACAACGGGAATCTGGGCAGATGTCGTCTCCAATCTGGCTTGTGATGGAATTGCCGATGTTGAGGCGATTATTCCGGTCGGCGGTGATCCCCACGGATTTGAGCCGTCGCTGCAGGACAGGGAACGCATGGACAATGCCGACCTTGTCGTGGCCAACGGGTTGCAACTTGAAACTCGACTTCTGGACACGTTGGAGGCTGTAGAGAACTCCGGAACACCGGTGTTTGCAGTTGCGGAGCATGTTGAATCGATCCCGTTCTTTGTTGCGGAAGACGATCATGACGATCATGACGATCATGACGAGGAGGGCCACGAGGATCATGACGAGGAGGGCCACGAGGATCATGACGAGGAGGGCCACGAGGATCATGACGAGGAGGGCCACGAGGACCATGACGATCATGACGACGAGGGCGACGAGGACCATGACGGACACGACCATCATGGCCACGACCACGGCAGCGAAGACCCTCACGTCTGGTTTGATCCAACGCGCGTCTCCGCTGTGCTCGATGAACTAGCTCAGCACTTGATTGATGACGCAGGTGTTGACCGTGATGCGATCGCGGCATGTCTGAGCGACTACCAAGCAGAGTTGGAAGCTCTGGACCATGAACTTGAAGATCTGATCGAGCAACTGCCGGCAGGGAAACGCAAGCTAGTAACAAACCACGACGCTCTGGGTTATTTTGCAGACCGGTATGGATTCGAGATCATCGGGACCGTGCTTCCATCGATCTCAACCCTGGCAGAAACCAACCCGGCTCAACTCGAGGAATTGGCGCACATCATCGAGCACGAAGGGGTCAACGCCATATTCGGCGAGACGGTGCACTCCAGCGACGACGCCGAAGCGCTGGCCGCGAGAATCGGTGACGTGAAAGTCGTTACCCTATACACGGGAAGCCTCGGCCCACCTGGTAGCGGTGCGGAGGACTACGTTGGTTTCATGCGAACGAATGCACGTCTGATTGTGGACGCGCTCAGCTAGAACCTACTGTGTGGAATTCCTGACCGATCCCGTCACGTGGTGGATTGATCCCTTCACGTCGAACTCGTTCATGCGCGACGCGCTCCAAGCGGGCTTGCTGGCGGTGCTGACCACCTCGGTGGTGGGAACCTGGGTGGTGTTGCGTGGGATGAGTTTCCTAGGTGACGCGTTAGCGCACGGTGTTCTGCCCGGTATCGCGATCGCTTTCATCGTCGGTGTTCACACGACCATTGGAGCGTTTCTCGCGGCGTTGGCCATGGTGTGGGGGATCAACCTGATCCGTAGCCACTCTCCCCTCCCCGAAGACACCTCGATCGGCTTGCTCTTTGTGGGCTTTCTGGCCCTGGCTGTGGTGATTCTGTCGAGTTCGTCGGGCTCCTATACGGGTGACTTGAGCCGCTTCCTGTTCGGCTCCATCACTGGGGTCGACTCGGCGGACCTGACGCGACAAGCGGTCGCGGCAGCGGTCACGCTGGTCGGCATGGTTGTGTTTTACCGGGCCTTCCTGGCGATGACCTTCGATCAGGCCCAAGCCCAGGTATTGGGTCTGAGACCTCGACTGGCGCACGCGATTCTGCTGGTGCTCCTAGTAATCGCAATCGTTGCTTCTTTCGAAGTGGTCGGCAATCTGTTGGTCTTCGCCTTCCTGATCGCCCCGCCAGCGACCGCGGTGCTGCTGGTAAAGGGGGTGCCGCGCATCATGGTCGCGGCGGTACTCATAGGCGCGGCCTCGACCGTGGTCGGGCTGCTCATCAGCTACCACCACAGCACCGCTGCGGGAGCGACGATGGCACTTGCCACGGTGGTCGTCTTCCTCACCGTGCTCACGTCAAAATCGGTGTTGAATGCAGTCGGAGACAGTCGCTAGAACTCAGCCCGGCGGACTATTGGGGTCGCTCGCGAAGCCGCGCCTATTATCAGTCGGGTTATGGCTGAGTCGGAACAGCAACGCCGGTTACGTGAACTGTTCGAATTTCCCGAGACCGTCGAATACGTAGAGGGCAGTGGCCCGCGCAACATGGTGGTGCTGCTGCTTGACAGCCTCAACCGTCACATGCTCGGGGCTTACGGGGGCGACGAATTCGAAACCCCCAACCTCGATCGTCTAGCGGGTCGGTCGCTCAGATTCACGCGTCATTACTCGGCGTCTTTGCCTTGTATGCCCGCCCGACACGATCTGTTATGCGGATCCTGGGACTTTCTGTGGCGTCCCTGGGGGTCGATTGAATTGTGGGAGAACAATGTCACCCAGGATCTGCGGATGACTGGGGTGACGTGTCAGCTGATCACCGATCACCCGCATCTGTTTGAAACAGGCGGTGAGAACTATCACACCGATTTCTCCGCTTGGGACTATTTGCGGGGTCACGAAGGCGACCCTTGGAAGACCCGTGCCGACCCATCGTGGATGGGTACTCCTGCCCTGCCTGCGGCAAAGGGGATGTTTCGGCGTGGCTATGACTACTCCCGCACCTATTTCCGGGAGGAGGCCGATTTCCCAGGCCCGAAGACCATGGCGGCGACTGCTGATTGGCTCGACCACAACGCAGGTGCCCACGAACGCTTCTTCTTGTTTGTCGACGAATTCGACCCGCACGAGCCGTTCGACACGCCCGATCCCTGGACATTCAAGTATCACGATCAGCGGGACACTCAGCTGATGATCTGGCCGCCGTACGGGACCGATCCGGTCGGTGACGGCGAGATCAGCGAAGCTCAGGCTGCGCAGATCCGTGCGAACTACGGGGCCAAACTGTCGATGATCGATCACTGGTTGGGCCGTGTTCTCGACGCCATGGACCGCAATGGGCTGTGGGACGACACGGCAGTGGTGCTTTGCACCGACCACGGGCACTATCTCGGTGAGCACGGCGGCGCATTCGGCAAACCGGGATTGCCGATCTACAACACCCTTGGGCACATCCCGATGCTGATCTCATGGCCGGGAGCGACAGCCGGCATTTGCGATGCGCTCACCACCACAGTCGACATCCACGCCACGATCACTGATCTGTTCGGTGCTGAGCCCCGCCACCGAACGCATGGCAAATCCTTGCGGCCGCTGCTCGACGGACAAGCTGAAGCGGTCCGAGAATGGGTGATCCAGGGTTATTTCGGTCGCGAAGTCAACGTGGTTGACACTGCCGGAAAATACGTCAGGACCGCGCCAAACGGGCCGTTCCCGTTGTCGATGTGGTCGAACCGTTGGTCGACGATGCCGGTCCATGCGCTACCGAGGTTCGGGCTTCCCAAACCTGACGACCGAGCGTTTCTTGATCGCATGCCGGGTTCCGATGTGCCTGTGATCCGCCAACCCTTCGGCGAAGAAACGGACGGGACGCATCCGTTCATCTCCGGCCGTTCGGTTGCGGATACGCATTTTCTCTTTGATGCTTCCGATACGGACGAATCGGAGAATCTTGCGGGTTCGGAACGCGAATCGCACTACGTCGAGTTGCTCAGGCACGCATTGAGCGAAGTGGACGCGCCCCAAGATCAACTGCAACGACTCGGTTTGTCGTGAAGCGGGCTCAACGCCGCCGACCCAACATCCTGTGGCTGATGTGTGATGAGTTGCGGCCCGACGGCGTGGGTTGTTACGGCAACAAGTGGGGGGTTGTCGACACTCCGAACCTTGATGCGTTGGCTGAGACCGGCAACCGTTTTGATCGATTTTTTGTGAACTCTCCGATCTGTGTGTCATCGCGCATGGCTTATCTGACAGGCCGGCGCCCCGCGGTTACGGGTGGGTACGGCAATGAGGCTTCGTATCGCTGGTTTCCACCCGAGACGTACGCGCCACGGCAGCCAGAGCTTCCCAAGACCTTTGTGCAGATGATGGCTGACGCTGGGTACGCCACCCACAACCTCGGCAAACAGCATCTCGCCAGACTGCTTGAGCCGTTCGAGATGTCCGACACCACCAACGCGGACCAGTGGCAGTTGATGCAGATGGTCCCTCAGATTGGACGCGATGTGCAGCGCAACGCGGTCGGCTCCGCAATCGGAGGTGTATGGCCTGAGGGTCACGACTATCCCCACGATGCTCTAGCGGCTCAGGCAGCCGCCTGGCTCGCCGAGGCCCCGAGGGACAAGCCCTGGTTGCTGCGCGTGTCGTTCCTGCAGCCACACACACCGGTTGTTGTTCCCGAGCCTTTCGCGAGTCGATTCGTTGACCAGGACTGGATTGGATCTGAGAACGTCGAATCTTCGGTCAGCGACTTCGAGCGGAACTTCGGCGACGTCACTAGGCCGATCGATGTCAACGATGAGTGGGTCAGCCTGGCCAGAGCCCGCTACTACGGATTGGCCGCATGGCTCGACTTCCAGATTGGACGGGTCTTGGCCGCGCTCGAACAGTCCGGACAGCGTGATTCGACAGTCGTGGTGTTCTGTTCAGACCACGGAGCCGGGCTTGGCGAAATGGGCAATTGGGCCAAGCATGTCTTTGCCCCGCAGGTTCAGGGTTCGCCGCTGATCGTGGCGGGGGCAGGAATTGACCAAGACGTGCTGCGCAACGACCTCTGTGAAGCAGTCGACTTTGCGCCAACAATCCTCGCGCTCGCTGGGGTGGAACCAACGGGCGCCCTTGATGGCCGTGACCTATTGGCGTCGAGCAGTGGCGGATCGGTTTATGGCGCTATCGGATATGGGCTTCAAGAATGTTTGGCCCAGCCAATGACACGCAACGGAACCTGGCCCGACGGCCGCGGTTGGCCCCAACGTTTCTGTGTGCGTGATGATCGCTTCCGGCTCGACCGCTCTACCCGAATCGACGGCAATGTCATCGGTGCTGAGGACGCGGATGCGGACATCTTTCTGGCCGATTCACAGGCTGACCCCTCCGAGGTCCGCAACCTTGCAGACGATCCTGCTCACCGCGGAGCACGTGATCGGCTGCTTTCGCTGCTCGAGCGCCATATTGCCGGCGCAGCAGTCCCAGAACTCGCTGACTTTTACCAAGCTTGGCCTTCAATCGTCGAGGAGATGATCGCAGAGAGAATGGAACCCGATGGCCCGTCCGCCAAGTAACTCTGACTGCTCACGAGCAAACGTTTTGTTCATCATGACCGACCAATGGCGTTGGGACTGGCTCAGTTGTATTGGAACCGTCGGCCCGCGCACGCCACATGTTGACGCTCTAACTGAGCGCGGCGTTCATATGACTCATCTGGTTACCGACGCTGCGATCTGCGCTCCGGCACGGATCGCGTTGGCATCGGCCATGTCGCCGCTGCACCTTGACTGTTTGACGAACAGCTCGGTGCTGCCGACCGGCACCGAAACCTGGCACCACCGCTTCCGAGACAGCGGGTACCGGGTTGGGTTGGTCGGCCAAACGGATCTGTCGAAGCCGACCCGCAACATCGGTCAACAAGGCAATCGCGAGCTGGTCTATGAGTGGGGTTTCAGCGACGGGCTCGAGGTGGAGGGCAAGATGCATGCCGCCGCCGGAGGTGAGGGCTTTCCCCTAGGGCCTTATGGCGCCTTCCTTGCTTCCCGAGGGCTGTTCGAGGCCTTTCACCACGACTACAACGCCCGCAACATTCCCATGTACAGGGCCCTGTTTACCAACGCGCACTACGACGATCCGGACTGGTATCGGGATTCGGTACTTCCAGCGGACGCTTTCGCAGACACCTGGATCGGTGAGCGAGCCGTTGATTGGCTTGTCAACGCAGGAGACGGACCATGGAACCTGATGGTGAGTTTCGCCGGACCCCATGATCCCTTCGACCCACCGAGCCGGTGGGCCGACATGTTCAGACATGTCGACATGGCCGACCCCGTGCTCGATGCCATCGACAACAAACCCCTTTATCTCGCGACTTCGGCATGGGGATTCGATGCTGCGGGCATCGCAGAGATTCGACGTCAATACAGCGCCTCTTGTGCCGCCATTGATCACGAAGTAGGCCGCATGGTGGCTGTGCTGGAGGACCGTGGGCTTCTCACTGAGACGATCGTGGTCTTCACTTCAGATCACGGGGAGATGCTCGGTGATCATCACCGGTTCCAAAAGCATGTTGCATATGAACCCTCGGTGCGGGTGCCGTTTGTAGCGGCTGGTCCTGGTATTGCCCAAGGAAGCAGTGACGCTTTGGCCCAGCTGAGTGACGTGGGGCCGACCCTTTGCGAACTCGCTGGTCTTGAACCCTGGCGCGGTGTTGATGGTGTGTCGTTTGCGCCGACGCTCGCCTCCCCTGCGGTTGCGCATCGTGATGCTGTCGTGTGTGTCGAACCGCATTACCGCATGGTTCGCACCCAAGACCGCAAGTTCATCTGGAACAACAACGACATCGACGAGGTTTACAATCTCGATAATGACCCTGGTGAGCGTGAGAATCTGCGTGGGAATACGGACGAATCCGAGTTGCGCGGCCTCCTGATCGAACAGACCGGACCCTTGCCTGAAACCCCTAGCCTGTCGTGACGGGCATCTTCTAGGAAGTACTCGACTTGACACGCCGCCCGCAACTGATTCGAACCGGGTAGGAGGAAGCATGGATCTGGCCACCATCAACTACGAAGTACGTGACCATGTGGCCCATGTGAGGTTCACCCAAGGCGATGCTGCCAACGTCGTCAACCGGGCCTTCGCTGCGGATTTGAGGGAGGTGATGCTTGAGATCGAGTGGGATGACGACGTGCGTTCCGTGTCTGTGACAGCAGAAGGCAAGTTGTTCAGCGCCGGTGGTGACCTCAAAGAGTTCCATTCCAAAGGCGAGGATCTTCCCAAACACGTCGCCGACCTGCTCGCAGACTTCCACACGTCCATCTACAAGATGAACCGCATCCCCAAACCGTTCGTGGCCGGGGTCCGTGGCGGTGTCGGTGGTGCGGGACTCTCGCTGGTGGGGGCTTTCGACCTGGTGGTATCGGGCGAGTCAGCCAAGTACACGATGGCCTACACCCGAGCTGGTATGACACCCGACGGGACTTCCAGCTTCTTCGTTGCCCGCCACATCGGCCTGCGTCGGATGCTCGACCTCACGCTCACCAACCGGACGTTGTCGGCAGCCGAAGCGGAGGCTTGGGGGTTGGTGAACCGAGTGGTGCCCGATGATGAGGTGGACGAGGTGACACAGCAGCTCGCGCAACAACTAGCCGACGGTGCCCCGTATGCGACAGGCAACGCCAAGCGGGTCATCTATGAGGGATACGAACGGTCCCTCGAAGAAGCCGGTGAGATTGAAGGAGTGATGATCACCGGCGCGGCAGCAACCAACGACGGCAAGGAAGGAATCGCCGCATTCGTTGAGAAACGCCGCCCCAACTTCACTGGTTCCTGAGACGCACGAATACCTTGACTGACGATCCGATCTCATCAACCGAGCACCAACCGAGCACGGAGCGCTACACGCACGGGTACCACGAGGTGATCGTGGGGTCATACACCCGGCGTACCGCTGAGGCGTGCGCGGGTTTTCTGCTGCCCCGCCTGCGACCGGACATGGTCGTGCTCGATTTGGGTTGCGGCCCCGGCACAATCACAGCGGGTTTGGCTCAGCGGGTGGGGCGAGTGGTTGGACTGGACGCATCCGCGGAGATGACCGACGCTGCTCGAAATCACGCCGCGGACTGCGGTATCGGCAATGCGACGTTCGAAGTCGGTTCGGCCTACGACCTGCCGTGGAGCGACGACAGCTTCGACGTGGTGTACGCCCATCAAGTCCTCCAACATCTGTCAGAGCCTGTCCGGGCCCTGCGGGAAGCCCGCAGGGTGCTGAAACCCGGGGGCATAGTGGCGGTGCGCGACTCCGATTATGAGACGATGATCCACGCTCCGGTGACCGAGCTTATCGTTCGCTGGCGACAGCTCTATCACCAGGTGGCCAGGGCCAACGGCGGGGAACCCGACGCGGGTAGGCACTTGCTGTGGTGGGTGACAGAAGCTGGCTTTGCCGACCCTGAAGTCACTACCAGCAGCGTCAGCCACGCCGACGCAGAAGGGCGGGCGTTCTGGGGTGAGATGTGGGCAATACGGGTCATAGACAGCGACTTCGCGCGCCACGCCGTGGATCACGGACTCTCCACCCGAGCAGAACTGCAGGAGATCTCCGACGCGTTCCGCCGTTGGTCGACCCAATCCGATGGTTTCTGGGCCTATCTGTGCGGCGAAGTAGTCGCCACCTGCCCCTCAACTTGAACACACCTATTGATCGATTCGTCACTGGCACGTTTGGCCCAAGGCTCTAGCATGAGGGCGGCCGGGACGTAACACAGGCCGGGAGGTCGCATGAACCCGCGAAGAGACATGATCATCGGTGCCATTGCCTGCATTGTCATCTTCTTCTTCTTTGTCAGTATCGACTTGTACGAGACGGTCTCGGACTTCACGCGTGACCAAGAGGGATGGCTGCTCGTCGAGCTTCTTGCCGCTGTGCCAACGCTCGCTCTGGTCACGTCCTGGTTCGCGGTGCGGCGCTGGCTGGAAGTAGCTCACCTCAACGACCGGCTTGCCCATACCGTCGGACAGCTCAAAGAAGCGATTCAAGAACGTCAGGCGATGGAGGAACAGATCGGCGAGGCATACAAGATGGCCGCGATGGGCCAACTGGCCGGTGGACTCACCCGGGAGCTCAACAATGTGATGCAGCCGATCGTCACCTTGGCGCAATTGGGAGTCGACCAAACCGATAGTGAACCGCAGAAGGAGAATATGGGCCGCATCCTCTTGGCAGCAGAGCGGGGGTGCAAGATTCTCGAGAGTTCATTGGCAGATCCCGCTGGCGGATTCGGCGAGGCAGAAGAGATTGTGCCATCGCGGGGGTTGTCCGGTGTGATCGCCGAGGTAGCAAAGTCGGTCGGAAACGATGTGACGATAGTTCCCCGCTTCAGCGACGCGCCCGGTGTTATCTCGGTGAACCGTGAAGAGTTCGACTCGGTGTTCACGAGTTTGCTCTCCAACGCAGCGCAGGCCATGAGACGTGGGGGCGAGATCACGGTGGGACTCTCAGCCCAAACATTCGATGAGGCCCAGGCGCGGGTGCAGGGAGTTTCAGCCGGCAGCTACTTCAGTGTCACTGTGGCCGACCAGGGCATCGGCATGACTGATGATGTGCTCGCCCAAGTATTTGACCCGTTCTTCACCACCAAATCGGCCGACGGATGCGCCGGTCTGGGCCTGACCATCGCTTACGACCAAGTTCACGGATGGTCGGGCAGGATCACCGCGGAGTCGTCTTACGGTGAGGGTTCAACGTTCCAAGTCCTGATCCCCCGACACCAAGCAGACGAAGCCCTAGGAGGCTGAATAGTGGCGACCGTGTTGGTGGCTGACGACGACCCGGGAGTGCGGTACGCGTTGAAGCGTTTGTTGGATGCTTCCGGGGACTATGAGGTGATTGAAGCCGACGGCTGCGAAGCGGCTCTGGAGCTTGCAGCTTCTCAGAAACCGGACGTGGTTGTGACAGAGGCCGCGATGCCCAAAATGACCGCGATCGAGTACATAAAGGCGTTGCGCTGGGCCTGCCCTCGTGCCGGGATCGTGGCCCTGTCCGCGGGTGGCATGCACCAGAGTCCAGAGTTCGCCACCGGGCTTGCCAGCACCGCAGGAGCCGACGAAGTACTCCGCAAACCCGCCAGAAACGAACCCCTGATCGAGGCCATAGCCAGACTGCTTCACTAGCCCCGCCTGGTGTTCAGAGTGCTAGTTTTTCGGCAAGTTGAAGGGCGTGGAGACCTTGTTGGGCATTGTCGAGCAGCGCGGCGCCTCGCTTCGCGTACAACTCGGCCGAGTTGACCGTTTCCAACCCGCCGTAACGTCGGTGCTGGCCAGCTGAGGCCCGTTCGACCATCAATGGTGTGAGCCAGTCGTATTTGACCGCCGAGGCGGCCATCGCCAACTCGACGACTCTTGGATCACCGCTCCAGCCGGAATCATTGAGACCGTCGACATATGACGAAAGCACGGTCCGGCGAAGTTCCCGAAGTTGATGTGGTTCGATGAAAATGTCGAATGCTGCGTCGGGTACGAGGTTCCCGACGTCCTCGCCGAGTGCTCCGATGCCGACGAAACCCCAATCCAGCAGAACAAAGCTCCCGTCGTCAGCCTGGATCAGGTTCTTGGTCCAGAAGTCAAGGTGGCACAGGGTGCGTGGTAGCGACTCAAGCAACGAGCGGAGGCGATGGCGGTGTGCGTGCAACTCATTGGCGGCCGACCTCAAAGTCGGCGGGAAGTTCTCTGCGACGAGTGCTTGGTTCCATGAGTGGTCGTCGTCGAGCAAATCCCAAGCCACAGGTTTTTCGGTGCTGTAGTCGCGCAAGAAACCTTGAGACAACCATTCAACGTCTGGGAGCCCCCCGCCGAGAGAAAGTTTGCCTTGTGCTGCCCCCAGGCACCTTGCTGCATCGGCATAGGTGTCGATGTCCCAGCGCTCCGCCGGTGTGCCGTCAACGAACTCCATTGCGACAACCGCGTCCTCGTCGGTGATGTCTACACCGACGCAAATCGGTGCCCGTAAGCCTTCTTCGGCGAAGCACTGAACGACACCGGATTGGTAGGCGAGAGCCTCCCGAAGCCAGTAATTCCAGTGATCGGGAGACTCGCAGTGCTGTGACCAGTGCTGAGTGAACGCTGTGGTGCCGCCATCGCGGTGGCGAGCGAGTCGCTTCACGACGAGATGGTGATCATCTTGGATCAGTTCCCAGATATCGGCGGTGAGCCACCGGTCGTGGCGCCACCGCCGCCTGCACCTCTACGACCACCGGGGATGGGGGTATGACCGCTGAGGAGCGCGGCCACTCCGAGACGCTCGTTTACCAGTATCTGCCATCGCGCTACGGCATGAACCCAGATGATCTGCGTCGCGCCGACGCTATCGAGGTGGTCGTTGGGCAAGGCGCCAAACCCGGTGGTGGCGGGATGCTGATGGGGCAGAAGATCAATGAACGCGTGGCGGAGATGCGCACCCTCCCCGAAGGGATCGATCAGCGGTCGGCGTGTCGTCATCCCGACTGGACGGGTCCTGACGACCTGATGATCAAGATCATCGAACTGCGCGAGATCGTCGATTGGCAGGTTCCGATCTATGTGAAGGTCGGGGCCGCTCGTCCCTACTACGACACCTGTTTGGTGATAAAGGCGGGCGCAGACGCGATAGTCGTCGACGGTATGCAGGGGGGCACAGCTGCTACGCAAGATGTCTTTATCGAACATGTCGGTATCCCCACGATCGCCGCTGTTCCGGAGTCGGTGCGGGCGCTCAAGGAACTCGGAGTGCATCGTGAGGTGAAACTGATCGCTGCCGGCGGGATTCGCTCTGGTGCCGATGTTGCCAAGGCGATTGCGTTGGGAGCCGACGCGGTTTCGCTCGGTACCGCCGCGCTGATCGCCATCGGAGACAACGATCCAGCCCTGGACGAGCAGTACCGGGAATTGGGTTCAGCGGCAGGCTTCTGGGAGGATTTCCAAGCAGGTAACGACCCGGCGGGAATTACCACGCAGGAACCCGAGTTGGCGAGCCGCCTCGATCCCGAACTGGCCGGTCGTCGCCTGGCCAACTATCTGCAAGTTTTGACGCTCGAGCTTCAGACCCTTGCTCGAGCCAACGGAAAATCTCACGTCCACAACCTTGAACCTGAGGATCTCGCCGCTCTCACCGTGGAGGCGGCAGCGATGGCCAGAGTGCCCCTAGCCGGCACGGAATGGATTCCCGGTAGTTCTTGACCGAGAATACCCCGATGGCTCTGGCTGACTTTCGAATCGAATCGTTCTCACATGTCGGGATCACTCACGACGTCTACCTCGCTGGTGACGGACCCTGCGTTCTGGTGGCATCAGAAATCCCGGGAATCACTCCCGAAGTGATCCGCTTCGCCGAAGACCTGATGGCTGCCGGTTTTTCGGTGGCGATGCCGTCGATGTTCGGGACTCCCGGCAAGGACCCTACAACTGGACGGATAACTAGGACCCTCGCACGCGCCTGCATCAGCGCCGAGTTCCACGCCATGGCAACCCGTGACAGCTCCAAGGCCACCGAATGGCTCCGCGGTCTCGCCCGCAAGCTTCACGCCGAGTGCCGCGGGCCCGGCATCGGTTTTGTGGGAATGTGTTTCACTGGTGGATTCGGGTTGGCGATGCTGCTTGACGATGCGGTGATTGCGCCCGTCCTTTCCCAACCGACGCTGCCGTTTCCCATCGGTGCGAAACGACGCGCCAACACTGGACTCGATGAGCAGCAGTTGACAGCGGTGGCGCAACGGGCGGCCGAGGGCTGCGCGGTCCTGGGTCTGCGCTTCACGGGTGACCCGATGGTTCCGGCCGAGCGGTTCGCCACGCTACGGGAGGCACTGGGGGAGAACTTCATCGGTGTCGAGATTCAGAGCCCCGACCCGGATCATGGAATCAGCAAGAACGCCCACAGTGTCCTGACCGAGGAGCGCTCCGATACGCCCGGCCATCCCACCAAGGAGTCGTTCGAGCAGGTGGTGGCCTTTCTGAGGGAGCGTCTCTTCGGAAACTAACGAGAATCTCAGCTACGGTCGCAGCTATGGATCGTCGTCAGTTCTTACAATCGGGTGTTTTCGCCGCGGGAGGCGCTACTGCGTTCCCGCTATTGGCTACTGCTACCGCCGGGGCCCAAGCGTCCGGCGAGAGTCCCTACGGCTCTTTGGAAGGCATAGCGCCGGACGCCAACGGAATGATCCTGCCGCCCGGGTTCACGTCGCGTGTTGTGGCCGTAGCCGGTGAACCGGTGGGCGACACCGACTTCGAATGGCACATCTTCCCCGACGGCGCGGCCACGTTCGACGACGGCAACGGTGGCTGGATTCACACCGTCAACAGTGAGGTGTTCAAAGCGGGCGCCGCAGGCGTGAGTGCTATTCACTACGACGCCGACGGCAACATCATCGACGCTTACCCCCTGCTCCGGAACAGCAATTCCAACTGTGGTGGGGGGCCGACTCCTTGGGGGACGTTCCTGTCGGGCGAAGAGGTCTTTGCTTCGGGCGGGTATCTCTGGGAATGCGACCCGACTGGTGCCACAGAGCCGAAGGCCCATGCTGCGATGGGGATTTTCGTCCACGAGGCAGCAGCCGTAGATCCTGTGCGGGAGCATGTGTATCAGACCGAGGACATGCCCGACGGCCGGCTCTACCGCTATACCCCTGACAACTATCCCGACTTGAGCAGCGGATTGCTGGAGGTCGCCGCCGTCGACGGCAACGGTTCGGTGTCGTGGATCGAGGTGCCCGATCCGTCGGGTGCAGAAACGCCGCCGCGCCACCAGGTCCCGGAATCGACAGCGTTCCTGGGTGGCGAGGGCATCTGGTACTTCGACGACTGGATCTTCTTCGCAACGAAGTTCGACAACAAGATCCACGGGATCGATGTTGCGAACTCGGTCCACACTCTGCTCTACGATCCGAACCCCGATGATGTCGCTGCAGGCACAGCGGTGTTGTCGGGCGTCGACAACCTCACGGTCGATGCCGGAACCGGCGACATCTTCGTAGCCGAGGATGGCGGGAACATGGAGCTGGTCATCATCACACCTGACGGGGTCGTCGCACCGTTTGCACGCCTCGTCGACCAGGACAACTCTGAGATCACGGGGCCGGTGTTCAACCCGCGTCGCGATCGTCTCTACTTCTCGAGCCAGCGCGCGCCGTCTCCCCGAACCATTGGTGAAATCAATCCGATGGTGGTCACCGAGGACCGCTTCGGCGGTAGGACCTATGAGGTCTCTGGACCGTTCCGAGGAATCGTGGAAGAGGTTGTCGAGGAACCTGAGGTGACGACAACCACCGCGGCCGCAGCCGCACCCACAACTACGGAGGCACCGGCGACGACACAAGCGCCGAGCTCCACCGCGGCACCCACCACAACGGTGCCGTCACCCACTTCTACGATTGCCCAGATCTCCGAGGAATCGGGCGGCGACGGTGGTTCGGGTACTGGTATCGCCATCGGAATCGGCGCGGCGGCAGCGATCGCCGTCGGCGCGGGCGTGGTCGGCCTTCGTCGCCGCGCCAAGTCCTGATCGTCGCTCTATTGGTGCAGCACTCGCATAGGTACCCGGAAGGACCGTTTGCGATGCTGGGCAAAGCTGGCGGCTAGTGAACCTGGTAGATTCCGGCTCTGGACTAGGCAAACTGAGGCCGTGCAGCCAGCGTGGGATGAACGGCCGATAGTACGAAACCGAGGTCCTCGCCCGTTGGTCGCTGCCGCGCTGTCGGTGATCTGGCCGGGTCTCGGCCATATAGGGCATCACAACGTCAGGGCAGCGAAACTTGTGGTGACCACCCTCACAGCTGCGGTTGGCTTGGGTTGGTTCGTCGCTTCGCGCAGCACGTCGACTCTCGTCACTTGGGGTGTGTCGCGGTTCTGGCTGTGGTTGGCGATCCTTTTTGCAGGCGCGACTCTGGTTTTTCGAATCGCCGTCGCGGTTGACGCCTACATGGTCGCCCACGGTTGGCCTCAACCCGAAGACCGCCGCGTCCGCACTAGACGCAGAATCCGATCCGCTGCGACGCTTGTGTTGATAGCTGGAACTATTGCGTTACCCCACTTCTTCGTCGTTCGATATGCCGTTGCCCAGCTTGAACTCCTGTACGGAGTCTTTGGCGCAACTAATACCGAGACTGCGGTTCCAACCCCGATCGACAGCGAATTTGAAGATCCAGAACAGGATTCCGCTGACGGCATTGTTTCTGCTTCAACAACGTTGCCGCTTTCTGAGTCACCGACGTTGCAGACATGGGATGGAGAGCAACGGCTGACCATCGCCCTGCTCGGCGGTGACAGCGGGTACGACCGCGCTGGTGTGCGAACCGACACAATCATTGTTCTGTCGATTGATGTGGCCACTGGTGACGCGGCCGCATTCAACGTCCCGCGGAATTGGAGCGATCTCACTTTCCCAAAGGGCACGCCGGCAGCCGAGCAATGGCCCGACGGTTACCCGGGCATCGCCAACGAAGTGTACGCCCTTGGATTACGCTCTCCCGAGCACTTCCCCAACGTCGACCACCCGGCAGGCCACGCGATCAAGTCTGCCCTCGCCCAACTCACGGGGTTGCCGATCCAGTACTACGTGCTCATTGACATGGTTGGCCTCGTTGAGGCCATTGACCTGTTCGGCGGGATCGACTTGCACGTCACCGAATCGATCAACGACCGTCTCAAACCCCTGGTGCGAGGTGGGCAGGCGATCGACATCGTGGTCGAACCCGGCGACTACCGCTTCGACGGGTTGACAGCCCTCGGTTATGTTCGCTCAAGAACCCGATCCACTGACTACCACCGCATGTCTCGGCAAAGATGCGTCGTCGAAGCCCTGATAAGTCAGATCTCAATATCAGAGGTACTCGGCAAGTTCGTGTCGCTGACCGGGATCATCTCGTCCCATGTTCAGACAGACGTTCCTCTCGGCCGCGTCGATGAACTCGTTGATGTGTCCCACAAGCTCGATACCTCGAAGATCGTCACCGTCAACTTCATTCCCCCGGAGTTCCCGCGAGGGAGCGTGCCCACGGCGCTGGTGCGTGAGGCCGTTACCGAAGCGTTGTTGGGCGTGGCCGACGAGGCCAATGCTGCTCTCTCTGAATCCTGCCAAAACCCCGAGTAGCTTCTCAGCGCAACGCTGAAAACATTTTCATTGATGTTTTGAGACGACAGTTGGCGCTCCGGTACGGTCAGGGCGATGGATGTGGTAATTGCGCTCCATGTGTCTGCGGCCCTGTTACTGGTTCTGGCGGGTGTCGCAAAGATGTTTCGCCCCGTGCCGACCACCGACCTACTGGCTTCTTTCGGTTTGCCGAAGGTGACTGCGCTGGTAGTTGCTATCGGGGCTGCCGAGTCTTCAGTCGGCATCGCCGCGCTGGTGGTCGGAGGTCCGATATTGGCAGCGGTGACGGGTGCCCTCTATCTCGGTTTCTTGGCGGTGGTTTGGCGTGCCCTCGCCGTTGGGGCCACGACCTGCGGTTGTTTTGGCCGGGTCGACTCGCCGCCGTCGTGGCTTCATGTAGTCGGAAACGCGGGGTTTGCTGTAGTGTCGTTCGTCGCTGTTGCAGGTGATACTCCGATGCAGGTCATGGGTGATCAGCCTGCAAGCGGAATCGGCTTCGTGCTCGGGGCGGGAGTGATCGCAGGTTTGGCATTGGTTGCGTTCACGGCGGTGCCCGAAGCGCTCGCAGCTCGTGCAGCACCCCCTTCATCGGCGAGTTTTCGCGTCGACAGCAGGCCCCCCAACCGATGAGCAGAACTGTTGTCAAAGCTCTGAGTCGCGTGGTCGCCCATCGGACCTCTCGGCGCGGCTTCCTCGCCCGTTCCGCTTTCGGGGCGACCGCGTTGGCCGTGGCGCCGGTTGCGTTCGCGACGCGCCCGATCTCTGCTCAGGCTGCGATCTGCTTGTGCGCCGACTCCTCCTGCGGTTGCGGCGACCTCTGTTGTGACGGGTTCTCTGACTTCTGCTGCAAATTGACCGGTGAGAATCTGTGCCCGCCGAACACGGTGGTAGCGGGCTGGTGGAAGGCCGACGGCACCGGGTTCTGCGATGTCGGCGACAGTCCCCGACCGCGTTATTACTTGGATTGCAATCATCTTTGCGACGATGGCTGTGGATGCAACTGGGCGGGAGTGTGCTCATCGTCATGCACGACCGCCGATTGTCGTTGTCTTGAGGGATGTGATTCGCGGTCGGTCGACTGCACCCGGTTCCGGTACGGCCAGTGCAATCAAGACATTGCTTGTGTGGGACCGATCGCCTGCCGGATTGTCACTTGCGTACCGCCCTGGCTGTGGGATGGATCATGTGATGAGACGCCGGCGACCGACAATTCCACGGGTTTTCACGACCGGCCCTGCCTGCATGACGGTTTCACCGATCTCGCGCCGAACGCGTATTACGTTGAGGCAGTGGAGTGGGCCTACAAACAGGGAATCACAACCGGCTACAGCAGTGATATTTTCGGACCCCAGGAGCCTGTGCTTCGCTGGCACGCGGCAGCCTTCCTGTGGCGATACCAAGGGGAGCCTGAGCCGCTCGTGTCCGCACACTTCAAGGATATACCGGGGTATTGGTACGCTCCGGCAGTGAACTGGATGGTCGAAGCCGGGATCACCACCGGCACTGAAGACAGGCTGTTCGAGCCCGATGCGCCAGTCACCCGCGGCCAAGCTGTAACTTTTCTGTGGCGTATGAGGGGTCGTCCCACGCCGGAATTGTCGGCTCCTCCCCCGTTTGGTGGTGCGGATTATTTTCCGTTTGACGACGTGGATGTCAATGCCTATTACCGTGAAGCTGCCCATTGGGCCTTCCAGGTTGGGATCACACGAGGTGTGGGTGAGCGCGAGTTCGGCGGAGAACGCAACGTAGACCGGGCCGAGACGGTCACTTTCTTGCATCGTTACGACATGCTCAGCAACGATCCGAATAGCGCGCCCGACCAGGACTCGGCAGACAGTGATTCGGAGGTGCCAGCATGATCGTTCTTCTTATTGTTGCCTTTGTTGCTATCGCCGTCTTGACGCTCATCGTCTTCGGGCTGCTTCGGACTCATGCCGATATTCTCCGCGCGCTTGACCGTGCAGGTATTTCTCTGGACGAGAACTCGGCGTCGTTGAGTGCCGCCCCTGTGTCTCTGACTCAACCGTCCAGGAATCGGGACGCGGCCGACATAGTGGGAACCGTCCCGGGTGGTGGCCCGGTGTCGGTCGGCGTCGGTGGTGCTCGCCACACCCTGCTGGCATTCATGTCCTCGGGTTGCAAGACCTGTGCGACCTTTTGGTCCGAATTCGAATCGCCCGCTCTCGACCTTCCGGGTGAGTCAACTCGGCTTGTGATCGTGGCTCAGGATCCGGCTCACGATTCTGAGAGCCGACTTGTAGAACTAGCTCCGAGCGGTGTGCGAACGATGTGTTCCTCGGCTGCTTGGGAAGCATATGACGTGCCGGGTTCGCCCTATTTCGTGTTGATCGACGGATCCACAAGGAAGGTCACCGGTTCAGGCACGGCGACGAACTGGCCGCAGGTGCGCCAGCTGCTCGTTCAAGCGATAGGCGATGCCAAATCTGGCACCGCCCATTCAGCCAATGGTGTCAGTGCGGAGCTAGCCGCTTTTGGTATCGGTCCGGGTCATCCGTCGCTGTACCCGCCCGACCCTGCCGAACGCCGGTCGCAAGAGGATAACGAATGACGCTGTATCTTCTTGCGCTTGTCGTTGCAGTGCTTGCGGGCGTGCGCGCTGCTTGGTCCCCTTGAGGGACTTCGATGCTGACCAGCATCACTCCGCTCGGTGAGCGGGGCAGGGGAAATCGATGGAGAACCACCTCAGCGTGGCTGGTCTTCGGTCATGTCGTAGGCGGATTCGCTCTTGGCTTGTTGTTGGCCGGCGTCGGTGCGCTCTTCGTGTTGGTGGGGGTCGATCCCAGCCCAGCGGTGTCGACCGCGGTTGTCAGCGTGGCCGTGCTCGGTGGCGCGGTGTTTGATCTCTGCGGAGGTCGAATGCCAGGTCGTCGTCAGGTTGATGAGCGTTGGCTGACCAAGTATCGGGGTTGGGTGTACGGCCTGGGCTTCGGTGCCCAGTTGGGCTTCGGGTTTGTGACCGTGGTGAACACAGCTTTGTTTGTTTCAGTTTGTGTTGCCGGTGTGTTGCTCCCTGTGACCAATGCCCTGCTGCTCGGTGTCGTTTATGGTTCAACCCGTGGGCTCGTTGCCGCCTCCAACGGCAGGATTCGAAGCACGGCCGCGTTGCACCGCATGCATCGGCGCCTGGACCGTTATGAAAAGCCCGTTCGTTGGGGAGCGGCAGTAACCGTTACGGCACTGGCCTTGGGGTCGATCGTCGCGTGAGCCGCACGCTGCTAACTGCAAATGGCATCACGGTCACGGTTCGTGACGGTTGGGATGTCGAATTCAGCGAGCTAGCTGGAGAGTCACCGCGTTCGCTCGTGCACCTAGCCAATTTCTCGCTGCCGGTTGAGCGGGGAGACTACGGCTCGGGCGCGGTGGAGATCATGGGTTCGGCGGGGATTTTCATGGTCTTGATGGAGTTTGACGCGACGGCTTCATCGTCTGCTCTGTTCTCCGGTGGAGTGATGCCCACCAGTCTGGCTGTTGCTGACTTTTCAGGTCACACCCTGCAAAGACGCATACCCAACCAGCTCGGGACTCAACGATTCTTCGTGGCTTCTGGTCGGCCGTTCGTGCTCTACGTGGTACTCGGTTCGACTCGGACAGCTCCATTGCTTGTCCCAGAAGTAAACCGTACGCTGACAGGCGTCAGCATCGCTGACTCGAGTCAGTGAGCAGGTTGGAAGCGGCGGGAAATTGAACGGTGGGTGGTGAGCATTTCCTCCAGGCGCGGTGAGGTGAGTTCGCCGTTGTACACGACGGACTCGCCGTTGACGATCGTGTGGTGAGCGCCGACTGGGCCACAGCGGAGCCAGCCTTCAATGAGATCATCGAGAACGCCGGCAAAGGCCGGACCGTCGAGTTTCCAGACAGCGATGTCGGCGACGGCACCAAGCGATAGCTCCCCGAGTTCACCGGAACGACCGAGGCACCCGGCCCCGCCGCGGGTGGCTATCTCCAGCACCGAACGGGCGGGCATCGAATCAGCGCCGTTGCGGAGTTTCCCCAGCAGCATCGCCTGACGCGCCTCCTGCCACAGCGAAGCGCAGTCAGCGGAGGAGGAACCGTCACATCCCAACCCGACGGGAGAACCAGCAGCTCGAAATTCGGCAACAGGTGCGATACCAGAACTGAGAATGAGATTGGAGCTCGGACAGTGGGCAATCCCCACGCCCGCGGTTCCAAGCCTGACGACTTCGTCGGGGTTCGGCCGGACGCAATGAGCCACCCAGCTTCGATCGCTGAGCCAGCCGCAATGCTCAAAATGCTCGACGCAGCGCATCCCATAAGTCGCCATCGAAAAGTCGTCGTCCTCGACGTTCTCAGCCAGATGCGTGTGCAAGCGCACATCCAGTTCCTCAGCCAGAGCAGCGGTCTGTTGCATAAGGCCGGTGGTCACGGTGAAAGGAGAGCAAGGAGCCAAAGCGACACGGGTCATGGCCCCGTGGCTGCGGTCGTGGTGTCGGGCTACTGCGCGCTCACTTTCGGCGAGAATGAACTCTTCGTCGCGAACTGCGTCGTCGGGCGGGAGACCCCCGTCCTTCACCGACAGGCTCATAGAGCCATAGGTGGGGTGAAAGCGCATGCCGATGTCACGCGCCGCTGCGATCTGCGCGCTGAGCAGATCGCCCGCGCCCTGCGGATGAAGGTAGTGATGATCGGTCGACGTGGTGCAACCGCTCAAAGCCAACTCAGCCAAACCGACCCAGGTTGAAACATGGGCAGCTTGTTCGTCCAATGCGGCTGTCCACAGCGGGTAAAGCGTCTGCAGCCAGCCGAAAAGCGGCGCAGAAGTCATCGGCGTGTACGCCCGTGTCAGGTTTTGGAACAGGTGATGGTGGGTGTTGATGAGACCGGGTGTGACCAGACACCCGTCGGCAGAGATCGTTCGCCGAGCTGTCGGTTGAGGCTCGTTTTGCGCACCGACCCCAGAAATCTTGCCTTCGGTGCAGGCAACCCAACCCCCAGGGATCTCTCGACGCTGCGCATCCACGGTGGCTACCAGCGAAGCATCGACGATGAGCAGGTCGGCGGGCATGTTCTAACGCTCTTCTCGCCGAAACGGCAGACCGAGAGCGGCCGGTGCAGCTGGTGGTCGGTTGCGAAGCACCAACGCACCGGCGATCATCACCGCAATAGTGAGGACATACGGCAGCATCGACCACAGGATCGGGTCCCATGGCAGGTCGAAGCTCTCGGTACGGTTCGGCAACGCCATCGCGAGCCCGAACAGGAACGCCCCCAGTGCCACCCGGCGCACCTTCCAGGCACCGAAAATCACCAGCGCGACGGCGATCCAACCCCTGCCGGCCACGACCCCGACGGTCCAACCGGGGCTGATCGACAGTGACAGATAAGCACCACCGATCCCCGCAAACGCTCCGCCGATCGCCACCGCGAACAACCTCAAACCGAGAACCGAATGCCCAGCCGCATCAGCAGTCGCAGCCGACTCGCCGGCGGCCCGCAACGCCAGACCGCCGCGCGTGCGGTTCAACACGAACCAGGTGACAAAACCCAGCAATACGGCCAAATATGCCAGCGGAGACTGCTGGAACAAGATCCGACCGATCCAGGAGATGTCGCTGAGCGGACCCCAGTCAACGTCCACGAACTGCACTTCGGGACGGACTCCTTCGTAGTCGGTGCCCCAGAAGTTGGCGAGACCGACCCCGAAAATCGTCAGCGCCAGCCCGCTGACAACCTGGTTGGCGCCGAGCACTACCGCAAACAGTCCGTGAATCATCGCCACCGCACCACCGATGACGGCCGCGGCGAGCAACCCGAGCCAGGGACTGCCGGTCTCGATAGCGAACACGAAGCCACCGACCGCGCCCATCGCCATCATGCCCTCAACACCGAGGTTGAGCACTCCGGCCCGTTCCGCGATCATCTCGCCGAGGCTCGCCAGATAGATCATCGCGCCGAATTGGATGGCGGCGAAGAGCAGTCCGATCACAGCGGTTTCAGGAAAGGTAAGGCCGAAGATCATGCGCTGCGCACCCTGCTGGTTGAGCGGGCTTTATGCCCGGCTGGTTCAGCCATCTCGATGCGATACACGATCAACACTCCGGCAGCGATCACGCCGAAGAGGATCAGTGCTTGCAGCACTGTCGAAACTGCGTCGGACACGCCGATCGCCTTGATCGACTGTCCGCCAACCTGGACCGCCCCGAACAGGACCGCTACTGCCGCCACTCCGCTCGGACGCATCAAAGCCAGAGCCGCCACGATGATCCCCGCGAAGCCGTAGCCGTTGGAGACCGTCTCGGTGAGTCGGGTTGCGTTCCCCGTTAGTTCTATGCCGCCGGCGAGTCCTGCCACCGTGCCAGACAACACCAGCACCGTCAGGATCTTTCTCTTCAGCGAGATGCCCGCGTAGGTGGCGGTCGCGCCTGAAGAACCGGCGACCCGTAACTCATAGCCCCACGAACTCCGCGACACCATCAAACCGATCACTGCCAGCACCGCAATAGCGATCAACAACCCGACATGGGTCCGCTGAAACAGATTTGGAAGGAACGACTGTTCCGGCAGCGCCGGCGCTTGCACGAATCCGTAACCCTCGGGGTCTTTCCAGGGGCCGTTGATCAGATACCGGATCAATCGAATGGCGATCTCGTTGAGCATCAACGTCGTGATGATCTCGTTCACACCGATGTAAGCCTTTGCCGCGGCAGGTCCGAGTGCCCATAGCGCTCCGCCTATAGATCCTCCGACGATCATCGCCAGGATCAGTACAGGTCCCGACCAACCCTCGCCGATCTGCGCGATTCCAGCGGCAGTCGTCGCTCCGAAGAGGATTTGTCCCTCCGCGCCGATATTCCAAAGGCCCATCGTCGCGGCGATGGCCACGGCCAGACCGGCCAGCGCTAGTGGAATTGCCCGGTTGAGGGTGACAGAGAAAGCCTCCAAGTCACCGAACGAGGCTGACAGCATCCGCCGGTAGACCTCCATGGGGCTGTCTCCGGCGACAAGCAGCAGTACTGCGCCGAGCAGCAGTGCCACCAACAAGCCCACTGCGAACGCCAACGGCTGCCCGCCGCGAACCGGCACCTCTCTGCGAACCAATACCGGGCGTATCATGGCGTTTCGCCTGCCATCGCCAATCCGATCGCACTGCGGTTCGCGTCAGCACCTCCGTACTCCGCGGCGATCCGACCCCCGTGCATCACGATGATTCGGTCGGAGATCGCTAGAAGTTCGTCGAGGTCTTCGGAGACCATCAACACTCCGAGACCTTCATTTCGGGCGTCTATGAGCAATTCCTGGATTGCTTTCACTCCCTGTACGTCAAGGCCGCGAGTCGGCTGTGACGCGACGATCACCGACGGCTTGGCCGTCAACTCACGTCCCACGAGCAGTCGTTGAAGATTGCCACCCGAGAGTCCTGCGATCCGCTGATCCAACGAGCCCGTCCTCACCTTGAACGAGTCGACAACGTCGGCACAGAAGGCCTTTGCCCGATCAACCGCGATCAGAGGACCGCGGGTGTGTTCCCGGTAGGAACGCAGGATGGCGTTGTCGGTGACGCTGAGTTGTGGAGCGAGCCCGACCCCCACACGGTCTTCGGGAATGTACGACAACCCGGCACGAAAACGCTGCCGCGGGGTAGCGGTCGTGATGTCCTCGCCGAACAGCTTCACGGTCCCGGACGTGGATTCGCGAAGTCCGGCAATCACATCTGAGAGTTCTCTTTGACCGTTGCCGGCCACACCGGCTATTCCAACGATCTCACCGCCATGGACCGACAAAGAGATGTTGCTGAGCGCTTCCAGATTCCGATTGTTGAGAGCGCAAAGATCCTGCACAGTCAGCAATTGGTCGCCGGCTTGTCTCGGTTCGGGTCGTAATGCCGCGTCGGTGGCCTCACCAACCATCAACTCCGCCAGTTGTTGAGGCGTAAGGTCGACGACCGCCATTGAAGCGGCCACCGTCTTGCCTCCGCGCAGCACCGTGGCCTCGTCGCAGTATTGCTTGACTTCGTGCAGTTTGTGGCTGATGAAGATGACCGATCGACCATCGTTCGCCATGCGTCGGATCACCAAACCGAGTTCATCCGCCTCGTTCGGAGTGAGGACGGCGGTGGGTTCATCGAGAATGAGAATCTCCGCGTCACGCCACAGCGCCTTGAGAATCTCAACCCGCTGTCGCTCACCCATCGACAGTTGCCAAATATGGCGTTGCGGATCGACGTCCAGGGAGAATTGCTCAGCAAGCTCAGCGACTCGACGTTCGACGGCCCCCATGTTCAAGACACGTTCCGCGGCACCCAGTACGACGTTTTCTGCAACGGTGAAGGTCGGTACTAATCGGAACTCTTGATGGACCATCCCCACGCCTGCGGCCAAAGCATCCGCGGGATTGGCGAACACCACGCGTTCTCCGAATAGGCGAACTTCACCCTCCTCAGGGCGATAAACGCCGGCAAGGACGTTCATCAATGTCGACTTGCCGGCGCCGTTCTCGCCTAGGACAGCGTGAATGCTGCCCCGCTTGACCGTGAGCTCCGTACCGGCGTTGGCGACAACACCGGGGAACCGTTTCCAGATTCCTTTGAGTTCTACAGCAAGCGGGGCAGCATCCACTGTTGTGCGTTGGCTGAGTGTTGGTCAGTAGAGCGGGGGAGGTTGTGCCCTAGCCGATGTCGCCGACGACGCCTTGGACGAAGAATGCTTCGCCCAACAGCATTCCTGGATCCATGACTTCGCCTTCAGCCAGCAGTTGCGTGCCGTCTTGGGCGAACAGGGGACCTGAGAACACAGCGAAAGTGCCGTCGATCATCTGCTGGCGGATGTCCTCCACCTGAGCGACGATGTCAGCGTCGACATCTGCGGCGATCGAGCCGATGTCGACAATTCCGTCTTCGTACCCACCCCAGTAGAACCCGGGTACGTAGCTGCCGTCGGCAGCTGACGAGATGATCTCCGCATAGCGCGGGCCCCAGTTCCAGATTGCCGACGCAAGGTAGGCATCAGGAGCAAACTCGCTCATGTCGGAGTTGTAGGACACCCAGCGGGCACCGGCTGCTTCAGCAGCGAGGCCGGCCGAGGTGGTGTCCTGATGCATCGCTATGACGTCTGCGCCGCCCTCGAGGAGTGCATCCGCCGCATCGCCCTCGATCGCCGGGTCGAACCAGGTGCTGGTCCACTGAACTACAACTTCAACGTCGGGGTTGACCCGCTGCGCTCCGAGTGTGAAGGCGTTGATCCCGCGGGCAACCTCTGGAATCGGGAACGCCGCGACATAGCCGATCTGATTGGTTTCGGTGGCCGCGCCGGCGATCATGCCCGTGAGGTAGCGGGGCTGATAGATCTTGCCGAAGGTGTTGCCGAAGTTGGTCTCGTTGGCCTTGTAGCCCGAAACGTGTTCAAAAACCACATCGGGGAATTCCGCGGCCATAGCCTCCATGGTGTCCATGTACCCGAACGACGTACCGATAATCACGTCGTGGCCGTCGGCAACGAGAGTACGGATCGCTGCTTCAATGTCCGCTGGCGACCCGTCATTTACGCTGTCAACGAAAAAAGTTGGGATTCCGGTGGCTTCTTCGGCGTGTAGACGGCCCTGATCGTGAGCCCAGGTCCAACCGGCTTCGCCGATGGGACTTATGTATAGGAAAGCCGCAGAGAAGTCGTCGGCCATGTCGTCCTCGGCCATGTCGTCTTCAGCCATGTCGTCTTCAGCCATGTCGTCTTCGGCCATGTCGTCTTCGTCCATGCCCTCGTCGACCATGTCGTCGTCGGCCATGTCGTTGCCAGCGTCATCGGTTACGGCTGAGTCACCGTCGTCAGCGCTTCCGTCATCGCCGTCATCGTCGCCACAAGCAGCGGCGATCATGACAAAAGCCATGAGCAGAGCCAGCAAACGCAAGAGCGCCTTCGTACTTTTTGTTGATTTCACGTTCCCTCCATGGGTCGATCCACGAAAGTCGCTTGGACCCTCATGGACGGTCTGGTTTCGAATGCACCCCTCAAGAGGCGCATCCGCTGAGAACCTTTTGACGATTCTCTTGAGCGTCACGACATTAGCGCGATCTGCGTGCGTTGTCATGAGCGAACCATCGCTGTCGTAACCTAATCTGACAGCCCCGCACCCCGGAGGTTCCGCCCAGCGTGCATGATGTCCAGCTCCCGGCAATCAGAACAGCCGCGTACGCCGCTCCCAGCACTGTCGCAGAAGCCCTGGCGATGCTCGCCGACGGAGGCCGAGTCGTGGCGGGTGGCACCGACCTCATGATCGAGATGGATCGGCGGATCAGCGGGGAGGTGGGACAACTGATCGACATCACCCGTATAGCCGGGTTGGGCGAGATTTCCGTGATTGACGGCCGAGTGCATCTGGGACCGCTGGTGACGCATAGTCAATGCACCAACAGTCCGATCGTGGTTGAACACGGCCTAGCGCTGGCACAGGCGTGTCTGGAAGTGGGCGCTCCGGCGCTGCGGAACCGTGCGACGGTGGCCGGGAATGTGGTCACCGCCAGCCCCGCAAACGACACGATCAGTGCGTTGAGGGCCCTGGAGGCAGACATAACGCTCACCTCGGCAGCGGGCGCTCGCACCGTAGATCTCGCGGACTTCTTCGTGGGCGTGCGCGAAACTGTCCTTGAACCGCACGAACTCGTGACCGACATTTCGTTCCCGGTCCGCGTCGCCGACAGCCGCTCAATGTTCTTGAAGTTGGGTCTGCGCGGGGCACAAGCCATTTCGGTGGTGCATCTCGCGATTCGCTGCGACTTCGACGATCATGGACCGGTTTCCGACATCGCGATCGCCCTGGGCAGCGTGGCACCGGTCATCGTGCGAGCCACAGAAGCTGAAGGGCTGCTAATCGGGGGATACCTGGACGAGACCAGTATTGAAGCGGCGGGCACGCTCGCCAGCGCCAGTGTCGCGCCGATCGACGACCTGCGAGCCCCGGCGGCTTACCGCAGCCAAGTTGTGGCGGTGATGGTGCGTCGGTGTCTTGAGGCGATAGCGGCGGGTGAACATCGAGCCGCATGGCCGGAATCTGTGCCGACACTCGGAGGCCCGTGCGTTTCTCCAGACGCCGTGGCCGCAGAGTTCGGTCCGGGTGACACGATCTCCACAACCATCAACGGCATGGCGGTCGACGCGCCCTGGACCGCAGCGTCGCTGCTCGACTGGATTCGTGAGGCAACCGACTTGACCGGCACCAAAGAAGGTTGCGCCGAAGGAGAATGCGGGGCCTGCACGATCCACCTTGACGACACCGCAGTTCTCAGTTGTCTGGTGCCGGCGGGCAGAGCGCACAAGTCGCGTATTACGACAATCGAGGGACTTGCCGATGATGGCGTCCTCCACCCGCTTCAACAGAGTTTCATTGATTGTGCCGCGGTGCAGTGCGGCTACTGCATCCCGGGGTTTTTGATGGCTGGAGCTGCACTGCAGGCCAGTGACCCCGACGCCGACAACGACACGGTCAAGCACGGACTCTCGGGCAATCTCTGCCGTTGCACCGGCTACTACGCCATAGAGGCTGCGTTCGAGGCAACAACCGGTGGGGAGGCTGGTGCAGTCGCCGGCACGGAGGCCGGTTCGTGAGTCTCGGTGAGACCGTCGCAAAACCCGACGCATACGGGAAGGTCACCGGGGAGGCGATCTACGCCGGTGACATCGCTGACGCCAAAATGTTGCACGCCAAGGTGGTGTTCACCGACGAAGTCCATGCTCGCATCACTTCTCTCGACACCAGCGCCGCGACCGCACTGCCCGGTGTGCATCTGGTAGTGACCGCAGCCGACGTACCGGTGAACGAGTACGGGCTGACCAAGTTTGATCAGCCTGTGTTGGTTGGGCCGCGCAGTTCGGGTCGAGCAGCGGTGGCATCCGACGTTTCGCGCTGGGAAGCCGACCATCTGGCGGTGGTTGTGGCGGACACAGCCGATATTGCGTTGGCTGCAGCTCAACTCATTGTCGCCGAGTGGGAACCCTTGGATGTGGTAGCCGACCTCGACGCGGCACTGAATCCCGACGCAACTCTGGTACACCCCGAAGACGACACCGGCTCCAATGCCTACACCCATCTGAAGGTACGCAAAGGCGACACCGCTGCCGCCTTCACTGACGCGGCTCATATTGTCGAACACACCTACGAATACCCGTACCAGGAGCACGCGTACCTTCAGACCGAGGCAGCTGTTTCCTACATAGACGCCGAAGGCAGGGTCACCGTGGAGACCGCGGGGCAGTGGACCCACGAAGATCAAGAACAGGTGGCTCACGCGCTCGATCTCCCGGTTGAACAGGTGCGCATCATCTACAGGGCCATCGGAGGGGCTTTCGGCGGCAAAGAAGACATGAGCCTGCAAGTGGTGATGGGTTTGGTTGCCCTGCGGTTGCAAGAGACCGGGATCAATCGGCCTGCGCGCTGCGAATGGAGCCGTGAGGAGTCGATTGTCGGGCATCACAAACGCCACCGGGGCAGGGTCCACACCCGCTGGGCTGCGGATTCCTACGGTCGGATCCTGGGAGTGGAAGCAGATGCCTATCTCGATGCGGGGGCCTACAACTACACATCGAACAAGGTGCTCGGAAACCTCCATCTCAGCGTGTCGGGCGCTTATGTGATCCCGAACGCTCGCATTGATTCATGGGCCGTTTACACGAACGCGCCGCCGGGTGGGGCGTTCAGGGGATTCGGTGGGCCGCAAGGCACCTTCGTGGCCGAAATGCAAATGAACAAACTTGCTGAACTGGCTGGCATCGATCCTGTCGAGATTCGTCGCCGCAACGTCCTTGTGGACGGATCGCTGGGGATCACCGGCACTGAGATGCCTGCTGGTGTGAGCCTCGGCGAAGTCGTCGAGGCCTGTGCGGATGAGGCCAAATGGTCAGAACCGCTGCCGGAACCTCGGGCTGCTTCGGCGTTCGCCTCCCTTGCGCCTTCAACGAACGCGCTGAGGCGTGGCCGGGGCTTCGCCTGCGCCTACAAGAATGTCGGTTTCTCGTTCGGTTTCCCTGAAAGAAGCGAAGCGATGATCGTTCTACGTGGAGAGGACGACTCGTTGGGCGGCGAGGCCGACGAGCCCACATCTGCAGAGTTGTACCTGGCAGGTGCTGATGTCGGACAGGGAGCTCACACGGCTTTCTTGCAGATGGCCGCGGAGGCGACGGGAGTGCCGTTCGGAGCGATCGAGGCGAGATTCTCCGACACGGCGAGCAGCGGAGATTCGGGATCGGCATCGGCTTCTCGACTTACCTGGATGACCGGTAATGCCATCCTGGGCGCAGCGGAGGAGGCGGCGAAATCGTGGCTCAACGGGGATCGCCCTGCGGTAGGGGAGTTTCGCTACGTTCCTCCCCCGACCGAGGCCCTTGATCCCGATGGTTTGGCTGCTACGACCCCGAACTTCGCATACGGCTATGTGGCAGAAGCGGTGGACTTGTCGGTCGACATCGAAACCGGTCATATCGTGGTTCACGGTGTCGTGTGCGCGGTCGATGTGGGCCGTGTCGTCAACCGTTCTCTGGTAGTCGGGCAGGTCGAAGGCGCTGTCATCCAGGCACATGGCTACGCATTGTCAGAGAATCTTCAGGTTGTCGATGGACGAATTCTCAATCCCAGATTCAGCGGTTACCTGATTCCAGGGATTTCAGACATCCCCGAGCAGGTGCGTTCCGTACTGTTGGAGATACCCGACCCGCGCGGCCCCTTCGGTTTGCGGGGGATGGCCGAGATGCCGTTCATCCCATACGCTCCGGCGGTCGCGTCGGCGCTGCACGACGCCACCGGCGTGTGGTTCGACACATTCCCTTTGACCCCCACCCGCGTCCTGGAAGGTCTAACGGCAGCCCGGACCGAAACCGCCCAGTTTCAATGATCTGATGTTCGTGCGCCCGATGTCCGTGTGAGTTATGATCCGATGCCTGTGCGAGCACCCATAATCATCATCGTTCGATGATGAACCTTCTCTACCGGTTCAGCGGGAGCCTCGTCCCTCTCGTAGCGGCTCTGGCAGCACTCGCTGTTGGCGCCGTTGTGATTATCGTGCTTGGGGCCAGCCCACTCGTCGGATACGGGGAACTTGTCAAAGGAGCGTTCGGCAGCGGCGACGCACTCGCTGACACCGCGGTTCGGGCCATGCCGCTGTTGTTGGTGGGCACCGGCATTTGTATTGCCTTTCGCGCCAGCGTCATCAACATCGGCGGTGAGGGTCAGATCGTTGCGGGAGCGCTGCTTTCAACGGTCACCGCGCTGGCTGTGCCCAACCTTCCAGCGATTGTCCTAATACCGGTTGTGATGCTGGCCGGAATAATCGGCGGAGGTATATGGGGAGCAATTCCGGGAGCGTTGAAGGCCTATCTGGGCGTCAACGAAATCCTCTCGACGATCATGTTGAACATCGTCGCCATCCAGGTGATGAACTACCTGCTGCGCGATCCGCTGATCGACCCCCTCGAAATCGAACGCGGGACCCGCATCCCGCAGACGGAGCGTCTGTCGGAGAACGCCGACCTGCCGATCCTCATTGAAGGCACCCGTTTACACCTCGGTGTGGTGATCGCCCTGCTCGCCTCGGTGGTTGCGTGGGTATTTCTGTGGCGCACGACCGTCGGATTCAAAACCAGGGCGGTGGGGCACAACTCAGCGGCGGCCAACTACGCGGGCATGCCCTTCAAGCGCATGACCATGCTGGCGCTCACCTACTCGGGTGCGATGTGTGGCCTGGCCGGCGCTGTGCTGGTGTTCGGGAGCCAATCACATCGGCTGATCACCGACGGATCGTCACTCGGGTTCACCGGGTCGTCGGGGTTCAACGGGATCGTCGCCGCGCTGTTCGGCGGACTTCACCCGCTGTGGACCATCCCGTCGTCTTTCCTGTTCGGAGGTCTGCTCGTTGGCGCGAACGCCATGCAGCGAGCCATCCAGATCGATTCGGCGTTGGTCATCGGCCTCAACGGTCTGATCGTGGTGTTCGTGGTGAGCAGTAGCAGTGTGCGTGACCGTCTCCGCCAAGCGATGGAGATCTCCCGCATGCGTACCCACGGCGCTACCGCTGATCAGGCCCCGTCAGCGGGATCTTCGGTCCCTGATGGTGATGCCGAGTCTGAGGCCCAGTCCACGGGTGTTGCTATGCCCGATGATGATGACGGGTCTGCAGCGACGTCCGCAGCGTCTTCCGACCCCGATGATGATGACGGGTCTGCGCCGTCGTCCGCAGCGTCTTCCGACCCCGATGATGATGACGGGTCTGCGCCGTCGTCCGCAGCGTCTTCCGACCCCGACGATGATGACGGGTCTGCGCCGTCGCGCGCAGCGAAAGCAAAGACCGATGAGTGAATTCTTCACGCTTTCGGTGTTGGTGGCCACGTTCGCCTCCGCAATGCGCTTCGCCACGCCCTATCTGCTCGCCGCGCTTGGCGAGGCCGTCGGCCAACGCAGCGGGGTGCTGAACCTGGGCGTGGACGGCGTGATGCTATTGGGAGCCTTCTTCGCTTACTGGACAGTCCTGGAAACCGACTCTCGTCTGCTCGGAGTGGGAGTCGGCCTTGGAGTGGGGCTGATCATGGGAGTCGCCTACGCGATAGTGACGCTCGTGTTCAAGGCCGAACAAGGCATCAGCGGTATCGGCATCTACCTGTTCGGCCTGGGGATGAGCGAGCTGCTGTTCCTCAAGCAGGTCGGTATACCCCGCGGCATTCCTTCATTCGACGATCTCAAGATCCCGCTGTTAGGCGACATCCCTCACATCGGCGACATGTTCTTCAACCACAGCTTGCTGGTCTATCTGGCCGTGCTGCTGGTTCCTGCGTTGACCCTCATTGTCAACCGCACAACCTTGGGGCTCAACATCCGAGCCGTTGGCGAGAGCCCTGAGGCAGCCGACTCCTTGGGGGTCAGCGTTTATCGAACTAGGGCGATCGCGATGCTGGTTGGAAACGGAATGGCCGGACTCGCCGGTGCCGCGCTCACCATCGAACTCGGCACGTTTCAGAACAATCTCACCAATGGGATCGGCTTCATCGCGGTGGCGCTCGTCTACTTCGGAGCGTGGCGTCCTGTAGGAGTGCTGGCCGGGTCTCTGCTCTACGGGTTGATCACCGCAACCGTGACACAGTGGAAAACACTGGGTATTGTCACGGGGGCGACGGCGAGTCTCACCACCGTGGCGCCCGCTGTCCTGACGGTGATCGCGCTAGCGATCATTGCTCGTCGGGCCGCTGACCAACCCGCAGCGCTCACAGTTCCATTCAGTCGCGACGGGTGATATCCGCTCAGTCACGAGTACCCAGGAGGGAAAAATGAAAAAAACAATGTTGTTCCTAGTGGCTTTGCTGGCCGCGTTCAGCCTATTTGCTGCATCGTGTGGTGACGACGAAGAAGCCGAGGTGGTCGATTCTGGTGATGACGGCTCCGATATGGTCGAGGAGGAGCGCGGCTCCGATATGGCTGAAGAAGATGACTCGGACATGGCTGAAGAAGATGACTCGGACATGACCGAAGAGGAGACCCGGGAACCCGAAACCGATGACGGCGACAGTGCCGGACTCCGTGTGGCAATCGTCGCTCCAAGCGCCGAGAACGACTTGGCGTTCACTCAGAGCATCGTCGATAGCGTTGATCGTCTGACCGGAATATCTGACATTGCCGTCACACCGGGGACCTTCATCGTTGAAGACGCCGGTGTTGCGCTTCGCCAGTACGCCGAGGACGGCTACGACCTCGTCATCGGGCACGGTTCGCAGTACGGTGGCCTAATCCAAGAGATCGCCCCCGACTTCCCCAACACCGCCTTTGCTTGGGGTACCGCGGTCGACACCTTCGGGCTGCCGAACGTGTCTGCATATACAGCCGCTTCAAATGAGGGTGGTTATGTTCTCGGTACTCTCGCGGCAGAACTCGGCACCAACGTCGGCATCGTGGGACCGATCGAAGTCGGTGACGCCAAGCTCTACGTGGACGGATTCCGTCTAGGTGCCGAAGCAGGCGGCGCGGAAGTGAACGTTGTATATATTGAATCGTTTGCCGATGTGCAGCTTGCTTCCGAGACTGCCACCGGGTTTGTGCAGAACGGTGCCGACATCCTGACCGGCACGGCACAGATGACCGTGGGCGCGATCAGCGTCGCTGAGAACGAAGGCGTCCTGTGGTTCGGCACGCAGTCGAACCAGACCGGTGCCGCGGCAGATGGAGTCGTGGCGGCAAGCCAGGTTTACCGCTGGGAAGTTGCCCTTCAGCAACTGGTTGACGACATCAACAATGGTGTTCTCGGCGGTTCAAGCTATGAGATCAACCTTGAAAACGGTGGTCTGGTCATTGAACCCGGCAACTGGGACGTACCCGACGAAATCAACGATCTGGGTGATGCCACAATCGTCGCGGTGATTGCAGGAGAAGTGACAACGACGGTCGGCTGATCCCGCTTTCTTTAGGGGGCGCGCCGACAGTGGCGCGCCCCCACCATTGAACCGTCAAACAAGTCCAGCTTGGGAAGGCAATGACTGACTCGATGTTAGAGATGAGGGGAATCACCAAACGGTTTCCCGGTGTGCTCGCCAACGACAACGTCGATTTCGATGTCCGTCGCGGTGAAGTGCATACACTCCTCGGTGAGAACGGGGCGGGCAAGAGCACCTTGATGAAAATTCTCTTCGGTCTCTACACCGCCGATGAGGGGACCATCACATTCGAAGGAGCTCCGCTACGAGTCGATTCTCCTGCAGCAGCGATCGAAGCCGGTATCGGGATGATCCACCAGCATTTCATGCTGGTGCCCACCTTCACGGTAACCGAGAACGTGGCCCTGGGGCTCGGCACCGCGGACATGGGGCAAGTCCGTGATCACCTCACCGAACTGGCGGAGACGTACAGCCTTGACGTTGATCCGGATGCCTTGATCTGGCAGCTCGCGGTGGGCGAACGTCAAAGGGTCGAAATCCTCAAGGCGCTGTATCGGGATGCCCAACTGCTGGTCCTTGACGAGCCGACAGCAGTGTTGACCCCCCAGGAGGTCAACGACTTCTTTGTGACCCTGCGGCAGATTGCCCAGGACGGACGAGGGCTCATCTTCATCTCTCACAAGCTCCATGAAGTAATGGCGCTGTCGGACCGGATAACCGTGCTGCGAGACGGCAAGGTGTCGGGATCGACCACACCCGCGGAGACTTCTCGCCAGCAACTCGCCCAGATGATGGTGGGTCGGCCGGTGAAACTCGCTCCCGACAAACCCCCGGTGGAGGTCGGCGACTCCAGACTCGAACTCAAAGATCTCAGCGTGATGGGAGACCGGGACGCATTAGCGGTGGATGCGGTCAGTCTTGCGGTGGCCGCTGGAGAGATCGTCGGTGTCGCCGGGGTATCGGGCAACGGTCAGCGCGAACTCTGTGAAGCAGTGGCCGGGTTGCGTCCGGTCACCGAAGGATCGGTCCGACTCGACGGTCAGGACACCACGGGAGCCTCCCCGAGACGCTACCGCGAGGCCGGTCTCGCCTTTGTTCCTGAGGAACGCATGCTTCATGGCGCTGTGGGTCAGTTCAGTGTCAGCGAGAACCTGATGTTGCTCAACCACGACTCGCAGGAGTATTCGCGTTGGGGATTCTTGAAGCTGCCCGCTCTGCGGGAGCGAGCCGGTCGGCTCGTCGAACACTACGACGTCAAGACCCCGTCGATCGACACTGCCACCAGTGCTCTGTCGGGCGGCAACATCCAAAAGCTGATCATGGCCAGGGAGTTGTCTGCTGAACCCGCGGTGCTGATAGCGGCGCAACCCACTCGAGGCGTCGACATTGGCGCGGCTGAGTACATTCACGAGCGTTTGATCGCGCAGCGGGAACAGGGGACGGCCGTGCTTGTCGTGTCTGAAGACCTCGACGAGGTGCTGGCGCTTGCCGATCGCGTGGCGGTGATGTTCGAAGGTCGGATCGTCGCGATCATCGACCGCGAAGATTGCACCGTCGAAGACTTGGGCCTCTTGATGGCCGGCGCCCAACCATGACCTGGACCGGCTGCGCCCGCGGGGTGGTCTATTGGCAGGACCCGGCGTGCTCGTTAGGGTGGACACTATGGATATGCCTACGACCTCAGTGCCTGAGGTCGGGATTGCGAAGGTGGCCGTCAAACTCCGGCTGGATGATCCGGACCCGGACGCAGGGTTCTGGCTGACGCGGACGGCTGCCGAACGGATATCGCACGTTGCAGAACTGCAAGCGTGCTACTACTCATTGAATTTGGAACAGAGGCGGCAGATGTTGTTGGGAAAAGACCTGCAGGATTTCATCCGGTTGTGCCTGAAGCATGATGTTCGGTTCCTGGTGGTGGGGGGATATGCGGTGGCGGCCCACGGTCATCCGCGTTTGACCAAGGACCTGGATGTTTGGATCTGGGCCGATCCTGACAACGCCTTGCAAATGGTCAAGGTGATGGACGACTTCGGTTTCGGGTCGCTCGGGCTGACGGTGCAGGACTTCTCTGAGGAGGGCCAGGTGGTTCAGTTGGGGACGCCACCGAACCGAATCGACATCCTGACCAGCGTCTCCGGAGTTGATTTTGAGACGTGCTGGAGCCGACGGGTCGAGATCAAGCTGGACTCACTGGAGGTGCCCTTCATTGGTTTGGATGATCTGGTGAAAAACAAACTGGCAACTGGGCGCACACAGGACATTGCAGACGTGGAGGGCTTTCGTCGGGGTCAGGAGACGTAGTCTCTTCTGAGACACGAACGACGCAGCGCTCCGTGCCGTCCGGTGCTGGCAGACTCTTGGAATGTCGTACCGGGGTGGTACCTTGCTCGCCGTGGACTCACAGATAGGAGTGTCCCAAGATCCTCGTAGTGCCGTCAGTGAGCGGTGGCGGCTCAACCGTGCGGGAATCGTCAACGTCTATCAGTACGAGAACGAGGTGCTCCACTTCGCAGGAGGTCGGTTGCTGCTGCGGGGGGTCAACGGTTCTGGCAAGTCGACCGCCATGAACATGCTGTTGCCGTTCCTGCTGACTACCAGCGAAGGCCGAATCGACGCCGCGGGTGAGCAGAGCGGGATCCTCAAGTCGTGGATGCTCAACGGAAGAGACGATCCTCAGCCGGTCGGATATCTGTGGATCGAATTCGAGCGGCTGGGTGAATTTCTAGTGTGTGGATGCGGCATCAAAGCCAACCGGCAGTCTGAGCGGGTGACGACATGGTGGTTCATCACCTCCAAGCGCCCCGAAATCGACTTCCAACTGGTCTCCGGTGGTGTGGCGCTGTCGACCGAGGTTTTGCGCGCCGCATTGGAAGGTGATGAAGTGTTCGTCGAACGCCGCCGCCGCGACTATCGACACGCCGTCGAGCAGAGGCTGTTCGGTGGTGCATCCATCGAGGCACACATCGGTCTTCTCAACAAAGTCCGCAGCCCCCGAGTGGGAGACCGCATCGACTTGGATTTGCGGGAGCACCTCGTCGAATCGCTCCCGGCGCTGTCCGAGCAGGCTTTGGCAGAAGCGGCCGAGCCCCTCGAGAACCTTGACGAGCATCGCCGCAGCGTCGCGGAACTGGCCAAAACGTTGGAAGCTGTTCGTGGGCTGTTGGACGTGTACCGGTCGTATTGCCTTTGTGACCTGAGTCAACGGACCGAAGCGGCGAGTGGGAGCCTCGGCGCCTTGGATGACTGCGTCCGTGATGAGAAGCGAAAGGCCCGTGCGGTAGATGCGGCTGGAGCCCAACTCAACAAGCTCAACGAGGAGATGGAAGAGTCGACTAGGAGCCAACGGCGTTTGCAACTTGAGATCGAGGCGTTGGAGAAGTCGGCTGCCTACCGTGAGGGTCTTCAACTCGAAGGTCTGCGCAATCATGTCGCGGAACTCGCCAAGCAGTGTGAGAGGTCCGATCAGCGGGTACGTGAAATCGAAGAACGCGTTCAAACGGACAGGGAGGGCTTGGTTCAGGCGGCGAACCGTGGACGAAATGACCGTCAGCGGCTCAACGACGCCTTGGCCGATGTGCTCAAGATGAGCCGGAACTGCGGACTTGACCGCAAACCACCAGGGCCAGTGCTGGTGGGCGAGGTGGGAACCGATGGTGACGACGCATCACAGCCTGGTACTTTCGATTCCAAACCCGTCGAGCGTGAGATAAACGCGGTAGTCGCCTCGGTCCGACGGCGGCGGGACGATGTAGATCAAGTAGAGAACGCGCTAACTTCCGAACGGGAAGGCGAGCGGCGGATCCGCCAGGCAGAGCTGACCCACGAGCACTCTGTCGGCGCCGTTGAGAGAGCCTCGAAGCGCCTGACCGAGAACAATCGTCGTCTCGCCGCGGCCAGAAAGGCATGGGCCGGTCAGGTTCGACGCTGGGCTTTGCAAGTGTCTGATCTGTTCCAAACTGCGGGGATCGAGCCTCTCGCTAGGACGGTTTCGCTGTCCGTGGCTGCTGGATCCGGTCACGATGACCTGACCGGCGGCGACAACGCTTTTCACGATGGCGGCGTGGTCCACGACGACCTGGACAGCCTGCGAGTCAGCCTCCTCTCTGAAGCTGACATGCTGGTCGAACATTGGCAGAGTGTCTTGGCGGGAGTCGAGTCGAGGCTGGTCGGCGAGCAGGACGCTGAGCGCGAGGCCCTTGCAGCCGTCGAAGAATTGGCGCGTCGGACCGAACCGGACCCACCCCGGTTCGGGTGGCAAAGCGATGCGGAATACTGCCTAGCAGACCTGATCGACTTCGCGGAGCACCTCGACGATGGGCAGCGAGCCGGACTCGAGGCGGGACTGCAAGCCTCGGGCCTGCTCTCAGCAAAACTCGGTGATGACGCACTGATGCTTGCTGATGGAGAACTTGTCGCTGTTGTGAACGGTGGAGTATGCAACCCCCTGAGCGAACACCTCGTCGTGACTGTTCCACAAAGGCTGGCCGGCGAGATCTCCGAGGGGTCGATGCTCAAGCTGCTCGACTCGATCTCGTGCGATCCCACTGCAGAGGCGGTGGCGTGCGTCTCGCTTGACGGTTCGTTCAAAGTCGGTCCGCTGCGCGGACGCCACAGCAAACAGAGAGCGGAACACGTCGGCGCTACCGCCCGGCGGGCCGCCCTCGAACAGGCCCGAGCAGAGGCTGCGCAGCGTTTGGAGTTGGCTCGAGACGCTTTGCAGCAAAGCCAAGCGGAGCGAGAAGAATACCGCGCGTCCCTGCAGGAGGCCCGAGATCAGCGTTCACGTCTGCCGGTGACTGAACCGATCATAACCGCACTGTCAACCGTAGCTGCCGACACCGAGACGCTCGAAGAGGCAGTGGCCCAGCGTGATGTGACCGAACAGAAAGTGGTCGAAGCCGAGAAGTACCACAGCGACGTTTCCGACGAACTGCACCGACTGGCCACAACGCTGTCGTTGCCCCGTGAAGACCAAGGACTCAACACAATACGGGCCGAACTCGTCGAGACTGATTCAACCCTGCAGCAGTGCCTGTCGCGGATCACCATTCTTGGCCGGTCAGTCGACGATTGGCGCAACGCGGCCGACCGTCTGCTGCAGACTTCTGACTCCTGCAATACCGAGCGTGCGGAACTGGCGCGTGTCAAGAAGACATACGAAGAGAAACACGCAATCCTCGCGACCATCGAGGACAGCATCGGTGCCGAGTACAGCGAAGTTGTCGCCACTCGCGACCGCTGTCGCGCGGAACTCGATGAAGTGGAACAGCACATACCGGAACTCCGCGACGAGAGCCACGAGGCGGTGAGTAACAGAGCCGAAGCAGTCGCCGCCCACAAGACCGCGGCACAGATTCGCGAACATGCGGAATCAAAGTGCGAGGCCGTGAGGGTCTCACTCGACCAAGCGCTTACCACCCGGGGATACCTCGCGGCGATGGGCGTTACCGACGCTCCTGTTGCACATTCGGCTGGGGCGCAGGGCCTGCGAGAACTGCTTGGCCCGTTGGCGTCGCTGCCCACCGCGGAAGCCGAGGCGTCCTCCGAAAGCGTCCGGCAGTCGCTTCAGCGCCGGAGGGATTCTCTGGGCGCGGGTTGGGACGCCGAGGCGTTACACCCGGATCTGAACCAACCTTTGATCGTAGAGGTCACGGGGCCTTCGGGCCGGGCGCCGCTGGCTGAGCAGGAACAGGCCGTACAACAGCAGTACCGACAGGTTGACAGCCTGCTGAACCGAAAACAGGATGACGCGTTGCGCCAACTGTTGCAAGGCCACATAGCTGGTGAGATCGCCGAGAAGATACACGGTGCGAAGCGGTTGGTGGATCGGACCAACGAACGTCTCGGAGTGGTGAGCACTGCGCACAAAGTGGGTGTGGAGCTTCGCTGGCGCCGCTCGGGCGAGCTCGACACGCCTACACAACGCCTGGTCGAACTGTTGGCTAAGACCCCCGACTTGCGCACCGATGATGAACAGAACGAACTCCGCGGGTTGCTGTCGAACCGCTTGGCCGAAGCGCGGGTTGATCACCCGGACCTGCCGTACCAGCAACTCATCGCTGACACCCTCGACTACAAGCAGTGGCACGAGATGGCGATCATGGTTAGGCGCGGCGTCGACGTTTCTCGACTTGGACGCACCACACCCCTGTCGGAGGGTGAGAAGAAACTTGTGACCTATCTTCCCCTCTTTTCGGCCGTAGCCGCGTCCTGCGACGCGTTGGCGAAACAGCAGGCAGTCCACAACTCGGAACGGGGCACGGCCCGCTTCGTGCTGCTCGACGACGCCTTCGCCAAGGTCTCCGAAGACAACCACGCAGCCTTGTTCGGTCTGCTGGTGGATCTGGATCTGGATTTCATTGCAACCAGCGAGCGGCTCTGGGGAGACCACAAGACTGTACCGGAACTGTCCATCACCGAAGTAATCCGCGACGCGGGTCTAGGTGCGATCCTGCTCGAACACTACCGTTGGGACGGTTTCACCCTAGAGCGCCAAGGCATACCATGACTCCCGGTCCGGAAGGAGATGGAGAGTCCTGGCAGGGTACAACGGCGGGTGACCCCGACCGCGCCCGGTTGCTGTTCCGATATCTCGGCGGTGAGGAGTGGCAGGAGTACCGGAAGATTCTCGCGGTGTTCGCCGGCACCTTCTTCGCGGAGTTCACACCTGACGATGTGGCCTCGACCACGGGCATTGCCCCCGATGTGGCGCGTGACCGGCTCGAGAGTTTGCGGAGGTGGTGCAACCTCACGGTCTCGTCATCGGTCGGTAACCCTTCGAGCCTTGATGACTACTACCGCAGGCGTAACCGCTATCTGATCACGCGCTCGGGCCAAGAGGTGTTCGAGCTTGTCGAGCAGGTACTGGCCGCGGCCGACGAGATCGGGGATGTGCAGGCTAGGCGCCTGCGCGATCTACACCGGGCGCTGGAGGCGCTCGAAGCAGACACCGCCCCCGGCACTGACAGCTCCGATGGAGATCTTGTGGACACCGTTCGAACGGTCTTCGACGTCCACGAACGTTTCACCACTGAACTGACGAAGTTCTTCGCCGAGCTCAACGAATGGCAGAACCGGTACGACCTTGATCCCGAGCAAGTGCAGTTGTTTGCGAGCGTTCTCGTTGACTACGTGAGCGAGCAACTCACCGAGATCGAGCGCATGGTCGCGCCGATCGCCCGAAGCCTGCGGCAGATTCTTCGTCGGCTCGACGATTTTCTCCCGGCACTGGACGCGGGGCTTGCCTCTCGCGTTGATGACGCCGGCCTAGCCGACAGCGTTGCGGTGCGGGCCCTGCCGGGAAGCAAGGCCGATGACTGGAACAACCTCGCAGCGTGGTTCTTGACTGATCCGGGCCGTTCGTCCCGACTCGACGACCTCACTCGCCAAGCGATGGCGGCGGTGCGCACGCTCACCTCCAATGTCAGCCGCTTGTCGCGGCTGGGTGTGGGTGCGGAATCAAGACGATCCGACTTCATCCGCCTGGCGGGTTTCTTCGACCGGGCGGCCAGTGTTGAGCAAGCTGCACGGATTGCGGCCGCGGCTTTCGGTCTCGGATCGTGTCGCCGGCTCGGGTCGTTGTCTCCTGACGCGGATGATCCCGTCCCCACGGTCACCGCTTGGCGCGATGCTCCCCGGTCGGCGGTGCCCGTCTCGCTGCGCGAGCGTGGGGAGACCACCTTGAGAGGGTCGGCGACTCCGGTGCGGGACCGGCGCAAAGAGCGCCGGTTGATTGAGCGCCAGCGTGCGCAGGCTCGCGTGGCCCGCGCCAACGTTGTTGCTGAACTGCTGTCATGCGCTGATGAGGATGGACGAATCAACGACGCGCAACTTTCGCGAGCAGCGTTTGAGATGCTGCGCGATCTGATCGGCCGGTCGAGCCACGGTGTTCGCATTGCCGATGATCGTCGAAGCATCGTTGAATCGGGAGTCCGCTGTGAGGTCGCTCGCGCAGTGGGTGAGAAGACCGTGGTGACGTGCCCTGACGGGCAGTTGTCCATGTTGGACTTGGTCGTCATCGTTGTCGCCGAAGATTCCAGCGTCGTCCCCCGGGTGTTCACATGACCGAGGAACGACCGGAGATTGCGCTGGACCTACGAGCGGCTGCACGCTACCTCGTGGAGAACCCCGTTGTCCTGGACGAACAGGAGCCTTCCATGTTCAGGCTGATTCGCAGGCACGGGCAGCGACTGGATCAGTGGTTCACCCAACGATTCGGTTACCGCCTGCAACAAAGCGCCGACACCGTCCGCTTGTTCAAATCGACTTTCGTGGCGAGACACCGGCCCCTGCGCACTGTCGGTTACCAGAGCCGAGACTTCTCTCAGCGCGAGTACACCATGCTCGCTCTGGCTTTGGCGTCCGTGGCGGCTGGTCCCAACGTGATCAGCTTGCGAGATCTCATACACAAGATTCGCGCTGCCGCCGCCGATGCGGGCACGGCACTCAGCGAGACTCCCAGCGAACGACGGGCGCTCGTCACCGCACTGAAATGGATGATCGATGGCGGTCTGTGCAGCGAGATGCATGATCGTGTTGACAGCTACGCTTCCGACGGCTCGGCCGATGCGGTGCTCAAGGTCCGGCCCGACCGGGTTGCGTTGCTGCCGCTGCCGGTTCTCTCCCGTTCAGAGACCCCGGAACAGCTTCTCGACCGCTCCGTGCAGGGCCACTCTCCGCGCGCCAAAATGCGCTCAATGCTGCTCGAAGAGCCCGTGGTCTACCGTTCGGACCTTTCTGAGGACGAGTGGTCCGAACTGCGCCGACGCCTTGGTGAGGAGGCCGGCATCTTCGACGAGATGTTCGGGCTCCGCATTGAGGCGAGGGCCGAGGGGGTGGCCGCGATCGATCCCGACAATGGACTCACTGACAGCCGCTTTCCCGCCGCCGGCACGGTAGCGCAGGCAGCGCTGTTGTTGATCGACCGGCTGGTGGATCACGACCAGAATCCGGTCGGGAACAGCACGGTTGTAGGCGTGGTTGCCGACTTGGTTCGCGAACATCGTCGTCATTGGTCCCAGGTCGCCGACGATCCGGAACGGCTTACCAAAGAAGCTGTCGAGTTGCTTGTCAATCACCGATTGGCTGAACGCACGCTCGACGAGTTGCTGCTGCTACCCGCCGCTTGGCGTTACGGTGCGGATGTCCGAGTCGAACAGATGTCGCTGTTGTGACCTCGGCTCGTTCAATCCCTGAGTCGCTGTCGTCTCCGGGCCTTCGGCCGTTGTGGGAGCTGTCCCGCCGGAGGCTTGACAGGTACGGACTTGCAGCGCGCGGGAGAATCGCCAGACCCGACCTCGACCAGAGCAGTGAGTTGACCCTCGAATCGCTGCTCGGACACGGACTAACGAAGGGTATCGACCTCGCTGAACTGGAGACGGCGCTGCTCGCTCTCGACGTAGGTGAAGACCTTTGCGACGCATTGGCCCGACTCGGTTTCCCGGCTTCCCCAGCAGCTGTTCGGCGCAGAGCGGAAAGGTCGCGGGCAAGGTCATCCCGATCGGCTCTGGCGCGCGCTGTGGCGACTTGGGAGGAGCCGTGGGCGCCGCGATGGGCCGATTCTGTGGTCGGGGCAGGGCTCTTGAGCGGCCTCGACGACGGAGATGTGTCGCGCTTGGCCGAGGATGTGCGCGCGCTCTTGGACCAACTCGACCGGGCGATCACCTCCTCGCCTGATCGCTCCGGGCCTAGCGTTACAAGCGCCGATGGCCTCGCTGTCGCCGAGACTGCGGGCGGGTTTACCGTTAGTCGCACCGAGTTGGCGGCAGCGCTCTTCGGTTCCTCCCATGCGCTTGATCGGGGGACCAGGTTGGCCTCGCTCGTTACGCACGCTCTGCGTTGCCGGATCGGTGAGCCGCTCGACGGGCGAGAGCTGTGGGAAGCCGCCGGAATACAGATGGACAGGGTCTCCGCTCCTGTGCTGGCGTGGTCGGTGCCCGCGATGGGGGACTCACCCCTCGACGAGATGATGCGGTCGGCAGCCGCTGGGGGACTACCCCTGCATGTCAGCTTGCTGTCGATGTTGCGTTATTCCGTGAGGGTGCCTGAAGGTACGCTCGTCCTGGTTGTCGAGAACCCCCGGCTGGTTGAGGCCGCCGCGGAGCGGACGCTGCCGGGATGCATGGTGGCGGCGAACGGCAACCCGACGACTGCGGTAACTACGCTGCTGCGTCAGATGCAGGCCTCGGGCGCGGCGATTCGGTACCACGGAGATTTCGACGCGGCTGGGATCGGCATCTGTCGTCGTATGCACGAGTTCGGCTGCACGCCATGGATGATGGACGCGGATGACTACAACGATGCGGTCCGTTTTGCTGAAGTTAACGGAGTGAGACTGGAACGGGACACCAGAGATTGCGGTGCCACGCCGTGGGACCCGAACTTGCAGGCAGCATTCGAATGCGAGCGATTCGTGATCCATGAGGAATTCGTGCTCGACAGCGTGCTCGAAGGATTCGCCCGACAGCCTCCTGGCCACGCAACCGGACCGAACTGTTTGAAGCGATCTCTGAACTGACCCGATCCGGTTGGCGCACACTGCCAGACGGCTACGGAGGCACCGGCGGCCCAGGCGTGTACCTAGAGCACCAACTGGGCTTCGATCCGAAAGGAGCGGACCGGCCAGACGCTCTCGGGTGGGAACTGAAGTGGTACACCGAACGCACAAACCTCATCACCCTGTTCCACAAGACCCCGGACAACTCGCCTGAGATCATTCGCTACATGGTTCGCAAATACGGGCAACGCAACAAGGCGGGGCTGCTCAGTTTCCGGCACACCATCGACCCGGCTAGCCGATCCGAAGCACAGAAGTTCATGCCTCACTACGACTCAGGGTTGCTGTCGGTCAGGCCACGCAAAGGCAACGGACTGATCCCTAGATGGTCAGAGCAATCACTGCTCGCCGCTGCTGGTGCCAAACTGCGTCGGCTGCTGCTTGTCAAAGGCGAACGCAAAGGATCAGAAATCCGGTTCGTTCAAGCCGACGCATTCCAAGAGTTCAGCCTCACCGACTTCATAGCCGAAGTCCTTCGGGGAACAATCCTGATCGACTTCGACGCTCGCGAACAGAAGCCCGGCAGCATCGGGATGCGTGACCACGGAACCAAGTTCAGAATCCCGCCAGTGCAGGTCTGTCGCCTCTACATGGACAAGAACCGCATCCGCTAGGTGGCGCTATCTATATAGTTCCCAAATATAAACGGCTCTTCATGGCCGTTAATACATACTCCCCCCTGTCAAGCCTTTTCGTCGAAAATATTTTTTCCGACAGTTTCCACCGACATCTCAGTGGAAGAAACCGCCCAACTAGCAGCCAAAACTGAGTATGTCGGGGTCTGTCGCCTCGACCTGAGAGTCGCCAGCCGTTGCCCGTCGGAGGAGTCTTTTGATATCGAACTGTCGATGGCCAATGGGTGGCGCATCGCGACGACCGGTGTAAGAATACGACTATGGACGAGCTCCGGATCAACATTGACCGGCTCATGGGGCGGATCGACGAATTGGCCCAGATCGGCGCGATTGAGAACACCGACGGCTGCGCACGTTTGGCGTTGACTGACGAGGACAAAGCGGGCCGTGATCTGGTCCTTACCTGGATGCGCGACCTTGGGACGGAGATCACCATCGACGGGATCGGCAATGTGACCGCGGTGTGGGCGGGCCCGGACACCGACGCCTCTCTTGATCCAGTCATGACAGGTTCACACATCGACACCGTCCGCACCGGTGGACGATACGACGGCAACCTTGGCGTGTTGGCCGGCCTCGAAGTGGTCGAGACGATCGCCGAAGCCGGACTGTCACCCCGTCGTCCGATCGCTGTGGGATTCTTCACCGACGAGGAGGGATCGAGGTTTCCGCCTGACATGCTGGGCAGCCTCGTTTATGTGGGTGGGATGAGTCTCGAAGAGGGACTCGACACAGTGGGAATCGACGGAGCGATTCTCGGTGAAGAACTGGACCGGATCGGATACCGGGGCGGAGCTCCCTGCCCGGCTGCCGCGCCCCATGCATTTGTGGAACTGCATATTGAACAGGGGCCGGTACTGGAAGCAGAAGGCACCACGATCGGAGCTGTGGAGAGCGTTCAGGGCATCAGCTGGACCGAAATCACCATCAAAGGCCAATCGAACCATGCGGGAACCACACCCATGGACCTGCGCCGCGATCCCGGATATGCGGCGGCGCGAATTGCCGCGTTCGTGCGTGAACTCGCCCTGGAGATGGGGGGTCGGCAGGTGGCGACTGTCGGGCAGATCAAGCTGCACCCCAACCTCGTGAACGTCGTAGCCGCCAACGCCACGCTCACGGTTGATCTTCGCAACACCGATGAGATGATGCTGCAGCAGGCAGAAAAACAGCTCGCCGTGTTCTGCGATGAGCTGGCCGAAAGCGAAAACGTCACCATCACCTCCAGGTCGCTGGCTCGATTCGAACCGGTCGTCTTCGACCCCGAGGTCGTCGACCGGGTTGCGTGCACCGCCGAAGCGCTGGGGCATTCGTTCAAGCGGATGCCCTCGGGGGCGGGGCACGACGCTCAGATGCTTGCCCGGGTTTGTCCAACCGCCATGATCTTCACCCCGAGTTGGATGGGCCTTTCGCACAACCCCTTCGAGTACACCGAACCAACCGACATAGCCGCCGGCGCCAACGTGTTGTTGCACGTGCTGCGAGGCTTAGCCGACGAAGACGGGTAGACCCTTTGTTAGAGAAGAGAAGCCATGACCACATTTGAACTCAACGGAACCGCAGTCACCATCCGCGGAAACCATCCTCATCTGCTGAGCGCTCTGCGCGAAGAGTTGGATGTCATATCACCCAAAGACGGCTGTTCGCCCACCGGACAATGCGGCTGCTGCGCCGTACTGGTCGACGGCAGAGCCCGGGTTGCGTGCCAGGTAAACCTCGACAAGATCGAGGGACGCGCTATCACCACGCTTGAAGGAATGGACCCAGACGAGGTTGACCGTATGGCTCGCGCCTTCGCGGCATGCGGTGCGCTGCAGTGTGGATTCTGCACTCCCGGAATCGCGGTTCGAACCAAGGCACTCCTTGACCGCAAGGGATCGGCGTTGACCCGGGAAGAGGCGTCCCGCCATCTTGGTGGGCACCTGTGTCGCTGCACCGGATACATCAAAGTGCTTGATGCGGTTGAAGCGCTGGCGTCCGGCAACATCCCCGAACCCGTCACCCCCGGTGGCATAGGTAGCCGCGGTGTGAAATACGAAGGCCTCGAACTGGCAGTCGGATTGCGTCCCTTCATCGACGACATGCGTCCAGAGGGTCTGCTGCACGGCGCATTCAAACTCGCCGATCACGCCCGCGCCGACATCATCGCCATCGACACCAGCAAAGCCGAAGCAGTTGAGGGAGTTGAGCGGGTGCTTACCGCTGCCGACGTCCCGGGCAAGCTCCGTGTGGGTCTGATCCACAAGGACTGGCCCATCTTCATCCCGGTCGGAGGTCGTACCAGCTACCTCGGCGATGTGATGGCGATGGTGGTGGCCGGCGACCGTGAGACGGCCCGGGCCGCCGCGGAACTCGTCGACATCACCTACGACGTGTTGCCGCCCATGGTTCACCCTGCCGAAGCGGTCGCCTCCGACGAGGACGCCGTGTGGGGGTTGGACGGCAACGTCCTGTCGAGATCTGTTTATTCACGCGGCGACACTGAGGCAGCTCTGGCAAGCGCGGCCCATGTCGTGCGTGAAACCTTCCAAACGCAGCGCATTGACCATGCTTTCGTAGAACCCGAATCCACCCTGGTGGTGCCCGATGACGACGGCGACCTGATGGTCTACAGCGGGGGGCAGGGAATCTGGGATGACCGCAACGACATAGCCGCCATCCTCGACATTGAGCCCGAGCGGATCACAGTCGAACTGGTGTCGAACGGCGGTGCTTTCGGCGGCAAGGAAGACATGTCGAACCAGGGCCAGACGGCGCTGGCGGCGTGGCTGCTGGGTCGCCCCGTCAAGACCACATTCTCACGCGAAGAATCGTTGCTCGTACACACCAAACGCCATCCGATTCGCATGGAGTACCAGGCGGGATGCGATGCCGACGGGAAACTCGTGGCGCTGCACGCGCGGATGTTGGGCGATTCGGGGCCATACGCCTCGGTGGGGATGAAAGTTCTTGAGCGGGCTGCGGGCCATGCCAGCGGTCCATACGTCGTCCCCAACATTGACGTCGAGGCGATAGCGGCGCGCACCAACAACTCGATCGGCGGAGCGTTCAGGGGATTCGGCGCCAACCAGGCCCAGTTCGCCATGGAGGGAGTCATGGACCGCCTCGCCGACATGGTCGGGATCAGCGGTTGGGAGATGCGCAACCGCAACGTGGTCGAGCCGGGCCGAATATGGGGTCCGGGGCAGATAATGGACGATGGGTGTCTTGGCGCCCGAGCCTGTCTCGACGCAGTCAAACCGGCTTATGACGCTGCGGTTGCCGCCGGCAAACCAATCGGGCTCGGCCTGGGCCTCAAGAACTCCGGTCTTGGCAACGGCTTCAAGGAAATCGCCAAGGCGGTGGTTCATTTCCGCGAAGACGGCCAGGTGGAAGTTCGGCACTGCTGGACCGAGATGGGTCAGGGCGTGCATACGGTTGCCCTGCAGGTGGCGGTGGAAGAACTCGGCATCGACGCCGAGCGCATCGAGGTGATCGTCGACACCACCCGCGAGCTGGGAGCGGGCCAGACGACCGGTTCGCGAGGCACCCTCATGGGCGCCGGTTCGGTGCAGGAGGCATGCCGCAAGGCGTTGGCGGACGGTTGCAAAACCGGCGTCGATTATGAGGGCGAGTACCGCGTCGATTGGACCAACTCGCTGTCGGACGGCGTTGAGAACCCGATCATTCACTCCACCTTCGGCTACGCTGCCCAACTCGTTGTACTTGATCCTGAGACCGGGCTGGTGGAGAACGTTGTCGCCGCTCACGATGTGGGTCGAGCCGTCAACCCGTTGCTGTGCGAAGGCCAGATCGAAGGATCGGTCCACATGGGGTTGGGCTATGCCCTGACTGAGGGATTCCCCTGCGATGAGGTCGGCATGCCCAACAACATGACTTTGCGAAGCCTGGGGATTATCCGTCCCAAGGACATGCCGCCGGTTGATGTGATCCTTGTCGAGTCAGCCGAACCCAACTCCCCCTACGGGATCAAAGGCGTCGGTGAGATCGGACTGGTTCCGACGGCAGGAGCCGTAGCTGAAGCCATGCGCAACTTCGACGGGGAGTGGCGCAGCGAACTGCCGATGCAGGCTGACTCCAACCGCGAACGCGCGCTGGCGTGGCAGTAACTGCCGATCTCAGACCCAACCAGACCCACGGGTTGGTTTGCGCGCATCATCACCTGTATTCGGCTCTCGCCCGCGGGATGCCTGCACCGGTTCGCACACCGGGATCGTTCGTCGACATTCTGGAACTGGTCTGGTGGCGTCTTGATCGAGCACTCGATCTTGACACCATCGAATGGTCAGCCAAACTCGGCGCGCTCGAAGCCCTGGAACGTGGAACCACCTGCATCATCGACCACCACGAGTCGCCTTGGGCCATAGAAGGCTCCCTTGGAGTGATCGCCGCGGGCTGTGCCGAAATCGGAGTGCGGGTCAATACCTGCTTCGGGGTCACCGACCGCCACCCCGGCGGCTCCGACTCTGCCCGCTCGGAGGGTGCTCGCTTCGACTCTGCTCGCTTCAAGCCCGACGGTCCGATGACAGAAGGTGCACGCCGCGGGTTGGCAGAAAACCGTCGTCACCTCGAGAGCGGGGCGACAGGAATGGTTGGAGTACACGCGGCTTTCACCTGCACCGACGAGACTCTCACAGCGGCTGCCGAACTAGCTGCAGAATTTGATGTCGGCGTGCACATTCATGTTGCCGAAGGAGAAGCAGACCGCGGCGCTGCGGCTCGGCTTGCCTCGCTCGCAACCGACAAGTGGCTCATCATCCACGGAGTACATCTTGTCGACGACCATGGTTTGGTCGGCACTCTCATTCACAACCCGCGTTCCAACATGAACAACGCCGTGGGGTACGCACGACCGGTACGTTTCGCCAACGCCACAGGACTGGGAACCGATGGGATCGGCGCAGACATGCTTGATGAGTTCCGGGTCGCATATGTGCGTATGCGTGAAGACGACGTGACCGCAGGGCCTGACGCCGCTTGGGACATGTTGGAGGTCAACCGTGATCTATTTCCCGAGAGCCGCGACGATGTCGTGACCTGGAACTACGACGACATGGATCCATGGCGGTTGGCCTTTACCACCGGTGTCTCCCCACGCCACATCACCGTCGACGGAGAGACAGTGATGGAAGACGGTCGCCTGACTAAAGTCGATGCGGCTGAGATCCGAGCCAAAGCCGCCGAGGCCGCGCAACGCCTTTTCAAGAAACTGGAGAACCTGCCATGACCCAGCCTGTCGCCCTGTACATGCAAGATGCTCGCAGCATCCGTGACGCCATAACCCATGTCCAATACGCCGAGGAGAGAGGATTCGACGCTGTCTGGCAGGCCGACTCACGGTTGGTGCGCGAAGTGTGCGTGCCGATGGCCGCCTTTGCGTCGACAACCGACACCATCAAGGTCGGCAGCGGCGTGGTTGACTGCTGGACCCGCAACCCCGCCCGTCTGGCGTCAACCTTCTCAACCCTCGACGATCTCGCTCCCGGGCGCATCATCTTGGGTCTTGGCGCTTGGTGGGACCCTCTCGCCGCCAAAGTTGGAATTGAGCGTTCTCGCCCGCTGACGGTGATGCGCGAGGTCGTCGAGTCATGCCGTGCCCTGCTGGCATGCGACGGGCCGGTCGACTACGACGGCTACTTCGTGCACCTTGACGGGGTTGAACTCGACTACGTGCATCAGGAGCGCCGCGCCAAGGAAGTGCCGATCTATATCGGTGCGACCGGCATGAAGATGATGGAACTGACGGGCAAGATTGCCGATGGTGTGGTCTTGAACTACATGGTCGAGCCCGCCTACAACGACCGGGCCATGGATGCGCTCGAGGCGGGCGCAAGAGCGGCAGGCCGTGATCTCGACGACATCGACCGGCCCCAGTTGATTGTCTGTTCTGTCGACGAGGACCGCCAGGTCGCCTTGGACGGAGCGCGTCTGCTGCTCACCCAGTATCTGGGGCAACAGCCACACATCATGGCTGCCAGCGGGGTGTCTGATGAGCTTCTCAACGACATTCACCAGGTGCTCACGTGGCCCGCTACGCACGAACAAGTAGTGGCAGCCTCCAAACTCGTGCCCGACGATGTGGTTCAGCGCTGTACGGCCTCCGGTACGCCCGAAGAGGCTGCCGCCAAAGTGTCGGAATACATCGAGCGGGGCTGCACGACCCCAATCCTCTACCCCCTCGGTCCCGACGTACGTCTAATGATCGACACCTTCGCCGACTGGTCAGCCGGTTAGGGCGGATGCCGGTGCTTTGTTGTCGCCGGGCGCTCTGTTGTCGCCGGGCGTAGCCGGAGCCGCGTGGGGGTGGGTACGGAGTGGCGTGCGCGTACCTAGAGCCGCGGCTGGTTAGCGGCGGATGCCGGTGCTTTGTTGTCGCCGGGCGTAGCCGGAGCCGCGGCTGGTTAGCGGCGGATGCCGGTTATCAACACAGCGGTTGTGTCGGTGGGGGAGATGGAGCCTTCGCGCAGGGCGGCCAGCAGGCCTGCGTAACCGGCACTGCCGGTGTGGTCGGCGTTGTAACCGGCGGAGCCGACGCGTTGGTTGGCGGATTCGATGCCGTCTTCTGTCGCAAGCACCGACGAGCCACCTGTTTCGAGCAGCACACGGGCCACCCCGAGCCAGTCGTAGGTGACATCGTCGAGGATGCCGGTGGCAGAAGACGACGGATCCGACCATGGTGTCATCAAACGGTCGGCCTGTTGTTCAGCGAGTCTCAGGCGTTCGTCCACGCTGGCTGCAGCCGGTATCTGCGACCATGCCCGATCAAAGGGAGCGCATCCCTCCGATTGCACGGCCCAGACGCGGGGCACCCGTTCAAGCGGCCCGAGGGCGGCACCCTCAAGCAGGCCGATGGCGCAGCTTGTGAGCAGCGCACCACCCCCGACCTGCACGAACACGTGGTCCACCGAATCGGCTCCGAGCTGGTCGGCGAGTTCCCAACCGATCGTGCGACCACCGTCGAGAGTCCACAGATTCTCTGTCGCCTGAACGCCGAAGGGGAGCGCACCGTCTGACACAGCCTCTTGAAAGCGCAACATGCATGGGTCGCCCGACTCGTGGACTCGACGTTCACAGACATGGATCGTGGCTTCGAGACTGTCGAGTAGTGCGACGACTTTGGGATCGGCCCAAGTCGGTATGAAGACGTCGATCGGGCGGTTGGCAGCGCGAGCCACTGTGGCAGCACCCAGCGCCGCGTTCCCGCATGAGGAGATGGCGAGACGCGCGTTGCTGTTGGTGCCGGCATTGTTGGCCACCGCATCGACCGCAAAATGCAGCAGCAGGCCCATAAGGTGACGGGCTTTGTGGGAGCCGCCCACATTGCCGGTCTCATCCTTGGCGAACACCGGTGCCTGTGAATCTTCACCAAGCGAATCGACCCAGCGAGCAGGAGTCGTCACGAAACCGGTTCCGGCCACTTCCTTGACCGAATCGTCGAGGGTATGAACCATGGCTACGAAGTCGTTGTCGTCCAGACCCGAATCGACCCAGCGGTGCCACGACCACAGGAGCTCCCGATAGCGAACGAACGGGTTCGTCTCGTCGCTGTCCGCCGTCGGCCAGGCTGCACCCTCGGGTGTTTCAAGCCACGAGTTAGTCATTGCCGAATCGCTGTCATCAAACGTCTAGAGCGATACGCCGGTTGCGGCGTTGAACTCGTCGATCATGGCGTCCCAACCGGGGGCCATGGTGTGAAGATGGTTCCAAAAAGCCTGGTCACGGCGTACGTCGAAGTCTTCAACGCTCACACCCTGCTGCTCGACCCAGGTGTAGTAGCCGAGGTTGAAGATACGGTTGCGGCCCACAGAATCGAGCTCTTCGAGGTGTTCGGTGTCCGCTCCGGCCAGGTGCTGGGCCACGATCTCGGCGGCGTGGATCTCACCGAAACCGTCGGGGTACTCGGCTGCTAGGAGATGCTCCTTCTCGCTGACATACAACTCCGACCCATCGGTGGCGACCGAAATCACCACGTCGTCATGGCTCAAATCGAGCTGTTTGGCGGTTTTGATGGCGGCCAACATGTTGCAGATCGAGGAGAAACCGAAGTGGCGCAGTTGGTCCACGACCTCGGCGTTCACCCCCAGCCGCTCGATCAGATAGCGCTTACCGGAGTCAGTCGTGAACACCAGGTTGAGACCGTCGGTCGCCTCGTCGCTGATACCCGCGGCGATATCGGTGTTCATGACGTTGTGAATCAGCGGAATGTGCTTGTCACCGATCCCCTGGATGTTGTGCTCGCCGTAGCCGTTGTAAAGCATGGTCGGGCATTCGAGCGCCTCAACAGCCACGATCTTCGTGCCGAAATCGTCCTTCAGGCGGTCACCGGTGGCCAACGTTCCAGCCGATCCCGATGCGACCGTCACCGCCGCGAGACGAAGCTGGGGCTGGTCGGCCAACATCGAAGTGAAGACATGTCCCAGAGCTTGGCCGGTGACCGTGTAGTGGCCGATGTGGTTGGCGAACTCCGAGAACTGGTTGAGGATGAAATTGCCGGGGTCCTTCTCGAGTTCGTTGCAGGCGTCGTAGATCTCTTTGACGTTGCTCTCCGACCCCGGGGTGCGAATCACATCGTCGGGGTTCGGGACCCAAGCGTCGAGCCAGTCGAATCGTTCCTGGGACATGTTCTCCGGCAGCACCGCCACACCTCGGCTGTGCATCAACCGGGAGATCGCAATCCCACCCCGTGCGTAGTTCCCAGTGGACGGCCAAATGGCGCGATGACGAGTCGGGTCGAACTGCCCACTGACCACCCGCGGCACCAGGCAGGAGTAAGCCGCCAACACCTTGTGAGCCCCGATCATCGGAAAGCGGTTGCCGAACACCAACACGATCTGGGCGTCGACTCCGGTCAACTCGCTTGGCAACACCACATGCTCGGGAACTTCAACCTGCCCAGAGCTGTTCCAACCGTTGTACCAGTGGACCCGAAACAGGTTCAGCGGATGAGCCTCGTTACGACCCACGCCGTTGAGGGCGTTGCGGATTTTGGCAGGAATCGTGGAGGGATCAGCGAGTTGCGCAAAGGTCGGGAGCAAGATGTCGGCTTCCCTGAACCGCTGGACCGACCGCTTGTAGCTGTCGGCGTCGACAACGGATTGCAGGAGTCCGTATCGGGCAGAATCAATCGCAAGAACCATGGCCTGACACTATCGCTTGAGTGGATGAAACTCTGCGGGTCAACAGATGAGCAGAATCTTGCCAGCGGCGTGGCGGCTTTGGATCAGGCGATGTGCTTCGGGGGCCTCCGCCAGCGGCAGGCGAGCGGCGATGCGCACCTCCAGCTCTCCCGAAGAGATCCAGCCGAACAGCTCCGCTGCCCTGGCCTCAAGCTCGCTTCGCTCGCTGATGAAGGACCAGAGAGTTGGCCGGGTCAGCCACAACGACTTGCCCATCAGATGCAAGGGCGGTTTGGGCTCAACGGGTCCCGAGGCGTTGCCGAAGGTCACCATCGCCCCTCGGGGACGCAGCAGTCGCAGGCTGTCGTCATAGACGGCGGCTCCGACCCCGTCATAGACCACATCGATCGAGTCGGCACCCACCGCAGCTTCTACACCTGCGACAAGGTCAGTCGTGGTGTAGTTGACCACATGATCGGCGCCGGCTGAACGGGCCAGCGCAGCCTTGTCGTCGCTTCCGACTGTGGCGACTACCTCAGCCCCTCGCAATTTGGCCATCTGCACCAGCAGGCGTCCGGTCCCGCCGGCGGCGGCGTGGACCAGACAACGGTCCCCGGGTTTCAGCCGCGGGCAGTCGGTAGCCAGATAGTGAGCGGTCATTCCTTGCAACGGAACAGCGGCCGCAACTTCGATGCTGATGTCGTCGGGCACCGGTATCGCAACTGCGGCGGGCACCACGGCCGTCTGCGCGTACGAACCCCCGGAACCACACCATGCGACCCGGTCGCCGACTGCGAATCCCTCGGTCCCGTCGCCCTTCGCGACGACGGTCCCGGCGCCTTCCTGCCCCAACCCCGTTGGCAACGGCAGTTCATACAGACCGCTGCGGTGGTAGGTGTCGATGAAGTTCACGCCGGCCGCAGCCACTTCGACCAACAACTCGCCAACGCCGGGACGCGGAACGGGAAGGTCCACGAGGCGCATGACCTCGGGTCCACCGACACTTTCGATGCGGATGGCTGAAGTGGTCTGGTTGCCGGTCGTGGTTGGGCCCATCGTCTATTCCCCGTCGCAGGCTTCAGTCACGCGATCAAGGTGACTCTTGGCTTTGTCGCTGTGGAAGCGAAACACCGTCTCTTCATCGAAAGCGAGCTGATGGACAAAGACAAAGATCCAATCGTTGTCTGCGAGCTCGTCGATGAAATCACCTTGAAGCATGCGGGGAACGAAAATGCTGTTCCTGCTAGTCGATTCGCTCCAATAGGAGACTTTCTTGTTCTCCTTGATGTAGTTGTCCTGTCGTAGTTTGTCCCACTCCAATATCTCAGCCGGACCCGACACGTAGTGCACCTCGACCAGGTTGTCGTTGTTGTGGTCTCCGAACAACTGCCCAGACCGGACTCTGATGAAGACATTGAGTTCACTGTGGCTGTTGCCGAAGACATCTTGGGCATCTGGATTCCGGCACCTCACGAAAAGGGTGTTCCTGCCGTCGGTGATCAAGTCAGATGGAGACTCCGTGGAGAAGGCATCGACATAGGCGATCACGCCGCGCTCGTAGTCGTAGCTGTTCCACCTTGTGGGAGCGGACGGCTGGTCCGACCCTGGTTCGCCTTGCCCGTCCTCCCAAGTCCACCCACAGTCCTCGGTCACTTCTCGAACCTTGGGCAGCGAACCGTCGGTCAAGAACGCGAAGACTCCGAAGTTGCTGCCGTCGTACTGCTCGACGTTGAGGTACGCCCAGTCGTTCGAGACCACCGAGTTCAAGAACTCCTGGTGGAGATACTGCGGAATGAAAGCACCTCTCTTGGTGCGCGATTCATGCCAGTCACCTGTCTTGATGTTCCTCAGCACGTATTCGGCACGCCTCGACTCCTCCCAGTCCAATAGCTCATAGCTGCCGAACACGTAGCTGACAGGAATCAGTTCGTTGTTGGTGTGTTGCCCGGCGAGATATCCGGATTCAAACCACACGTAGACGTCGAGATCGTCGCTGTCGTCATCAGCTTCGGGGTCTGAAGCCTCACATCTGACGAGCAGGCTGACGCTGGCGCCTTCGTGCGGATAGGGCAGCGAATGATAGAAGGTGTTGACGTAAGCGGCCTTGCCGCCGCGCCGTGTGGGGATGATGTTCCATGTGTCCTGTGACTGTCTTGCCACCGGCGGAATCGCTGTTCCGCACACACCGGCCGAGGGAATCTCGGCGTATGTCACGTAGAGATGGTCTGCCACGCATCTGAAGATGTCGTTGGCGACGCAAATTCGATACTGGTTCGTGCCGCCGACAGTGCTGCACTCGGCTATCGACGGGTGGTCGCGCACGAGAGCGTGGGCGAGTTCGTGCAGGAGCGTGTCCAAGAGGGCGTCGGTTCGGCGGATGTGGTTCTCGGCGCGCTGATAGCAGCCAATGGTGAATCCGCCGCCCTCGATTGGGGCTGCACAGACCACTCCCAAGGGCGCCAATTCCGAGGTCGGCGCGTTCGCCGGTTTGCCCTCCACATAGACCTCGGCCCAGACACGGCTGATCAACTCTGCGGCTTCAGAGTCCGACAGAGGGTAATTGTGTTTGTCGCTCTCCCGGAAGTTCTGCCAGGCACAGAACTCCCATTCATAGATGTCTCGGGCGATGGTGTCGGCGCAGCGGCCACGAGCGCGGGTTTCCGGCACTGTGATGGGGTCGCCGACACCGGTGCTGTAGCGGTACAGGAAGGTGATCCACTGCGCCCGGGTAGCTTCGCTGTCCGGCGAGAACGCTTCGGGCGGCTTCACCGAGGTAATGTTCGTTTGGGAGACCCATGCGACCGGCGCTCGTTGCCATTCGCTGGTGACGTCGGCGAACGACAGTGAAGGCGGCGTCGGCTCACCGGCCAGTCTCCACAAGAAGGTCGCTGCCTCGGCGCGGGTCAGGATCCGCTCTGGGGAGAACATGGTGGGCGATGTGCCCGTGGTGATGTTGTTGTCTTTCAGATAGGCGACGGCTTGGGCTTGATGGCCGGAAACGTCCGTGAACATGTTGGGTTCATGCATCGCAGGGTTCTGCATGCGCCACAGCCAGACTGCAGCCTCTCCTCTGGTGACGGGTCTGTAGGGCTCGAACTTGTCGCCGTCGATTCCTGTTATGTCGTTCTCGACCGACCAGGCAACGGCCTCTGTGAAGTAGCTGTTGCCGGGCACATCGACAAAAGTCTCTTGGCTCGGGACTTCCTCGACGGCGGCGTCCTCGTCTGCGTGCGCGGTGGGCACCGTGTAGGCGGTCGTGAGGGCCACAGATGCAACCAGCAGAACGCCCGCCCGTTGACGCAGCCGCGGTAGTTTCACGCGTTCGGGTTTGGTCATCGGATCAAGCTACCCCTCTAGTCGATCAGAGACTGCTCGCAACGGTTGGAGAAACCCAGAGTTCTCTACAAGAGGACCTGGTTATTTTGGGAGATGCGCCTTGGACGGTCCAGCTCTCGCATGCGCCCCAAGACATCGACACCGAGTTGGTCCCATACATGGAGCAGATCGACGAGCACCCAGTTCTCGCGAATCGACCGCTTGCCGGTGGCTGGATCGGTCTCCAACCGCCAGAAGTCAAGACTGCGCATGGTGATCTCCCGGCCAGCGGGCGCGATGCCCAGCCAACCGTCGCCGCCAAGGGTCATCGCCATCCCCGGCCAAGCCGTGACTCCCACGTAGTCGCCTTCGCCGAAGAAGTGGCTCACGGTTCCAAAATTGACCCGGCGATCAGGCATTGCGGCCAAGAACGGGATCTGATGCCAATGGCGAAAGCCGTCAACGCCGCGCCCCGTGCCGATACCCGCGGGGCCGTACCAGCTGAACTTCGGGTGCCACCAGTGCTCCAGACGCATCGCCTCGGCGGGTTCGGTCGGGTGGCGGCCCATGTCGGCCAACATCTCCAGCACCCAGTCGACGCTGGCTTGGGAGACGGCATCGTCGCGCGGGCCACCGTTGAGTCCATCGAGTGTTGCCGGGCCGGGAGCGTGCCAAAAGCGCCCGAGACTTGGACCCATCGGCCAGACCCCCGCCTGCATCATCAACTCGGGCAGATCCCACAGCGCTTGCATCTCGGCGACTTGCCCATCAACGACACGGAAAAACTCGTGGTAGCGCATGGCTGCCTGCTGTCCGCTTGCCGGAATCTCCAGGAAGGGTCTCAACCATGTGCCGGTGTAGTGGCCACAGCAGCCGATCCAGCCCTCGCCCTGTTCGTCAGCGCCGCCCATCACGATGTAGTCACGGCGCTCTACATCGGGCAGCGCGGATGACAGCGCGCTCAGCGCCTGGTCCCATAGGCCCGCCGGCCCTTCGAGGTCTTCAAAGGGGAATGCGAGATGCACCGAAGCATCGACGGCAAAGGTCTCAGCAAGCGCTGACTGCACGGAATCGTCGGTCCAGTGATACATCGACTCTCTGAGCGGTTCGAGCACAAGCTTGTTGTCATCGTGGACAGTCATCTGTTTCTCCTTGACAGAATCAGACTGGCGCTCGTCTCACCAGAGCCGTTGCGACGCGAGTGCGGCGCCCTCAACCAGAGACGCCAACTTGGCGTAGGCAATCTCGGGATCCACCCCCGCATAGCCGGCGAAGGTGGAGAAACCGCAGTCAGTGCCTGCCATCACCCGTTCCCGCCCGACGATCCCGGCGAAGCGTTCGATTCGCTGCGCGATCAATTCAGGATGTTCGACGAAGTGGGTGGTGGTGTCGATGACACCGGGAACCAACACCTTGTCATCGGGCAATTCTGCTTCGGCGAACACCGTCCATTCGTGGGCGTGACGGGGGTTGGCCGCCTCGAACAACAAAGCCTGCGGTTTGGCCTTCAAGGCGATCGGCAAGACCTGCGACATCGGCGCATCGTGGGTGTGAGGGCCCTCGTAGTTCCCCCAACAGATATGCAGCCGCATGCGGTCGGCCGGAATGTTGCGAACAGCGTGGTTGAGAGCCTCGACATGGATTCCGGCCAGTCGCTCATACTCGGAATCGGGTCGGCCTTTGAACATCATGTGCCGACCAAGACCAAGATCAGGAGAGTCGAGCTGCAGAACAAATCCCGCCGCGACGATCGCTTCATACTCAGCCCGCATGGCTTCGGCAAGCGCATAGAGGTACTTCTCATGGTCGCGGTAGTAGTCGTCGGGTTGGAACAGCGCGATCACCCCTGGTGAAGCAGCGTTCATGAACGCCTCAAGCGGTTCGCTGGTAGCCGCGGCCGCTCGCAGATTGGACGTGTCCTGACGGCACGGCTCGGGATCCATCACCTCGACTGGGCCGACACACATGGGCCTCTTGTAGGTCGGAGTTCCTCCCGTTTTGGCTTGGCGTTCCAAGTACGACGGGTGCTCCTCGAGATCGGAGGGAGCTCTTCGGGGACTGTCGCCCTCGAATCCGCTGACGCGATGCTTGATGTAGGTGGCGTAGGAGAGTTTGCTCATCTCGCCGTCGCTCACCACGTCGATACCGATGGCTACCTGGCGGGCGACTACCTCCGCAACCGCTGCGGAGATCTCCCGGCAGTGCTCGTCAAGGTCGATCTCTTCGTCGTTGTCGATGGCGAAGACTCCACGCGTGACTGCCTCAGAACGCGGCAGGCTGCCGACATGCGTGGTCAGAATGCGGTCAGTGCTGGTTTTCAAGACCTGATCGCCTTGTGTGTGGTCGGGTCGAAGAAGTGCAGGTGGTCGGTGTTGACATTGATCTCGATGTGGTCTCCGACACGCGCGCGGGTGGCAGCGCTGAATCGTGCGGTACAGCGGCCCGTGTCCTCTTCCCCCAGTTCGTCGAGAGCGTCGGGATCGCCGCTGTCCACGGTCGGCGCAGCGATGCTGAAATGCATCAGCGTTTCAGCGCCGAGGGCCTCCCGCACTTCAATCTTGGCCGAGATGCGCTGATCGGAGGGATGGTCGGGTGCAACCGCCGCATCCTCAAGATCCTCGGGACGGATTCCGACCACCAGCGGCTGGTCGACATACTGCGCCAACCCGGGCCGAGTGTTCATCACCGAAGGAGAAACCGCGAGTTGATAATCTCCCAGTCGCAGGTGGTATCCGCCGCTGTCGATCGCCGACAGTGACGCCTCGTAGAGGTTCATCGACGGCGACCCGATGAACGCTGCCACGAACACATTGCCGGGATGGTCGTACAGCTCTTCTGGAGGCGCAACCTGTTGGAGGATGCCGTCCTTGATGACCGCTACACGTTCCCCCATCGTCATAGCCTCGACCTGATCGTGAGTGACATAGAACGTGGTGACGCCCAAGTCGCTCTGAATCGCCGCGATGTCGGCTCTCATCTGCACCCGCAGTTTCGCGTCGAGGTTCGACAACGGTTCGTCCATCAAGAACAGAGCGGGTTTGCGCACGATCGCGCGCCCCATGGCCACCCGTTGCCGTTGGCCACCCGACAACATGGAGGGCTTGCTCTCCAATTGCTCGGTCAGTTCGAGAACCTGGGCAGCCTGCTCAACTTGTTGCAAACGGTCCTTCTTGGCCACCTTGCGGAGCTTGAGGGGGAACCCGATGTTCTCAGCCACGGTCATCTGGGGGTAGAGCGCATAGCTCTGGAACACCATCGCGATGTCACGGTCCTTGGGCGGCACCTCGTTCAGCCTGCGGTCGCCGACATAAAGGTCTCCGCTGCTGATGTCCTCGAGTCCGGCGATCATTCGCAGCGCGGTCGACTTGCCGCAGCCCGACGGACCCACCAACACCAAGAACTCACCTTCAGACAGCGTCAAGCTCAGGTCGGTGATGGCCTGGAACCCGTTCGGGTAGACCTTGGTGAGCTTGTCAAGAGTTACTGTTGACATCTTCTCTCTCCTGACTCGGGGCGGACATCTGGGGCCGCTCCCAATCGGATTCTTGTATGTTGTCGGCGCGGAACTCGTCAACGCCCATTAGCTGGCGCATCCTGGCGAGTACGTCGAGACCCTGCATATTGAGCCAGTTCAACATGTCGATGAACACCCAGTTCTCGGCGAGCTTGTCGCCGTCGCGGCGATACACGTCAACCACCCGCATGTCGGCTGGAGTATCTGACCCGACTAGTCCCATGAACCCGCCCTCGGCTGTGACGGTGAGGTTGGGCCAACCGAAGAAACAGGCGTAGTTGCCTTCCGCGAACCGTGCCACGTGCCCGTTGAACGTCTTGTTGAAGAGGTTCACCCGGAACGGATGCTGATGCTGTTGCTGGTAGCGGTCGATCGTGTAGCTGGCCCCGATACCTTCGGGTCCGGCCCAGATCATGTCCTCTTGCCAGCATCTGGCCAGCACCGAGCGGGGCATTATGTTCCGCCCGGTCTCGTTGCCGACCTCGTTGGCGACGATGAGGTCAGAGATCATCTCGTCCACCAGGGCCATGGTTGTCGGGCCTTCGGCGGGGTCGGCCGCGTCGAACAGCAGACCGTCGTGAGTCTTCGGGCCGGGGTAGATGTGCGATGAGCCGGTCTGGGGAGGCAGCGGATAGCAGCCCGCTTGGCGCATCACGCTGATGATGTCGGTGAAGAACGCGGTCTCAACTATCTTGCCGTCCGCGACCTGGTGGAACTCGGCGTAGCGGATGAAGCACATCTTCCTCGTGGGCGGTATGTCCATCCAGGCTCGGTCGAACAAACCGAGAAGGTTCCCCATCTGGCACACCCAAACCTCGCCCTCGTCGCCGACGTTGTTGAATCCGGCCAGGAAGATGTCGGGTCGGCGTTGCAGGGGAGCGAACGACCGGCGCAGCGGCACATGGAACCGTTCGGCGACTTCAGCGGCACTGCCGATCTTGTTGAACGGGTGCATTCCGCGCCATCGGTAGTCCTTGGCGGTGTGCTGCTCCAGCACGCTGCCGATCTCAGTCTCCAGCGCGCCGTCGAGTGCTTGGTAGTAGTCGAGGACCACGCTTTTCGCCTGCTGCAGAATCTCAGACATCAACCCTTGACGGCGCCCGCGCCGAGTCCTTTCACGAGATGTTTCTGGAACAGGATGATGACCACGACGATGGGCAGCGTGATCGAGACCGACGCCGCAGCGGCCTCAGTTATGGTTCTCGAACTCTCGCCGCCGGTCAGAGAGACGATGGCGACCGGCAAGGTCCATTCGGTCGGAGCGAGGACCCGCACGAACAGGTACTCGTTGTAGGCGAGAAGCATGGTGAACAAGCCGGTGGCGATGATCGCAGGCCACATCATGGGGATAATCACCTTGCGGAACGCCTGTAGCCGGGTGGCGCCGTCCATCATGGCTGCTTCCTCGATCTCTTTGGGCACCTCCATGAAGAAGCTGCGGAACATCCAAATGGTGAACGGTTGATTCACCGCGACCAGTGCCAACACGATGGCCAGGCGGGTGTCAAGGATCTGAAGGGTGTCGATGCCCGGGAAATCGATGAGCGGGAAGTTCCAGGATCCGACGCCGGTTCTGGTCAGCCAGTCGTCGATCTCCTTCGCCCCGAAGAAGTAGGGGAGCACGAACGCGGTTCGGGGCAGGGCCCTGAAACCGAGCGCGATAATCAGGATCACAGCCCCCGAGATGCCGGTGTAGCGGGCGAGCCCGTATCCGGCGAGGAGACCGATCGACAACGAGATGATCATCGTGAGCACCGTGACGACGATGCTGTTTATCAAGAAGTCGTACTCGTCGTTGGCCTCCCAGATCTTCGGGAATCGCCACAGCGCGGCAAAGATCACCAGCGCGACGGCAGCGAACCAAGGCCAACCGTGGCGCACCCGGCGGCCGATTTGGCCCAGCGCAGCGCAGATCACCGCTACAACCAGGATGTAGACCAAGACGCTCCACATGTTGACATCGTCGGCGTCGAGCCAGAAAGCCCGATAAGCGTTGGCGGTGGTCTCGTAACCCCAAAGCACGGGTTTCTTGGCAGCAACGTCACGGGTGAACTTGATGGACGTCTGAAAGGTCCACAAGAACGGAAGCACGCTCCAGACCACCAGCACCGCCAGCGTGGCATGGAGTCCGAAGCGGGAGAGAGGAGTGGTTCTCTTCATCTGCTCAGACCCTCTCTGCGATCTGGTCCTTGTAGCTGCGCCACAAGAACGGAATGAGCACGACGAAGATGCCGATCACGGTCAGAACCGCCATTGCGTTGCCCTTCCCCAGTCGACCGATGTCGAAAGCGGTGGCAATGCGAACGTTGTAGACCTGCAACGTGTGGGCATCGGTGAATCTGTTTCCGGTCCACACGAAGACCTGGTCGTAGACCCGATACATGTCCATGATCGTGATGAGACCGACGAAGAGTATGAGCACTCTGAGGTGCGGCAAGGTCACATGCCACAGGTTGCGCCAGAAGTTGGCACCGTCAATGGCCGCGGCCTCGACCCGCTCCTCGGGGAGAGTCTGGAGTCCGGCGAAGAAGGTGATCATCGCGAACGGCATCACGTTCCAGATTGCTTGGATGATGATCAGCCACTTGACGTTCCCGGAATTGACGGCGAACGGATTGTCGGTGATCACCTCCCACAACCAGGCGAGTAGCCCGCCCCGCTCGAACAGGTCCTTGTAGACGAGCGATCCGACGACGGGCGTCACGATGAACGGCAGCAGCAACGCTGCCAGATAGATGCTTCGACCCCGACCTACGCGGTCCAAGAGCAGGGCTGTACACAACCCCATGACCATTGTGACCGGTACAACGATGGCGACGAACACCATCGTGAACCTGAACGCCGCCCAGAATTCTGGATCGGACAGCAGGTCTCTGTAGTTGTCGAACCCGATCCACTCGGGGTTGTTCAGGTCGCGCAGCAACAGCTTCTGGAAACCCAGCCACACGGTGGTCAGCAGCGGGAAGACCATCAACAGCAGCATCACAGCAACGCTGGGTACTGTGAATCCCCAGAAGGTGCGTCTGTTCATCGTTCCCTACTTCGAACCGGTGTTGCGAGGTGTCGGCTGCGCTCCTCTTGCGGGGCGGTGCCACCGAGACACCGCCCCGCGGAGAGGAATGGCTACTGTAACCCTCGCTGAGTCTTAGAGCAGACCCTGAGCGGTGGCCTCGGAGATGTACGCCTCTTCAGCAGCGGCGAGGGCATCCTCGACCGAGGTGCCGTCGAGGATCGTGACGAGAGCCTCACCCAGCTTGGCGCGGGCTATACCCGCTGCTGGATGGGTGAGGTCAGCGCCCCGACCGTTGACGAGGCTGGCCTCGGCTGCGGCGGCGTCACGCGGACCGTCCGGATGGCTCACGCCTGAGCGGGTCACCAGACCGAACTGGGCAGCTGCTTCCTGGCTCTCCAGGTCCGTGGCTGCGAGCATGGCCAAGAAGATCGCCTCAACCTTGTCCGCAGGCGTGTTGGCCGGGATCATCCAGCCGTCGATGTACGCCGGAGCTGCCAAGGTTCCTGTGCCGGGGCTGAGCGCAGGAGCGAACTGGATTTCGCCCACCACTGTCGATGCTTCAGGATCGTCCATCGCGCCGGCTCGTGATGCCCAGGTGTGGCCCAGGATGGCCTCACCGGTCTGGAAGGCGGCCTGGACGTCGTCAGTGCTGTAGGAATTCGAGGCGTTGGGCGCGCACTCCTGCCACATGCGCTGGAGCAGTGTGGCAGCCTCGACGGCTTCAGGGCTGGTGAAGTTCGGTTGAGCAGTCACCGGGTCGATCGAGGTCGCACCGAGTGCTCCGATCACGCTGTCGAACTCAATCTGCCAGGCCCAGCCGGCCGAGAGCATGTACAAGAAACCGATGTCATAGCCGGCGTCTTGGATCGCGGCGCAGGCCTCGAACGCTTCAGCGAACGTCGACGGCACATCGATCCCGAGTTCCGCAAGGGCGGGTTCGTTGTAGAACACGTGCATGGTGTTGGACACCATCGGTATCGCGTAGATGTTCCCGTCGAGTGATGCCATGTCCCAGAACGCTTGGTCGATCTGATCGAGGTTGTATTCGTCCCGGTACTTGTCCACCAGGTCGTTCAGAGCCATCACAAAGCCCTGATTGGCCAGCTCGCTGACGAAAGCGTTCGATCCCTGGTAGAGCTCGAAGCTCGGTGAACCGGACGCTGCGTCCTGAGTCATGGCGTTGCGGGCTTCCACCGAGTCGAGGAACTGGTAGTTGAACGAGTAGTTGCCCTCCTCGCAGTCTTCGATTTCCTCGGCGTATTGGGTGACTATGGGGAACTCCCAACCCATGATGTCGATCTCGACGTTCTCGGCGGGGTTGGGAATGTCGCATTCATCAGAGATGTGGGTCATCTCGTCGTCGTGGTCATGGCCGTCGTCTTCGTCATGGTCGTGACCGTCGTGGTCTTCGTCGTCGGCCATGTCATCGTCGGCCATGTCGTCGTCGGCCATGTCGTCGCCGTCGTCGGCCATGTCGTCACCGTCGTCGGCAGGTTGCGAAGCGGGTGGATCGCTGTCGTCATCGTCACCGCAAGCAGCGGCGATGAGGGTGAATGCAAAGACAATGGCGAGAAATCGCCACCACCTATACTTGGTTGTATTCATGGGCAGTGCCTTTCATGGGTTGGTTGGTAGTGCACAAATTCAGCCACTGGGTCAGGAGCCTGGTCAGCTCCTCGGGCTGGTCGATCGTGGATAGATGCCCGGCTCGGTCGACTATCTCCAACCGAGCGTGAGGTATCTGGTCGGCGATGTCACGGTGCATCGCGGGCGGGCAGAGTTCGTCTTGGCGACCACAGAGAACCAGGACGGGGCAGTTCAACGCGGCCAGGTCACCTCGACGGTCGCGGCGATACAGCAAAGCCTCGTTCTGTCGCACAAAGGCTTCGGGGCCGACCCGTGCAGCCATTTCGATGATGGCTCGGCCGTGGGCTTCGGCGTCGATGGTCAGGTGGTCAACGGTCTTGATGATCTGCTCGAAATGTCCGGCTCTGACAAGCTCACCCCAGAGCTGCCGGTTCTGCTGTTGAACCTCGTCCGCCAGGCCCAGGTTGGTGTCGAGCAATGCGACGCCCGCGACACGCTCCGGTGCTTGAACAGCGACCTCAGTTGCGACGATTCCCCCGAGCGACAGACCAGCGATCGCGAACACCGGCGGAGCGTCATTGAGAACATCGTCAGCCATCGCTTCGATGCTCGACGACCTGGTCAAGTCGCCTACCGACGCGGCGGCGCCGAGGGACTCAAGTTGTCCGGCGAACAGCGCCGCGTCACACATCGAGCCGGGCAGGAGTATTACGGGAAGCGTCACTACACCGGCCTCCCGATCAGTTCTACAGGCGCTATGTAACCGCCTGCGTCGCGGCTCCAACCCGCCTGTTGAGCCGCCTCGACAATGCCGGGATCCCACTCGATCACTGGCCTCTGATCAGTCGCACAGACGACCACGGCATGAGCAACACCCTCACCGACGTTCGACAGGTCGCGCCATGCTCCGGAGTTCAGCGACACAACCGAACCTTGCGCGGGGCGGGACTGCAGACGGTGCTCGTCACGGTTCACCGCAATGCCCCAGGAACCGTCGATGAGAATCACGACCTGGTTCTGTTGATGCCGGTGCACACCGGTGCTGGAACCGGGCGGCAGCCTCAACCACTCGACGCTGAAACCGTGCGCTGAGGTGATGGGGGCGCGATGGTGGCGGTCTTCGGTCATTCCGTGGCCGATCACTGGCGCCATAGCGCTGGCGTGTCCGGTGACAACGTTGGACAGAAGCGCCTGCTCAGACCACTTCAGGTCTTCTTGGCGAACAGCTCGACCAGCGAGTTCCTGATCGCTGTAGCGGTCGACCGAAACCAACTGGGCCGGTTCGAGGGGCTGCACGATGTCGTTTGTGGACAGACCGTCGGTGCCGTCAATAACGGTGTAGTCCGAGCGCAGATACAGGCCGGTCTCAGCGGCAGCTCGGATCACGTCCGGAGCCCAGATGATGCCGCCGGTGTCATCGCCGCCGAGCACCGTATACATCCAGCCGTCGTGGTCTCCGATGTTCTCGAACCCACGGAACACCCAGGTAGGTGCGGAAAAGATGGTTCCGGCTCCCAATTCAAGATGCTGTTCGCGATGCTCGCCGACAGCTACGCGCCAGTCTCCCTTCGTGCATATGAAAACCTCAGCGGTGAAATGAAGGTGCTGACTGTTGACCACACCGCTGGCCATGCTGGCCGCACCGATGTTGAATCCATGCGGAACGTCGAGGTTCACTGCTTGGTCCGGGTTCTGTGAAACGCCGGGGCCGATGAAGGAGTAACTGGCCTTTCCTGCTGAGCGCTCGAGCCGCACATCGATGAACGCAGCGGTGTCGGCCACAAAGTCGACCGGTTCGATGACACGTCGGGCGAAGTCGTCGGAATCGACGACCACCTCCGACGATGACTGGCGGAGGGACTCAGTCATCGTCGGCTCCTGTAGGTGCAGAAGATGGTGATCGACGAAGTTGGGGGCGGAGGAGGCGAAGTGAATACAGCATCGGTCATGACGTCCCAAGAGGCCGACCGCCGTCGACGCTGACTATTGATCCCGTGGTGAACGGCAGGTCGTTGACGACTGCACTGACCGCCGCAGCCACATCGGTCGCTGTTGCCAACCGGCCGAGAGGTGTGGCTTCACACTGGGTGTCGAGAACATCTTGAGGCATGCGCATGGCGTATTCACCCATCACCCATCCGGGGGATACGGAGACCACCCGGATTCTTGGGGCCAGAGCCCGGCCCAACGAGCGAGTCATGCTGTCGAGGGCAGCCTTCGAGGCGCAATATGCGACGTTGGATCCCTGTCCCGTGACGCCGGCCACCGAGGAGATGTTGACCACGACCGGGTTTGTGCCCTTGTCGAGCAACGGGCGAAGAGCCCGGATCGCGGCAAAGGGACCGCGCCAGTTCGTGGCGAAGATTGTGTCGATCAGTTCGTCGTCAAGACCATCGAGATCGTCGTGAGGTACGGGCCGGCTCATTCCCGCGCAGTTGACCAAGACGTCCAAATGGCCGAACCCGCTAGCTACGGTTTCGCTCAGCGCGTCCAGAGAGTCGGGCTCGAGCACAGCAATGCGCTGGGCCCTGTGCTGATCACCCGGAAGCTCAGACACCAGGTTCTGAGCGGTTTCGGCGCCATGATGGTAGCCGACCACGACCGCGAAACCGTCGCCGGCCAAACGGCGGGCGATCGCTGATCCGATACCACCGCTCGCTCCGGTCACGACAGCGGCCTTCATGATTCGACTCCGCATGATCCAACTCCGCTGTAGCGCTCCACGCGGATGTCCGCCTGTGCCTGATGGCCGGCGAAGTTCTCGATCGCGCAGAGGCGACTGCAGTACTCGCCGATGATCGCGCTTGACGCCGGGTTGGTGATTCGCTGGTAGGTGACAGTCTTGATGAACTTGCCGACCCAGAGTCCACCGGTATAGCGAGCCGCGCCTTGTGTGGGCAGCGTGTGGTTGGTCCCGATCACCTTGTCGCCGTATGAGACATTCGTCATCGGACCCAGGAAGAGCGCCCCGTAGTTCACCATGTTGGCCAAGAAGAAGTCGTCCTCGTTGGTCATCACCTGCACGTGCTCGAAAGCGAGTTCGTTGGCCAGAGCAAGCATCTCGTCGTTGTCGTCGACGACGATGACTCGGCCGTAGTCCGCCCAGGCTTGGGAGGCGATGTCCGCGGTGGCCAGGGTCTCGAGTTGGCGCTCGACTTCGGCGATCGTGTCGAGGCCCAATTGCCGCGAGGTCGTGATCAGAACGGCCGGTGAGGTGGGTCCGTGTTCGGCTTGGCCCAGCAGATCGGTGGCGCAGATTTCACCGTCGACGGTGTCGTCTGCCAGTAACAACGTCTCGGTGGGTCCGGCGGGAAGGTCGATGCCCACGCGACCATAGAGTTGGCGCTTCGCCTCGGCGACGAAGGCGTTGCCAGGGCCGACCAGCACATCGACGGCTTCGATGAACTCGGTTCCCAGTGCCATTGAAGCCACGGCCTGAACACCGCCGAGAAGGTAGATTTCGTCAGCTCCAGCGAGGTGTATGGCAGCGACTGTCTCGGCAGGGATGTCTCCGCCGATTGGAGGAGTGCAAGCGGCGATCCGCTGGACTCCGGCAACCTTGGCGGTCAGTACGCTCATGTGTGCCGAGGCCACCATCGGGTAACGGCCACCGGGGACGTAGGCACCGACCGCACTTACCGGAAGGTTCTTGTGACCAAGAGTCACCCCCGGAAGGGTCTCCACTTCAACATCGCTGAGCGATGCAAGCTGGGCCTGAGCAAAGTTGCGAATCTGTGATTGCGCGAACTCGATGTCGGCGATAGTGCTGGGATCGACTCGGTCGAGTGTCTGCTGGATCACCTCCGGGGTGAGCCTGAACTGCTCGGGTTCCCAAGAATCGAAGTTCCTCGACATCTCTCGAACGGCAGTCTCGCCTCGAGCCTCGATGTCCGCGATGAGGGTCCGGACGCGCTCAGCCAACTCCAGATCGGCACCGTGGCCGCTCTTTGTGCTTGCGTCTTTGAGGATCTCAGTCATGGCGTTTGGCGGTCGTCTTTCCGTAACGGATGGTTCCGGACACGACCACGGAGACCGGGTCGGATTCTGGAGGTCGGTCGTCGGCAAGAAGGATCTCGATGGCCCGAGCTACCAGGACATCTGTGGCTTGCACCAAGGTGGTCAGGTCGAATCCGGCCCAAGCGGACTGCGAGAGCCCGTCGAAACCGGTGAGGAGCAGATCGGCGGGTACCTGGACTCCAGCGGCCCGCAGGCCGTCATGGACTCCGAATGCCACTTCATCGCTGCTGACCATCACCGCATCGGGAACGGATTGCCGCTCCACGATGTGCTGAGCGACTTTGTAGCCCGCCTCGTAGGTGAACGCGCCGGCTTCGAGGTAGGTGCAAGCAACCCCGTGCTCTCCGAGTGTCCGAGATGCACCTCGGTAGCGGGTCTGATCGGTGGAGGCGCTCGACACGCCCCCGACGTACAGGATCTCGCGGGCGCCGGTGTCGATCAGATGCATCGCCAAGCGCGCCATCCCAGCTTCGTTGTCGACCGATACCGATGGCACGATCCCGGTTGCGGCGGGGTGATTGAAGGCCACTACAGGACGATCCGACTCCCGCATCTGGATCAGCTGATCCTGGCCGATGGTGGCAGAAGCCAGAACCAGTCCGTCGAGCCGGTACTGGGCCACCGACGCCAACACTCCGTCGACATCGCCGGGTTCGGCGAAGCTGAACAGCAGCAGTTGTCGGTCTTTGGTGGCGAGTTGACGGGAGAACTCGGTCAGAACGCTCTGCCAGTATTCGCCGAACGCCGGTACGACCGCGCCGATGATGTTGGTTCGCTGCGATTTGAGGCTGCGGGCGATCACGTTGGGCACGTAACCGAGCCGTGCGGCGGCATCTTGGACTTTGTCCCGGGTGGCGGGCGACACCTTCTCAGGCGACGAGAAAACCCGGCCGACGGTGGCCTGAGACACTCCCGCCACGGCTGCGACATCGACTGACGTAACTCCTCTACGCGTGCGGCGAGACGAATCAGCCCCCGATTTTGACGACATCTGAGACCCCCTCCCATATCGTCATGTCATGTGTCCGGGTGTTCACCCAGGATTCAATGCTTACGTAGTCATTGAACATATGCTTACGTAAGCATTCTGTCAAACTGAGCGCAGAAAATCCCCCGCGGCTCTCGCGGCTCCGGTGACGGCCCCCGCGGCTCCGGCTACGCCCGGCGACAACAACGCGCCCGGCGAAAGCGACGCGCCCGGCGACAACAACGCGCCCGGCGAAACCAACCCATCAACCGATGTGGAGCAGGATCTGTTTGTGGATGGCCACTTCGTCGAAGAGCACGAACTCGCGATGCAGGCCCCGGGGTCCGAACTCAGCATGACTGATACCCATGACATGTACCGGAGCACCGGTTGGCGGACCGAACGTTCCAGCGCCCGTGTGGCTGCCCGTCAGCGACCATCGAAGTGCCGCACGAGGAGCCATGCCGGCATCTGCACGGCCGATCTGGTGATGGATCTCGAAGGTCGCATCGGGCATTGAGGCGCGCAGATCTCCCCAGAATCGAGCCGCCTCGTCCCAGCCATGTTCGGTGACACCGCCGGGCAGATCCAACTGCACGGCCCGGTCGTATCTCTGCTCCACGACATCGGTCCTGGCGCCCATCAATTCGCTGAGGATCTCCGCATAAGTGCTACCGACCTCATGGGTGTTGCCAGAGCCCAGATACATCGGTGCGACGTCGTTTTGCGGGGTCAACGGCTGCTTTGCCGCTTCTGGCCCGCCTTCGGCTTCGATCTGGTTGGCCGCGAAGGTTCGAGGATCAATGCCCAATTGGCGAACGATGGCGCCGAGGTCGCGCACCAGCCACTCGTCGTATATCTGGTTGTTGATGGCCGCACAGTCGGCGATGATCCGATAACGCAATCGTGTGCCTGTGGCCGCGCCGAACGCTCCGTTGCCGGCATGGGTGGCGGTCGAGAGAATCCGGTGAGACGACAGGTAGCCGTCCTCGTCGTTTCCGCTCCAGATCACGTCCTCGCCGAAGAGTTGGCGGTCCGGGAACTCCGCGAGGGTGGCCCAGGTGGCTTCAATCACCGCTTGGTTGCCGATCACGACCCCGTCGGGAGACCGCACCGGAATATTCGGCGTGTAGTAGTGGTTCAGCGTTTCGACACCACGTTCTTCCCAGATTTCTTTCGTGATCCCAATGATGAAATCAGGCAGATCCCGGAACTTCGGATCGAACCCCTGCATCTCGTCTCCCGCCGCAGTCAGCGCCGCGGATTATACGCGCACACGAGATTTCTCCTCGCAATTCTTGTTTGACCAGCCTTGTTGGCTGTCGTAGGATTTTGGGACCTCGAGTCGGGCAGTCAGCGAGGATAAAAGGTGTGTGCCCAGCCCCAACCCGCCCGACTTGAGAGGACACACCATGCGCTTTGGGTATTTCCTGAATTCCAACAACCTCGGTCTGCGCAAGACCTTTACCCAGGTTCTGAACGAAGGCAGCGAGGTCGCGAAGTTCTGCGATCAACACGGCTGGCACTCGATCTGGACCACGGAACACCACTTCGGCCATGAAGGGCTCGAAGTCTGCCCCAACCCGGTACTGATGTGTGCTGATCTGGCGGCCCACACCGAAAAGCTTCGGATTGGCCAGGCTGCCAGCATCATCACATTTCGGAATCCGCTTCAAGTGGCTGAGGATGTCGCCATGCTCGACCACATGTCGGGCGGGCGAGTCGAGTTTGGCGTCGGCCGGGGCATCTACCCGCGTGAGACGCTCAACATGAATCCGATCGCGGATGTGCGCAATCCGGCCGTCAATAGGGAACTGTTCGCTGAAGGCCTTGAAGTTATTCGGCGCGCTTGGACCGAAGAGTTCTTCTCGTATTCGGGCGAGCACTTCGAGTATCCGTATCCCGGCGTTTCCTTCCCCCACCCGATGAGTACGCCGCTGCCTGAGAACACCGATCCTGACACGGGGGACATAACCGCACTGGCGCTTGTGCCGAGACCCCTGCAAGACCCGCATCCTCCCATCTGGCAGGTCGTTGACACGACACCATCGATAATCAGTGCGGCCCAGATGGGCCTCAAGGTCATGTTCTGGATCCCGCCGACGGATTCTCTCGTTCCGCGGTTCGAGTTGTACCGTGACACCGCCTCTGAAGCCGCTGGCAAGGAGATCCCACTGGGTTCCGGTGTCGCGGTTCTGCGCGACATGTGCGTCACCGAGACGATGAAAGAGGCCGAGGAACTAGCCGGTGAGGCGTTGTTGCGATATGTGCGTTGGGTCTGCCATTACCGAGGACTCGAAAATCACCGGTATCCAGGCGAAGAACTGCCCGAAACCGACAACAAGCTCGACCTTTTGAGCTACGACTGGGTACATCCCCGCAACCTGCTCTTCGGTACGCCGGAGTATGTGACCGAGAAGATTCAGGAGATGAAAGACAAGCTCAACCTTCAAGACCTGTTGGTTTGGTCAAGTTTCCCTGGAATGCAGCACGAGGCAGCCATGGCCAGCATCGAGCTGTTCACCGAGCAGGTGATGCCTCAATTCATTGAGGATGACAGCGTTGAGGATGACGGCGTTGACGATCTGAAGGGAGTTGCCTGATGAGCATTGAACTGCGAAAGCTGGTCACGGTCAGCGAAGAAGTTCATGTGGAAGGCGGCAAGGCATGCGAGGTGCCGTTGCGCCTGTACGGAGTGGCCGCGGTGATCACCAACCCCTGGGCGGGCCAGGGATTCGTCGACGACCTCAAACCGACGATACTCGCAGTGGCACCTGAACTCGGAGCGGTCATGGTGCCCCGCCTAGTTGAGATGGCCGGCGGAGGCGACGCGGTCGAGGCATACGGCAAAGCGGCCATGGTCGACAGCAACGGCGAGGTCGAACACGGGTCGGGCATGATCCACACTCTGCGGTTCGGCAACGTGTTTCGAGACGCAGTCGGCGGTACTTCGTATCTGTCGTTCACCAACACGCGGGGTGGTCCCGGCGCGACCGTGTCGATCCCGATGATGCACAAGATCGACCCCGGCTGGCGCTCTCACTACCTGACCCTCGAAATGACCATTGCCGACGCACCCGGCCCCGACGAGATAGTCGTCGCGATCGGGGCATCGGTCGGGGGCCGCCCGCATCACCGAATCGGTAACAGGTATTCCGATATGGAGGAGATGGGGTTGGACAACGCCCCATGAACCCGACACACAGCCGTGTCGAAGGGGCAGGACCTCCGCTGGTTCTGGTACACGGCGTCGGTCTTGATCACACCATGTGGGATCCGGTGGTCGAGGTCTTGGCGCAGCAATACCGGGTTCTGCGATACGACCTTCTGGGGCACGGAAGAAGCGACGATCCTCCCGGAACGCGCCAACTCGAAGATTTCGTGGCGCAACTCTTGGAAGTTCTCGACATACACCAGATTGAAAACTGCGACTTGGTCGGCCTGTCACTCGGTGGCCTTGTTGCTTTGACGGCTGCGGCCCGTCATCCCGATCGAGTCCGCCGCGTAGTGCTGGTGAGCACAGTGTTCGGTCGCAGCGAGAGCCAACGGGCCGGGGTGCAGCAGCGTCTGGAGCTGGCCGAGGACGAAGGACTCAAGCCGGTGGCAGATCTGGCGATCGAGCGATGGTTCACGCCTCAATGGCGGGCATCACACCCCGCTGAGACGGATTCCGTTCGGCAACGAATTCTTACAACCGATCAAGGCGGCTACCTCAAGGCGTACCGGCTGTTCGTCGAATCCGATGCTCTGGCTGCGGCTTTGGCGCCTGCCGTCGAAGCGCCCGCGCTGGCCCTCGCGGGTGAACGCGACACTGGTTCCACGCCCGAAATGGCTGTCGCTCTTGCCGATGCCATCCCCTACGGAGAAGCACGGATATTGCCCGGCGTGCACCACCTCGCTCCCATCGAAGAACCAAACCTATTCTCGAGTGCTCTTCTGGAGTTCCTCAATCGGGAGAATCCGTCAAGACATATCGTCAGCTAGCGGCTTGGTCAGGATAGTGGCGCAGGCGGCAGCGGCTCGTCGAGCTTGCTGAGACAGCTCGGCCGCGGTGGCGCTGCTGATGGGGTGGTCGATGACGGCGAACGGGTAGCCGTCGGCGCCGAGGACCTGACTCATCAACTGAGCCGCAGACGCGAACTTGTCGGTCATTATCGCGGTGGCGGGAACACCACGATGTTCTGCTGATATCGCGTCGTGCAGACTGCACGACGAACAGCTTCCTCAATCTCCGACACCCGCGACGAGCGCATGCCAGCGCCGAGCTCGGTCCATGATTTCGAGGTCGGCGGGGGCGCTGTAATTTTCCTTGACGACCTCGATGACATCGCCGGCATTGTGGTTGTCAAGGAGTTCTCGCCGGAACTCGTCGAAGAAATGCCGCGTTCCCTGCTTGCCGTTGGAGATGATTCCGATCGTCAAGCCTGACAGCGATGAGAGCCGCGGTGCGAGTGGCCACCCTTGTGGGTGACCGTCGTTCGTGGGAACCAGCACTTCGATCGTCACTTGTATCTCCTGTCGGTTTCAGCAGTCAATGCATGCTCCGATGGGAACCGTTACGGCTTTGGACTTAAGACCGAGCCAGGGAGCGATGACCGCCCCGAAACCCCCGGCCGGGCCTCCAGCGGCGATTACCAGCAAGTGGTCGGGATCGGGTAGTGCGCAATATTCGTGGTCGCCTTTGTCGGCCACCACATTCGCCTTCCCGCACTCCGCCCACACGGAGCGACGGATCCGGGCGTGTTCGAAGACGTAGTTGCGGATCTCGGCTTTGGACCACCCAGCGGAATCGAAATGCTGGCGGAGTTGGGGAGGGATCACGATCGCGTAGTTGCCGGACCAGATCGAGTAGTGGGCCATGTTGGCTTTCATCTCCGCCACGAAGGTGTCGAGTATCTCTTCAGGGTCGGTGCTCCACTCGTTCATTATCTGGCGGGGCGCCATCGCCGCCATCGCCGTTATCGCCGAAACGTGCGGGTCTCCGAGTCTCTCAGCGGCGACCGACGGCCAGCGCGAGCCCTCCTCGTCCTCGGCGATGCAGAAGCTGATCTTTCCTGGATGACCGAGCGTTGACCGGTCGATTCCGCCAGCACGTACGTCCAACTGGTTGTTCAGAATCAGGCGAATCGCCCTTCCCACGACGGTTGATGCCCGGTCGCTGGGGCCTAGCGCATTGAACGTTGATTGCATCCCAGTTTCGGCTCTCACAGGCCCGTTGACGATCAACAGAATCCCGCAGCCGCCGGTGCTGGCGGTAGCTCCATGGACCAGGAAGTCCTCGTGAAGGACCGCGGTCACCGCCGCGACGACCAGTGGAAAGTGCATCGGCAGGCATCCTGCCATCACCGCGTTGACTGCAACTTTTTCTGCAGTGATCCCTTGTTGACGCACGGGTTCGACACCGATCAGGTGCTCGGGGGGCATCAAAGCCCAGTCCAGGCAGGCTTGGACTGCATCCGGCGTCGGCGGAACGATTGGGAGACCGTCGGTCCAACCCCGGCTGTGGAAGAGTTCCTGAACGGCGTGTACGTCGGGGATGTCCAACCTTTCGGACCGCAGTGTTGTGTTGGTCATCGGGCCTGCCCATCCGTTTCGGCGGTCGCTGGTTGACGCACCGTCGCCAAATCGTCGTTCGCTATTGTCAGACAGACTAGTTTCGGCCTTGGGTAGGCTGACATTTCATCGCTGACCAGAGCAACCCGAAGGCCACATGACCTGGATAGACGAGACGCTTGAGCGGGCTCGATCGCCGATCTATATCAATGACTCGAAAACACCGAGCGGAGTGGCCCACGTTGGTTCGCTTCGTGGTGTCTTGACCCATGACGCCCTGTTGCGGGTGGCGCGCGGCGGTGGGGCACAAGCGCGGTTCACGTACGGCTGCGACGACATGGACCCCGTTGATGAGATCCCCCATGGAATGGGCGAGTACTTCCGCGAGCACCTCGGGAAGCCGCTCTACGCCGCGCCCACGCCCCCGGAGTTGGCGGGCGACAGTATGGCGCAGGCCTACTTCGCTGAATTCACCTCTAATTTCGAACCGCTTGGAGTTGATGCCGAGTTCTACTACATGAGCGACATCTACCGGGCGGGCCGCCTCGACGACACCATCGACGTGTTCCTGCGCCGCGCGGCTGCGGTCCGCGAGATCTATCTGCGCGAGACCGGAGCGGTGCGGCCGGACGATTGGCTGCCCTTCCAGCCGATCTGTGAGCGATGCGGACGAATCGGCACGACGTTCGCCTCTGACTACGACGGTGAGACCGTGGCTTACCAATGCCTTCCAGATCTGGTTGCCTGGGCAGAGGGCTGTGGTGCAACCGGACGAGTGTCACCGTTCGGGGGTGCCGGGAAGCTGCCTTGGAAGCTTGAGTGGGTTGCCAAGTGGAAGGTTTTGCCGGTGACCGTGGAGGGCGCCGGCAAGGACCACATGGGCGCCGGCGGGTCACACAAGGTTGCGGCTGCGCTGGCACGTGAGGTCCTTGAATGTCCGGTGCCGATTTCGTTCACCTATGAGTTCTTCACTCTGGGCGGGGCCAAGATGAGCTCTTCGCGGGGGATCGGCCTCAGCGCCTCGGAACTTGTGGCTTGCCTTCCCCCGCAGCTGCTCCGCTACCTCGTTCTCAAGGTCCAAGTCCGGCGTGCTCTCGACTTCGACCTGGATCTGGCGACGCTCAATGGTGCCTTCGCGGAGTATGAGCGTCTTTGGAACTCGGTCTACGAAGGCAATGCAAACAGCAATCAACAACAGCTCTTCGCGATCTCTCAGTTGGTCGATGCCACAGAGACGGCCTCTCCGCCCACCTACAGCCCACCGTTCGATTCTGTCGTGAGTGTCGTGCAGCAGCCTCATATTGATCTCTCGGCTCACGTCGCGGCGCTGGGTGTAGGGCCGCTGAGTGACGCCGATCGAGATTGGATCGACGTCAAGCGTCGCGCAGCAGTGTCTTGGTCGCGGCGCTTCTCGGAGAGTGCTTCGAGGTTGATGGTCGCGGATGATCTGCCCCAGGCGACCGACGATCTTTCGAATCAGCAGCGTGGTTTTCTTAGTGTGAGCCGACGACTGCTCGGTGAACTTGAAACGTGGCAAGCGGCGACCATCCAAGCGACCCTCTTCGACGCGGCGCGTATCGTCGGCATCACCCCGGCGGAGGCTTTCGTAGCTCTCTACACAGCCTTCTTCGGTTGGCCCGAAGGCCCTCGTGCCGGTTCGTTCCTGGAATTCCTGGGCCGTGGCCCGGCATGTGAACGGCTCGGCGAAGTGACCTTCTCTTACCCCGAGTTGGTTGCTGTGACCGCTATGGAACTCGACGATTGGAATCGTGCGGTAACCACTGCCGCTGCCGAACAACACGAATTCTCGATCCTCCCCAACTGGATTCCCGAGAGTGACGATTCAGGCAAACTCGCAAACTCTGGCGTGCTTGAACTGTTTGTTGCTGATGCCAAGGGGCGGATGTCTGCTCAGAGAGCGGTTCGGAATGGAACGGAAGAGGCTTTTTCCGAGGAAGCCCGAACCCATGTGGCAAGGCTCGTGGGTATCGCCGAAACTGAGGTTCCAATCAGACCCGACAACCCCTTCGGCTGACTGGTCAGGCGAGATTGTCGGGTCCGAAGGCTCGGGGCCCAGAGTGGCGCTAAGTGTCGGTTCGCGTGACGTTGGCACGACGCCAGATCTAGAATACCCAGATGTAGAGCAGATAGGGCATCCATAATAATGACAAGTATATTACTCCCTTTCTCCGCAAATATATCGCAAAAGCAATCGCGGCTGCAGTGAGGAAGATACCAGAAACACCGGAGATGGAATCTTCGAAAAGAAAAATATAAGTTCCTTCATTCCAGTGTCTATTGATGGTCACAACAAATATCGTAACGGCAAGATGCAATGAAATTATTCCCATGATCCAGATCATGCATAATTGAAATGTTGACTTATCGTGCTTTCCCCCTTGAAGCAGAGCAGCAGTACAGCATCCACATATGGCCCCAGTTATCAAAATGTCTATCAATAGTAGTTCTTTCGTATCGGATCTGAGCTGGTAGGTTTCGATTTCCGGTGCGACGCAATGAGGGTTAAGTCGGAGATTATAATCTAGAACATCCAGGAGTAGAGCATGTATGGGAAACATATTAGCGACAAGTATAATACTCCTTTTCTCCGCAAATATATCGCAAAAGCAATTGCGGTGATAATGAGGAAGGTGCTAGCTGCCCCGGAGACAAACTCATCAAAAGAAGTACGTTCATTCCAATTTCTGTCGATGGCGAGAACGAATGTTGTAACGGCAAAATAGGATGATATCACTCCCATGATCCAAGCCATGCATAATTGAAATGTTGACTTATCGTGCTTTCCCCCTTGAAGCAGAGCAGCA
>VXYK01000014.1:0-6909 GCA_009845995.1 Acidimicrobiaceae bacterium | reverse complement strand
CATGCATAATTGAAATGTTGACTTATCGTGCTTTCCCCCTTGAAGCAGAGCAGCAGTACAGCATCCAGATATGGAACCCATTATCAATAAACCCATCGGAAATAATCCCTTCCTCAAATCTAGCCTTTCACCAATTGCACCAGTGTTCACCTATTGTGGTAAGCCAGTTGTCTTTTGGTTCTCGGTGTCCTTCAAGGTCCCATGTTGGGCCTGTTTGACCTGTGGGATGACCAAGTATATGGCAATCGAATTGCTGGTTGATCGAAACCCACGAACTAACGTTTAGCTGATAGTTCAACTCGTTGGTCAAACAAGATATCATCTCGCTATAGATGTTCGTGGCTAACGCTGTCCAAGCTCCAGTTGTTGACGGATCAAAGTGGATCGTGTCGTAGCCGTCGATCTGGTTGTATGAGATTCCGATGGCTTCGATGTTGGAGCTGCTGCACTGCTGGTAGCCGGTGTCTGTTGGAGGTCTTTCGCCGCTGCTGCCAGGAAATATTGTAGGAAGGATGCTGCCACTGTTGGACGGTGGAGCGTCAGTTGTGGTGCAGCTCGTCTCGACGGTCGGTGACTGGCCCGCGTCGTTGAATGCGTACAACCCGAAGGTGTAGGTGCTCTCATCGGACAGTCTCGGCACGGTGACTTCGGTTCCGGTGATGCTGTAAAAGTCTGGATGGTACATCTTCACAAGATCACCGTCACGCCAGTACGCCAGGCTGTATTTCGCATCTGCACCGGAGCTGTCCCAACGTAAGGCCACACGGTCGTGCTCTGAACTGACACATCGAAAACCTGTGACCTCCGCGGGAGGTGATTGGTTCGTTGTCGTAGTCCCTGGCGCAACTGTGGTTGTCGTGCTTGCGGTTGTGGTGGTTGGTGGTGGGCACGATGATCCGGCGGTGACATGTGTGCCGTCCCAGCAGTGAGTGTGCTCGATCGCCTCGGTTCGTTCATGAGGCACTTTTACCCTGTAGGGCACTTGCACTGTGTATGGCACCTGCACTACATAGGCGACTCGCACCTCATAGGGTTCTTCGACCGTGTACGGCACCGACACCGTGTACGGCACCTGAACGACGTAGGCGACCTGCACCTCGTAGGGTTCCTCAACCGTGTAGGCAACCCGCACCGTGTACGGCACCCGCACGGTATATGACACTGACACCGTGTATGGCACGGTCACCGTGTAAGGAACTCGCACGGTATACGGCACCTGATAGGAGTCAGGGCACACCCGGAACCGGTGACCGTAGTAGGTTCGCCACTCACAAGGCGGTGTCACCGTGCGATACCGCGTCTCAGTCCGGTATCTCGTCTCGGACCGAGACCGGGTCTCTGTTCGGTAACGGGTCGTCTCGTAATAACGGGTCTCGTCACGATGTTTGGTCACCAACCGGATCTGAGTCTCGGTCCGGTACCTCGTGTCGGACCGATAACGGGTCTCGTTGCGATGTTTGGTCACCAACCGGATCTGAGTCTCGGTCCGGTACCTCGTCTCGGACCGAGACCGGGTCTCTGTTCGGTAACGGGTCTCGGTCGGTTCCTCAGTCGTTGTTTCTTCAAGCGGATGAGCTTCGACCGGCGAAGACAGAGCCAACAGCACCCCCCCCCGCGGCAAAAACAGCCACAGACACTAATGCCGTCAAAGTTTTCATAGCCCCGAATACTAACCACCGCGGCCATGCAACGCAACACAGCGAGTAACGGGGCTTGATGTCCTTTGAGATCGTGTGCGCAGTTCATGGGGCGTATCCGAAGCTGAGGTCTTTCTGAGTCCCAGAACGTGTTTTCTGTGTTGGGTGTGCCCTTGGTCTCAGGCGAGGTTGTCGGGTCCGAAGGCTTCGGGGATCAGCGCGCCCAGCAGCAAAGGCTCAGGTTCCCAGTCGACGAGCAGGTTGGGACCACCGTGCTCGAACAGCAGTTGGCGGCAACGGCCACAGGGAGCGACCGGCGTCTTGTCGCCCTGCACCGTGGAAACCGCGACCAGGCGACCCCCGCCGGTTCGAACCAGGTCGGAGACCATTGAGCACTCCGCGCAGAGGGTGAGTCCGTAGGAAGCGTTCTCTACGTTGGTTCCGACGACCGTGCGACCATCATCGACGATTCCCGCGGCCCCGACAGGAAAGTTGCTGTAGGGGGAGTACGACAGAGCGAGTTGTGCGATTGCCAGGTTTCTGAGTTCTGCCAGATCAATGTTAGTCATGTGATGGTTCGCTTCGCTGGGGATGGGACCCCATAGGTTAGTAGCCGAGGTCGAGATCGATCGGGCCGAGGAGTTTCTCGCCAGTTGAGTAGCGGCGAGTGTTCTCGGTGACCCGCTCGGCCAGTAGGTCGAGCCCCATCAGCGGGGTGTTGCCCACGTGGGGTGTGATAATGCAGTTGTCGAAGGTCCATAGCGGGTGGCCCTCGGGCAACGGTTCAGGATCGGTCACGTCCAAGCAAGCACCACCGATCTTGTCCGAATGCAGCGCGTCGACGAGAGCTCCGGTATCGACGTGCACCCCGCGAGCCAGGTTCACCAGCCAACTCTGTTGCCCCATGAGTTCGAACTCTTCAGCTCCGATCACGCCGACGGTCTGGGGCGTGACCGCCAGTGCCACCACCACAACGTCGGCCAGCGGGAGTTCATTATGGAGGTCGTCGAGCGTCCCCACCGTTGCGGCACCGTCGAGCGGAGCGGGCACTCTTCGCAGGACCACGTTGTGGGTGTCGAACGGGTCGAGCAGCGATAGTAGGTCCTCAGTTATGGCTCCACCGCCGAGGATCAGCACCCGACAGCCGTGCAGGTTCCGGCCGGCCGGTTCGGTCCAGCGGGTCGCTGCCGAATACGGACCCAAATTGTGGAACGCGGCCAGTATCAGGGCCAGGATGTGCTCGGCTACGGGCCGGGAATAAACCCCTTTGCCGCAGGTCCAGAGCCGTTCGCGGTCAAGCATTCCGATGAACGGTTCGACCCCCGCATACGGAAGCTGGACCCAGTCGATCTTGTCGTGGAGATGCCCTGTGAGCTGTTCTGGAGCCTGTGGATCGGCCCAGACGAGCGCCGTCGCTTCAGAGCACTCGACGACGCGTCCGCCTCCCGCCTCAACTGCCTTCGCCAGTGTTTCGTGGCGCCAACACGGGGGTTCAACCGCGATTTCAACGCTGCGAGAGTCTTCGGGCTTCATTGGAACAGGATCGTACAGTCGCAAGCGGTCAGGAGAAACGGCATGGCTTGCGACGCCAGCCAACCTCTCGACAAGCACACAACTTGGGCATCGGTGTTGGCCGCTCGGTTGCTTTGCTTGGCGAGCCGATCGCCTTATTTGAGTGTTGCTGGCAATACCCGATGGTTTGGAGTTTCGCACGACAGTGCGAAGTGGGCGATCTACGTTGGGCGATCTTCAACCCATCGATGCCGGAGTCGGGAGGTTGTCATTGCCGAGCGGTATGTTGCGGCCATGGTTGAATATGGTGATCTGGTAACCGGTGCAGAGCACCGGAAGGCCAAGATCGCTCTCTTGTTGAAGCGCCGCGGTGGTACCTGCGCTCTGTGTGGTGATCCCCTGCCAGATGACTTCAGTCTGATCGAGATTGATCACATTGAGCCACAAGCTCGTGTTGGAAGCAAGGCATTGAAGAACTGCCAACTCGTTCACGTTGAATGCAACAGGAAAAAGAGTTCCCGATGAACGGTCCCTATCTGAAGAGGGAGATTTGGTCTCCCTCGGTGGAGTTAAGGGGTTGATCCAGCGGAGCTTGATCTCGCGGGGTCCGGCATGCGTTACCGCGTACATCCAAGGACCCTGTGTTCGCGATTGTGCGGTACTTTCGATTCGTTCCAGTGTTTTGTGAGAACATCCATACTCTGATCGGTGGTTTGGCTGGCTGTCCCGGTAAGCACGAAACCTCGGACTTGATGCTGTATCCACATCCGTTTCTCAACAGGACGGCGACGAATACGACGGTCGCGAGTGATCACTACCAGGTTTCGCTGACCAACAACCCGCAACCAGTCCTCGTCTAGGCAACCCCGCTCGACTTCGGGAAGTGAGGGGTGGCCCGGGTATTGGACCCCGGGATGTTGTTGTGACAGCTTGCGCCCAGTCCCAAATCGTTCTCGTCCACGAAGAACTGAATTGACATAGTGCGTCAAGCAGCAACAGATCGCTGATGTTCCTCGTAGGAAACGCCTGCCCGGACGAGAGGCTCCGTCATGTCATAGTCACGAGCAATCTCAACTATTGACTCACCAGCGTCGTGCAGTTCCCAGAGCCGCTCGGTTGCGACACCTTCAACGGCTGGACGACCAAACCGGACCAGTGGGTCGATCACCACCGGCGAAGCCTTCCCGGCAGGATGCATCCGCTGGACCCAGCCCAATCCGGTGGGGTTGAATTCCACCTTCTTCACGAATCGATCGGCCTCTGCGGCCAGAGCCACAGTTTGCCCAGTCCGCACCACGATCGCGATCGCCGGGTGGAGTCCCTTACGCTCCTGCAACTCCCAGACGAGTTCCCGGCCTACAACGTAGGTGTACGCGGTCGCCAGCGGATATGGCGTGGCCAACTCCCGGCGCAACTCATCGATAACCGGACGTAACTGCTGAAGGGGCACCCCTTTGCGTCGGTACTCGCGCAAGTAGCCGAGTTCTACAAACTCGCCCCAAGCTACAACGTCATCGCCAGTTGACTCGACGCGGACAACCGGTGGATAGATGACTCCGCCGCGTTCATAACCATTGAGCCACGCGCGAACGCGCTCGCGCCGCAGCCCTAGATAACCCGCCGCCTCCGACAGACCGTAAACCGGGCGCTCCAGAATCGATAACGGTGGCGTATCCATGAGACGAGTCTACGAGCACTCGCGCCGATCATGAAGCGGTACCTGAACTCCTAGTTTGGGTCAGCGGGGACGATGTTGGGTGTCGAGACCGGCTGTGATGAACAGAGCGGTGGCGTGCTCGGCGACATCCGCCGTGTGCCAGACACAGGGGTCGTTGATTGCGTATTCACCGGCGCTGATGGTGGCGGACCGCTGCGTACCGTCGGGCAGTTCTTGGTGCAGGGTCATCTCACCGGCGGTGCACACTACGACCTCGGAACCCAGTGGGTGCATCTCCCATACTTCCCACGGTTCGGTGAACGAGTGCATGGCAACCAGTCGACCCTCCGCGCCGTCGCTGGCATGGCGTTGGGTGTAGTCGCCGTACCAACTCAATTCGCCGGTGAACTCAGGCTCAACGTCAGCGGTGGCCCCCAATCCGAGATGTATGAGGTTGGAATCAAGGGAGAACACGGGTCCTTCGGGAATAGTCATGCACCCATTGTGGCCCAGCCCTATCGAACGCGCCCATCCTCAAGTGCAGAGACTCCAGATTCGCTGTTGGGGGCGAGGTTGACTTGGCGAAGCAGAGTTCAGCGTCAGTCATCTCTGATACCTCTGTGTCGCGATAGCTCGCCGGTCCCGGTCGCGAAACCGGCTTGGGCGAACCTACGCCGACGGGCGGTGAAAGTAGAGAGCCGCAGTTCCTCTAGCTTCGATTGCTCCATAGCAGGTCGATGGGTGCGACAAATATGCGTTCGTCGAAGCGGTAAGCGAGTTCGCCGGTGTTGAGGACGAAGCCAGCGTTGAAAGTGTCCCCCAGAGCTTTGCGCAAGATCTGTAGTCCCCGAGTGTCTTTACCGGTGATCCGTGCGGCCGATTTCACTTCGAACGCAGTGACTGTCCCGTCGTAGTGCTCAATCACTAGGTCGACTTCATGGCCGTCACGGGTCCGCCAATGGCCGACATCGGCTACTTTGCTGCTCCAAGACGCTTGTTTGAGGATTTCTCCCACGACGAATGTCTCTAACAGATGCCCGAAATCGCTCATCGCTGCGGGATCAAGCCGGGCCATCTTGGCAGGTGTGAGGCGGATCAGCCGTGCCGCGAGACCGCTGTCGAGCACATGGATCTTCGGGGCTGACCCGGAGCGGGACCTCAGTGTCCGGCCCCACGCGCCAAGACGACGAACTAGGAATAGATCCTCTAGGAGCTTGGTGTAGGTCTCGGCCGTTCGGGGTTCAAGCCCGGCGGCGCGGCCGGCGGCGGCCATGTTGAGCAATTGTGCAGTCTGACCGGCAAGACGCTTCAGCAACGCCGGCAGCAGCGCTCCCTGGCGGATTTTTGCCAATTCCAAGACATCACGGGCCAAAGACACGCGCACGTAGTCGTCGAACCAGCGATTGCGAATCGTGCCTTCCCGTGAAACTGCCAGCGGCAGACCGCCGCGGCAGATCCGCTCGATGTAATCGGAGCGGGTAGTCGTCGAGCGGTGGGGGCTCGTCAAACGCTCTGGATCGGTCATCGCGACTTCGAGGAATCCTTCGGTAGCACCGTCGATTTCGCCTTGCGATAAGGGCAAAAGGTCGATCACGTGTATCCGTCCCGTCAAGGCTTGAGCGGCGCGAGGCAGTGCATCAAACCGGGTTGAACCGGTGATCACGAATCGTCCGGGCGTCAACGAGCGGTTGAGTTCGGCTTTTATCGAGTCAAGCACTACCGGTGCTTTCTGGAACTCGTCTACGCATACCGGTGACGCTCCGGCCATGAAGATTGCCGGGTCCGCTGTGACAGCGCTGCGCATCACTGGTTCGTCGAGATCCACGACCTCGACCCCGTGGCCTCGGGCTACCTCGCCGAGCAGCGTAGATTTGCCGACCGTGCGCGGACCTTGCAGCGCCACCACCGGTTCGACACGCAAACGAGATTGTATTAACTCAAAGGCACGGCGCGAGATGTAGTCCATCGCAAGTGACTGTATCATGATAATTCGTAATTGGATGGAGGTTACGTTCGTAATTGGATAGAGTTGACGTTCGTAATTGGAGGACTAGTGGTGTGTCTTTGGTTGTTTTGCGGTGTAGTGTGTGGGGATGAGTTTGG
>VXYK01000051.1 GCA_009845995.1 Acidimicrobiaceae bacterium | reverse complement strand
TCCGTTCTCCCGCTGGGGTTATTTTCGCCCCAGCACTCGATGGTGCCGTTGGTGAGTATCCCGCACGAATGGAAAGCAGCTGTGGAGACTGTGGTGAACTCGCCATCGGGCGCATCCGCTTCGCCCACATGGTTTTCGCCCCAGCACTCGATCTTGTTGTTGGTGTTTACGGCACATGAATGGTCGTAACCGGCGGAGACTGTGGTGAACTCGCCGCGTGGCGAATTGGCCTGGCCGTAGTCGTTTTCGCCCCAGCACTCGACTTTGTTGTTGGTGTCGACGGCGCATGAATGGTTTGAGCCGGCCGAGACCGCGGTGAACACTCGGTTCGTGTCGGTTGGTTCCTCGGCGCCTGCCGGATCGCACGCTGGTGTGTCGGGGTCGACGGTGACGGTTGGTTCGCCTTTGTAGCGGTACAGGAACGTGACGAGATGCGCCCGGGTCAGAGTCTTGTCTGGCTCAAACGTCGTTGGCGAAGTACCTGTGGTGATCTGGGTGTGAGACGCCCATGAAACGCCGGCTTGTTGCCAAGAGGCGAACACATCAACGAACGGATGCGCTGGCGCTTCGGGCTTACCAGCTAACCGATGCAAAACCGTAACGAGGTGCGCCCGCGTCAAAGTGGTGTCGGGAGCGAACGTGGTCGCCGTGGTACCGGTGGTGATGCCGCTGTGCGACATCCACGACACCGCCGCACCCTGGGCGTCGTTGGTTATATCGACGAACGAATGAGCAGGTGCGGACGGCCGGCCTTCCATGTTCCAGATATAGACCGCGGCCTCGCCACGCGACACCGCCGCGTCTGGCAGGAAACAAGCACCGTCGATTCCGGTGATGTCGTTGTCGGCCGACCACTGGACAGGCTCAGTAAAATACGCGCCGTCTGCAACATCACCGTAGCCCGCTACCCCCGACGCAGGCGCCGCGGTGATCAGCGAACCAGCGACCATGCACACGAGCAGCCCAAGCCAACCAGCAGGTGATCTAACGGAGCGGAGCTCCAGTCTCACCAAGATTCCCCCTCGTCGGCACGGACGGCACGCTACCACGCTGGCCGCCACCGGCTGTGCCGGGTTATATAGGAGGTTTGTGGTGGCGGTGGTGGTAGGAGCAGCGGGTGGCGGCGTTGGTGTGGGTGGTGGTGCCGCCGTGTTGCCATTCGGTGATGTGGTCGATTTCGCATAATCGGGCGGGCAGGTCGCAGCCGGTGTGGCTGCAGGTGCGGTCTCGGGCCTGGATTGCTTGGCGCAGCGCCCCGGTGAAGAGCCGGGTGGAGCGGCCGTAGTCCAGGATCACCCCGGGTGATTCATAGACGAGGCGCCGAATGTGGCCTCTGAGGGCTTGTTCGACAGCTTGTGTCGGCGTGATCACAGCACCGCTGTCGGTCTCGCAGAGCCTGCCCGCTTCTGCCGACAGCGGCCCGCGGTCGGCTTGGGCCGGTTCGTGGTTGAACAGGTTGAGGCCGAGGGTGCCGTTGAGGCCTTCTTCAAAGGTTGGTTTGTCCATATGGATGATCACCAACGGCTCAGGGGTTTTCGCACCTTCGGGCACTGCGGTGGCACGCCGGGCCATCTCGACCAGCGCGTCAGCGCGTCTTTGTGCGGGTGTGCGCCACAGCTCGGCGGTGTGTCTGTCGATGTGGTCGGCTTGCGCGTCTTTCAGGTCGTTGTTGAACAGTTCGGCTTCGATGCGCTCCAGAGCATTGCGGAACTCCTCGAAGCCGATGGGGTCGAGCCAGCCGTCCAGACGTCCCATTCCGTCGAACGTCATCGATGCATGGAACTCGCGGCGCTGTTCTTTGAAAGTCGCGTCATGCTCGGCTGCGTCGGCATCGACGAGGTGTTCCCAATACGACACGGCCTTGTCGAACGCCCTGTAGCTGAGGGTGCAAGCCTGGTTGCACAACAGCGTCTCCGCATCGCTGAAACCGTCGCGTACGGATGCTTTGGCCAACCGGCGTGCATGACAGAGTTTGATCTCACCGCGGCCGAAGGCGTCAGCCACAACGGGCATGGCCCTGAGCGTACGCGCCAGATGAACTGTCTGGTTGGCTTCTGAGCGACGCACCCGGGTGCGATGCGACAACGCTGCACCAACGGTTCGGTGACCCGAAACCGCCCAGTCTCCCGAGGCGTCATAAGCGGCAACGATCTCAGCTTCCAGCGCTTCCAACTGTGCTTTCAACTCAGCGATACGCACTGCCGAATCAGCCAGAACCGCGCCGGGCAAATCACCATATTCGAGCTTCGAGGCCAACTGCAAAGCGTCGGCGACATCGTCGAGTTCAACGACATGAAACGAGTCTTCGTTACACGCTGTTGGTTGAGCTACCACTGCTGATTTCATTACTTTTCAGTGTATCAAACAGCTATGACAATACACTACAATCAATAGAAATCACTGAAAGAAAACGCTCCAGCAAATCGTGTGCCAAGCAGGCTTGACCGCCAACCAATGCTCGCGGGAAACCCGCCGGTCAGTCACTCCCCAGCAGGGGACTGTCCACGATGTCGGGGCAATCGTCTCGCCCGTGCATGTAGTAGTCGTCGTTGCCTGGATCCAACATGAGGTTGTCCCAGTCCCGTCTTTCGGGACCGTTGTACAGCACGTCCCGCCTGTCGTCGTCGACATGCCAGGTGCCGTCATAGTTCGGAGCGCAGGGAGGGACCGCGCCGAGAAGGTGAGTGAGTTCGTGCGCCAGCAGATAGGTCGCTGCGTGGGGCCACTCGGAGCCCTGTACGGGTCTGATGTCGCAGTTGTGAATCGGAATCACGATCTCTCTGGCGCGTGTCCAGCCACAAGATCCCCTATTGAACTCCCCTTCAATGTAGATCACGAGGGCATGGCTCGCTACCGAGGGAACAGCCGCGTGGATTTCGGCAAGGATTGGCGTGATTGAGGTGAATTCTCCCAACGGACTGGACAGATTGACCGTCACCACCGAGAAGGAGTCTCCATCGCGGGTGAAGATCGGATGTAGGCCATCGGTCTGAGTGTCGAACCACGACTGCACAACGCCGATCTCGTGAGCGATCGCCGCGGTTTGGCCATCCGGCGGAGTCGTGCCCGCTGGAACAACGTACACCGCCTGAATCAAGTTGGTGATCGAAGGATCAACCTCTGCGTAGCCGGTGAGTCCCCAGCAACTGACCGCGGCGTCGGTATTCAGCGCGCAGGTATGCCAGCCACCTGCACTGACTGCGGTGAATGCCCCACCGATGGGATCGGATTGTCCGGAGTCGTTTCTGCCCCAGCAGGCGATCGTCGTGTCGACACTCAGCCCGCACGTATGCCAGCCCCCTGCGCTGACTGCGGTGAATGCCCCTTCAGGAGGATCGGACTGGCCGACGTATTCGAGCCACGAGTCGATGTTGCTGCCCCAGCAGGTGATCGTGGCGTCAGTTCTCAAGCCACAGGAATGGGTGTGGCCTGCGCTGATTGCGGTGAATGTTCCTTCGGGAGCGACAGCTTGCCCGACTTGGACTCCCTGGTCGTTGGTGTTTATCCCTGAGCAGGTGATCGTTGCGTCAGTCCTTAACGCGCACGTATGCCAACTGCCTGCGCTGATTGCTGTGAACGCGCCGCTGGGCGCGTCGCCCTCGCCATAGAAATTGCTGCCCCAGCATGTGATAGTGGCGTCGGTCCTTAACGCGCACGTATGCAAGCTGCCTGCACTGACTGCGGTGAACGCTCCGTCGGGTGCATCGGTCTGCCCGTATTCGTTGCTGCCCCAGCAG
>VXYK01000054.1 GCA_009845995.1 Acidimicrobiaceae bacterium | reverse complement strand
CCGCCGAGCACAAACAGCCCTCAACCACGCAAACAAACCCGCGACACACCACTAGCCGTCCCAACCGAGCAAGGTTGCTGGTGTTCCAAGAATACCTGTTCAGCTCCAGCCAAGGGGTGCGGGATCAGTGGATCACGATGTGGTGTCGTCGAGAATCATCACCGTCTTAAGGTCGCTGTGAAAGTCGAGCGCGTAGTCGCCGCCTTCACGGCCGATCCCCGAGATCCCGCAACCACCGAACGGCGCAGTAAGATCCCGCACAAGGAACGTGTTGACCCAGACCAGGCCGGAGCGAACCGCCGCGGCCACCCGTTCGGCCCTTCCGCGTGAGCCGGTGTAGACGATCGCTGCCAAGCCGTAGCGGGTGGAGTTGGCGAGCTGAATCGCCTCGGCTTCATCCTCGAAGGTCTGGAAGGTGAGCACCGGCCCGAAGACCTCACTCTGCACAACCTCACTGTCGTTCGAGACAGGTTCGATCAGTGTTGGTTCGTAGTGAAGTGACCCATCCACTGGACGTCCCCCACGAACGACGGTGTCACCGGCGGTTCTTGAGCGCTCGACGAAATCGTGGACTCGTAGTCGATGGTCGGGATGCGCCAACGGCGCGATATCGGTGGTCGGATCGCGGGAATCTCCGAGAACCAATTGATCGGCATGGTGGTGAAAACGCTCAAGGAACGGCTCGCGGATAGAGCGTTCCACCAGCAGTCTGGTACCCGCCAAGCAAACCTGGCCGGAATCGTCGAACTGCCAGGCAGCCTTGTGGGCCGCGGCGTCCAGGTCAGCGTCGGCGAAGACGATCAACGGCCCCTTGCCACCCAATTCGGCAGTGAACGGAACGATGTTGTCGGCTGCCGCCTTGCCGATCAGACGACCCGTCGCGGGCGATCCTGTGAAGCTGATACGGCGCACCCGCTCATCAGCGACCAAAGCCGCGCCGACCTCGGCTCCGATCCCCTGCACGAGGTTGTAGGCACCCGCCGGGAGCCCTGCTTCGAGTGCCAATTCTGCGAGCATGGCCGCGCTCAGCGGAGACCACTCGGCCGGTTTGTGGATGACCGTGTTACCGGCCGCAAGGGCCGGGGCGAGCTTCCAGGTGCTAAGCATGAACGGGGCGTTCCATGGGGTGATCACAACCGCGGGCCCTGCGGGCATGCGCTGCACAACGTTGGTCATGCCTTTGGCGTTCCATAGACGGTCCTCGTGAGCAACTATCAGGTCGGCGTAGGTGCGGAAATTGAGCGCTCCCCGAGACACCAGCCGCAACCTCATCGACTCCTTGAGGAAGCCCATGTCGAGGCATTCCACATGGGCGATCTCGTCGTTGTTGTCGTCGATCAGGTCCGCCAACCGGCGCAGAATCTCGGCGCGTTGAGCAACGCTGGTGTGTCCCCATACCTCAAATCCGCTCGCGGCTGCGGTCACTGCGGCGGCGGCCGTAGCGGAGTCACCGCGGGCAACATCTGCCAGGTGAAGCGTGTCCCAGTCCAGCGGCGAACGAGTCTCGAAAGTAGAGGCCGAGCCGACCCATTCACCGCCGATCAGATGCCCGGTCGGAACCGGAACTCCGTCGATATCGGCGAGGAGCGGTTCACTTGTTGGATCCGTGGTCCTTCCTCCCAAACCCTCGGCAAGACCAGACTGGTATTCGCTCATCGCCAGCGACAATAGCTGCCCGCGAAGCCGCCAAAGCAATCGTGTCCGCGTCAGCCATGTCCCTTTGAGGTGCTGGGTAGGTGAGGGGAAGCACGCGACCGTAGTTGCAGTACTAGAGGTTCAATACCAAGGGCACCACGATAAAGATAACCACTAACAGAAGTATCCAGACGAAGCTAGCTGTCATCAGCTTTCTATTCGGAGGTGTTTGGATGTCCAGATCTACTCTGAAACGTTCTACTCTGTTCACACGAATTCTCTTGCCTATCAAAATAAACAGTAACCCTGAGAGCCATTGCGTAACAAAGATTAAAAGCCTAAGTCCAGTGTCGCGGATATCAACACTATTGGAAACAATGTCTCTAGCAAAATAGTACGAATAAGCCAGAAAACCTGTGAATATTGCATAACAAGTCGCTGTTCGTAAGTTTGAATAGTTTGATCGATACCCAAGGTTTATTAATAGAAAAATTGTGACAATAGCAAACAAATAGGTGTGCACTGGAAGTAGAGCGATAGTTGCAACAGTAGTACCAACAAAGAGCAGCCAGAGGTTAGTGCTCTTGTCAGGGAACCTCTGATCAGTCAACGACATCATCGTGCCAACATCGCGCCGCAATCATCAATTATGCCGACCGTGTCGGTTCCGCCTGATTTGACAAAAGAGAGAACAGCCCATATACACTTGACAGTCTCCGGTAAATTCATTGAATTTAAGGCGTGAAGCAAATACTGTTGAAAGGTTGCGTTGGTTGTTTTCTGGTACCAGTGTCGGGTGGCGTGGTATGAACATTTCCAGGTTGTCGGGCTGTAGGTTTTGCAGCCTTCGTAGAATCCGTTGTTGCGCAGGCCTAAACTAACTCCGTGAGTGGGGTCGGGATTGCCTGTTACGAGAATCTGGTCGCTGGTTTTGGTGATGTAGTTGATTTTGTGTTTGAGGAACCGGCAGACATATTCTGTGTAGTCGTCCTCGTTGCCGTCGGGGTCTGTCACGGTCTGGCCCCAGCAACTGTTTGTTACATGGTTCGCGGGTTGTGGAATGATAGAGACGTCGTGTCTCGTAGGAAAATCGGGCTGAGGTTCCCCAGGGGTGCCGACAAGTGGACTGAAACAAGACGCACTTTGCTGCTGAACATACGACAACCCAGCTCCAGTCGGCAATGAACTGACCCTGACTGTGTACCGTTCCTTCGGCTTGAAGTTGTTGGGATAGCTCAACCCCATGAAACGAGTTGTTTGAAATCCCGTTACTGTCCCGTCCCGGACGACTCCGCTGTTGTTGCCCGTGATCGTCACTCGGTAACCAGTCGGCGCAGGGGTTGCCGGTAGTGTCGGGTCCGTCCATTGAGCGGTTACCAGCCCGGTAACCGTGCATGTGATGTCCAGCCAGTCGTCGGAGATCGTGTTGCAGGTAATCTCGGTTGGGTTGCCGCGTCGGTTGTCATTGTGGGCGACCACGCTCAAGACATATGTTTGGTCTTTGTGCAAGTTCACCGAAACTGAATTGTCCGGACCGCTATACTGTTGCGTCCATCCCGTGGTCGGCCAAGCACCCTCACTATCAGCGTTTTTGGTGTGGACTGTGTATTTGTCCGCGCCGATCACCTTGTCCCACGTTAGTTTGATTTGGTTGTGTTCAGCGGTGACACATTTGAAGCCGGTTGCCTTGGCGGGTGTGGAAGCGGGAGCTGTTGTGCAGGTGGAGTTGCCGTACAGGCCCGTTCGGCTGTTGTCACGGGCACGCACGAACAAGGTGTGCTGGGTGCCGGAGGTCAATGCGTCGCGCGTGAAAGTCAATACGTTGCCGATATCTCGTCGAGCCAAATCAGACGCGGTCACCTCATAACTCGTCGCCCCCACCACATTCGACCAAGTCCACGTGACCGACGAAGAAGACGACACCGAACAAGACACGACCGGCACCCCCAGCGCCGGCCGCGGCGCAACCGTCGTGGTAGTCGTGGTTGGAGGTGGGCACGACGATCCGGCAGTGACATAACTGCCGTCCCAACAGTGCGTGTGCTCTATCGTTTCACTTCGTTCATAAGGCACCTTCGCCGTGTAGGGCACCTGCACCGTTGAGGTGGGACCCTGATTTGAGTCCGCGTGTTGTGGGTGTGATTCCCCGAGAA
>VXYK01000042.1 GCA_009845995.1 Acidimicrobiaceae bacterium | reverse complement strand
CCGGATACTGTTATTTGTGATTTGGTTACGGTTGGTGTGTAGGTGCCGCTGTTGAGGGTTAGTGTTACTTTGGTGCCGGTGAGTGATGCTTGTGTGAGGCTGGTTGATATTGGGGGTTGGTTTTTGTATATGGTTTTGATTTGTTTGGGGGTGAGGGTTTGGTTGTAGATGTGTATGTCGTCTATGTGGCCGTTGTAATAGTTCGTGCCGGACCGTCCGATGTGGGCGTGGGTGGTGCCGGTGTTGATGCTGTGTGGGCTTCCTGAGAGGGTTTGGGCGGTGAGTTGCACGCCGTTGAGGTAGATCCTGGTGTCGTCAGAGTCACCGCCTGCGGGGTAGGTGACGGCTATGTGATGCCAGCCGGAGGTGAGGTTCAAGTCGTCGACGCCCCAGCGGTGCCCGCCGGTGTCGAGTGCTACTGTGGTGCGGTCTGCTTGAATCGCGAACTTCTTGCCGTTGCCTGAAGCGCCGTAGTCGAAGAAGCTGTGACCTTGAGAGCCAGCACCAGCGGGTTTGAACCAGCCTGTGATGGTGCGTGCCGTGTTGCCGACAGGGAGCTTGGTGACATGGGGGCTCAGGTTCACATAGTCGTTGGTCCCGTCCAAGGCAAGCGCTCCGGCACCGATGCGCACGTCTGCTGCGGTGGTGGTGACCTTGGCGCCGCCGGTGAGGGTGCCATGGCTGGAACCGGCTGTGTCGTTGGCGTTGGCGTCGAAAGGCCATTGCGCCACCGGGGCCACTATTGCGGCGGCGGTGAGTTTGGGGCGTATCCACATGCAGTGCCCGCCGCCTTTGACCATCTTCGTGTCAACAGTCTCGGTGCTGGTGAGCGTCCCGGTGCGGACCTGGTAGGCCTCGCGGTTGGTTTTGTAGTTGGTGGGGGTGCTGGGATGGTCGTGGTCGTCCTCGAAATAGGTGACGTCATAGACCACCCCGGGAGTCAAAAACCCCAAATCAACTTGCACAGTTCGCACAGCTGCACCTGATTCGCCGTTAGCGGTGCACACGAACCACTCCACCCCGGACCGGCGGGCAGTGGTTATGTATTCTGTGATCGAGGCGTGCAAAACTTGAGTGTCGTCCCAAGTCGCCGGCAATTTGGAGATGAACTCGAACATGTCGGGTTTCTTGTTGTACTCCTCGGGCGCGTCTGGGATCACCACCAAACCCGAGAAAATGATCAGAGTCCGGGCGTTCTCACCCGCCACCGTCGAATGAAAGGCGTTGTCAGGGCCCTTGTCGCGGTTTTCGACGTCGTTGAGGTCATAAACACCGTTGGTCTGATCATACGACCCCGCCAAACCGTTCACCATCGCCGTCACCAAGAACTCGTCGGGACTGAAGGCATGTCGCTGGTCCTGTTGGGCCGGGCCGCCCTCGCGGGTGATGGCATTAGGGTAAGTCCGGCCCGACCCCGACAACAGAACAGGCGTGTCATGGAAATTGATCAACAGCTCGTGCTCAGCCGCCAACTTGATAGCCTCACGAGTAAACGGCACATCAGAACCCTGAAAACCGTATTTGACGCCTCTTGCGCCGAGATCCCTGAACAAATCGAAAAGCTGCCGGTCAGAAGTGTCGACTATGGTCTTTCCCGCCGAGTGTACGCGGTCAGTGTAGATTAGGATGTTGACGCCTTTGGAGCGTGCATAGCTGATCAGGTCCTCCATGTCAAAGCCGGGTATTGAATCAGTGATTTTGCCGCCTTTGATCTCTTTCCACCAGAAGTCATCTTGGAGCACGTACTCGATGTTGTTGTCCGCTGCGAAGTCCACGAACCGTTTCAACGTGGCCGTGTCTTTATCGTAGGTGAATCCTCCAACTTTGTATCCGATGACTCGCCAGTTCCACAAAGACTTGCCTGGCTGCACCCAAGACGTGTCTTCCAGCGCCAACGGCGCCGCGAGGTTCAACGCGACAGTGCTCTCAAGCAGATCCCCGGGGTCGTCGCCTACGGTCACGACCCGCCACGGCGTGACAAAATCCTCTTCAGAGTCAAGCCTGGCCCGCGTACGCGACCTGAAAGAAGCCGCACTTCTGTTAGGGTCGAAACGAACCGGCTGCTGAAACGCCTCAGCCGAGATCAGATCCGACTCCAACAAAGCCAAGAACATCCGGTCTGTGTCCGCAGTGTCGATAAGAAGCAACCCCGGTGAGTTTTTGAAGTCCTCCAGCTTCACCGGTGCGACCGGTCCTGTCTCCGGTGTCTCACCTTTGGGCTTCCAAGCCTCGAAATGCCCGAACATGTTGTACCCGGCGAAGAACTCGAAGGCCTGACCCGACAGGCCGGTCTGGGCCTCAGCGACGAACCGGAACCCCAGACCGTCGTCGAAGACCTTGAACACCAGACCGAACTCGAGGCCCCCCACAAACAGGCTCAACGTCAAAGAATTGTGGTGATCGCGGATCTGCGAGAACTGGCCCCACGTCGGCTCCCAGACACTGTCATGGCTCTCCGTGCTGTGACCGGTGACCACATGGGCTGTGTCCGGGCGGATGTACACCTCAGAGGGCTTGATCAGAACCTTGCCGTCGCGGGTAACCGAATAAGACACCACCCCGTCTGCAGCCGACACATCAACCACCAAACTGCCGTCAGGCGAAACCACCTTGTAAGCACTGTCAGCCGGCAACGCGAGCACAGACCCCGACACGTCACCACCAGGACGCGACAAGCCAGCAGCAGCCACCGTGAACACCAACTCGGCATACGACGAAGGCGCCGCACCACTGAAAGCCAAAGTCGCTACCAGCCGGCTGTCCGACGCCCGCGACAAACTCGCCACCGACACACCAGCCACACCAGACACCGACACCTGCTGTTTGGTGGGCGACGCAACGAACACGTCACCAGACAGATCCAACGCCACCCGAGCGCCATCCAACGACGCCGTCTTCAACGGCGGCGACACCGCCGACGCCGACAACACCGGCACCGTCGCCGCCACCGGCACCGCCCCCGACACCGCCGACGACCCCGACACGCCAGCAGCAGCCACCGTGAACACCAAAGCCCCGTCCGACACCAAATCAGTGCCGTCAAAGGACAAAGTCACCACTAACTGCTTGTTGGAAACCCGCTTTATCGCAGCTATCGACACACCCGCTATCCCAGACACCGACACCTGCGACACACTCACCGACGACGCATACGTGCCCGAATCCAACACCAACGACACCCCCCGCCCGTCAAGCTCGGACTCACTCAACCCAACAGCAGACAACAACGGACGCCCACTGAACACATCCTGCACCTGCTGCGCGTCCAACACATAGCCATAAACCCGCACATCATCAACAAAAACCTGGTAACGATCCGTTCCATTACGGCTGCCTATAACAGCATTCTGCGCTTTAGTGTCCAACAAGACCGGTACGCCGGCCAGATCCTCGGGTTCAAGCAACGTCCCGTCTACATAAATCTTGATATCTCCAGACGTGCCGCCTACAGGATAGGTGAACGCCACATGATGCCAGCCCGCACCCAGGCCCAGACCCGACTTGCCCCACTTGTGCCCCGACACCGCAACCGCAACCGTGTCACGGTCCGCCTGAACAGTGAACCGCTGACCCTCACCGCTAGCGCCGTAGTTGAAGAACGTTTCGCCTTGTGAGCCCGACGACTTGAACCAACCGCTGATCGTGCGGGCGCTGTCAACGGTCGGCAGACTTGACACGACAGAACCCAACTCCACATAATCACCATCTCCGTCTAGGGCGAGCGCTCCGACACCTACCTTCACATCCGCGGCCGTCGTGGTGATCGAAGCGCCACCGCGCAACACACCGTCAACAGACCCCGCAGAGTCGAAGGGCCAATACGCTGCCGGGACAGCCAACCCCGACACCGACAAACCCCTACCCCCACCC
>VXYK01000062.1 GCA_009845995.1 Acidimicrobiaceae bacterium | reverse complement strand
CGATTGGAGTTCGAATGAGTTTGTCGAAGGATGAGCAGCGGCGAGTCTTGGCCACGGAGGTGTTCTCGCGCTGTTGTCTTGTCGGTGAGTTTACGTTGAGGTCTGGACGTACCGCGAATCGCTACTTCGACAAGTACCAGTTCGAGAGTGATCCCGAGCTGCTGGCGGCGTTGGCAGCTGAGATGGTGGCACTCGTGCCCGACGACATCGACTTGCTGGCTGGTTTGGAGATGGGGGGCATTCCGGTGGTCACGGCGCTCGCTGCCGCTACTGGCATTCCGGCGGTCTTTGTCCGAAAGGTCGCCAAAGAATATGGGACGGCTCGACTGGCGGAGGGGCCTTCGGTTGCGGGCAAGAGAGTTTTGATTGTGGAGGATGTGGTGACTTCTGGAGGTCAGATCAGGTTGTCGGCCGCCGATCTTCGGGACATAGGTGCATTGGTGGTCGGTGCGGTCTGTGTGATCGACCGCGAGGAGGGTGGTTCTGAAATCCTCGCCGAAGACGGGATCGTGCTGTCGAGTCTGTTCGGGGCAGCGGAACTCGAAGCCGCGGGTGCCACGTATCGACCGTCTTGGGGTTAGGTTCTTGGGCTATGTCGGGTGACTCAGCCACACGTGACCCAAACGCTGATGAGCCCATCGGTTTGGCTGAGGCGTACTCGGTTCAGAGTCCCGACGACAACCGTGCGTTGTACGCGAAATGGGCTGAGACATACGAGTCGGAGTTCACGGTTCCTCGGCGCTATATCGTCCCCCGGACGGCTGCCGAAATGCTCTGTGAGGGCTTTGCGGGCTCGGGGCCGGTGCTCGACGCTGGTTGCGGCACCGGACTCGTTGGTGAACAGCTCCGGCAGCTCGGTGTCGCTGTGGTCGACGGGTTCGACATTTCAACCGGGATGCTGGCAAAAGCTCGGGCCAAGACCGCGGCCGACGGCAGCCCGGTCTATAGGGTCACTGTCGAGGTTGACCTCACCGGTCCGATCGACGTCGCCGACGACACGTATGCCGCCATCATCTCCACTGGTATGTTCACGCACGGTCATGTAGGGCCCGACAGCATCGCTGAGCTCTTGCGAATAGCCCGGCCCGGCGCCTTCTGCGTGATGGGTGTGAACGCTTCGATCTTCGAGTCGAACGGCTTCAGGGATCGCTTCGAGTTGTACGAGGCGGAGGGTCTGATCGCCGGTCTTGAGGTGCAGCACCGCCAGGTTTATGAGGGCGCGGATGGCAGCGATCTCAATCACATGGCCCAGATAGCGGCTTTCACTGTTGTCTGATTGTCGTCTGATTGCAATTGGCTAGCGGCGCAGCAGTTGCTTGACCTTCTGGACTGCTGGTGTCCACACCCATTCGGGTTCGGTGAATCGGCGGTAGTTCTCGCCGGGCAACTCCATGGGGTCGTAGTAGCGGTTGTGTACGTTCTTTGCAAGTTTGTTGGTCCGTTTCAGCACCTGCAGGTGCGCATAGGCCGTCCCTTTGTGGGTCCAGCCCTGCCGCATGTAGTTCCAGTTGTCGGGCGCGAGTTGCTGTGCCGCGGCGAAGTGCTTCAGCGCCCGCTCGCTGTCGTCGGTGGCCTCGAAGTGCAGGGCCAGCTTGAAGGTCGCCTCCGCGACAAGAGTGTCGTCGTCGACGGGTTTGAGACGCTCGGCCAGTTCTGTGTTCGACCAGACGTGTTCGCTGTCGGCCCCCCGCTCGATCCAGTCACGGGTCGCGTCCGCGAACGCGTTGTCGCCCATGCGGACTTTGCCTAGGCCGAAATTGAAGATTGTCTCGGCCGGGTAGACCCCTTCGTTGCTGCGAACGATCTGCCCCTGTTCGTCGATCCACGCGGCCGACGGCACGTTCACCCAGCCGAACAGCGAGCTGATCTCATGGGTCGGATCAACGACGCAGCGATAGGTCGGCGAGGCCCGGTCGAACCACTTGTCGACCGCGCGGGCCCCTCCGGAGTCTTGCGCCACGCTGACCAACTCGAACCGGTCCGGTCCAATGGATTCGTAGAGTTCCTGCCAGACCGGCAGGCTGATGCGGCAGCCTCACCAGGATGACCAGGTGAACAAGACCACCTTGTGGCCGTGCAAATCTGAGAGCTTCAGCGTGTCGCCGTTGCGTTCAGTCACCTCGAAATCGGGAGCAATCGCGGATTCCAGCCCGGACCGGCGGACTTGCGGCACCGAGCCGAGGCTCCACACGTTGCCGTCGCGTGCGTACTTCTGGCCGATCATCTCGGCGAACTCCGAGTAGCAGAACCAAACCCAGTCGTCGGCATCGGCGATCCATTCTTCGCGTTTGTTAGGCGGCAGCGGCACGCACAGGTCACCCAGACATGCGCCCTGCGGTTTCATCTGCCAACCGGTGGCGTCGGAAAGTTCGCCGAGCCGGATCCACAGAGCGTCGGTGTCATCGGTCCGCTGTGCGACTTCGTTCGTCTTTCCGTTTGCGAGGATGATCACATTTGCTCCGGGACTGAGGGGTGCCTGAACCGCCGCCTGTATCGGTCGGCGCATGGCGCTGCGCGAGGTCCAAGCCGTAGCAGGCCACCAGACCATAGTACCTTGGCAGGCAACCGGTGGATTTCGGGTCGCTACCTCGCCTAGAGTGGGAAACACGCATCACACGGGGCTTGAGTTCGGTGTGATCAACGAAAGGACGTTACTGATGTCGGGAGTGAACCCACCGGGGGGGGGTCTTGCCGGCCGCCTCGTGAGCGGATGAGGCGCTGGTTGGTGCTGGTGGCGGCCGCTGGTCTGCTGGCGGCGGTGATGATGCCCGCGCAAGTCGCGGGGGCTGAGGCTCCGGCTGACTTGGTGGCCGAGATCGAAGAGCGGATTGCTTCTCTGGAGGCTAAAGGCAAACAGAACGCCAAGCAGCGGTGGGAGCGGGCGTTGGCTGCGATCGGTTGCGAACCGGGGGCGATGAGCCTCGAAGAGATCGAGCGCCGCGCCAAGAGGCGTTTCAACACTGAGTTGTGGGTTGGGGTGTTGGCCGCGGCACAGGCATGCGCCGCGGATCCGGCACCGGAAGGTGATTCCGAGTCCGATGACACCCCGGTACTCGATACTGAGCCGCAGTTCTTCTCGAGTTCGCGGTCTCAGCAGCAGCCCTCACGAGACCAGTCGCCGGCGAACAGGCGTCCGGAGCTCACGCATTCATGGCCGAGTTCGTTGACAGTGTTCGGTGCGGTCACGTACCGGTTGAGTTTGTCCGACGAGTTCAACGATCCCGACGGCGACTCGTTGAGCTACACGGTGGAGGTCTACCGGATACACGGCGGCGCGACCGTCGCGGGGGCTTCGGCGCTGATTGAGTCCGGCGAGCTGGTCATCACCACGGTCGCCGGGCCGAGCGCCACGACTTTCAAGGTGACGGCCAAAGACGGCAGCAGCAACTGTCCCAGCTCCAGCGGCGGAACCATGGAGTGTCGCGCCACCAGCTACATCAACGTGCGGGTCTTACAGCTGCCCACACGCTCGGAGTCCGACTGGGTGAACATCTCGGTCGCCCCCTACGGCATCGGACTTGAAGGCATCAGCTACCAACACCAGGGTGGCTCGGCGCAGGGCTGCGTACCGTTCGCGTTCGATTTGAGCAAGCCGGCGCCGAGGCGCTTCGTCTATGAGTACCGCATCGTTCCCGTGCCCGAATCCACAACCCTAACCTACCCCCTCGTCGGTTCCAGCAGTGGCGCGCCCGCGTCGTTCTTTGATGACAACACGACCAACGTCTGGCGCCAGGCGGGTTTCCAACACCAGATAACCGAGGACCGCAGCTCCACAAATGTGACCACGGGTGGTTTCTGCGTACAGTTGAAGGGCGTCTCCGCGGTCTCTAACGCGGGCCACAACACCTACACCGATCACTGCCCCAAAGGCCAGTTCCGGCATTTCTTCGTCGAAATGCGCATCCCCGACTACTGGTCCAACCTAGTAGGCGTGCGAATGGTTGAGGGCAAGACCCGATCGATCATGAACATCACCTGCCAATGACCCTCTGACGGCGTCGCATCCGACCATCAGAGGGTGCCACAGCG
>VXYK01000037.1 GCA_009845995.1 Acidimicrobiaceae bacterium | reverse complement strand
GGTGTCTATGAGAGGCTTGGCTTGTGGCGTCGAGGCTGTCTGGGTTCCGTTCTCATCGTCGAATATGACCCGCCATTCGTGATCCACCGAAGACGGATCTGCGTTCCAGCGCGCTCGCATTTCGTCGATCAGCCAGTCGTTGGGGCCGTGCTGGCCCGAAGCGTCGGTCGTCGCCACGCCGCTATTGTAGGCGAGCGCAGGTTGGCGTATCAGCAAGACATCGAACCGGTTCTGCTCCTATCGACGCTACAAAGCTCCGTGGCTCCGGCTACGCCCGGCGAAAGGAACGTGTCGGCGCACTAGGATCCCGAATGTGCGGATCGCCACGTGGAACGTGAACTCGCTGAAAGCTCGACTCGGGCGGGTCGAACGCTGGCTTGAGATGTTCGAACCAGATGTCCTGTGCCTGCAAGAGACGAAGCTGGCGGACGATGCGTTTCCGGCAATGACCTTTGAAGCGCTCGGTTATGACAGTTTCCATCACGGCGAGGGGCGCTGGAACGGCGTCGCGATCCTCTCCCGAATGGGAATAGAAGATCCGATCGCCGGTTTCGGCGACGGTCACCAACCAGACGTTGATGCTCGTATCGCTTGGGCGACATGCGGTGGCGTCCGGGTCGCCTCTTGCTATGTGCCCAACGGCCGGGCGCTCGACCACGACCACTACCAGTACAAGCTCGCCTGGCTCGACCGACTGGCAGGTGATCTGGACGGTCAATGCGTCCCCAGCGACGACATCGTCGTCTGCGGTGACTTCAATATCGCTCCCGAAGATCGAGATGTCTATGACCCGGCTCAGTTCGTAACGCAAACCCACACCAGCGAGCCGGAGCGGGCAAGGATCGCGGCGCTCCAAGAGTGGGGTCTCGTAGACGTTTTTCGCGAGCACCACCAAGATGAGCGCCTCTACTCATGGTGGGACTATCGCGGTGGTAACTTCCACAAGAAGATGGGAATGCGCATCGACTTGTTGATGACCTCGCGGTCTGTGGCCGACACGACGGAGTTGGCCTTGGTTGACCGAAATGAACGCAAGGGTCCCAAGGATGATCCCCCGAGCGACCACGCACCCGTGCTGATCGACGGGAATCGCTAGTCAGATGTTGATTCCGCTCGACGAGCATCAACTCCTTGTGTTTTGGACGCAGCTGCTGGTCCTGGTCTCAGTCGCTCGCTTGTTCGGCGGGTTGATGCGTCGTATCAACCTCCCGTCGGTGATCGGGCAACTGGCTGCGGGAATCATCGTCGGCCCGTCGATTTTCGGGCGTGTCTGGCCGGCCGGTTTCGAGTGGTTCCTTCCCGAAGAAGAGATTTCCTCGGGAGCTCTACTGGCGGTCAGTTGGCTGGGTGTGGCCCTTTTGCTGGTCACCGCGGGTTTCGAGACCGATCTTGGGTTGATCCGAAGCCTCGGACGCGCCGCCGCGCTGGTGACCGGATTCAGCTTGGTGGTGCCTCTGATCGGTGGTCTTCTGGTCGGGGTAGCGCTGCCCGACTCCTTCCTGGGTGACGAAGCCGACCGAACCGTGTTCGCCCTGTTCGTGGCGGCGGCACTAGCGGTCTCGGCTCTGGCAGTGATTGCCAAGATACTGTCCGAACTCGGTCTGATGCGGCGCGACTTCGGACAGATCACGGTCGCTGCGGGCATGGCCAACGACGTAATCGGCTGGGTGATGCTGGCGATCTTCGCCAGTTTCGCGGCCTCCGGCGCGGTTTCGGTCCGAGTCGTGCTCGAAACGGTTCTCGGACTCGCTGCCTTCTTGGCGCTGGCCATGACGGTCGGTCAGCGGTTGGTTGACAGGGCGTTGCGCTGGGTGCGCCGGGATGGAGCCAACATCGCAGGGGCGATGACCGTGGTGGTGGTGACGATGCTCGTATATGGAGTTGCCACTCAGGCGTTGGGCATCGAGGCGGTGTTGGGTGCTTTCGTGGCCGGCGTTGTTCTGCACCGCTCGCGATTCGGCCAGCCCGAGGTGCTGCATCACATCGAATCGCTCACAACGAGCCTCCTTGCGCCGATCTTCTTCGCGACTGCGGGAATGCGCGTTGACCTGGGTCTCCTCGATTCGGAGGCGCTCAGGTGGGTGGGCATTGTGCTTGCGGTGGCGATCGGCGCGAAGTTCGCTGGAGCGTTCGTCGGGGCTCGTTTGGCCGGTCAGAGCCCACGAGCCGCGGTGGCACTGGGTGCTGGTCTGAATGCCCGTGGAGCGCTTGAGATCGTGATTGCTTCTGTCGGGCTTTCGCTCGGTGTGTTCAGCGAGACGGCGTACACAGTGATCGTCATCGTGCCGGTGGTCACCTCGGTGTTCGCGGCGGTGTCGCTGCGGATGGTGGTACGTGGCTGGAGGGGCTCTGCTGATGAGCAGGAGCGCCTTGATCGGGAGAAGGCTCTCAGCCAGAACCTGGTTGTGAAATCGTCGCGGATTCTGTTGCCGTCTCGGGGTGGACCAGCGTCGATATCCGCAGCGCAGTTGGTGCAGTTCGCCTGGCCGAAGGAGGCGCCGGCGACGCTGGTCTCGGTCGTCGACGGAGGTGAGCGGCCTGACATTTCGGTGCTCGAAGCTGTGCTGAACGAGCGGGTTGTCGACCACCGGTCGGTGAGTGGCAGCAGTGCCGCGGCGGAGATCACTGCCGAGTCGCGCTTGGGTTATGGAGTGATCGCGGTGGGCGTCGCAACCCGTCACGAGGGTCAGCTCTATTCGCCGATGGTCGACGAAATCCTGCTGAACGCAACGATCCCGGTCGTGATCGTCCGCCGCGCTCGTGACCTTGAACGTCCCCTGCCTGCGGCGTTCAGCCGAGTGGTTGTCCCGGTGACAGGCACTCGTTCTTCGAGCGCGGCTCAAGAAGTGGCGTTCAGCATCGCGGATCAGTTGGGCACCGAGGTGGTCCTGACTCATGTGCTCAACCGCAAGACGTTTGTTCCGCGGGTGTTGAAACGTCGCACTTCGGATCTGGACCCGAGCGAAGTGGTCGCCAAGGAACTGATGGACATTGCGACTCTGCGGGCTGTTGAAGCCGGGGTTTGGCCTCGGACTCTGATTCCGAGTTCGGCGAATGTGCCTATGGCGCTGGTGGGGGTTGCCAAGGATGAGGACTGCGATCTGGTGGTTCTAGGTGCTCAGTTGCGCAGCGTTGATGGTCGTCCGTTCTTGGGCCACACCGTCGAGACGGTTCTTGAGCAGTGCGACGCCAACGTCGCGGTGGTCGCCCTCCCGCGCCGCAGCTAGGCGTTGCGGTGGTTTCGCCTGGCGTGGCCGGAGCCGTGGGAGCCGCTTAGTCGGGTGTGGCCGGAGCCTTCGAAGCCGTGTTCAGGAATTCAGGGAGTGAATGACCTCGAGGATGCGGGGGCCGAATCGGTGGGCCATGTTGGACCCGATGATGGCGGCGAGTTCTGAATCGGTGGACGGTTCCTGCTCGGCGATGCGGCGCAATGTGCTGTCGTGCAAAACCGACTGAGGCGTGATCCGGGCGGTCCTGGCGGCATTCTCGCGCCAGTGTCGCAGTGCGGCCAGCAGTTCTCCGGTGCGGTCGCCCGATTCGGCGGGGGAACTCGACTCATCCAAGCGCTCAAGCAACTCAAGAACCTCGCTCGGCGGGCCTACCCGTTTTTGGGACTTGTCGGCTGTGAACGCCTCCAACCAAGGAGAGGGGGCTCGTTCGACGAGCGTGTCTCCCACCATTCGGCTCGAACACCACATGACGTGAAGCTCCTGGCGGGCTCTGGTGGTCGCTACATAGAGCAAACGTTGCTCTTCTCGGCGCGCAGCTTGGGAGCGGGCATAAGCCACGGGAACCAACCCGTCTTCGAGACCGACCAGATGAACTATCGGCCACTCAAGCCCCTTGGCGGCGTGGAAAGTGCAAAGTTCCACGGCATCCACAGCCGCTCCGACACGATCATCGCTGCGCAACGACGCCACAAAATCGGAAACGGTGGCGCTCGGCTCGAGCACGAGATGGTCCCGAGCCAACCCGAGGAATGTCTCGACCAAGTCGACCTGTTCGGGATCGAGGCCCCGGTCCTGCTCGCGCATTCGCTCGTCGGCCAGCAACGTGGACAACGCCGCGCCGCTGGGCCAGCGGTCCAGCACATCGACTATCTCTGGACGCCGCAACACGCCACTGTCACGAGTTCGAGTCGGCACTCCCAAAGCTCTCAGTTGCGCTTGCAGAACAGGCAGCTGCGCGTTGGTGCGGGCCAGCACCGCTTGGTCCCGCCAAGACCTGCCCGCCTGGTGCCGAGCGCGTACGGCTCGGGCCAACGCCGAACCCTCGTCGTCACCGGCGGTTGCGGTCACTGTGGGTGGGTCACCTGACATCCGGACGGCGGGTTGCGGTTCGCTGTATAGCACACGGGCGGCAGCGTTCAGCACTTCTGGGGTCGACCGAAAGTTGGTCCGCAGCTTCACCACGGCGATTCCGGGAAAGTGCTGGTCGACGTGCCGGATGAAGTCCGGATCGGCACCGTTCCAGCCATAGATGGCCTGGTCTGGATCACCCACCAGAGCGAGCGACGACTCGGCTCCGAGCCAGGCCCGCAAGACCGCGAACTGAAGGGGGTTGACATCTTGGAACTCGTCGACGAGCAGATGTTGGTAGTACCAGCGTTGAGCGTCGGCGAAAGCCTTTTCCTGGGTCAGTACGGCATGGCAGAGAGCCAACACATCGTCGAAGTCGATGACTCGGCGTGTTCGCTTGGCCTCCTGGTAGGCGTCATAGGCCGACGCAGTGAAATCGGCGCTCTGCGGGGGTCGGCGGCGGGCCCGGGTGGCTTCATCGGCGTAACGCTCCGGGGTGATCAACCGGGCCCGAGCCCAACCGATTTCGGTGTTGAGGGCGGTGATGGTCGCCTGGTCGACGTTCGGGCTCGACTTTGCCAACAGCGAGAATCGGTTCGCCGAGAGCTTCATATGGGGTCGTTCGCAGTGATCCCAGTAGCGCCGCAGCAACGCCAGAGCCGCCGAGTGAAAGGTCCCGGCCGCCACTTCGGATCGCATCCCCAGCGCTCGCAGCCTCGACCGCAGCTCAGACGCGGCCCGCCGGGTGAAGGTGAGTACCAGCACACGACGAGGGTCGATGTTTCCCTCCGCCGACTGCCAGGCCACTCGACGAGTCAACACCCGGGTCTTGCCCGATCCAGCGCCGGCGATAATGCAAAGCGGTGAAGCCGCGGTAGTCACCGCGTCTCGTTGCTCTTCAGTCAACCCCGCCAGTAACGCCTCGGCGGGGTCAGAAGAGTGATCAGACGCGATCATTCCCGCACCCTAGCGAGTCGGCCGTTAGCCTCTGCTGGGTGGAACCGCTCAACCCATTGCGTTTTGAACGGTTGGTGGCTGAAGTCATCGATGCGCTTCCACCAGAGTTGGGCTCTCTGATGGAGAACGTTGCGGTCGTGGTCGAAGACCGGCACCCGACAGAAGACCTTCTCGGCTTGTACGAGGGTGTTCCGCTCACTGAGCGAGAGACCTATGGCGCCTTCGAGATGCCCGACAAGATAAGCGTCTACCGGTTGCCGCTATGTGAGATGTGTCAAGACGAAACGGAACTGACCGACGAGATCGAAATCACCGTCATCCACGAGATCGCCCATCACTTCGGTATCGATGACGATGCGCTGCACACCATGGGTTGGGGCTGAGGCGCGGGTTGGGGTTGAGGCGCGGGTTGGGGTTAGGACGCTGGTCGGGGGTTGAGACGAGCGACGCGGCTCGGGTCGATTCTCAAACGGACACGGTCACCCGCCCCGACGGCTTCGCCAACACGAAAGCGGAGCTCACCCAGCGCAGTGTCAACGGTCAGGTCGTAGTAGTCGCCCCTGAAACGCGAGGTGACCACGATTCCCTCCAGTTCGCCGTCAGCGGCGACCGTAGCGGCGTCGCGGCGAATCACCTCGAGTCGTGAACCACGGGTCACGATATTGCGATGACCCAAGAACTCAGCGACCGCGACCGTACGCGGATCGGCCCAAACCTCCCCGGGAGGCCCGACCCGTAAGATGCGCCCCGACTCCATCACCACGAGCCGGTCGGCAAGGCTGAACGCCTCGTCGTGATCATGGGTCACATGGATCGCGGTCGTACCAGCCTCAGAAAGAACCTGAGGCAACTCGTCGGTCAAGCGGTCGCGCAAGCCGCGGTCAAGCGAACCGAACGGCTCATCGAGCAACAGCAGGGCCGGGTTCGGCGCCAAAGACCTCGCCAAAGCCACCCGCTGTGCCTCTCCACCCGACAGAGTCGCGACATCTCGGGACTCGAAACCACCAAGACCCACCAGCACTAACAAATCACGGACTCGTTGCGCCCTCTGAGCGGGCGCTAAGCCCGCCATGCGCAGACCGAACTCGACGTTGCCCGCCACATCATGATGCGGAAACAAAGTGTGTTGCTGGAACATCAGACCGATGCTCCTCTGATGCGGCAGAAGCGCAGCGGAGTCCGCGCCGTCGATCAGAACTCGGCCCGAATCGGGCTGTTGAAGTCCAGCAACAACCCGCAGCATCGTTGACTTGCCACAACCGCTCGGACCGAGGATCACCACCAGTTCACCACTCGAGATTTCAAATGAAGCACTGTCGACGGCCAGCACATCGCCAAAACGAACCGACACCGCGTCCAATTCCCAGATCATGGCAGTTCCCAGCTCACAACATCCTCCAGCTCACAGGAAGTCCTGTTCGGTTCCGCGAGCCGCTTCAATCGCCACCACTGACAGAGCCACAATGGCCATCAACACAACTGCCAGCGCCATCGCTTGACCCCGCAACAACTCGCCAGGAGTCGACAGCAGTCGGAAAAGCGCCAAGGGAGCCGTAAGAGTCTCGGGACGGCGAGGCAGAAACGAAGTGGCCCCGAATTCACCAAGCGACACGGCGAAAGCGAAACCAGCTCCAACCAACATTCCCCGGCCGGCGATCGGCAGATCGACGAGGCGTCGCACCCGCCCGGGGGAGGCCCCCAGAACAGCCGCTGCCTCGCGGATCTGCGGATCGATCCTACGCAGCACCGGAACCATGGTCCGCACCACAAAAGGCGTTCCAACCAGTGCGTGGGCAATCGGTATGATCCACCACGAAGTGCGCAGATCAAGGGGTGGTTCGTCGAGCGCGATGAGAATCCCGAACCCGATGGTCACAGCCGATGTTCCCAGCGGAAGGGTCAGACCCAGGTCAAAAATACGGCGGAGGCTCAAGCGCCCGTGCACCACCACGAACGCGGTCAACGTACCGACCGTCAACGCCATCGCTGTGGCGGCAGTTGCGAAGACCAAAGAGGTGCTCAGCGCGGTTGCCGCTGAAGCCGGAAGCTGCGGAACCCGCTCGGTCAGTGCCCGATAGTGATCGAACCCGTAGCCGTCGCCGACGGCCAAAGAGCGTTCGACGAGGATCGCGATCGGGGAGCCCAACAGGACGGTCATCATCGCCAAGTTCGCCCCCCTGAAAGCCCGGCGCATTGGCTGCGGCGGACGATGAACGACTCCTGTCGGTGCTGGTCGACGGCGCTCCAGTCGAGTGGCCACCGCGATCAAAGCCAGAACGGCAAAGAGTTGCAGCAGAGCCAGAGCCGCCGCAGAACGAAGGTCTCCGCGGGTGACGGCTTGACGATAGATCTCCGTTTCCAGAGTCGCCCGACGCGGCCCGCCGAGCAGCAGGATCACCCCGAAAGAGGTGAACGAGAAGAGAAAGACGATCGCGCAAGCCGAGGCGATGGCCGGCCGCAACCTCGGCAGCGTCACCGCCCAGAACGTTTGGATCGGCCCAGCCCCCAGCACACGGGCCTGCTCCTCGAGATGGTGGTCCAGACCGCTCCAAAACGACCCGACAATGCGCACCACCACCGCATAGTTGAAGAACACATGTGCAAGCAGGATCGCCCACACCGTATGCCGCAGACGAAAGTCACCCTGATCAAGTCCGAACCGAAAGAATACTCCCTCGAAGGCACCGGCAACCACCACCGTCGGGAGCACGAAAGGCACGGTGACCAGCCCCCTGATCAAGTGTCGGTAACGCCCTCTCAGGCGTGAAACGAGCGCCGCCGCCGGCAGCGCGACAACCAGCGTGATCACCGTAGAGGCCAGTGCCTGCCACACGGTGAACCACACGACACCCCGGGTCCGCGCTGAAGCGAACAGGTCCGACATCGGCCCGAGTCCTTCCTCGCCGAGACCGCGCCACAGGATCGCCCCGACCGGATAGACGAAGAACACCGCCAAGAAAACTGCCGGCACCCCGACCGCGACCCAACGGGCCGCAAGTCCCCCTATCCGAGAACGATTTCGACCCACCGGTCCGTCCATTCATCGCGGTGAGCCTCGATATCGGCGGGATCGACGAACAGCGGATCATCAGCGATCTGTGCGTGCTCGCCGAAAACCTGCGGCAACGTGGCCGTGTTGGCAACGGGGAACACAAACATGTTGAGCGGCACGTCGTCTTGGAAAGTAGGTGTGAGCATGAAGTCGATCAACGCCTGAGCTTCGGCGGGATGATCGGTTCCCGACAGCACCCCCGCGAACTCGATCTGGCGGAAACACGAATCGAGAAGCACTCCGGTCGGAGGGGTGTCGATGGGAGAGCTCGCATAGATCACTTCCGCGGGTGGACTCGAAGCGTAGGAAACGACCATCGAGCGATCGCCCCCGCCGGAGATGAACTCTCCGTAGTAGGCGTCTTCCCAACCTGCTGTGACCGCGACGCCGTTGTCGGCAAGATCAGCCCAGAACTGCTCCCAATCGTCGGTTCCGGCGATCGTGGCCAACAGGAAGGCCAAGCCCGGTGAAGAGGTCTCGGGGTTCTGCACCACGAGTTGATCGGCGAACTCCGGCGCTGTCAGATCCTCCAGGGTTGTAGGGGGATCGGCGGGCAGAGCGTCGGTCCAGTAGTTGATGCAGACATCGCCGAAATCGATTGGCGTGACCCGGTTCTGGGGATCGAGTTTGAATATGTCTGGTACGTCGGCGAGGTTGGGCGACTCGTAAGGCTCGAACAACTCGGCGTTGAGTGTACGGGCCAAGAAGGTGTTGTCGACGCCGAACATCACGTCACCGAGCGGATTGCCGGCTGTAAGGATTGCTTCGCTCACCATCGTGCCCGTGTCGCCCGCCTGCAGCAGCGTCACCTCGATACCGGTCTGCGCGGTGAAGGTCGCGAGCGTCTCGTCGGAAAGCGCGAACGAATCGTGGGTGAGCAGGGTGATGCCCGAAGGGTCCGCAGGCAGTTCGTTGCCGCCTGTCGTGACATATTGAGAACTCGCGGGGGCGTCGCCGGGGGTTTCGCCCATATCGGTTGGGGAGCTGGTGTCGCCGACGTTGTCGTCGTTGCCGCAGGCCGCGCCGATCAAAACGATGACGATGAAGCCGATGAGCCCGGCGATCAGGCTGACGGAAAAGTGTGGTCGAGTCATGGTTTCCTCCGCTGGCATTACCCAGATCAGGTTCTTGCGGGTCGCCGACGCGGATGGTCGACCTCTCAGCCCGGCTGCCCCGAGCTCCCCGGAATCGTATGTGCGACCGAGTGTAACCCGAAGGGGGCAATACGCGCTGTAGTCGGGCATGCTTGTCAGCCATGCCACGAGCAAACAACGGTCCCATCGAAGTCGAGTACGAAACTTTCGGATCGCACGACGATCCGGCGTTGATCTGTATCCCGGGTCTCGGCAGCCAACTGCTGTCGTACCCCGTTGAGTTGTGTCAGGCGTTCGTGGACCGCGGGTTCTTCGTGGTCCGAATGGACAACCGGGACGCCGGGCTGTCGTCGATGAGCAGCGATGACCACAACTACACGCTCGACGACATGGCAGACGATGTTGTGGCTGTCCTCGACCACGCCTCAGTAGCAGATGCGGTAATCCTGGGCGTTTCGATGGGCGGAATGATCGCCCAGGTCACCGCCATTCGACATCCACAGCGCACCCGAGCGCTGGTGTCGATCATGTCGACCACAGGCGAGTCCGACGTCGGCAACCCCACACTCGACGCCTGGGACGTTCTCACTGCGCCCCCCGAAGACTCCATTGAGGCCCAGATCGAAGCTGATGTGAAAGCCAGCCGGATCTGGTCCAACCCGGAATGGTTCGATCCCGAAACCCTGAAGTCCAACCTCGCGGCGGGATATCAGAGGGCCTGGAACCCGGGCGCGGCGCAAAGGCAGATGAACGCCATCATGGCCAGCGGCGACCGCGTCGCCGGCCTGTCGGAGCTGACCATGCCGGCGCTGGTCATCCATGGCGGTTTGGACACACTGATAGCTCCGTCGGGAGGCGCGCGAACCGCTGAACTGATCAGCGATTCCCGTTACCTGCTGATCGAAGAGATGTCACACGATTTCGTGCCCCAAGCATGGCCTGCGGTGGTTGAAGCAGTCACGGCGCTCGCGGCCGACACCTTCGGCCCCCGCCGTTAGCTGGAGTCTGCGACTCGGGTAGGGTCCGGTCAGGTACACGACAGGGAGAACAACCGATGGGTCCGCTTAACGGCGTGAAAATTGTTGAGATCGCAGGAATCGGGCCGGGCCCGTTCTGCGCCATGATGCTGGCCGATATGGGAGCCGAGGTGATCCGTGTCGACCGAGCCGACCGCGTGCGCGGCGGAGACCCGGAGGTGCCGCCCGCTGATGTCATGAACCGTGGACGCCGCTCAATCGGCGTCGACCTCAAATCCGCCGAAGGCATCGAAGTCGTGATGCGATTGGTTGAATCCAGCGACGGCCTGATCGAGGGGTTCCGACCTGGTGTGGCCGAACGCCTTGGCATCGGACCCGACGAGTGCCTCGCTCGCAACCCCACTCTGGTCTACGGACGGATGACCGGTTGGGGCCAAAATGGCCCCTACGCAGCAACAGCGGGCCACGACATCAACTACGTCGCTCTCGCGGGCACGTTGGACGCAATTGGCCGAGTCGATTCCGGCCCCGTGCCCCCGCTCAATCTCATCGGTGATTTCGGAGGCGGAGGCATGTATCTGGCCTTCGGGATGGTCTGCGCGATTCTTGAAGCCAGAAACTCTCAGAAAGGGCAGGTCGTCGATGCCGCGATGGTCGACGGATCGGCATCGTTGGCCACGTTCTTCTATGGGCTGCGGGCGATGGGCATCTGGGAGGACCAACGCGGCACCAACATGCTCGACACCGGGGCGCACTACTACGACGTATATGAATGCGCCGACGGAAAGTACGTTTCCATCGGTTCGATCGAGGGGCAGTTCTACGCTGAACTCAGAGAGAAACTCGGACTTGATGATGACAAATGGGGCGCCCAGAACGACAAACGCCAATGGGCTGACTTCAAAACCGAGTTGGCTGCGATTTTCAAAACCCGGACCCGCGACGAATGGAGTGCACTGATCGAAGGCTCCGACGTGTGTTATGCCCCGGTGCTGTCCATGACCGAAGCGCCCAACCATCCCCACAATCGTGAGCGGGGCACCTTCACCGAAGTGGCCGGCGTCGTTCAGCCCCGCCCGGCCCCCCGGTTCAGCCGCACCGACGGAGAAATCACACGACCGCCGCCACACGCCGGTCAACACAGCGACGAACTGCTCGCGGAGTGCGGATTCAGTCTCGACGAGGTCGCAACGCTGCGTTCGGCGGGTGCCGTTGCCTGAGTCCTAGTGATCCACGACCTCCATGAGATCGGCGGCTGGTCGCTCATCGCAGCCAACGGCGCAGTCGGGATCTGGGCGCTGCTAGCCCATCGCTACGAGCGGTTCCGGGGCAGGCCGTGTTGGATAGCGATCGGCATCGCGCAGCTGATCGTCGTCGTCCAGACCCTGACCGGAGTGGCGATCCAAGTTTCCAATGAAGGCCTCGGTGGACAGCATGAACTGTACGGATTCGCGGCCTTCGTGTCGGTTGGGATCATCTTCGCCTACCGCAACGAGATGCGCGACCGTCCATATCTGTTGTTCGGACTTGGGAGCCTGTGGCTGATGGGCCTCGGGATTCGCGCGATCTTGCTGGTATGAGCAGAAACGGCTGTGCTCAGCTGTGATCAGATCCTGACGATGGGGCACAGCAGAGTGCGCTCGACCCCGGCAATACCCTGCACGGCGTGTACCACGATCTGGCCCAGATCCTCCATAGAAGTTGCTTCTGCGCGCGCGATCACATCGTAGGGACCCATCGCCACCTCCGCAGAAACAATCTCGTCGAGATCGGCTGTGGCGTTGGCCACATCGACAGCGGTGCCGACGCTGGCTTGGATCAAGATGTAGGCGCTTACTGACATGGGATCTCCTGTAGTTCTTCAGACTGTCTTCGAGCCTGATTCGGCTATCAATTGCAACGATAATTTCCATCGCTGAACGATGTCGGCCCGACTTCGTACTCGCCCAGCGATTAGTTAGGGTAATCGCAGGATCGTGGCTGCTCAACCGACGCGGTTGGTTGTTGGCCCGGTCGTTCGACAGAGGGGGAGTCTCGACGTGAGCACAGCCGGAGAAGCTGCCGTCCAGCTTCAACGGACTCTCGGTTTGTCGGGTCCCGAACTCCGTTTCGGGCTCTCACAAGATGAACTTTTCCACGAGGCGATCGCCAATGACCGCGGCAGGGTCTCCTTCGAAGGCCCGAGCGACGCCCAAAAAGCGTTCGGCACCGCGCTGGGAGCGGAAGGACCGCTTGTCTTCTATACCGATCCCGCCTGCACCGGCCGACCCGTCAACGACACTTTCTGCGTGAACCGAGCCAGTGTCACAGACTTGATCTGGTGGAAGAAGGGTTTCGCAAAGTTTGACCCAGGAGCCTTCGACGCCCTGCTGCGGAGAGTCATCGATCATCTCAATGCCCGGGGTCGCCACCTGTACGTGACGGACCTGTTCTGCGGTTCCGATGTTCAGTTCAGCGAACCATGCAGGTTCGTCGGGGAATACGCCACCCACGCCTACTTCTGCAACATCATGTTGCCCCACCACGTCCGCGACGACAGCGATCGCGCCGAACACGGCTGGACGGTGCTGAACGTGCCGTCGTACACGTGCGACCCAAAGCGGGATGGAACCCGCAGTGAACTCGCAGTGATCATCGACATCGAACGCGAGATAGCGCTCGTCCTCGGTCCGGCCGACTACTGCGGAATCAACAAGAAAGCCATGTTCACGGTCATGAACTTCGTGCTTCCGGCCAAGGGCCAACTCTCAATGCACTCGTCGGCCAACGTCGGCGATACCGAGGACACGGCGTTGCTGTTCGGACTCTCGGGGACGGGGAAGACGACGCTGTCCGCCGATCCTGACCGACAACTGATCGGTGACGACGAGCATGTCTGGACCGACAGCGGCATCTCGAACCTCGAGCACGGCTGCTACGCCAAACTCATCAATCTCGACAAGACCGCCGAGCCCGTCATCGCCGCGGCTCTGTCGATGAAGGGAACCCTGATAGAGAACGTCCCGCAACTCGACGGCAGGCCGCTGGCAGCAACCGACCCCCAAGATCTGGATCTCACCGATGCGACGATCACCGAGAACACGCGCTTCGCCTATCCGCTGAGCGCCAACCTCAACGTCGCCAGCGGAGCAAGCGGGCCGCACCCCCAATCGATCGTCCTGCTCACCGCGGATGCCTTCGGCGTGCTCCCACCGGTCGCCATTCTCGACCCCGACGAGGCTATGTACCACTTCGTCATGGGTTTCACGTCAAAATTGGCGGGGACCGAAGTGGGAGTCACCGAACCGGTGCCCTCGTTCTCGGGGTGCTTCGGCGCCGCGTTCATGTCGCAGAAGCCCTCCGTTTACGCGGGGCTGCTGGCTCAGCGGATGGCGGACCACAACTCCCGTTGCATCTTGTTGAACACGGGGTGGAGCGGTGGCCCCTACGGCACAGGGGAGCGGATGTCGCTCAAGGTGACGCGGCGACTGCTCAATGCTGCGCTGAAGGGCGAGTTCGACGACGCTGAACTTGCGGTCCAGCCGATCCTCGGACTGAAAACGCCGACCAAGTGCGACGGCGTCGATGCCACGATCCTCAACCCGCGCGACACCTGGGCCGACCCCGAGGCATACGACGAAGCCGCTTTGAAGCTGCGGGCGATGTTCAGGTCGAACTACGCAGAGCAGCGCTATTCCGAATTGGGTATCGCCGAGATGATGTAAGGGCGTGCGCAAATGGGCAAGCCTTCGAGTTGCAGCCCGTTGTTCCCGCCCTTGGTTCCCGCTCTTCGTTCGCTTCGCTCACCGGGCCGCTCGGACCACGGCCCCGCAAATCAATCCGTTCGCACTCGGAAATCCTCTGCCAGTCTGCGGGGCCTCGTCCAGTCCGTCGCCGAGTCCGACTCCGAACCCGGCTCGCCCTCCTCAGCGGTCAGCGTGGTCGGGGCCTTTCGCAGGGTTGCGCTCAGGGCCCGCGTGGGGGGTTGTCGGGGTTGCCGATCTTGTAGCCCGTACTGGTCTTGATGACGACGTAGCCACGGTCGTGGATGTTGTGGTGGCAGGCCGAGCAGGCCAGGCACATGTTGTCGATGTCGGTGCGTCCGCCGTGCTCCCAGGGAACGATGTGGTGTATTTCGCAGCGGTCGGCTCCGGCAGCGCAGCCGGTGCAGTGTCGGTCTCGGGCGATGATGGCCTTGACCTGAGCTTCGGTCGCGTGCCGGTGATCACGCCCCACCCAGACGGGTTGGCCCTTCCCGTCGAAGACCACCCCGGTGACTGTTGCCATGCACATCAGCCGTTCCAGCACTGTTTGCGGCAGCGCTTCACCACCGACAATCTCTGCTGTGCCTGCGGGGTCGTCGCCTCGGAGGCGTTCAACATCGGTGACGACAGTGAGTTGTGCCCGTGCGCTGCCGGGGCCTCGTCGACTCGGGTTCGTTGTCAATGCGACGAACGCGTCGGCCAGGCGCTGTGTCGGTGTGCGAACATCGTCAGGGGTGCCGTCACGGCCGCCGTCGTCACGCCACAGACGGTCGTATTCGACATTGATCGCCTTGCGTACTTGTTGATAGGTCGTGGGATCTAACTCGGCCAACAACACGCCCATGCCCTGGTCGTTGATCCAGTGCTTCAACGACCGATTCTTGCGTTGGGTTCGGTAAGCGTCGGCGCCGTCATCGGTTCGGGTGCGGTTCGCCCAACGCCGGGACTGCTCAGCGAACACGTCCACCGACGAAGTCTCAGCAAGCTTCAACAGTTCATCGTCCGCTTGCTCCGGCGAAGTCTTCGACGCGGCGGCGACCGCCGCAGATGCATGCTCGACTGTGATCGAGCCGTCGGCCAGCGACTCCGCCAGCTTGGGCATCTTGGACAGACCGGCGGCTGTCTTGGCGACTGTGTTGGCGCTGCGAGTGGACATGCACCCCGCCTCGCGCAGCACCGTCTTGGAGTTCACCCCACCTTCGCCCAACCCCTCGATCTCAACAGCGCACCGGGCCTGCAGAGAGTTCAGCGCAGCCATCGCCCTCCCAGCGCTTTCAATCACGCCGGTCAACTCCGCCCTCGAAAGGCCGGCGACTACCACCGATTTGGTCTGCCGGATCATGGAATCGAACATGACCATAACTTATCCAAAGGGTATGACACTGCATGGTGACTACTGGAGTTCGCACAGTCCATCCCGCAAATATCCCCACGGGCGGCCCGTTGATGATGGGTTGTCCCCCGCTCATCAAGCACCCCGAACCCCAAGATCATCATCACGAACTGGGTGGAGCAACAGTCGGCGGTCGCCCAGGGCTAGATGTCAGTTCGTGTGAGGTTGTCACAGTCAGTTCATGCTGAGGACGCGCTCCCTGCGCGTGTGCGGCCGGTGCGGTCGGGTCCTTGACGTCGTGTGTCAGTACAGCCCCACCAGGTTCGGCCATTGGCTACGGCCACCGCGTCGACCGCTGAGCCCGGCCGGCCTTGGCCCGAATCGCGCCGGCGCGACGAGCCAGTCTCTGGTGGGGCCGTCAAGCACTTCGCATTTCTTGAGAACCGGTTGACCACCGCGTCTGCGCGCTGATGCCCCGCAAGGCATTCAACGAGAACGAGAGATGGCACGACTGTCGACCATGACTCTTCGGTGACTGCTAGCCGAAGATCGGAGAAGGCTTGTCTGTTTCGGTGTGCTAGGGCGGTGACGGCACCGGAGTCGAGGATCAGGATCGTCATGAACCGAGGTCCTGTGCGAGGTGTTCCCTGATCGGGCGCCACCAGGCTTCGGAGCGGGCTGCCTCCTCGGGTGTCGGCTCACCGACTTCTTCAAAAGTTCTGCGAGTACTGTTCGTGCTCGATTTCAGCTCTTTTCGACGTTCCTTTGAGGTGTGGGTGCCGTCGGGCACGTAGTTGGCGTCGAACTCGGGGTCGTACTCGTCGGGAAGTTCGTCGTGGGCCTCGATTGCGCGGCGGCTGTCGTTCATCTGTCGAGTTCGTTCCCGATGGGCGACTCAGTGAGTTCGCTCATGGCGACTGCTATGCCTGCTTTGTATAAGAAATACAATGAAATATTTGTTTCCGCACTCCTTTGGCTTGATGGCGGGAAGGTGTGAGACGGTTCCTTGAAGGTGGGGTATGGTGGCGGGCCGTGACGGGACAGCGGCCGAAGTTGATTGAGGTGGCGTTGCCGTTGGGGGCGATCAATGAGGCGGCGGCGCGGGAGAAATCGATTCGGCATGGGCATCCGTCGACGCTGCATCTCTGGTGGGCGCGTCGGCCGTTGGCGGCTACGAGGGCGGTTATTTGGGCGTCGCTGGTGGACGATCCGTCGGGAGACGAGTCGTTGACGCCTGAAGAACAAGAGGCTGAGCGGCAGCGGCTGTTCGGGATTCTGGAACGGCTGGTGGTGTGGGAGAACTCCAACAATCCTGATGTGCTGGCTGAGGCCCGTGCGGAGATCGATAGGTGCTTCCCGGATGGACCGCCGCCGATCCTTGATCCGTTCGCGGGTGGCGGGGCGATTCCGCTGGAGGCACAGAGGTTTGGACTCAAGGCGCTTGCTGGTGACTTGAATCCTGTGGCGGTGCTGATTAACAAAGCGATGATTGAGATACCACCGCGGTTCGCGGGACTGCCGCCGGTGCATCCCGATATCGACACGGGTCTCAACACATGGGAGAGGGCCCAGGGACTGGCCGCGGATGTGGAGGCGTACGGGCAGTGGATGCGCGACGAGGCTGAACGCCGAATCGGGCACCTCTATCCCGATGCCACCGGTCTCAACGGTGAGAAGCTCACGCCGATTGCTTGGATTTGGGCGCGCACGGTGGAATCGCCTGATCCGAGTTGGTCGGGCCATGTGCCGTTGGTGGTGTCGTGGACATTGGCCAAGCGGCCGGGCAAACCCAAGGTTTGGATCGAGCCGATCATCGACCGGGATTCGCAGACAATCAGTTATGAGATCCGTGAAGGCGGTGAGCCGACCCACGAGCGGACCGTTGTCCGTGGCAACGGAACGTGTTTAGCGACTGGTTCGGCGATCCCAGCTGAGTACGTAAAGGCCGAGAGTTGCGCTGGACGAATGGACGAGCAGTTGATTGCGGTTGCCGCTGAAGGTGAACGAGGACGTCATTACCTCGCGCCCGATCTAACCGATATTGAAGCTGCAATCGTTGCGCAGCCGGATTGGAGACCAGAAGTTGCACTGCCCGTCAAGGGCCTCGGTTTTCGCGTCCAGGCTTACGGCGTTGACCAATGGTGGAAGTTGTTCACGGCTCGGCAGTTGACGGCGTTGGTTGCGTTTTCGGATCTTCTTGGGGATGTGAAAGAGCGGATTCACGCGGATGCCGTTGCGTCCGGTTTGGCAGACGATGCGGTGAGACTCGCGGACGGTGGTCGCGGTGCGACCGCATACTCCGATGCGGTGGTCACCTATCTCGCGTTCGTCGTCGACAAGTGCGCCGACTATTGGTCTTCGATCTGCACTTGGAACAACCCGGGCGAAAAGATGCGCAACACTTTCGGCCGTCAGGCGCTACCGATGAGTTGGGACTTCGCGGAGTGCAATCCGTTCTCATCATCATCCGGGAACTGGATGGCCATGGTGGACTGGGTCGTTAAAGCCGTTGCGCACATACCTGCCGCTGTTCGAACGGGCCGTGCCAATCAGCGAGACGCGAAAGCGAGGGTTCGGGAATGTTCGGGCGCTGTGCTTTCGACCGATCCGCCTTACTACGACAACGTTGGGTATGCCGACATTTCTGACTTTTTCTTTGTGTGGCTGCGTCGGAACCTCGCTGAAGTTTGGTCGAACGAGTGCTCGACAGTCTTGACGCCCAAAAGAGAAGAGATAATCGCTGATCCGAGTCGCCACGGAAGCTCCGAAGCAGCTAAATGTCACTTTGAGTCGCGTATGGCTGAGTTCATGGCTCAGGTCGCCGAGAGCCAACCAGCCAACGTTCCAGCGACGATCTACTACGCTTACAAGGCGACGGAGAGCAAAGACGGGGAGATTCGTGCAACGGGTTGGGACACCTTTCTCCAGGCTGTGCTAGACGCTGGTTTGCAGGTCAACGCGACATGGCCGATACGAACGGAAATGCCGGGACGGATGAGAGCGAACCTGTCCAACGCCCTAGCGTCCTCGATTGTGCTGGCGTGCCGTCCGCGGGCGGTCTCGGCCTCGCTCGCCACACGGGGGGAGTTCATGGCGGCGCTTCGCGACGAACTTCCCGAAGCGGTGCGGCTCCTGCAGTCGGGCAATATCGCCCCGGTCGACATGGCTCAATCCACCATCGGGCCGGGGATCAAGGTGTTCTCCCGGTATGTCCGGGTGGTGGAGGCCGACGGATCGTCGATGTCGGTTTCTGTCGCGCTGCGAATCATCAACGACGTGCTCGGCGAGATCCTCGACGGTGAGGAGGCCGAACTCGACGCCGACACGCGGTTCGCTCTCACCTGGTTCACAGAGCACGGCTACGAACCAGGCCCGTCAGGCGACGCCGACAGCGTGGCGCGGGCCAAGAACACGTCGCTGGCCGGTATCGGAGAGTCCGGTGTGGGCGAGGCTCGTGAGGGCAAGTTCCGTCTCTTCGAGCGGACCGAGCTCAATCCCGACTGGTCCCCTGTAGACGATCAGCGACTCACGGTCTGGGAGGTGCTGCAGTACCTCGTCGCCGCCTTGGACCGCTCCGAGTCGGAAGCGGCGGAACTATTGCACACCCTCGGAGGTATCGGCGACCGGGCCCGTCAACTCGCCTACCTGCTCTACCAGAAGGCCAACGACAAGGGCTGGGCATCCGAAGCCGGCGCCTACAACCGCCTCATCGGTGCCTGGCCCAACCTCCAAGCACACGTTCCCAGCACCACCGCTCAGCAACAATTGCTGTAGGGAACGGACAGGCTTGCAAGGTGTGCTCGGCGAGGACGGTCGTTGGCACACCCAGGGACAACTGCTGCAGGGGAACGGGCAGTCGAGGCGGGTCTAGAGGTCGGGAGTGGCCATGTCGATCTCCGAACCGAGGCGCAACGCTGTTGCCCTGCCGGATTCGTCGAGATCGAACTGCACACGCTGGCCTTGTCGCAGCATGCGAAAAACCGAACCTTCGAGAGCGTCTTCGGCCAGATCAATGTCGCTGAGGTCGGCTTCGCTGATCAAGACCCCGTCACCAGTGCCCGGATCGAAATTCTTGATGACTCCCTGCATTCCCAGAGCGTACCCCGGCGCGGCCCCGAGCGGCCCCCCGGTCCAAAAGCGGCCCGTCGTGCAGCGACAAGAGCGGGAGTCCCCGTGGCCCGAGCGGCCCGTCGTGCAGCGACAAGAGCGGGAGTCCCCGGGGCCCGAGCGGCCCGTCGTGCAGCGACAAGAGCGGGAGTCCCCGGGGCCCGAGCGGCCCGTCGTGCAGCGACAAGAGCGGGAGACAACGGTGAACCTCGCGCGGGCCAGTTGCGGGAGGTACCATCCGTCGTCGTGGCGCTCGACTCAATTGACGCAGCCTCCCTTCGTGGCATCGTCGCCACTTTTCGCGACGCCCTGACCGACCATCGAGAGGCAATCAACAACCTCAACGTGTATCCGGTTCCAGACGGTGACACCGGAACCAACATGTCGCTGACGCTGCGCTCGGTCGTCGAAGAACTCGACGGCAACGGTGACGACATGGCCTCGGTGTGCAGCGGAATCGCCCACGGTTCGCTGATGGGAGCCCGGGGAAACAGTGGTGTGATCCTCTCTCAGATCCTGCGCGGATTCTCCGGCGTAGTTGCCGAGCATGCCAGCATCGACGGTCCGCTTCTGGCAACAGGATTGACCGCGGCGGCCAAGGGTGCCTACACCGCAGTCGGCAATCCAGTCGAAGGAACGATTCTCACCGTGATCAGAGAATCGGCGAAGGCGGCCACCGATGCTGCAACCGAAGGCACCGATCTCTGTGGAGTCCTTCAAGCGGCTCGCGACGAAGCGGCTGCGTCGCTTGAGCGAACCCCCACGCTGTTGGGTGTGTTGGCCGACGCGGGAGTCGTAGACGCAGGTGGAGCGGGACTCCTGCTGCTGTACGACGCGGCACTGCATGTTGTCGATGATCGGCCGATGCCCGAACCGGAGGCAACCTCAAAGCCCGCTCCCCATCACCGGTCCGCAGGAACAACCCGAGGCGAAGGCGGACCGTCGATCGCCGATCTCAGGTACGAAGTCATGTTCCTGCTTGACGCCCCCGATCCGAAGATCGCCGGCTTCAAGGAGGCCTGGGCGAAAGTCGGAGACTCCATCGTGGTAGTAGGCGACGGAGGCATCTACAACTGCCACATCCATTGCGACGACATCGGCGCAGCCATCGAATGCGGCATCGCGATTGGGCGACCCCACAACATCCGGGTCACGGACCTGCTAGACGAGCTTGCAGAACTTGAAGAACGCGACTGGGTCGCAGCGGCACTCGACAGCGACACAGCGCAGCGCGACGAGGTCCCAGCGGTGCCCACGGCGGTTGTGGCCGTTGGTGCCGGCGCGGGTGTCGTTGCGATTTTGAAATCAATGGGAGTCCACGCTGTGGTCGCCGGTGGACAGTCGATGAACCCGTCCACAGCCGAGTTGGTGGCGGCGGTCGAATCGGTCGCAGCTCCCGAAGTGATCATTCTCCCCAACAACAAGAACATCATCGCCGTCGCTCAACAGGTTGGGGAGCAGACCAGCCGCACCGTAGAAGTCGTCGCCACGACGAGTGTGACCGAAGCGCTGGCAAGTCTCATGGCCTATGACCCCCAAGCGACCGCGTCCGTGAACGCCGCTTCGATGACCGAAGCGTTCAACGGTGTCGTTTCGGGCGAAGTGACCAAAGCCGTGCGCGATGCCACCAGCGACGCAGGACCCATTGCGACCGGCGACTGGCTGGGTATAGCCAAAACCGGAATCCAAGCAGTCGAGGAGTCACTGGTCGCCGCGGCGACCGGGCTGCTCGGGGCGATCGTCGACGAAGACCACGAGTTGCTCACCGTCATCACCGGAGAGGGCACCGACCACTACACGACCGCGTTGATCGAGTCGTGGATCAGCCGCAACCATCCCGATGTGGAGGTAGAGGTGCATCACGGAGGGCAGCCGCTCTACCCCTATTTCTTCGGATTGGAGTAGACCCGCATGCCGGCCGGTGACCCCCCGCTGACATTGCGGGATCTCGCGGGCATCAAAGTCACCCAGCTGCGCGGAGTCGGTCAACGAATCGCGGAGCAACTTCTGGCCGTAGAGATCTCAACGGTCCTCGACCTGATACAGCATTATCCGAGGCGCTACCTGGACCGCACCCGACAAGCCCAGATCGCCGAACTCCTCGTCGGCGACGAAGCATGGGTGCTGGGTACGGTTCGAAGCGCCAAAACCCGCAAGCTGAGAGGACGGCGGACGCTTACCAACGTTGTGATCGGCGACGGCACAGGCAAGCTCACCCTCACCTTCTTCAACCAGCACTGGCGTGAGCGGCAACTTAAGGAGGGACTGGAACTGTTCGTTCACGGCAAGCTGACGCTTTTCCGCGGGGAGCGCCAGATGACTTCGCCGGTTGTTGATCTGATAGGTGACCAACCCGGAAAGATTGTCCCGGTATACCCCCAGTCTGAGAAGGTCGGGTTGACCACATCGGATCTAGCGGGATTCATTCGGAGTGCTTTAGAAAGAAGCCGGGTGCGCGGCTTCGACGATCCCGTCCCCGGTGAAGTGCTCGACCGGTTCGATTTCGTCGATCGCGAAGCTGCGTTGTACGGCATTCATCTCCCTGAGTCGATGGCAGAAATGCAGGAGGCCCGCCGCCGACTCGTGTTCGACGAACTCTTTCGGGTGCAGCTGGAACTGGTGCGCCGCAAGGCGCGTATCGAGCGCCGAATGTCTGGGGTCGCCCACGACATGTCCGGCGAGCTCGTCGATCGCTTCCATGCGCGTCTGCCGTTCGCGCTCACCGACGCGCAACGCAGAGTCAATGCCGAGATCGCCCATGACCTCGCCGTCGAATATCCGATGCACCGCCTGCTGCAGGGCGACGTGGGGTCGGGCAAGACCGTGGTCGCGGTGACTGCGCTGTTGACCGCCGTCGAAGGCGGTTATCAGGGCGCTTTCATGGCTCCCACCGAAGTGCTGGCCGAACAGCACTACCTGAGCGTGAGCGACATGCTCGGCGACCTGTCGGTCCCAGACCCGACATCGCTGTTGGGAGACCGCCCGCTGCGCGTGGAACTGTTGACCAACAGCGTCGGAGCGGCGGCGCGCCGCCAGGTCCTAGACGACCTGATCGTCGGCCAGGTCGACATCGTGATCGGAACCCACGCGCTCATTCAGGAAAAAGTCCAGTACCAGTCGCTGGGCATGGTGGTCATCGATGAGCAGCACCGCTTCGGGGTTGAACAGAGAGCTGCACTGCGAGACAAAGGAGAATCGGTCGGGGTGCCCGACGTGTTGGTGATGACCGCAACTCCGATACCCCGGACCGCCGCAATGACCGTTTACGGCGACCTCGATGTCAGCGTGCTGGACGAGATGCCACCTGGCCGGAGTCCGATCATCACCAGTTGGGCCGAAGGTCCGATAGCAGAAAGCGAGGTCTGGGAGACGGTTCGCAACGAGGTCGCGCAAGGCCGTCAGGCCTATGTGGTCTGCCCGCTGATCGAAGAGTCCGCGGTCATCGAAGTCCACAGCGTCGAGGACACTTATCTGGAGCTGCAGAGCGGTGAGCTGTCGGGTCTGCGTGTGGGTCTGCTGCACGGGCGCGTTTCGCCCGCTGAGAAAGAGGCGACGATGGCGCACTTTCGGGCGGGAACTATCGATGTGCTTGTTGCGACAACGGTGATCGAAGTGGGAGTCGACGTCCCCAATGCCACCGTGATGGTCGTCTTCGACGCCGACCGGTTCGGGATAGCGCAACTGCATCAGCTCCGCGGGCGGGTTGGTCGCGGCGAACACCAGGGACTCTGCTATCTGCTCGGCGATCCGAGCACCAACGATGGAGAAGCCCGTATCGAGGCTCTGGTGGCGAGCACCGACGGGTTCGAGTTGGCCGAAGTAGACCTCGAACTACGCGGTGAGGGGACGATCATGGGGGAGCGGCAGAAGGGGAGAAACGACCTCCGCCTGGCATCGTTGCGAAGAGACAAAGAGTGGGTGTCTCTCGCCCGCGAGGTTGCGACCGGGATCATCGCCCAGGACCCGGAACTGACCGACCATCCCGAACTGGGTGTGGAGGTCGATCTGATACTCGGCGACAACGAAGCCGAGTTCCTGATGAAAAGCTGAGCGCAGCTAACAAAGAGTGGCCTTCAATCGAGGTCGTCGACGACCAACTCGATGTCCCAGCGGTCACCACAGTCGACGCAGCGGTAAGCGACGATATCGCCCGGTTCGAACCCCTCGTCGGGCGCATAGGAGATGAGCCCGCACCTGCCTCCGCAATCAACGCAAACAATGGTTTCGGGCGCACCCATGAGGTGACCGTACCTTGTTGGGCCACACTGGTATGCATGCGTGTCGTAGCCGGAACGCTTGGTGGACGACGAATCAATGCCGGGGACTCCGAAACCATTCGCCCCACCGCCGATCGCGTACGCGAGGCAATGTTCAACTCGTTGTACTCCATCGGTGCCATCACCGACGCGGTCGTACTCGACCTGTTCGCGGGATCTGGGGCGCTGGGGATCGAAGCGTTGTCGCGCGGAGCGGCGAGAGTGGTGTTCGTCGAGAACGATCGACAGGCTTTGAAGATTCTGCGTGAGAATCTTGCGTCTCTGGGGTTGGCGGACCAAGCAACGGTCGTACCCGCCGACGGGTCGACGTTCCTAGCGCACGCCGAGCCCTACGACCTCTTGTTGCTGGATCCCCCGTATTCATTCGATTGCTGGCCGGAACTGCTCGCTCACCCGACAGATTCGGTCGTCGCCATCGAATCGGACCGTGAAATCGATCTGCCCAAAACGTGGGATACTCATCGGGTGCGCAGTTACGGAGGTACCGTGGTGACGCTCGCCTTTGCCCCCGCTGCTCGAAAGACCCAAGTCCCGTGACCCGTGTCCTTTATCCCGGCTCGTTCGATCCCGTCCACAACGGGCATCTTGAGATCATTGAAACTGCGGCGAAGCTGTTCGACGAAGTTGTCGTGGCCACCATGGTCAACACCACCAAGGACGGTGTCTTCGATCTCGACGACCGTGAGGCCATGCTCCGCGAGGCGACCGAACACCTGCCCAACGTCACGGTGCGGATGTTCGCGGGACTGGTCGTCGACCTCGCTACGGAGATAGAAGCCGACTTCATTTTGAAAGGTCTGAGGGCCGTGTCCGATTTCGAGAACGAGCTGCAGATGGCTCAGATGAACAACGCCGCCTCAGGCATCCACACGCTGTTCATCCCGTCCGCGTCGAGCAGTTCGTTCCTGGCGTCGAAGTTCATACGCGACTTCACCAGGTTCGGTGGTGATATATCTAAAATGGTTCCAGCAAGCGTGGCTCGGCGATTGAGAGAGCGATACGAATGACCGATCAAGACACCGGAGACTCTCTCGCTGAAGCCCCGCCCTCCGCGTACCGTCCTCTGGAAGCAGAAGAGATCCTCAGAGCGGCTATTGATCTGATCGAGAGAGCACGCCCGATGCCGATGTCTGCCTCTTCGATAATCAACAAGAACGAGGTGTTGGAACTGCTTAACGCGGCGGTGCAGAGCCTCCCGGACGAGTTTCGAGCGGCTCGCTGGCTGCTCAAGGAACGCGATGACTTTCTGGCGCGGGTCCAAGGAGAGGGAGACCTGTTGATCGCGCGGGCCCGTGATACCGCCCAGCGCATGGTGCAGCGCACTGAACTGGTGAAAGAGGCGAACGACCACGCTCGACGAGTCGTCTCAGAAGCAGAGCAGGAAGCCAGAGACCTCCGCTTGAAAACCGAGGACTGGTGTGACCAGGAACTCGGTCGTCTGGAAGTGGTGCTTGAGCGCATTTCCCGCTCGGTCGCGTTCGGTAGGTCGCGGATGCAGGGTGCCACGCAATCCCAGGAGCCGACCCCTCAACCGCAGGTTCCACAGAGAGACGAGTTCTTCGACCAGGATCGCGAGTGACCCGGGGCGCTCAATTCGTGGTGAACACGGCTGGGCTCTTCGGCCAAGCCGAACATCGACTGGTTGTCAGATCGGAGGCGAAGCTCGCCGACATGGAGTTGTCCGACTCCGGAATGCGGTCAACGGTGGTCGATGGTCACCTGTCGCTGGATCTTGTGTTGGAGCGCACCGGCTCTGAGGTCGACTCGGCCGACGCATCAGAGCACGATCCTCGACGAACCGAACCCGACGGTGTGTTGGTCAGCGGCACCGCTCGCGGACGTTGGTCTGTGCCCTGTCGACGCTGTTTGGAGCTCATTCAAGGTGATCTGGTAGCTGAGATTCAGGAGCTGTTCGAGGTGAACCCGACAGAGGGGGAGACATGGGCGCTGCGCGAAGCGCCGCAAGAAGACGGCATTGATCTGGGACCCATGCTGCGTGAGGTTGCCTTGCTCTGTCTGCCGCTCGCTCCGCTTTGTCGTACCGAATGTGAGGGTCCGGCACCGGACAGATTCCCGACCGGCCCCCCAGTTGACGAAGGCTCGCGGGTGGACCCTCGCTGGTCGGCCCTTGACGAGTTGACCTTCGACGCGTGATCAATGGGCTTATCATCGCCGACTTAATCGATGTGTTGGCGGTGGCGTCGTCACGGGGCGTCGATAGCCTTTGTTGCTCGGGTCGGTCACTTTCGGCCTGAGAGAATTCGCAAGAAACAGGTTCGCGATGGCCGTCCCCAAGAAGAAAATGTCGAAATCGAAGACTCGGAGCCGCCGTGCTTCGGCATGGCGCCTGGGGGCGTCGCCGCGCAGCGTCTGCCCGCGTTGCGGCGCCATCAAACTCCCGCACCGGGCTTGCGGCAATTGTGGGTGGTACGCCGGCCGCCAGGCCATAGACGTCAGCTGATCAATGCTGCCCATCGCGGTTGACGCCATGGGTGGGGACAACGCCCCTGCGGCAATCGTGGCCGGTGCTCGACGCGCCGCATCCGAAATGGGAATCCCGGTTCTCCTGGTTGGAAGACCTGAGGACCTCGTTGACACCGGCGGCTTGGAAGTCATCGAAGCCAGCGAAGTGATCGCCATGGATGCTGAACCAGGTTCAAGCGTTCGCCGCATGCGGGACTCGTCTTTGGTGCGTGCAGCTACCGCGGTTCGCGACGGCCGTGCCTCAGCAATGGTGTCGGCGGGAAACACCGGCGCGACCATGGCGTCGGCGCTGTTGCGCATGGGCCGGATACGGGGGATCAATCGGCCGGCGATCGCCATACCAGTACCGGTGCCCCAGAGCACGCCGACGACCCTGCTCGATGCGGGAGCGAATGCGGAGTGCCGACCCGAATGGCTCGTCGAGTTCGCCCAGATGGGCTGCGTCTACGCCCGTGATCGCTTCCGAATCGAACGTCCCAAGGTCGGGTTGCTTTCGATCGGAGAGGAAGCGGGCAAGGGCAACAAGTTCGTGAAGGAGTGTTTCGAACTGCTCGACGAAAACACCTGGGCAAAATCGAGCGGTGCTGAGTGGATTGGCAACGTTGAAGGTCGCGACGTCATGACCGACGAGGTCGATGTGGTCGTGACCGACGGGTTCACCGGCAATGTCACCCTGAAGACGCTGGAGGGCGCCATGTCGGCACTTCTCAGCCGATTGCTCACCGCAATAGACACCGACGATGAGACGAGACGGGCTGGGGAGATGTTGTCGGCACCGCTTGATTCGATGCTCGCCGAGTTGCATCCCGACTCCACGGGAGGGGCGCTGTTGCTGGGGGTCAAGGGCGTGTGCGTCATCTCTCACGGCTCGAGTTCCGCGGATGCCATGGCCAACGCCATCCGTATCGCCGCGGAGATGGTCGATGTTGGGATGGTCGATCACCTGTCTGCGGCGGTCCGCCAAGATAGATAGATTATCAGCATATTCAATGCTATTTCAATCCTAGACAGAGGAGAGAGACGAGACTTCCGATAGCATCGGACCGTCCTGGTGACTAGGAGGGTGCAGTTGCCCGCAGAAACGCATGTGGAACAGGCTCCCATGAGTCGTGAGGAGATCCTCGCTCTCGTCAGGGACCAGCTTGCCGACATTCTCGAGATTGAGCCGCTGTCGATCAACGAGGGCGACGCATTCGCCGATGATCTCGAAGCGGACTCGCTGGCTCTGATTGAGCTTGTGGAAGCTCTTGAAGAGGAACTAGCTGAACGTTCAGCGGGTTTTCGGATCGAGGATGAAGATCTTGAAGATCTCCGAACCGTTCGCGACGCCGTCGACTACGTCGCCGCAAAGCTGGGCTGAGGCGCTGAGCACTGCGTTCGCTATCTGTGCTCGAGAACCGGCTCGGGTATCGTTTCGACGAACCCGATCAGCTCGAGTTGGCGGTCACGCACCGTTCCTGGTGCGCCGAACATGATGGCGGACCCAGCAACGAACGACTCGAGTTCCTCGGCGACGCGGTCCTTGGCCTGGTTGTCGCTGATTTTCTGTACCGGCGATTCCCCGATCTGCCCGAGGGTCAGATGGCCAAAACACGAGCCGCGGTCGTGAACGCGTCCACACTCACTGATTTGGCCGTGGACATCGATCTCGGCGGGCACCTTCGCTTGGGAAAGGGAGAGGAGAGCTCCGGTGGACGCACCAAGGCGTCCATTGTCTCCGACGCGCTCGAAGCAGTCATCGGGGCCGTCTACGTGGACGGTGGGCTTGAGTCTGCTCGCGACTTCGTTCTTGCGCAGCTTGGTGACCGTATAGACGAAGCGGCTAGTCAACCTGGTGCGCGCGATTACAAGACGCTGCTGCAGGAATCCGCGGTCCGCGATGGACTGGATTCACCGGAGTATGACGTTTCGCAGACGGGTCCGCACCACAACAGGCTGTTTCGCGCAGTCGTAAGCATCGGGGGCGATGTGTGCGGAACCGGGGAAGGCAGCACGATAAAGCAAGCCCAACGGCGAGCTGCCCGCGTCGCATACGAAGCCCGTTCCGGTACCGATGGAGCACTCGATGTTTGAGTTACCCGAAGTTGAAACGGTGCGCCGTGATCTCGAGCGAGACATCGTCGGGAAGAAAATAAAGAGCGCTGAGGCAATGAGCATGAAGGTGCTCCGGCGGTATCGAACCCGCAACTCTTTCGTCTCTAGACTGGTTGGCAACAAAATCACCGCGGTTCAGCGCCGAGGGCTGCACATAACAATCGAGTTCGAAAATGAGTCCAACCTGGTTGTCGACCTGGGTTCGAGCGGGTCGTTGCGTCGCACGGCCAACAAAGAAGCGATTGATCCCGAGACCGAGGTGGTCATCACCTTCACACAACACGGCCAGTTGCGTTTGCTGGATGCCCAGGGCACTTCTGAGATATTCGTGGTTGACGACGACTCAATACTCGATGAGCTGCCAGAACTCGAAGAATTGGGACTCGACCCGGTATCGGAGCCCGTCACCTGGACGGTGTTCGGCCGGAGCCTCCTCCAGCGCCGAGTCAGGTTGAAGACACTGCTCACCGATCCGACATTCGTCCTCGGGATCGGTGATATCTACGCCGATGAGATCCTGTTCCACGCCGGGCTTCGCCACAATCGGATGAGCGACTCCTTGACAAGCCAGGAGATCAGACGGCTTCATCGCGCGCTGGTTGGAACCCTCCACGACGCCATCAAACATCGCGGCACGTCGATTCCCGAGCGGGAGTTCATTGATCCTGTGGGCAACCCGGGCGAGTACGGCAGCCACCTGATGGTCTGGGGGCGGCATGGTGAACTCAGTGCCAGGTCCCGTCTGCCGATACAGCGGGTCAAGTTCCGGGGCACGTGGACGTACTTCTGTCAAACACAGGTGTGAAGTCTCATCAATGTAATCTGGGCTGATACATTTGATTGGGATGTATCTGAAGAACCTCACATTGAAGGGATTCAAGTCGTTCGCAGATACGACTTCGATTGATCTTGAACCAGGGGTCACCGTAATCGTCGGTCCCAACGGCAGCGGCAAGTCCAATGTTGTGGACGCCATTGCCTGGGTGCTCGGATCACAGGCGCCTAATGCGCTGCGGTCCAGCAAGATGGACGATGTGATTTTCGCCGGGACCAGCGAAAAGCTCGCCCTCGGCAGAGCCGAAGTCTCGCTCACGATCGACAATCACTCGGGCACGCTCCCCATCGATTTCAACGAGGTGCGAATCAGCCGCACGCTGTTTCGCAGCGGCGATTCCGAGTACGCGATCAACGGCGTGCCCTGTCGTCTCATCGACATCGCCGAGCTGTTGAGCGACGGTGGCGTCGGGCGGCAGCAACATGTGATCGTCTCGCAAGGACAGATCGACGCGGTCCTGACCTCGCGTCCCACCGATCGGCGAGCGATCATCGAAGAAGCCGCAGGTGTCTTGAAATACCGCAAGCGCAAGGAACGCGCCGAACGTCGCCTGGCAACATCGGACAGCGACCTCACCAGGGTGAAAGACATCATTCGCGAAGTCAGGCGCCAGCTGCGCCCGCTTGAGAAGCAGGCTGAGGCTGCCCGTCTCCACGGCGACCTTGTCGAAGAACTGGCGGCTCAGCGGCTGCACCTGGCGGGCAGACAGATCGCCGAGCTCCGCGGTCAGTTGCAAGCCATAGGCGAACAACCGATCCACGCTCTTGAACAGTCTGCGAAGACTCGACTAGCGGATCTCGACCAGGACATCGCGGCCTACGAGAGCGAGCTCTCGGACCGCTCCGAAGACGACCTCGGCGACACGCTCCGACGACTCGAATCAATGCGAGAACGCGCGCGGGGACTGGCGGCACTCGCCGGGGAACGTCGGCGCGGCATTGACCGCGACCGATCCGCATTCACCGACCGAGGGGTGATCGCCAACCTCGAAGCGGAGGCCACGCGTCTGCGGCTCGCCCTCGTCGAAGCCGAAACCGAAGCCACGACCCTCAGAAGTGACTCAGTAACCCTGGAAGCGAACGAGCAGCAACTGGCAAGCGATCGAGCGGCTCTCGATGAACAAGCAGCTCAAGCCGAATCGGAGTCCGGCAACAAGGCTGCTGAGGCCCGCGGCGAGCTTGCGGCTCTTCGTGCCGGTATCGAAACGGGAAGCGAAGAACGAAAGCGGTCCCAGACACGCTTGGACTCTTTGGCCGAGCGACAATCGGCCCTCGACTCACGCCTGAGCCGGCAGCGTACCGAACTCGAGACAGTTCAAACAGAACACCAGCAACTGGTTGCCGATCTGGACGCAGCCAAAGCAGCCCAACAAGGCGCCGAAGCAACCCTCAACACCGAAATCGCCGCTCACACGGAAGCCGACGCAACCCAGCAACGGTGGCTGGCTCGAGCCGAAGCGCTCACGCTTGCGCTGCACGAAGCTCGCTCGGCAGCCGGTGCCGACAGAGTGGCACACGTCAAAGGCGTGCTGGGCACGCTGCTCGATCTAGTTGTCATCGATGAGGGATTCGAGGCCGCGTTCGAGTCCGCCGTCGGCTCCGGGTTGAACGCGATCATCGTGCGCGACCCCGACGCTGCTCGTGACGCTTTCGAGGCCCTGCGCGCCAGCGGATCATCGGGAGCGGTATTGGCTCTTGGGACGCTCCCCAAACGCGGTTCTGATAGAGCCTCAGGCGAGGGTTCGAGGTTGTTCAACCGGACGTCCTCGGACTCCGCCGATCCGAAGAACCCGCTTCGTGGGCGGGTACAAGGCACAAAAAAAGGCGTTGATGCGCTGTTGGACGTGCTGATCGGCGATGTTGAGATAGTTGATGGCGATTGGCAGACCGCGGTGGACCGGGCATTGCAGGACCCGATGCGCTCCTTCGTCACTTCCACCGGAGAGTTCATTGGACCAGACGGCTGGCGCGTAACCAGCAGCGGCTCGACTGCGACCGCCGCGGCGCTTACCGAAGCAAGCGAACAGGTCGTCGTCGCGGGAGTCGATTGCAAAAGATCCTCCGACCGGGTGGCCGCGGCCCGTTTGGCACTTGCCGAGTGCGTCGACGCTGCTGCGAACCTCTCCGAACGCTTCGCGCAGGTCGAATCCAAACTTGAGGCTGCAGTGAATGAATGTCGACAGCTAGAAACTGAGAGCCGCGATTGCGCAACCGAATCCGAAGCGCTGCGGACCGGTCTCGATGAGCTGGTGGCGCGCCTGAGCGGCGAACAGGAGAGGTTTGACGAGCTCGAAAGTTCTCACCTGGTGTTGGAAGCCCAGGAATCCGAGCAACGAGAAGAGGCTCTGCGGATTGCCGTCGCAAGAGCGCAGATCGACCAACGAGCACAGGAGGTCGCCGCGTTGCGCACCGATGTCGAGGTGCGAGCCGCGGCCATCAACGAACGCGAAAACGGGTTGCGGACCCGCATAGCGGAGATCGAGGCCAGACTCGAACGCGATGTCTCGGAGCGATCCACCGCTGGTCGACAACGAGAATTGCTGGACCGCCGCGCAACTGTGCTCGACAAGCTGACGGTGGCGCTCGACTCGCGGTCAGCGACCATCGAATCCCAGCTCAGCGAGGCACGCACGGCACATGAACAGCAGTCCGAAACCGCCCGTCAAATCGTGCGTCAACTCACCGACCTCCGCAGCGAGCGGGTGGCTCTCAACCAACAGTTCGAGAACCTCCGCGAACGGGCGGCCACCGCCGCGATCGAGCGGGCCGAACTCAGCACGAAACTCCAAACCGTTGTTGAAAGCGTCCTCGCCGAACACAAGGTTGCGCCTGACGTCGCTGTGTCGGCGCCGTGCCCGCCGCTACCCGAGGGAATCGACCCGCCGCGGCGGATAGAGCAGTTGCAGAACGAACTTGAGATCATGGGTCCGATCAATCCATTGGCTTTGGAGGAATGCCAGGCGTTGCAGGAGCGCCACGAGTTTCTGCAAGCTCAACTCGCCGACATCGCCGCCACACGACGTGAATTGACGAAGGTCATCGCCTCGATCGACGACGATATTGTGACGATCTTCGCAAACGCCTTTGCCGATGTCTCGCTCAATTTCGAGAAGCTGTTCGAGACCCTCTTCCCAGGTGGGAGTGGATCAATACGGCTGAGCACTCCCGACGATCTGCTCAACACGGGAATCGACGTCTCGGCCAAACCCGGTGGCAAGAACGTTCGCAAGTTGTCGTTGTTGTCGGGTGGTGAGCGGACCTTGACGGCATTGGCGTTCCTCTTCGCGGTGTTCATGAGCCGTCCTTCGCCGTTCTATGTGCTGGACGAAGTCGAGGTGGCCCTCGACGATGTCAACCTTCATCGCTTCTTGAATCTGGTAGACGAGTTCCGCGCTGACGCGCAATTGGTCCTGGTAAGCCATCAAAAACGGACGATGGAAATCGCGGACTGCCTCTACGGCGTCTCGATGAAGCCCGGTGGTTCCAGTACTGTCGTCAGCGAGAAAACCGCCACCGCCACGACCATTGACGCCGCCTGATCATTCTGAGAAGCTGACACAATGAGAGGTCCCCGCAAGACAGCGGTTGTCACGGCACTTGCGGTTGCCGCTGCCGTCTTGGTGCCAGCTTCGTCGTATGCGGCGACAAGCGAGGAGTTTGCTGGCGGGACAGGTTCCGAAATCGCCGCCGAGGACGATCTGACTCATCAAGAAGAGGACCTCGTTGAAGAAGAAGACGAAGAGGTCCTCGTTGAAGAAGCCGAGGTGACAGGGAAACTGCTCGCTGATGACAGTGCTCTTCTCGCAACCGAGTATCAGGGAAACCGCGTCACAATTTCCGCTCTTGAGGCGGGGACTTTGTCGTGGACCGATCTTGCGAGTGATCAATTCACCGCTACGGACGCTCTTGTCGAAACCGGTAGTGCTCACGGGAGTCGGGCAGCCAGCGCTACAAAGGGAGCAAATTATGTGGCTCTAGTCAATAACGATGGCTTCTCGGTTCTGGTTGAGTTGCTCTCGCGAGAGTCCGACAGAGAATACGCGTTTGATGTCGGCGTGCCTGAGGGAGCGATGCTCATCCTCACGGACGAGGGATCTGTTGATGTCCTCGGAAATGACCGATACACCATCGGTTCATTTGAGACTCCATGGGCATTGGATGCCGAAGGCCGTGAAATTCCCACCAGATTTGAAGTTGAAGCCAAGACCATTACGCAGATCATCGAAACCGACGAGAACACTGTCTACCCGGTTGTGGCCGACCCTCGTTACACTTGGGGCTGGGTCACCGGAACCGTTTACTTCAACAAATGGGAAACCTTGATACTGTGCTCGGGGACATTGAATACGCTTCGCTGGTTGGTCACTCTTCCATTCTGGATACCCGTTGTCCTTGCCGTAGCTTCGATCATTGTTCTATATTCCTGCGCCGCCCGACTTCTGGATAAATGCGTTAAGGTAAAGTCCACCGGTGCGGTGATAATCTACTCCGGCGGATACTGCAGGTAGTCGGATGTTGGGTATCGGGCTCATCTACGAAGTCGGTTTCGTAATTCTCTCAGGTGCAGCAATCGGAGTAGTTTTTAGACGGATATTCTCAGAAGTGAAACCGCTTACGCTGACCAACCTTCGGCCTCATCTGGTTCCGATTGGATGTGGTTGTGTTATTGCTGCCCTGTTGTTGATGATCCAACTGTTGTCTGGGCTGTGGAAGCCAATCGAGTATGCCCTCATGCCGGTCCCGATGATCGCGATCTTCGTCGCGATCAAGAAAAGGGAAGAGATACGTCGCATTTTGAACAGCGGACGAGATGACTGGCTAAATAACTGACGGTGTCGGGTTGTCGATACCGAGCAGATCAGCCAACGCCTGAGTGACCATGTTGTGTACCGCCGGGTTCATCTCAGGGGGAAGAAGGCCGCTGTTCGTCATGCGGTCGCCGAGCCCGATGAAGATCGCGCAGAAGCGCATCGCACCGAAGACTTCCCAATAGTGCGGCGCTCGGACCTCACGGCCTGAGGCCTGCTCGTAGAGCGTGATCATCTCTTCTCGGGTTGGGAAACCCTCCATCCGGGCAGCCCCCACGTCATCGAACGACATCCGATCAAACATCAGCCACCAACCGACGTCGGCCTCGGTCGGCGACAGAGCACAAGCCTCCCAGTCAAGGACCGCTGCCGGGCGGTAGTCCTGCCACAAGATATTCCCCAACCGGCTGTCGCCCCAGGACAAACCGACTCGGTCATCCTGGGGATCGTTGGCGACGAGCCAGTCAAAAGCTTCTGAAAGCACTGGATGATCCCGGCCGGCGAGTTCGCGGGTAGTGGACGACCGGTAGAGATCCAACTGTACTCGCGTGCTGGGTTGTCCTGTGCCGCTCGTATCGAGCCATTCCAACCCGGCGGTTCGCCAGTCGATCGCGTGGATCTCGGCCATTGTCTGCAGGCCTGTGGCAACCATGCGATGGCGCTCAGCGGGCGTCGCCTCGTCGACCAAGAATCCCTCCTCGGAGTAACGGGGTTGATCAGCCGGAACACGGCCCTCGGTGAACCCCATCACAAAGAACGGTTGACCGATGATCGCCGGGTCTGACTCATAGCCGAGCAGTTCGGGCACCGGAGCGTCGCAGTTGCGTCGAACCGTGTCCATGGCTCGGTACTGAACCTCGACCGAGACCCCGCAGTGGTCGCTTTGGGCTGGGAACAGCGCGCCTCCGCCAGGTTCGATCCGGGCCACGAACTTCTCGGAGCATTCCGTGCCCTCCTCGGTCCATGAGGCGTCGAAGAACACGGTCTCATTGGAGAATCCCGTCGACACCGGGATGTCGATGTTGGTAATCGAAGCACCGATCCGGTTCGGGTACCTCGTGGTGATCCATTGCTCGAAAGCAGGTCCGTAATGGCTGCGATCCGTGTGGAATTTCGGCGCGCTGCTCAGGTCCGGCGGCACTTCGTTTTCGTGGTCGCTGGAGGTGTTCGAATCGGAGGATTCGCGTTGGATACGTTCGCTCATTTTTTCGACATTACGACACGCACTTGCGCGCTTCGAATTCGCTAGTCTCTGCTGCCGATGGCTCGTTCCCTGCCTTTGGGTCCGACACTCCCGGACCGAGCTGAAGTCGTTGTGATCGGCGGGGGCATCGTCGGTTGCTCGATTGCCTACCATCTGACACGCCGCGACATCAGCGATGTCGTGCTGCTGGAACAGGGCACCCTCACATGTGGGACCACCTGGCATGCCGCCGGTTTGGTGTCGCAACTCAAATCGACTCATTCGTTGACCAAGCTGGCGACCTATTCAGCCCGCTTGTTCGAGGAGTTGGAGGACGAAACCGGTCAAGCAACCGGTTATCGCACCCCGGGATCAATATCGGTCGCCGACAACGAACAACGCTGGGAAGAAATCCTGCGCGGCGCGACGATGGCAGAAGGGGTCGGTGTTGAGACCCGGGTGATCGACCTCGACGAGGCGAGTGAGCGGTGGCCGCTGATGCGTACCGACGACCTCGTCGGGGCGTTGTACTTGCCCCGCGACGGTCAAACCTCGCCGGTAGACACCACGATGGCCCTGGCCAAAGGGGCCAAGTCCCGTGGGGCCAGAATCATCGAAGGCGTTTCGGTAACGGACCTGAAAGTTGCCAACGGCAAAGTCACCGGCGTGATCACCGAACAAGGTGAGATCGAGACCGAGACAGTCGTGCTCGCGACCGGCATGTGGACCCGTCACCTCGCTGCCCAGATCGGGGTCAACGTTCCGCTGCAGGCATGCGAGCACTTCTACATAGTCACCGAACCCCTCAACGGAATGGAGATCGGCACTCCGACGTTGCGTGATCCCGGCAACTACACCTACTTCAAAGAAGAGACGGGCAAGCTCATGGCCGGGTTCTTCGAGCCCCGCGGCAAGGTCTGGCGCACCGATCAGATCCCCCGCGACTTCTCCTTCGGGACACTCGACGAAGACTGGGAACACCTCGGGCCGATCTTTGAACGCGCCATTCATCGCGTACCGGCATTGGGCGAATGCGGGTTGCAGCTGTTCTTCAACGGTCCTGAGTCATTCACTCCCGACGGCGTGTACTACATGGGAGAAGCGCCTGAAGTGGACGGTTGTTTCGTTGCCGCGGGCTTCAACTCCGTCGGAATCCAGTCGGCGGGCGGCGTTGGTTGGGCGTTGGCCGATTGGATAGCAGATCGACGCCCACCCATGGACCTCAACTCTGTCGACATTCGCCGGGCTCTGCCGTTCCAGGCAGACCCCGACTATCTCCAGGACAGGATTTCAGAAAGCCTCGGCCTGCTCTACGCCATGCACTGGCCGTTCCGGCAATACGAGAGCGCCCGAGGCAGACGCCTGTCACCGCTGCATGACCCGATAGCGGCCGCAGGAGCCGTGTTCGGCGAAACGGCCGGCTGGGAACGACCCAACTGGTACGCCCGCGACGGCCAGGCCCGCGAATACGAGTACTCCTACGGCAAGCAGAACTGGCACGACAACATGGTCGCCGAATGCCTCGGAGTTAGGGAGACGGTCGGCCTTTTCGACCAAACGTCGTTCGCCAAATTCACAGTCACCGGACCTGATGCGCTGGCTGTGCTCAACACAGTCAGCGTCGCCGATATAGATGCTCCGATCGGCAAGGCGGTCTATACGCAGTGGTGCAACCAGGCGGGGGGAATCGAAGCGGACTTGACCGTGAACCGCTTGGGCGACGACGAGTTCTTTGTTGTCACCGCTGCGGCGTCGGAGGGCCGAGACTGGGCTTGGCTGCGGCGCGCCTGTCGAGACAAGCGGGTGACGCTCGCCAACATAACCCATGAGCAGGCGATGATCGGCCTGATGGGGCCAAGCAGCCGAGCCGTGCTGTCGAAACTCACCGACACGGACCTTTCGAATGCTGGATTCGAGTTCGGCACGGGTCGCGGCATCAATCTCGCCGGGTATGACGTGTTCGCCCTGCGGATGAGCTATGTCGGGGACCTGGGCTGGGAGCTGTATGTAGCCAATGCGGACGCAACCGGCGTTTACGACGCGCTGGTTGAAGAGGGGAAGCCCCACGGGCTTGTGCATGCCGGCTACCACGCCATGAATTCGCTCCGCTTGGAGGCCGGTATGCGGCACTGGGGCCATGACATCACCGACGAAGACACTCCTCTGGAAGCGGGACTTGGATTCACGGTCGCCTGGGACAAACCCGTCGATTTCAACGGGCGGGCTGCGCTTGAGGCGCAGCGCGGACAACCCCGCACAAAACGGCTTATCCAGCTGCGCATCGAAGACCCGGACCTGTTGACCTACCACGACGAGCCCCTCTATCGCGACGGCGTCGTCGTGGGCCGAATATCGTCGTCGATGTGGAGCGCCACCCAGAACCGCTGCTGCGCCATGGGCTATGTCACCCATCATGAAGCGGTGACGAAAGACTGGCTCGACAGCGGTTCATGGGAAACCAACATCGCCTCGCGGCGTGTACCCGTCAGCACCTCCATCCGCAGTTGGTTCGACCCTCAAAACCAACGCCCGAAGCAGTAGCAAGGAGACACGGTGAACCAACCAAACACAGTGGACAAGGACATATCAGTGGACCAGGGGGAAAGGGCATGAACCAAGAGGTGCGCTGCGTCATCGTCGGAGGCGGGGCCATGGGCGTGGGATTGCTCTACCACCTGGGCCACGAGGGCTGGACCGACACGATCCTCGTCGAAAAAGGTGAACTGACTTCGGGATCCACCTGGCACGCGGCGGGGCTGATCCCCAACTTCATCGGTGACCTCAACATGGCGAAAGTGCATCAAGACGCGATCGCCCTCTATCCCGATATAGAGGAAGAGACCGGCCTTTCAGCGGGCTGGCACGGATGTGGGGCAGTGCGCCTGGCCCGCACGGATGATGAAGTCGATTGGCACCGCTACGTGCACGCCATGCTCAACCAGATCGGTGTCGAGTCCCACATCGTCGGACCGCAAGAGGTCCAACAACTCAACCCGTTGCTCGAAGACATCTCCGATGTGAAGACGGGGTTCTACACTCCCCACGACGGGTGGACCGATCCCACGGGCTGCACCAACGCAATGGCCAAAGGCGCACGCCAACTCGGGTGTGAGATCCAGCGCCACAACCGGGTCGTCGACATGGCTCAACTAGCCGACGGACGCTGGCAGGTTGTCACCGAGAAAGGCACCATCACCTGCGAACACGTTGTAAACGCCGCTGGCCACTACGCCCCGCAGTTGGGTGCGATGATCGGCCTTGACGTGCCGATCGTTTCGGTCATCCACCAATACGTCATCACAGAACCGCTCGAATCAATGAAGAATCTCGGCTTCGAGCCGCCGGTGACTCGCGATCCCAGGTCGAGCTGTTACTACCGCCGCGAGATTGACGGGTTGCTGATCGGACCCTACGAGATGTCCAACGCTCAAATCTACGGCGTTGAAGGGATCGACTGGGGGCTTGACTTCTATCTGACGCCGCCAGACATCGACAACATCGCCGAGTGCCTCGAACTTGCCATGCTGCGTATCCCCTCGTGGTCTGAAGCGGGAATCAAAAAGATCGTGTCGGGTCCGATCACTCACACCCCCGACTCCGGCTATCTCATGGGGCCGGTACCGGGATTTCGCAACTACTGGCATTGCAACGGAGCCTCGATCGGGATCACCCAGGGCCCCGGAGCGGGGAAGTATCTCGCTCAATGGATCGTCCATGGTCAGACCGAGATCAATGTGCGGGGAATGGACCCGCGCCGTTTCGGAGACCACACCGGCCCCAAATCCGTGTTCGCCATCGAAAAAGCGATCGACGAGTACCACGAGATGTATCAGGTTCGCCTGCCCGGAGAGCAACGGCCGGTAGCGCGCGGTCAGAAAGTCAACCCGATCTATGGCCGGCTCGACGCCTTGGGCGCCCAATGGCAGGAGGTATACGGCTGGGAGCGTCCGCAGTACTTCGGGGATCCCGAACAGCACTCGTTTCGACGCTCCAATGCGTTTGACTTTGTCGGCGAGGAAGTTCGGGGCACTCGGCAACGGGTAGGTATCGCTGATCTCACGGCGTTTGCCAAGTTTGAAGTGGCCGGCGCGGATGCGGCCGCGCTGCTTGATCGAGTGTCCGCCAACAAGATCCCAGTTAGAGACGGTGGCATCCGCCTGGTCCACATGCTGACCTCGCTCGGCGGAATCGAATGCGAAATGACCATCACCCGCTTCGCCGCTGACCGTTTCTATCTCAACTCAGCGGTCATGGGCACGACCCACGACTTGGACTGGCTCAACGACCACATCGAACCAGGCGAAGATGTGACCGTCACCGATGTCACCGATTCCCTCGGCCTGCTGGCCGTTACCGGACCACGCGCTCGAGAAGTGCTGGCTCCTCTCACCGACGCCGACCTCAGCAACGAGCCATTCCGCTGGTTGACAGCTCAAGAGATCCAAGTGGCTGGAGTCGCCTGCAAAGCACTGCGGGTGTCCTACGTCGGTGAACTCGGCTGGGAACTGCATTGTCCAATCGCTGAGATGGCTGAACTCTACGATGCGTTAGTGGCTGCCGGAGAACCCCACGGAATCGCCCACTTCGGTGCATACGCCATGAACGTCATGCGCATCGAGAAGGGTTACAAGGCATGGGGTAGCGAACTCACCACCGAGATCACTCCGATCGAAGCCCGGCTCGAACGCTTCGTCGACTTCACCGGTGATTTCATCGGCAAAGAGGCCACGGTTGCCCGTCGCGACCAAGCCGAACCGCTGTCGATGGTGCTCGTCTATTGCGAAGTGGACGCCACCGACAACGACGTGCGAGGAAACGAAGGGGCTTACGGCCAAGACGGTCAGGTCATGGGGATCGCCACGAGCGGCACCTGGGGTCACACGGTCGGTAAGAGTCTGGCCTTTGTGTACGTCGACCCGGCCTACGAAGCGCCTGGTTCGACCTTCGAGTTGGAACTTCTCGGTGAGATGAGAACGGCGACGGTGCTGGAAGAGTCTGCCTATGACCCCACTAACTCGGTGCTACGCGCCTAGCTGTTCATGATGCGTTACTGTTTCTCAGCCGCACTGTTTCGCAGTCGCACGGGAGGAACTGTGACCGAACCGTGAGCCAAGAGCCTCGTCGCAGAAGGTCAGGCGGACGTGCCGGGCGCATCGCTGAACGCGCTGCTCCGTTGCAGGCAGACGAACGCCCGGTGCGGCCCGGACTCGCGGGGGGGAAGTACCAGCCCCTGTCGTCTTCGGAGATGCAACAGGTCTACGACACCGCCCTCGGCCTTTTGGAACGCGTGGGAATCGGCTCTCCCGTTCCCGAGTTCGTACAAGTGGTAGTGGACGCGGGCGGGAGCCTCGACGACTCGGGACGGCTTCTCTACCCCAGAGGACTGGTTGAGAACGCCATAGCCACGGCTGCCAAAGAGTGGACATGGCATGGCTTCGACGATGACAAGTCGATCGAGGTCGGAGGAGACCGGGTCCACTTCGGCACCGCCGGCGCGGCGGTGCTGATGTACGACTACCAGACCAACACGTTCCGGCACAGCACTGCACAAGACGTCTACGACTGTGCTCGCCTGGTCGACCAGCTCGACAACATCCATTTCTTCGTTCGCACCGTTGTGGCACGGGATCGAGAAGACTCACGGGAACTGGATCTGAACACCGCCTATGCGGCCACGGTCGGCACTGGCAAACCTGTCGGCACATCGTGGTTCGAGCGGGAACATGTTTATGAGACCGTCGAGATGTACGACATGATGGCGGGCGGCGAAGGGTTGTTCCGCAAACGGCCGTTTGTGGCCGCCAACAACACTTTCGTGGTGCCGCCGCTTCGCTTCGCCGAGGAGTCCACCAACTGCATGGTCGCGCAGGTGGAGATGGGAATGCCGATCAACCTGTTGTCGGCAGGCCAGGCCGGCGCGACCTCGCCGGCGGCGTTGGCTGGTTCGCTGGCTCAGGCGCTCGCCGAGTGCCTCTCTGCTCTGACCGCGGTCAACTTGATGCGCCCTGGTCATCCCTGCGTTATGGGGATGTGGCCCTTCGTTTCGGACCTCCGCACGGGGGCGATGAGCGGGGGAAGCGGCGAGGAGGGAGTACTCAACGCGGCCGGCGCACAACTCGTGAACTGGATAGGACTCCCGTCGGGTGTGGCTGCGGGAATGACCGATTCGAAAGTCCCAGACAATCAGGCTGGATACGAGAAGGGGATCAATGTCACACTCGCAGGCCAGGCGGGCGCCAACCTCGTCTATGAGAGCGCGGGGATGCTCGGGAGTCTGCTGAGTTGCTCGCTTGAGGCCCTGGTGATCGACAACGACATGCTCGGGTCGATAAACCGCACCGTTCGCGGCATTGAGGTCAACGAAGAAACGCTGTCGGCGGGTCTGATCGAAGAAGTCGTGAGCGGTCCGGGACATTTCCTCGGCTCGCCGCAGACCCTCGAACTGATGCAGAAGGAGTACATCTATCCACTTATCGGGGATCGAGACACGCCCGATGACTGGCTCGACGCCGGCGGCAAGGACGCTCTGCGAGTCGCACATGCATATGCCCACGAGATCCTGGCTTCCCATATTCCCACCCACGTCGACCCCGTTGCTGATGCCGCGGTCCGTGAGCGGTACAGCATCGTGGTCGATCGCAGTGGCGCTGGTTGACGGAGCGAGTTGACGCTGATGTTCACGCTGGCGGCTTCGGTGGGGCATGATGGACAGCGACCTGAACGGACAGCGACCTAAATTGGACCTAATAGGAAAGGTGACGCCATGAAGATCGTGGTTGACTTCGACCTCTGTGAGAGCAACGCCATCTGCATGCAGATTGCTCCGGACATCTTTGAAGTACGTGACGACGACTTCCTGTACGTGCTCAACGAAGAGCCCGGTGAGGAAGATCGTGCCCGCGTCGACGAGTGCGTTCAGCGCTGCCCCAAGCAGGCCATCTCAGTACAGGGTTGATTTCCGGGGTTGAAGGGCAGGGTTGAACGGCACGACGACCGCGGAGCCTCCGTGACGCGGCGCTCCATAACGATCGTCGGAGCTTCTCTGGCAGGCATCCGCGCGGCTGAGTCGCTTCGGCGCCAGGACTTCGACGGGGCGATCACGCTGATCGGCGACGAACTGCACGCTCCTTATGATCGCCCGCCATTGTCCAAGCAATTCCTTGCCGGCGACTGGGAGACGGATCGTCTGACGTTGACACAGCCCGACAAACTCGACGACCTGGATCTTGATCTCCGCTTGGGAGTTCGAGCCGCGAGCTTCGATCTCGACTCTCGCCGTCTAGGGCTTGCGGACCTCGAAGACCAGAGCAGTGAAGAGCTCGTCGTCGACGGACTGCTTATAGCTACAGGCGCCCGCTGTCGCACACTGGGTGGTGCCGAAGGACTCGATGGGGTTTTCGTGTTGCGCAGCCTCGACGATTCGCTGGCGATCCGGGCTGCTTTCGATGCCGGTCCGGCGCGGGTGGTCATCGTGGGTGCCGGGTTCATTGGAGCTGAGGTAGCTGCCACGGCGCGCACTCAAGGGCTCGACGTCACCATGATCGAATCGCTGCCTCAACCTTTGAGCCGGGTGCTCGGCGACGAGATGGGAGGGGTCTGCGCCGACTTGCACCGCGAACATGGTGTGGATCTCCGCACTGGTGTCGGTGTGGAGGCAATCGAAGGCGACGGACATGTTGAACGGGTTCGGCTGAACGACGGTTCGATGATCGAGGCTGATGTGGTTGTGGTCGGAATCGGCGTGATCCCCAATACTGAGTGGCTGGAGGGTTCAGGGTTGACAATCGACAACGGAGTGGTGTGCGACGCCACCTGCCTGGCCGCGCCCGGGGTGACGGCTGCTGGGGATGTTGCGTGCTGGCCCAACCGGCGGTTCGGTGAAGTCATGCGTGTCGAGCATTGGGACAACGCTGTGGCGCAGGGCGCGCACGCGGCGAGGCGTTTGCTGGTTGAAGACGATGAGGCAGAACCGTTCATCCCGGTTCCCTGGTTCTGGTCCGATCAGTACGATCGCAAGATTCAGATGGCGGGCCGCATTGGCCTCGACGATGAGATGCATATTGCGACGGGCAGCCTCGCCGAGAGGCGTTTCGCCGCGATCTACGGCCGCGCCGGTCGTCTTGTCGGCGTGTTGGGCTTCAACCGCCCCCGCCATGTGATGCGCTACAGGATGCTCATCGAGGAGGGTGTCTCTTTCGAGGACGCAATCGCCGCGGAGATCTGAGGTTTGGTTGAGGGGTTGTTGAGTTCTAGCGGCAACGCTGCGATATTCCAAAGCGCGCTGTGTGTTGATTGCGAAACGCGCTGTGATTGATCTTCAGACCGCGCTACAGTTGATCTTCAGAACGCGCTATGCACATGGAGAGGTGAAGCATGTCAGAACCCGCCCCCACGCTCACGATGCCGGGTTATCGGCCGCGCGTTGCCGGTCAACAAGTTGAGGATGCTTTGCGCCGACGGGGCGCGGTGCTGGTGGAGGGCGTACGGGGATGCGGTAAGACTTGGATGTCGCGGCACTTCGCCCGTAGCGAGGTCCGGCTCGACGACGAGGCGGCGCTGCTTCTGGCCACCTCAGACCCCGATGCGGTGATGCAGGGTCCGCCCCCTCGGCTGCTGGACGAATGGCAGAACGCGCCGCAGTTGTGGAACCGGGTGCGCCGGGAGTGCGATGACCGTCCGGAGAACGGTCAGTTCATTCTGACTGGCTCGTCGAGTCCGCAAGACGATGTTACGCGGCATACCGGTACCGGACGTATAAGCAGGGTGCTGCTTCGGCCGATGTCATTGTGGGAGACGGGCGGGTCGAGCGGAGCGGTGTCGCTGAAGAAGTTGTTCGAAGGTGAGTCGGTCTCCTGCCTTCCCGAAGCACAGCCGGGGCTGCGAGACGTCGCCTTGGCGGTCTGTGCGGGTGGCTGGCCTCGGAACCTCGGCCAAAGCGAGGACGATGTTTTGTCGTCAGCAGGCGACTACGTCAATGAGATCATTCGAGCGGACATCCCAGCGGCCAGCGGTGTGAGGCACGACCCAACGATGCTGCGGCGGTTGATGCGGTCGCTTTCGCTCAACGTGGCGACTGAGGCCAAGATGACCAAACTGGCGTCCGACATGGACACGGGCCACCCGTCGGGGCGCAACACAGTGGCTGCCTACCTCGATGCTTTACGCCGCGTTTTTGTCATCGAAGACCAGTCGGCGTGGTCTGTGAACCTGCGGTCGAAGGCGATCCTCAGAAGAGAACCCAAACGACACTTCGTAGACCCCTCTTTGGCCGCGGCCATGCTTCGGGCCACACCCCAGCGGTTGTTGTCGGACCCTTCGGCCTTCGGCTTTCTGTTCGAATCGCTGGTGGTGCGCGACCTTCGCGTCTACAGCCAGCCTGAAGGTGGCATGGTTTTCCATTACCGCGACAACACCGGTTTGGAAGCTGATGCCATTATTGAATTGATAGACGGATCCTGGATCGCAGCAGAAATCAAACTCAGCACCGGCGCCAGAAATATCGACAGGGCTGCGGAGACCCTGCTTCGCCTCCGGGACAAGATGTCTAGTCTACGCGTTTCTGAACTGGCGGCTTTGGTGGTGGTCACCCCCACCGGCGCTGCATACCGCCGTCCCGACGGCGTGCAAGTCGCCCCCATCTCCACTCTCGGCCCCTGACAGGCAGCGGACACGGGACCTTTATGGACGCCAGCTGTCGGTTCACCCATTACCCCGACGGCATCGGGCCACAAGTGGGGTGTTGCCCGTCGCGACGCTCCGAAATCGCACGGATGCCGTGTGTTGATATGGTCGTCGCCGCGCAATCCGGGCAACGATGCACATCGAATCTTGCGAGAATTCGACCGTTGCCCCCACCAGTGACCAGAGAGGATTCTTGAACATGCCAGAATTTGAATTCATGCTCGTGGTGGAGGGGGCGGACCCGCAGAGCGATGAAGTCGCAAATGCTCTTTATGAAGCGGGTTGCAGCGATGCCCTGATCCACAGTTGTGACGGGATCGACTACCTCGATTTCGCCCGTGAGGCAGAGTCGCTCGAGGAAGCGGTACTTTCGGCTGTTGCCGATATCGAGTCTGTAGACGGGCTCAAGGTCGTGCGCCTTGCCGATGCAGGCCTCGTGTCGATGGCGAACATTGCCGAGCGCACCGGGCGGACCCGTGAAATTGTGAGGCTTCTAGTCGCCGGCGAGCGAGGACCTGGTGGGTTTCCACCGCCGGTAACCGATCCCCGCGCCCGCTATCGACTCTGGCGGGCGATCGAGGTGGAGCAATGGGTGCGGACCGTTGCCAACGATGAGTACGAAGCTCATGAAGACCATGTGCGTGTAGCGATCAACGCGGGCCTCGAACTCCGCCACCACTCAAGTCACATGACAGACGACCGCAAAGCCGACCTGCTTGCTCTGGTCGGCCTGTAGTTGGAATCGCTGCTCTGGCGGATGTTCGCGCGGCGGAGTCGCCACGGATATCTAGTGGCTTGGGTGACTGGGCCCGTTCGATTCCAGCTGTTTGCCTCTGTCGAGAGAACTATTGCCCAGCGCTGATCCGCTGCTCTCTCGATGGCTCGAGTTGATTATGGTGAACTCGCGACATCGGCGCCGCATATGCGGTTCGCGCGATGCCGTAACTCACGATTGTCACACCCCTCTGCTAGCTTCTCCTACCGTTCTGGCAGGTCGTCAGAGCCGATACCGAGAAGGGGCCTTTGATGGCTGAACTAACGATTGATTTGCTGCACGATGCCGTCAGGGGCGGGGCGGTAGCGCTTCGTTCTATCGTGCGGTTGCAACCAGTGGACGGTCCCGGTGGCAAGGTCTTTCCGCCGACCTACGCGGTCAACGCGGACCACAAGTACGCCGTTGAGGAGAGGCAGGTAGGCGACAAGGTTGTGACAACCGTGCTACTCGACTCAGTCGCGTCCCAGGCGAACCGCGCAGAGCTTGCGTTGAAAGAGGGCTGGGAAGAAGGCGAACTCCATTTCCCAGTGCCCTTCGTGGATTTCACCGACGAGGCCGATGTGGACGACCTCGGCAAGATCACCGTGCTGGACGCGCCCCACAGGCTCGCCGACGCCATCTTTCGTGACAGCCTCCTCGAAGGGACCTTGTTCCGGTTGAGCGCCGTGGGACGGGCTGTCACCGAGGCTCGGCCCCAGGACGCGACGGCTATGTTCCGCTACGCCCCGACGGCGCTGCTGTTCGGCCAGTGGGACTCGACCGGTCCCAAGGGTGGCCTCGGCTCCAAGTTCCAGCGAGCGTACGTCTCGGAGATCGTCGGCCTCGACGCCCAGGTCGGGCGCAAGGTCGGTAGCCGGATCGATCCTCTGCAGATCGAGAAGGCCGCGGCGGTCGCATACGAGCACGCCGACCCTGAGCAGGTTTGGACCCTCGAAGAGTCTGAGGCTGCGCGTGACAACAAGGGGAAGCTGAAGTCCGCCGGATCGGACGGCCGCCCCTCAGAGATCAACCACGGGAACATCGCTCCCGGGATCGACGCGCAGTCGGGTGGCGTGACCATCTCGGGGGCGCGTCAGACGACGGTGATCTCGTTGGCTGCCTTGAGGCGCCTGCGGTTCGCCGGTCTGAGTCGAGACGCTGAGGTTGCGGCGCGCACCGCGGTGGCTGCGCTTGGAGTCGCAGCGATCGCCTACGGGTACGAGAACGATCATGACCTTCGGTCGCGTTGTCTGCTCGTTCCCGAGCACGCGCCCCGCCTGGAACTCATCGCCCGTGACGGTTCGACGCCCGAAGCCGTCGAGGTCGATCGCGAATCGGCCGCTCGGTTGTTGTCCGAGGCGTCCCGCGCGGCCACCGGAGTGGGAGTCGGCTGGGAAGAGGGTCCGATATCCCTAGTCCCCGCTCCGAAGCTGATCGAGTTGCTCAAGCGCAGCCGCGAAGTGTCGGCGCGCGAACCGGCGGAGAGCGACTGATGACCACCATTGAGGTCAGCTTCCTCACAGGCCGCTACACGGCGACAGCGCACCACGACCGGTCGGCACACGAATGGCCGCCCCATGCTGCGCGGTTGTTCTCGGCGATGGTCGCAGCCTGGGCGGACGCGGATCCACCCGACGAGACCGAACGGACCGCACTCGAATGGTTGGAGACCCAGCCGCCCCCTCGGATCAGCGCGCCGGGGGCTGTTGCGAGAAGGGCGGTGAGCCACTTCGTTCCAGTCAACGACACGAGGGTCATTGCCGGTGCCTCGTACGACAAACGTGTCGAGGACGTCGCGGACTTGCTGGGGCAGTTCGAAGACGAAGTCGAGTCGGCAGGCGGTGAGCTGACCGCCAAGGCTAGCCGCTTGCAGAACAAGATCGACAAGAAACTGGATGTGGAGTCGATGGTGGGACGAGCTGGGACTACCAACGTCGCCACCGCTGTTGCCCTGCTTCCCGAGCACCGCGGCAAAAAGGAGCGTCATTTCCCTTCGGTGACCCTGCTCCCCTCGGAAGGTGCGGAGTCGACTGTTGTTTCCCCCGCTGTCAGTTCGGTGACGTATGCGTGGGATGACAGTCCAACCCCTGATGTGACCAACGCTCTTGACAGCCTGGTGAGCCGGGTCACACGGCTGGGCCACTCGTCGTCCCTGATCTCGTGCCGGTTGATCGATGAGGTGCCTCCTGCCACCCACACTCCTGGCGCGGGAACCCAAATGCTGCGCTGGGTGAAATCAGGTCAGCTCGCCGCGCTCGAGGCTGAACACGCTCAGCACAAGGCGATCAAGCCGCGCAGCCTCCCGTTCCACGCTGTCCCTTACCGTGAGGTGGACGCGACCGAAGGTGTCCCGGACAAGGTGCTGATTCCGACGACCGCCGGCGACTGGATCGTCTTCGAATTAGACCCGAGCCACAGGCGAATGCCTGTTACAAGGGCCGTTGAGCTTGCGAGGGTTCTGCGCGAGGCAGTGCTCAGCCTTGTTGAAGACCCGATTCCAGAGGGCGTGAGCGGGCATGTCGCAGACGGCAGGCCGACGGAGGTGCCGCACCTCTCGTTCGTAGCGCTGCCCAATGTCGGTCACGAACGCGCTGACGGCCGGATCATGGGTCTCGCTGTTTCTCTCCCGCACGACCTCGACGACGCTGCGCGCCGCGCGACACTGCGCGGAATCGGTACTTGGGAAGATCGGCGCGAAGACAGGCGGCTGCAGCTCACGATGGGTCCCAGCGGCGACGCCTGGATGCAAAGGAGGCAACCGCCTTTCAGCTTGACATCCTTGAACCCTCGGGTCTGGGAGCGGAGGTCTCGATGGTGGGCGTCCGCGACTCCGGTTGCCTTGCCCACTCACCCCGGAAACCTTGTCGGCGGAACGCCAGCGGCACGGGCGAAGGCATGGGCACGTGCCGAGGAGTCCGTCGCCAAGTCCTGTGCGCACATCGGTCTTCCGCGTCCCGTCGATGTGAGAGTGTCGTTCGTTTCGGACCTTGTAGGCACGCGTCCGGTGCGTGACTTCCCTGCGTTCAAGCAGGGCCGCAAGGGTGGCGGTATCCAGCGAAGGTTGGTTCATGTGTCTGTCGAGTTCCCCGAGGAGGTGCGCGGCCCTCTGGTGCTGGGGAGCGGTCGCTTCCTCGGGCTCGGCCTGATGCGGCCGATGGACGACCGCGCTCAACGCGAGGCGAGCAACGAGGAGGGTGTAGGCGATGGATGATCTGCTTGTCTCCGAGTTCGACGCCTTCTTCGAGGCCGTCCACGATCGTGCGCCGTACCCCTGGCAGAGTCGCTTGACGCGGCGAGTGCTCGCGGAGGGCCGGTGGCCGAGAGTGATAGACCTTCCCACGGGCACGGGGAAGACGTCGGTCCTCGACACGGCCGTGTTCACGTTGGCGGCCCGCCCTGATCTGTTCCCGCGGCGAGTCGTCTTCGTCATCGACCGGCGCATAGTCGTGGACCAAGTGGTGGAGCGCGCTCGGAAGATCAGCGACGCGGTCCGCGACGCGAACGGCGGGGTGCTCGCCATGGTGCGAGAGCATCTACGCGCCCTGTCCAAGGCGGATGAGGTGTTGGGTGTCGCGGCCCTGAGGGGTGGAATCCCCATCGACGGTGACTGGGTCAGTCGGCCCGAGCAACCTTGGGTGTTGGTATCGACGGTCGATCAGTTTGGATCGCGCCTGCTGTTCAGGGGTTATGGTGTGAGCGAGCGGATGGGGCCGGTACATGCGGGCCTGGCCGGCAACGACTGCTTGGTCATCCTCGACGAGGTCCATCTGAGCCATGCGTTCGCATGCACCCTGAGCGACGTCTCCTCCGATGGCAAGATCCCCGGAATCCGTTCGATCGGCGGAGGGCTCCCCCGCCGATTCGAGGTCGTGGAGATGTCGGCCACGCCGACGACTGATTCGGAGGAGCGGTTCCGGCTTGAGCCTGATGACCTTGAGTCCTCAGGCAGGTTGAAGCAGATCGCTGAGGCTCCCAAGCGAGCCACGCTCGTGGAAGTGCCTGGAACCCGGCCCGCGGACGAGACCGTGCCGTCGAAGGTCCTGAGTCTGCTCGGCGCAGGTTGCAGGAACCTTCGACCGGACGAGCGGAGTGTCGGAGTGATCGTGAACCGCGTGCGCACCGCTCGCGAGGTTCACGCGGCCCTTCGGGAGAAGGGAATCGTCGCCCATCTGGTGATTGGCCGAATGCGCCCGCTCGACAAGGTGACCGTGATGAAGGAGATCAGCGACTGCGTTGATCCCGAGCGTTGCTCGGCGATCGCGGAACCGACTGTCGTGGTTGCGACCCAGGCGATCGAAGTGGGCGCCGATTTCAGCTTCGACGTCCTCATCACCGAGGCGGCGCCGATCGACAGTCTGCAGCAGCGCCTCGGTCGGCTCGACCGTCGCGGCAGCCTTGCCGCTCAGAGGCGGCAAGGCAACTCGACGGGCGGAGCCCAAGGTGAGGTCGTAGGGTCGAAAGCTGAGTCTGAGGAATCGAGCCACGAAGTTGCAGCTCGGTGTTGGATCCTAGGCGTTGCTTCGGCGCTCAATCCGAAGAAGCCGGACCCGGTCTACGGCGACAGAGCGAGGATCGCTTGGGAGGGCCTGCAGCAAGCCGCAGAAGGCGGCCAGATCGATGTCGGTCCGGCAGCCGCACTACTCGCCCGTATCGGTGGCGAGGCGCAGGCCGACAAGTCCGAGGCACCCCTGCTGCTTCCGACACACATCGACGCTTGGTCGCAGACGAGTCCCAGACCAGTCATCGATCCTTCGATAGTCGAGTTTCTGCACGGCAAGAATTGCCAAGTCGAGCCTGAAGTATCTGTCGTCTGGCGCCACGACCACTCGGAACAGGCAATCTCTCTGGTACCGCCGCGGCCCGCCGAGTTTCTGGCGGTACCGATCTCTGCGGCCAAGGATTGGCTTCGCGGCGCTGAGGAATCGGTGGTGAGCGACGTTGCCCTCGAGAACCCCACCGAGAACTCGGGTCGATCAAGGACGCAGGAGCGGGAGTTGACCGCTGTGGTCCGGTGGACGCGGCGCGACCCTGGGGTCGAACGGTTGTTGCGGGCCGAACAGGTCGAACCCGGAGACGTGCTCATCGTGGAGCCGCGTCTCGGTGGGATTCGGAATGGCGCCTGGGATCCTGGCTATCGCCTGGCGCAACGGGTCGATCCAGGTGAAGTGACGAACGAACCCGGAGCAGCGTTTGACCTCGGCGACGCGGCGCAGGTCGCGTACGGCAGACGTGCGACCCTCCGCCTTGATGAGCGTCTGTTCGAGGGGCTCGGTTGCACACCGCCGCCTAAGCCCGCACAGGAACGCGACGCCGAAAGATCCCCCAATGATGTGATTCAGGACTGGTTGGTGGAAGTGAGCGAGTCTTCGCTGTCCTCGGGTATTCCGGTCTGGATGTCCGAGGTCGTCGAGGAGTTCGTCGGTGCCGCCCCAGAGATCGAAATCGTCAGCGGGGAGGGGACCGGGGGCTACTACGTGCTGGTTCAGGACTCGGTCGATCCCGCGGCCCTAGACGGTTTCGATGACCAGCCGTCCCTGACTGGAACCAAGACCACGCTGCGAGAACACTTGGTCGGGGTGGGAGCCAAGGTGGAGGAGTTTGCTCAGAACCTGGGCCTTCCGAACGAGATGGTCGGCGACCTGCGATTGGCGGCCCAGTTGCACGATCTCGGCAAAGTCGACACGAGGTTCCAAGCGCAGATGCACGGCCACGACTCCGTGAGGCTCGCGTCGATGGACGAGCCTTTGGCAAAGTCGCTGCCCGGTGCCCAGACGCGACGACACGAGTGGCCACCGGTACGCCATGAGTTCAGCAGTGTCGCTCTCGCCCAAAGCGTGCCGGAGTTGCTCGTTCAGGCGCATGATCCAGACTTGGTGCTGCACCTCGTGGGTTCGCATCATGGTTACAGCAGACCGCTCCCGACGATCAAGGAGGATCTGGAGCCGCAAACCCTGGCGATCTCAGGCGAGTTCGTCGACGGAAGATTCCGCGTCACTCGCGACAATGGACTGCAAGTCCGACCGGAATCCGACGGGACATTCGAACTGAGCGCGCGTTCAGACCTTGCGGAGACTCCCCTCGCGTTAGAGATGGCAGACCGTTTCTGGCGCTTGCAGGCGAAGTACGGACATCACGGACTCGCCTGGCTGGAAGCGATTCTTCGGTTGGCGGATCAACAACGGAGTGCAGAGGAGGCGGCCAATGGCTGAATCGGGTGGAACCTCGTTGTCAGGTCTACCTGGAACCAATCCGCTTGGATTCCTAGCGGCGCTGGGTGCACAGTTTGCTTTGGATTGGCGAGGTAAATCGTGCGCGATGTTTTGGACCGATCAACCGATCCCACAGCCCGTCCTCGAGCCAGCGGTCGACCTTGACGAGATCGCTGAAGCGGTTCTCTTTGTCGCAGCGCGCTGGCTCGACGGGCCCGCTCTAGACGAGTCGGTCGACCCCAAATTGAAACTGAAGTCTCAAGAAATTCGCGAGTACTTGGAACAGGCGCGCGTTGCGGGAACGTCTGGACTGCTCGCAGCTTGCCTTCTGGCCGAAGGTAGCTTGGACCGAAGCCAGATTGCGAAGCCGTCGGACTTCTACTTCACCGCCGGACAGCAGAAGTTTGTCTCGATTGCCCGTACCAATCTCGGCGAAGTAACCAAGGACGAGATCATTGCGGACCTTGGATCGCGCTGGAGCTACGAAGGTGCTCGCGATTCGCTGATGTGGGACACAGTCGACGACCGAGACCATGCCCTCAGCGCCTCGGATCCTTCGAAGTCCAAGAAACCCACGAATCCCGGCGCCGAAGCCCTCGCTGTGCTGGGTTTGGTAAGATTTCCCAGCTTCGCTTCCCAAGGCCGCACCCGCACGCAGGGCTGCTCGGGGTCTTGGAAGAGCGGAGCGTTTACTTGGCCTCTTTGGGGAGTGCCTGCCTCGTCTAGGACGGCCGGCTCCTTGCTGGGCCATGTCGCCCCGGAAGGAGCTGAACGCCATCGTCTGAAGTGGTACAGGGCGTGGGGAATCAATCGCGTCCTCCAGTCACAAATTCGGCGAAGCGACCAGGGAGGTTACGGAACGTTCGGTCCACCTCGCGTGGTTTGGCAGCGTGAGTGACGTTCCCGAACTTGTGCCGGCTCGGATGATCAATGAGTTCGAGTACTGCCCGAGGCTCTTCTATCTGGAGTGGGTGCAGTCGCGTTTTGAGCACAATCGGGACACCGTCGAGGGTCTCTACGTCCACCGGGTAGTTGACGCTGGTGGCGGGCGTATGGGCACAGTTGAGGATCCACCGTTCAAGAAAGCCAAATCTGTCGAGTTGAGTTCCCACCGGCTCGGTTTGATTGCCAAGGCCGACATCATCGAGCAGCGCAACGGCAGCGTCGTACCGGTTGAGGTGAAGCGTGGACGACCACCCAAACACGGTCCGGCCTGGATGCCGGAACAGGTGCAGATATGCACGATCGGTCTGCTGTTGCAAGACAACGGTTACGAATGCTCCGAAGGCCAGTTCTATTTCGCCGAGACTCGTAAACGCACGACCATTCCGTTTGATCAGTCGTTGATCGACCACACGATGGAACTCATCGAGAAGCTTCGGGAAGTCGCGGCGCGACCTGACGCTCCTCCACCACTCATCGACAGTCCCAAGTGTCCAAGATGTTCGCTGGTCGGCATTTGTCTGCCAGACGAGACAAACCTCCATACGAAACGCAGCACAACCGCTCCCCGCCGCCTCACGCCGCGCGACTCAGCAGCGAGACCTCTCTATGTGACTGAGCAAGGCGCCAGGATCGGCATCCGTTCCGGGCGGGTCGTGGTCAGCAAGGGCCGTGACGAAATCCAGCAACTTCGCCTCATTGACGTTTCGCAGATAGCCATCTACGGCAACGTCCAAATCAGCAGCCAGATGATGCGTGCGGCGTTCCGAGAGCAAATACCTGTTTGCTGGTTCTCGTATGGGGGATGGTTCCAAGGCATGGCCGAAGGACTCCCTTCCAAGCATGTCGACCTTCGCCGGCGCCAAGTCGCGATCGCGGCGCAAGCCGGTCTGCCGATCGCCCAGTCGATGATTGAAGGCAAGCTGCGAAACTCCCGGACATTCCTGAGGAGGAACGCACGCACCGACGTCGAGCGCGAGCTAGAACAACTTAAGTCGCTCGCAGAGAGTGTCCGTCGGAGCGAGTCGATCGAGAGTGTGTTGGGCATGGAAGGTACGGGTGCGCGGCTGTACTTCTCAAAGTTTGCGTCGATGATCCGTGATGAGAGCATCGGAGCGTTCGACTTCAATGGACGCAACCGAAGACCACCAAGAGATCCCGTCAACTGTCTGCTGTCTTATGTGTACGCGCTTCTCACGAAAGACTTGACGGCGGTTGCCATCGCGGTCGGGCTGGATCCGTACTTGGGCGTGTTCCACCGCCCGCGATTCGGTCGCCCTGCTCTCTCGCTGGACCTAGCCGAGGAGTTCCGCCCCTTGGTCGCGGAGTCCGTCGTGATCAACGCGATCAACAACGGCGAGGTCAGCGCGAAAGACTTCGAGTTTCGTGCCGGCGGAGTCTCGCTCACGCAGAAAGGCCGGCGATCCGTTCTCTCAGCTTATGAGCGACGACTCGACACCCAGGTGACGCATCCCACCTACGGCTACAAGATCACTTACCGGCGCGTGCTTGAGGTTCAGGCTCGCGTTCTTGCGGCGCACCTGCTCGGTGAGATCCCCGAGTACACACCCTTCATGACGAGGTAGCGCTGTGGCATCTGGCAGAAACCGCTTTCTTGTGAGTTACGACATCAGTGATGCCAAACGGTTGAGGCTGGTGCATAAGAGCGTGAAGAACTACGGCTGGCCGATGCAGTACAGTGTTTTTATCTGTGACCTGGACGCTGTTGAGATCGTGATGTTGAAACAAGAATTGAGTTCGATTATCCATCACGGGAAGGACTCTGTGGCTTTCGTCGATCTTGGCCCTCCCGCGAACCGCGGTCGCGACTGTTTTGAATTCATGGGGTTGAGGTCAGCGTTGCCGACGTCTGGACCCACGGTTATCTGATGCGAGCGCTAAGTTGCGGTGTGAAGTCCTAGGGACCACTCGAAGCCTGGTAGCGAGAGGTATTTGTATCTTGACAACAGAATCAAGACTCCTTCGAAGCTTTGCTTCCAACACCGCTCGCCTGCGTCCGCGAACAAGCAGGTAAATCCCGCTGTATTTGGTGAGCAGTCTGGCCGGACAATTGTCCGGCCCTCCATTGAAGGCAGGCCGGCGGTGTCGTGCACGCCGCGTGACGCGGCGGTCTGGCCGGACAATTGTCCGGCCCTCCATTGAAGGATCCGTGCGGCGAAGATTTGCGGCTCGACCAGCTGAGTCTGGCCGGACAATTGTAGTACGTCGACGGTTTCAATCTGTACTACCGCGCGCTCAAGGACACTCCGTTCAGATGGCTCGATCTAAGCAAACTCGCGGACAGTCTCTTCCCTGAAGCATCTATCCATAGGATCTGCTACTTCACGGCACGCCTTGATTCCCGTCGCAACAATCCCAGCAAACCTCAGCGTCAACAGACTTACCTGAGGGCGCTCGCAACTCTTCAGTCCCTCGACTTCCACCACGGCTATTTTCGCTCCGGTGTTGCGATTCGTCCGCTTGCCGAACCGGTAACAGGATTGCCGGATCGTGTCTTGGTCAGGAATTCAGAAGAGAAAGGCTCGGATGTTAACCTTGTCACTCGACTCCTCGTCGATGGATTCAACGACGAGTACGAACAGGCGGTCGTCGTGTCGAACGACGCCGACTTCGTCGGTGCCGTGAGATACGTGCGGGATGACTTGGGAAAGCGCGTTGTGCTGGTCAACCCGGACGCGAATAAGGCGAGTCCGCTGCGGTTGGCCGATTCTGCGACGTACGTCTAGCGTCTCTGGAAGAGTCATCTGAAACGGAGCCAGTTCCCCGACACCTTGACCGACGAGTTCGTGACTATTGCCAAACCACACGGATGGTGAGACCTTGCGGTTCGCGATTGGTGAACGATGCGCATTCAGCATCCGGCCATCCCAGCCTCCTAGCAGCGGTTCTGACTTGTCTAGTCAAATCATTATGACTAATCTAGTCATATGACTTCGGTATCGGTATCGGAATTGAAGGCCAACCTGTCTCGATATCTTCGTGAGGTACGCCGTGGGGGCGAGATACAAGTCCTCGACCGGGGGAGCCCTGTCGCTCGCCTGGTCCCCGAACAAGAAGTTGGCGACCGAACGCGTGAACTGCTGATCAAGTCTGGTTTGCTGCGTCCGGGCAACGGGAACTCCAGCGCCGTCCTAAACGCTGACCCCTTGGCGTTGCCTGCCAGTCTCGTGGAGGCACTCGACCAGGACCGGGCCGACCGCCTGTGAGGTACTGGGATGCATCGGCGCTGGTGCCGTTGGTTGTGTCTGAGCCTGGAACTGAGCAGGCTCGCTCGTGGCTGGCCGACGACGACCAGATAGTCACCTGGGGATGGACGAGAGTCGAGATCGTCAGCGCGATAGAACGGCTGACTCGCGAACAGCGATTGGACCGGATGCAACGACGTGAGGCGCTGGCTCGACTGGACACATTTGCAGACACCTGGGATGAGGTTTGCGAACTTCTGACGGTCCGGGACAGGGCTCGTCGGCTGCTGGCTCGCTATCCGCTTCGAGCGGCCGACGCAGGCCAGCTCGGCGCGGCAACCCTCGTGCAGGATCAGATCAGCGGCCCTCTGGTGTTCTTGAGTTTGGACCGTCGCCAATCAGAAGCGGCCGAACTTGAGGGACTCATAGTGCTGTGATTCAATTAATTTAAATTATATTTCGATATATAAGACGCATTGTCACAGGGGGTTGGTAGAGTTACATACATGGAATTAGCTTCCGCGTCCACCCTCATTGACGAGGATTCCGTTTGGGTTCAGACCTCGGCCGCTGCGGGGGCTGTGTCTGTTGAGGCGGTGGATGTTGCCGGTTTGTCTGATGCGGGCTTGTCCGTGCGCTTGGGGGTGATCGGTCGGGCTGAGTCTCGGTTGGCGGCGATGAAGTCCCAGGTTCTTGTCGAGGTTGGTCGCCGCCATGATTCCGAGGTTGCGCAGCGTTTGGTTCGTGATGAGTTGCGCTCATCGAGTCGTGAGGCGAAACGCGATGTCGAATCGGCGGCCCGGTTGGCTGAGTTGCCGGCCACGGCCGAGGCATTGGAATCTGGTGGGATTCCTGTGGGCCATGCCCGGCTGATCGCCCGTGTGTCTGGTGAGAGCAACATTGATGAGACGTTGCTTGTCAACGCAGCCAACGAACAGCAATTCGACGATTTCGTCCGAACTGTGAAACGTCATCAACAAGACGTCGCAGACGATGACGGAAAGTCGCTGTTGGATCGTCAACGCAAGAATCGTAAGGCTCGGTTCTTCGAGTCAGCCGAGACGGGTATGTTCGTGCTGTCGGGCGAGTTCGACCAGATCACCGGAGCGCGCATCGCCACGGCGTTGACCGCCAAAGAACGCCAGATTTGGCACAACGAAGATTCCAAAGCGCGGCCCACACCGGCCCAGCGGATGGCGGACGCTCTCGCTGAGTTGATCCTGCAACCCTCCGGTGACGGCAGGTCTTCGGGTACCGACCTGCTGGTGATCGCCGATTACGACACGGTTCAACAACAACTCAACAATCCGCGGCTCGCCGATGGATCAGCGATACCGATCAACGAGTTGCGTCGGCTAGCGCTCAAAGCCAACATTCTGCCTTCGATCTTCGACACCAAGGCCCAGGAGATGTGGCTGGGGCGCAGGCTGCGCACCGCCAGCGAAGCGCAACGGATCGCCCTGATCGCCAGAGATCAACGCTGCATCGGATGCAGCGCGAACCCATTGTGGTGTCGAGCCCATCACATCATCTGGTGGTCCCACAACGGACCCACCGACCTCGACAACCTGGTACTGGTCTGCGACGACTGCCACCACAAGATCCACGACCACCAATGGCAGGTCCACCGAAACCCCAGAACCCACAAATACAGTCTCAAACCCCCCATCTGATCGCCTCAGGGTTGTTCGTGCCGATTATTTCTGGTCGGGTACTGGCCGGGGGTGCGGTGCCGGCGGATCGGGATCGCCTCAGGGTTGTTCGTGCCGATTATTTATGGACCTTGGTAGCCTTGCAGACAACCGAATGGTGGCTGCCGCCCGCGCAACGCGGGGCGTGCAGCTGGGTAAGGAACCCAATGGGCAAGACCCAAAAAGGAAACAACAACTAATGGCCACTAACCTGCGCCCCAAATCTGAAACGATCGCCGATATGGCGAAAGCTTTCGATCTCGCCGAGAGCGATACCGGTTCACCGGAAATACAGATCGCTCTGCTGTCGGCGCGCATCGAACACCTCACCGAACACATGAAGGTTCACAAAAAGGACCATCACACGCGGAGAGGTTTGCAGATGCTGGTTGGCCGTCGTCGTCGTCTTCTCGACTATGTCAGAGATAACGATGTCGAACGCTATAGAGCAGTGATAACCCACCTTGGGTTGCGTCGCTGAACTATGTCCGGGCGGTCCTTTCGGATCGCTCTTATTCGGTTGGCTTCAGGTCAGCACCCGGAGCCAACCCGACGAATCCCAGTAGCTGGAAGGTCCAGCAAAAAAAGAACACAAGACCGTTGGTGCTAGTCGAAAATCTCTGAATTACCCGGTCTCCCCGAAGAGACCAAGCAAGATCCAAGCAAGATCTAAGCAAGATCCAAGCAAGATCAGCGATTTTCGACTGGGAACTGGCAGTCGTGTGTTCAGGAGTAACGAAAACATGACTGATTCCCAATCCTTCACCGGAGCGTTCGCGCGCGGTGAAGGTAAAGACGCCACGTTCGAGGTTGGCAAGTTTGCCCCCCTCGCCGGTGGCTCAGTAACTGCCAGCATCGGCGAAACCGTCGTGCTGGTCACCGCAACCGGGGCAGCCATGCCCCGAGAAGGTGCCGATTTCTTTCCGCTGACGGTCGATATCGAGGAGCGGATGTATGCCGCCGGCAAGATCCCGGGCTCCTTCTTCCGGCGTGAAGCCCGAGCAGGCGAACAAGCAATTCTCACCTGTCGCCTCATTGATCGACCGCTGCGTCCAGCCTTCCCTGACGGCTTCCGCAACGAAGTTCATGTGGTTGGTACCGTGCTCGGAGCGGACCAGAAAAACCCATACGACGTACTCGCGCTCAACGCTGCCTCGCTGGCACTGAGCCTTTCGCCCATCCCGTTCAACGGTCCCATCGGCGCAGTTCGCATGAGTTGGTCCCCCGAGGGCGAGTGGATTCCCTTTCCGACCTATCAAGAGTCCTCCGAATCAGCCTTCGAGATGGTCGTGGCTGGACGACTCAGCGACAACGACGTTGCGGTGATGATGGTTGAAGCCGGTGGTACCGGAAACTCCTGGACTCTCTACGAATCGGGCACTCCCAAGGTTGACGAGGATGTGCTGGCCGGAGGCCTTGAAGCGAGCAAGACTTGGATTCGCGAGATGATCGAACTGCAACAGCAGGCCATCGACGCGGCTGGTGAAATCGTCAAGATGGAGCCCCCGCTCAGCGTCGACTACAGCGAAGAGATCTTCGCGGCAGTCCAGACAGCGGCTTTCGATCGCATCGCCGACACCCAGAAGATCGCCGACAAGAGCGAGCGTCAGACAGCCGAAGCGGAACTGAGCGCGGCTGTAGTAACAGAGCTCGCGGACCTCGCGGCAGACGACCCGACCGCGGCGAGACAGATCAAGAACGCCATCCGGGCGATCTCAAAACAGATAGTCCGCAAGCGGATCGTCGAAGAAGGCATCCGCATCGACGGACGCAGAACCGACGAGCTCCGCAAAGTCACCAGCGAAGTCGAGGTAATCCCCACAGCGCACGGTTCTGGGCTCTTCCAACGTGGTGAGACGCAGGTGCTCAACTTCACGACACTCGGGATGGGCCGAAGCGACATGATGGTGGACGACATCTCGCCCACAGACAAGAAGCGCTACTTCCACCATTACAACTTCCCGCCGTTCTCCACTGGAGAAACCGGTTTCATGCGGGGTCCCAAGCGACGCGAGATCGGACACGGGGCACTCGCCGAACGTGCTGTGTTCCCGGTGATTCCCTCCTTTGAGGAATGGCCCTACACGGTGCGCACAGTGTCTGAGGTGATGGCGTCCAATGGTTCGAGTTCCATGGGCTCGGTGTGCGGATCGACGCTCTCGCTGATGGATGCCGGAGTTCCGATCAAGGCTCCAGTTGCAGGAATTGCCATGGGGCTCGTTCACGCAGAGGGCGACTACGTCACTCTCACAGACATTCTGGGCGCAGAAGACGCCTTTGGCGACATGGACTTCAAGGTCGCTGGCACAACCGATTTCGTGACCGCGCTGCAGCTCGACACCAAGATTGCCGGCATCCCGGCCAACGTGCTGGCGAACGCGCTCTCACAGGCCAGAGAGGCTCGCCTCGACATTCTTGATGTGATGGCCGAAGCGATTGCCGAACCCCGCGAAGATGTGCGGGACACCGCGCCGAAGATCACCACCTTTGAGATCCCGGTCGACAAGATCGGCGAGATCATCGGCCCCAAGGGCAAGGTCATCAATGCCATCCAAGCCGAGACTGGTGCCGATATCTCAGTTGACGACGACGGCATGGTCGGCGTGGTGTCGATCGCCTCGGTCGACAATGCCAAGGTGGCCGAAGCCGAACGCCAGATCAAGTTGATCCTTGATCCGCCCACCGCCGAGGTTGGTGCCACCTACCCGGGCCGAGTGGTGAACATCACCAAGTTCGGTGCCTTCGTCAACATTCTTCCCGGACGTGACGGCCTGCTCCACATCTCCAAGATTGGCGGCGGCAAGCGAATCGACCGAGTCGAGGATGTGCTCTCGTTGGGAGACGAAGTTGTGGTAGTCGTCGAAGACGTGGACCCCAACGGCAAGATCTCGCTTCAACCCGAGGGCGCAGCCGATGCGGACCGCGATCGCGGAGGCCGTAATCGAGATCGTGACCGTGACCGTGATCGCGACCGCGGTGGAGCTAATCGTGATCGTGGTCGAGCTAATCGTGATCGCAACAGCCGCAACGATCGCGGTGACAGCGGTGACCGCGAACCGGAGGCATCGGGTAACAGCAAACGCCAGTCGGTTTCGTTCGAGGACGCATTCGATGCAGAGTTGTCCCAGCAGTTCGACAATCTCGGTCCAGACGCCCCGGCGCACCGACGAGGTTACGGCTCTGGCGGACGCGGTCGTCGCTAACCCCCGATCAACACAAGGTGATGAGCGCGCGGTGGATGAACCCAAGGTGATGCACCCACGGCCATCGGCGGCTGTACTGTTGTAGAGGTATGCAGCCGTTTCGCAACTTCGGCGAGAGCGACGATCCGTGGTTCCGTGTCGGTCAGCTCGCCGTTACCACCACCATCATTGTTTCGGCGATGAGCGTGGCCTACATGTTCGTGTGGGCGTTCGAGGGCTTTGACCAGCCAATCACCAAGAAACTCGTACTCATCTCAGGGTCGCGGATCGGGTCCGTGGGCGAGGGTGAGATCTGGAGGCTCGTAACCTGGCCGCTGCCGACGGACCCAGACCTGTGGTCGCTGCTGTTGATTGCAGTGTTCTGGATGTTGGGGTCGCAACTGGAAGTGCTCATGGGCCGTCTGCGCTTCACGTTCTTTCTGTTGCTCCTCACGGTTGTGCCGGCGTTGATCATGACGGCGTTGGAGTTCGCCGACGTCTACGGCGTCGCCTACGGGCTTCGCTACGTTGAACTAGGGGTTCTGGTTGCGTTCGCAACGCACTACTCAAGCATCCGCTTCTGGCCCGGAATCCCAGCCTGGGGACTAGCGGGGATCATCGTCGGGATGGCAATGCTCCAAGCGATCAGCGCTCGAGGCGAATACGACTTGATCCTCACGGTGACGATGGCCTTCTTGTCGCCCCTGCTGTTGCGGGCTCTGGGGCACGCCGAACAACACGAGTGGATACCCAAGTTCCCACTGCCGGCCAAGCTTGGAGGCGATCCCTACCGTCGCCCGCCAACCCGGCAACGCAGACGCCCCCAGCCCCGCCAACGCAGCACTCACCTCACATCAGTTCCGCCACCGCCGCCACCACCGGCACCAGCAGATATTGCCGCCCAAGCCAGAATCGATGCGCTGTTGGACAAGATGGGTGAGCACGGCATGGAGAGCTTGACTGAGGCCGAACGCCGTTCCCTCGAAGACCTCTCCAAGCGTCTGCGCGACAAACGAGACCGAGGCTGAATCGGCGATGACGCGTGTAGGAGTCGTCGGTGCCGAGGGGCGGATGGGCCAGGAAGTCTGCAGAGCGGTGAAAGACGACCCGGCACTTGAGCTCGTGGCGGCGATCGACATAATAACCCGGCCAACAAACCCGCCAAATGATCTCCTTGAGGTGCTGCTCGAGAGACAATGCGAAGTGGTAGTTGATTTCACGGTCGCTTCGGCAGCCCGCGAAACGCTCCGGTTCCTAGCCGCCAACGGAATCCACGCCGTGGTAGGCACCACTGGGTTCAGCGACGAGGACTTGGCACAGTTCGCTGACGTCTTCACCGAGAGCAACTGCTTGATTGCGCCCAACTTCGCCATCGGCGCGGTGCTGATGATGCGTTTCGCGGAACTGGCAGCTCCCCATTTCTCAACGGCCGAGGTGATCGAGTATCACCACGACGCCAAAATCGATGCTCCGTCGGGCACGGCGATTCACACTGCCGACAGGATTGCGTCAGCGTCGGCTGAATGGGGCGATGACCCCACCGAACACGAGGTTCTAACAGGGGCGCGAGGGGGACAAGGCCCCGGCGGGGTGAGAGTTCATTCCGTCCGAATGACCGGGGTTGTCGCCAATCAGGAAGTGCTGATGGGCACGACCGGGCAAACCCTGTCAATACGTCACGACACGATTGATCGCACGTCGTTCATGCCCGGCGTATTGCTTGGCTGCAAGCGGATAGCCGAATTCGAGGGGCTGACCCTCGGCCTAGATGCTTTACTCGATCTCTGAACCAGAGAATTCCACTCAGTCAGTGAAGCAAGCAGCGAAGCGCCCTGCATCGTCGGAGGGCTGGCTGTTCTCGGTTCGCTGGATTCTCTCGCACCTGTTTGTGCTGACCATGGTCGTCACCATGATCAACCTGGGGTTTTGGCAGATACGGCGTCTCGAAGAACGACAGGATCGAAACGGCGAAATCTCCGCCGTTCTCGAGGCGGAACCACAAGAAATCGAAGAGTTGTTGGCGTTGCCGACCTTGCCGCCGGACCACACCCCAGCGCTCGTCGTTGGCCAGTACCTTGACGAGCATTCCTTTCTGGTAGCCAACCGGACCTACGACACCGAACCCGGAAACTGGCTCGTCACTCCGATGGAATTGTCAGATGGAACGGTCGTGGTCATCAGTCGCGGTTGGGTGCCCCGCCTATGGGCCGCCGGGGTGCACGAGCAAGATCTCAGCGTCCCAGAGGGCGAGGTAGTGGTCCTCGGCAGGGCCTTCAGCAGCGTCGGCGGCGGAAGTATCGGCAGCGACGAGATTGCCATCCTGACCGAACTGAATCGACTGGATCTTGACCGGGTCAGAGAACTCACCGGTCTCGTCGTAGCAGACATGTGGGTACAGTTGGATCAACAGCAGCCCGGCGTCGCATCACTGCCGATATCGGTGCCGCCGGAGAGCCTCGACGACGGCCCGCATCTTTCCTATGCGTTCCAGTGGTTCTTCTTCTCCGCGGGCGCCATCGTCGTTTACGGGTTGATCTTGCGAAGGCGTCACCGCGAGTCGCTGCGCTGAGCCGCCATGAACAGACGCACGGCACGAAGATCAGCAGGACACAAAGATTAGAATTGGCAGCCAACTACCGTTTCGGCGTGGCAGGCTAACAAGATGCAGGCCAACCAGATGCAGGCCAACCAGATGCAGGCCAACAAGATGCAGGCTAACCAGATGCAGGCACGCTTTGGGCGGGTACTAACCGCCATGGTCACCCCGTTTCACGCCGACGGATCGCTCGATCTCTACGGAGCTCAACAACTAGCCCGTCACCTCACCACGCGAGGCGGCAGCGACGGTCTGGTCATAGCGGGCACCACAGGCGAAAGCCCGACTCTCACACACGACGAGCAGATCGATCTGATTGCTGCAGTGGTGCAAGCCATCGACAAGCCCGTGGTTGCAGGTGCAGGCAGCAACGACACCCGTGCCGCGGTGGAGTTGAGCGAACGCGCCACACAAGCCGGGGCAGCAGGGCTCTTGCATGTAGCGGGGTACTACAACCGTCCGAGCCAAGCCGGCCTCAGCGAACACTTTCGTGCTTGTGCGCAGTCCACTGATCTGCCGATCCTGCTCTACGACATTCCAGGTCGCACAGGCCGCAAAATAACCACCGAAACCATGGCGGAGCTGTTCGCCGACGTGCCCAACATCATCGGTGTCAAGGATGCATCCGCAAACCCGGCCGAGACCGCCAGGTTGCTCGCGATATCTCCTGACGACACAGAGGTCTACAGCGGTGATGACGGACTCACTCTGGCATTGCTGGCGATCGGCGCGGTCGGCACCATCGGCGTGGCTACTCACTGGATCGGATCCGAAGTGGCCGAGATGATGGAGGCATTCTTCTCTGGTGACGTGGTCTCCGCCGCTGCGATCAACCGCAGACTGATTCCGTCCTATCAGTTCGAGACGGGCGACGACGCTCCCAACCCCGTTCCGACCAAGGCAATGCTGCGGGTCATGGGCCTGCCCGGCGGGCCGACGCGTTTGCCCATGGGGCCTGAACCTGAGGGTCTTGAAGCAAAGGCCCAGGCGGTGCTCTCGGCACTGGGCCGCTCCTGACATGGGCCGTTCCTGATATGGGCCGGTCCTGATATGGCAGAACCGGTACGCATCACCTTTCTCGGTGGTCTAGGTGAGATCGGCCGGAACTGCGCGGCGATCGAAACCGAGGGTCGAATTGTGGTCCTCGACTGCGGCCAGATGTTCGCCGGGGATGATCTGCCTGGAGTAGACGCGGTACTGCCCGACCTCGAATGGCTGATCGACAACGCCGATCGAGTCGACGCCGTGATTGCCACACACGCCCACGAAGATCACATCGGCGCGCTGCCCTATCTGCTCCGCCACATGGCGCTGCCCATCTACGGGTCGGTTTTCACTCTCGGCATGATCGAACACAAGCTTCGTGAGGCCGGCTTGAATGGCAGGGCCGATCTGCGCAGAATCAGCGACGGCGACCGGATGATGATCGGCCCGTTCGACTGCGAATTCCTACCCGTGACCCACTCGATTCCTTCGGGCAACATCACCGCATTCCACACTGAACAAGGGGTGATCCTTCACTCGAGCGACTTCAAGCTGGACCTGACTCCCGTCGATGGTCGCCGTACAGACCTGTCGCGGATTGGCGCGCTGGCCCACAATCCGGGTATTCGACTGATGCTTGCCGATTCGACCAACGCCGACAGCCCGGGCGCATCCCGCTCAGAAAAAGAAATAGGCGCGGTCCTGACAGGTTTGCTGCGCGCCAATGACGAGCGTCGTGTGATCGTCGCTTCTTTCGCAAGCCATATTCATCGACTGCAGCAGGTGGCAGATGCTGCGATATCCACCAACCGGGTGGTTGTGCCGGTCGGATTGTCGATGCGCCGCAACGTCAAACTAGCGCGAGAAGTAGGGATTCTCCGGATCCCGGACTATGCGATCAAAGACGCCGAAGAGATCGACGACCTAGACCCTCAACGAGTCTGTGTCGTATGCACCGGCTCCCAAGGCGAGCCTCGAGCGGCGCTCACCCAAATGGCTAGGGGTGAGAGCCGTTGGCTGGCCCTCGACGAAAACGACACGGTCATATTCTCGGCGCACCCGATTCCCGGAAATGAGACAGCGGTGGCCTCGGTCCGCAACGGACTCGCTCGCCTCGGCGCGAAGGTCATCCACAGCGGACAGGTCGATGTCCATACCAGCGGACATGGCAAACAAGCCGAACTCAAGACGTTGCATTCTGTGGCCGTGCCCGAGTTCTTCGTGCCGGTGCACGGCGAATACGCCCATCTCGTGGCGCATCGTGACCTGGCCAGAGAGATGGGGATGGACCATGATCATGTGGTCCTGGCTGAAGACGGCGATCAGTTGGAACTGTCCGACACGGGGCTGGTGTATCTCGGGTCGGTTGGCGGCGATCACCTCTATGTGGACGGCACCGTCGGCGATCTGGGCAACGCCGTGCTAGGCGACCGCCGGGTCTTGGGAAACGATGGTTTTGTGGCCGTGATCGTGCATGTCGACATAGAGCGGCGGGAATTGTTGGCCGGTCCCGATGTGGTTTCGCGTGGTTGGGTGGAAGAACCTGCGTTGCGTGCCCACGAAACAGCGGTTGTCGACGCAGTCCAGCGGGCCGTGATGCAAGCGCTCGGCGACGACATCGATGATCTTGGTCGTCTTTCGCAGATTGTGCGGCGAGCAACCGGCGGCATTGTGTCGGAGCGGACCAGGCGCCGCCCGATGATCGTGCCGATGGTCCGCGACGGTTGAGCTCCGCGAGCCTCGTGAAGGTTCCCCTGGGAAGGGGCTCCCGTGGGGTACATGAGGCTGACCTACCCCGCTGGTAGCGTTTCGGTATCGTGGCCGAAAAAGCAAACTCCACAAACTCCAAGAACTCCAAGAACGACTCGAGGCGCGCTCGTTCAGGTCAAAATAAGCGGGCCTCGGCCGTCTCACGGCGCTCGGTTTTTCGCGTGTTGTCGGGCCATCGAAGCGATCTGTGGGGTTTAGGAGCAATCCTGTTGGGCCTCTTGAGTGCGGCTAGTCTGTGGTTCGGGGCCGCGGGTGTTGTGGGGGTTGCCGTTGACGATGGGCTAGCGGTGGCCGTCGGCCTGATTCGCTTCGTTCTTCCGCTCGGTCTGGTTGCTCTAGGTGTTGCTCTGATTCGCGGAACTGGTGGCGAAGGCGAGTCCGAATGGCCCGCGCGCGTCACGGTTGGCGGGCTCATGCTGCTCGTGTCGCTGAGTGGGCTTCTCCATGTTGGCTCGGACCGCCCGGGGATCAACGACACGGTCGATGATTTGGGAGCAGCCGGCGGTGTGCTCGGAATGGGCGTCGGCGGTGCACTCCACGCCGCAGCAGCGGTTACTGGGAGCGTCTTGATTCTCGGCTTGTTGGGCATTGTCGGACTGATCGTGTTGACCGGCAGTTCTGCGGGCGCCCTGGGCCGGGGTTTTCTCATGATCGTCCGCCCGCCCCTGAATTGGCTGAAGGGGCAGGTACAGGCGTTGTTCAGCGACTTGTCCAAACCCGAAGCCACAGAAACGCGGGTCGAAGTTTCAGATGGCCATGAATTCGGTGCTGTCGTCGATGGTCCGGGACTCGGTGCCGACGACACAGGCGGGGGCGATTCTTCAGTCGATGCAGACGAGGTGGCCGGCCTTCCCCAAGGCGAGGTCAACGAAGTAGCAGCCGAAGCTGAACCAGAACCGAAACGGCGACGGGTCCGCAGACCCAAACTCGAACCGGGGGTGGTTACCGAACAGAAGCTGCCGCTGGAGATGAGCAATTGGACGCTTCCGCCCACGTCGCTGTTGTCTCGCAGCCGCAAACAAGAGATCGACACGATCGACGTGGCCGAGCGCGGCAAGCGGCTACAGGCCACTCTCTCCCAGTTCGGGGTGGAAACCACCTTGCTAGAACCGATCGTCGGTCCGACCGTCACCCGTTATGTGCTGACCTTGGGCGAAGGAGTGAAGGTCACGAAGTTCGAGAGTTTGCGCAAGGACATGGCCTACGCCATGGCATCGCCAGATGTGCGCATCCTCGCCCCGATCCCGGGGCGTCGCGCCATCGGCGTGGAGGTTCCCAACAACAAACGCGAGATTGTCACGATCGGCGACATCCTGGCCTCAAAGGAAGCAAAGCAAGCCTCCCACCCCCTTGAGGTTGCAATTGGTCGTGACATAAACGGCCGCAACGTGGTGGTGAACATCGCCACCATGCCCCATGTGCTGATCGCAGGGGCCACCGGTTCTGGCAAATCGTCGTGCCTGAACTCGTTGCTGTCCTCGATCCTCATGCGCTCCACCCCAGATCAGGTGCGAATGATCCTCGTCGACCCGAAACGGGTTGAGATGGGGCAGTACGACAAGATCCCGCATCTGCTCACCGCGCCGGTCACTGATCCTCGAAAAGCCGCCAATGCCCTCGCTTGGGCGGTGCGCGAGATGGATCGTCGTTACGACCTTCTTGCAGACGTGGGTGTGCGCGACATCACTGGCTACAACCAGGCTGTCGACAGCAATACTCTGAAGCCTCGTCTCGGAGTGCTCGACGACGATGGCGAACCGGTCACCTATAGCCGGTTGCCGTTCGTTCTGGTAGTGGTCGACGAACTCGCCGATCTGATGATGGTCGCAGCGCGCGATGTGGAGGAGTCGATCGCGCGCATAGCGCAGATGGCCAGAGCCGTCGGAATCCATCTGGTGATCGCCACGCAACGTCCGTCGGTCAACGTCATCACCGGCGTCATCAAGGCCAACATCCCGAGCCGTTGGGCTTTCGCGGTATCGAGCCTCACGGATTCCAGAGTCATTCTCGACCAGGCGGGAGCGGAGCGCCTGGTGGGAGGTGGTGACCTTTTGATGCTGGGGACTTCGTCTTCAGCGCTGAATCGAATACAGGGATGTTGGGTTGAAGAGTCAGAGGTTCGCGCCATTGTGGGCCACTGGCGTGATCAGGCCAAGAAGTTGCGACCGGACCCGGCCGTGGCAGCCGAGTCCGGCGACGCGGACACGCCCGCCGGTTCTGTCCCTTCGCCGATCACCGCGAGCGGGATCACCGATTCGCCGCCGCTCGACTCGATAACCGCGACTCCAGCTGAAACCACCGAAGACGGCGATGAACTTCTCAGTGCGGCGATGGAACTGGTCGTCCAAACCCAACTCGGCTCGACCTCCATGCTGCAACGCAAGCTGCGGGTCGGTTTCGCGCGCGCAGGGCGCATCATGGATCTCTTGGAGCAACAGGGTGTCGTTGGACCGTCAACGGGGTCCAAGGCTCGAGATGTCCTGATCAGCCACGAAGAGTTCGAAGAGCGTCGGCGGACTGGGGGATCCTCGAGCACTCATCGGGCCGACGGATCGAACTCCGCTGAATTCGGCACCTATGGGACCAATAGCGATGGGACCGATGAGACCGATGACGATGATCCCGACACCGACTTTTGATCTGTAGCTTTGGAAACCAATGATTAACGGCCTTATCTACGCGGTCGGCGGACTGCTGGTGCTTGCTGTGGCTTCGGATCAGTTCGTGAAAGGAGCGGTCCGCTTGGCGGTGGTGATGCGGATCGCGCCGGTGATCGTCGGGTCGGTGATCGTGGGTTTCGGTACCAGCGCACCCGAGATGGTCGTCTCTGGAATCGCCGCTGTGGAGGGAAATCTCGACATCGGCGTCGGCAACGTCATCGGCTCCAACGTCGCCAACATTTCTCTGGTACTGGGTTGTGCGACGCTCATGGCTGTGGTGCCGGTGAAGCCTTCAATACTGCGCCGCGAGGTGCCGATATCTGTTGGGTCGGTTGTTGTCTTTGCAGTGCTGATTCAGGGGGAGATAACAAGGTTGGAGGGTGTGATCTTGGTGCTCTTGCTGGTCGGAGCACTGGGGTTCATCTTGCGCACCTCGCCTCGGCCTGAAGTCTCAAACGACGTCTCTGAACTCGAAGCACTTCCTGACGAAATAGAAGAGCTCGTCGGCGACGCGGCGCCTTCGGCGGTCACCGAAACGATCCGTACCATCGTCGGGCTGGTGCTGGTGGCGGGTTCAGCCTGGTTCGTCGTCGCCGGGGCCGAACGAATTGCCGACGAACTCAATCTGACGGGAGGGTTCATCGGTTTCACGTTGGTAGCGATTGGAACCTCAGCACCTGAACTCTTCACTGCCATAGCCGCCGCTCGCCGCAACGAGATCGAGCTCTTGATCGGAAATCTGCTTGGTTCCAACATGTTCAACAGCTTTGCGGTCGGTGGTGCGATTGCGCTCGCTGGGCCGGGGCGGATACTCGAATCCAACCTGGCTGTTTGGGGTTCGACGATGATGGTCGCCGTGGTCGTCGTTAGCGCGCTGATGATGATCACCAAACTGAGAGTCAGCCGCGCCGAAGGGATCGTCCTGTTGGCCATGTGGGTTGGTTGCGTAGTGCTCCTAGCGACGATCTAGGGCAGATCATCAGGCTGACCCACCGGGTCGACCCACGAAAACGGCTATTACGCTGGTTTCGGGATTGGCGGCGCTACGGTCGAACGACGCGTTCGCTTTATCTTCCGACGGTTGGGACCGACGGTTGGGAATGGATTCACGATGTCAGACGAGTCGTATGAGTCATATGCGATTGTGACGCTTGGATGTCCCAAGAATCAGGTCGATTCGGACAAATTGGCGGGAACGCTGGCAAAGAGCGGCATGGTGGCTGCCGTCGATGTCGAGACTGCCGATGTGGTTGTTGTCAATACCTGTACGTTCATCGAAGAAGCTCGCGAGGAATCGGTGGAGACGATCCTGACGGTCGCGCAACAGCGCCAGGCCGGTGCCCGGCTGGTGGTGACTGGCTGCATGGCGGAGCGCTATGGCGATGAACTTGCCGCCGAACTGCCGGAGATTGATTATCTGGCGCCGTTCGGAATGGCGCTCCTTCCGGCATTGACGGGAGCCTCGAGTCGAGGTTCGGCGGGCGTGCAGTTTGAACCTGAAGCGGCGCCTGTCGCCGCGCGTGCTCCCGCGTCTGCTGCGGTGCCCGTTGTACTCGGGCCGACCCGCGGGTCCGCCCTGCGCGTCCCTGACTTCGACCTGCTCAACCTGCCGCGGCCCGCGGCACAACGACCCTGGGCCTACGTGAAGATCGCAGAAGGATGCGACCGGGTCTGTGGTTTCTGTGCCATCCCATCGTTTCGGGGTCCGCAACGCAGTCGCACAATCGAACAGATCATGTCTGAGGTCGAACAGCTCGCGGCCCAAGAGATAGTCCTGGTAGCTCAGGACTTGGCGGCCTATGGATCCGATCATGGTGTCGGCAAGCGATCGATCGTCGAGTTGGTGCGAGCCGTCGCCACCGCGGTCGAAAGGGTCAGACTGCTGTATCTCTACCCTTCGGATCTCTCCAATAAGCTGATCGACACAATCTGTGAAACCGGTGTTCCCTACTTCGATCTGTCGCTGCAGCATGTGTCACCCCGCTTGTTGCGGAGCATGCGTCGCTGGGGCAATGGCGAGAAGTTTCTGAGTCGGATCGAATCCATCCGCAACTCAGAAACCGGCGCGGCCTTCCGCTCGAACTTCATTGTTGGTTATCCAGGCGAAACCGAGGCCGACCACGATCAACTCTTGGAGTTCATTGAACGAGCGAGGCTTGACTGGTGCGGTTTCTTTGCCTATTCCGAAGAGGTGGGAACCCACGCGGCGTCTCTGGACCACAAAGTTGATCCCGAACTCATCGCGGACCGTCTCGCAGAGTTGTCCGAGTTGCAAGACACAATCACGGCCACCAAACGTGACGAATTGATCGGCAGCGAGGTCGAAGTTCTTGTGGATGAACCCGGCGTCGGACGCAGCTACAGAGAAGCACCTGAAATCGACGGGATCATTTCTGTGCCCCAAACTCTTGAGGTGGGAACGATTCAGACTTTGACCGTCAGCGCGGCGATCGGCCCGGATCTGGAGGCGCGGTGAGCGATTTGGCCGTTCCGCGCAGCGCCGGGATCACCCACCCGGCGAATCTGCTGACCATCATGCGTTTGTTGTTCGCGCCGTTGTTGTTCTGGTTGGTTTTGTCAGCCGAGGACACGCGAGGAGTCTCTTGGGCGGCCTTCGGACTCGGCGTCGCCCTGGCGAGCACTGACTTTTTCGACGGCAAAGTCGCCCGTCGGGCAAACGTCGTCAGCCGCAGCGGTGCGTTTCTGGATCCTCTGGCCGACAAGGTAGTGATCCTCGGGTCTGGCTTCTGTTTGGTTGCAGTGGATCGCTATTGGTGGCTTCCGGTAACGCTCATGGCTGTACGCGAGCTTGGGATCACCGCTTGGCGAAGTCGTTGGGCACGTCATGGGCTGGCCTTGCCGGCTCGGCGCTCAGCCAAGTACAAGACCTTCGTGCAGGGCCTTGCATTGGCCATGGCGGTGATGCCGACGCTTCAAGACCAGGACACCCTGATCGACGTGATGTTGTGGATCGCGGTCGTTTGGACCCTTGTGTCTGGGATTCAGTACCTGATCGACGGCCAGAATGCGCTCAGCTCCACAGGTGATTGAGCCAAGGAGCGCGGATGAACTGTGAGGTCGTGGCAGTCGGAACCGAACTGCTGCTCGGACAGATAGTCGACACCAACTCGTCGTGGATTGGTGAACAACTTGCGCTGGTGGGCATTGACAGCCATCACCAGACGAAAGTCGGCGACAACCTGGACCGCATGATCTCGGTACTCGATCAGGCTCTCGATCGCAGCGACGCGGTGATCGTCTGCGGTGGTTTGGGCCCCACGCAGGACGACATCACCCGCGAGGCAATAGCCGCAGTGATGGGCGTGGAACTGGTCCGCGATGAACGGATCATCGCCAAGATCGAGACAATGTTCGGGGGCCGCGGCCGCAACATGCCCGAGAACAACAAGCGTCAGGCCGATGTGCCGGTTGGTGCCCGCGTCAATCCTGCGATGCCCGGAACGGCGGCGGGGCTTATCTGCCCTCTCAGCGGCGCCAACGAGGGCAAAGTGATCTACGCGGTGCCGGGAGTGCCCTGGGAGATGAAGGAGATGGTGTTGGAGGGAGTTCTCCCAGATCTACGGGAACGGGCGGGCATCACCGCGGTGATCCGCAGCCGGATCCTGCGTACCTGGGGTCAGTCTGAGTCCGGCCTGGCCGAACAACTCGACGAGGAAATCCGACGTCTCGACGAAACCGGCGCGGCAACGATCGCCTTTCTTGCCAGCGGTCTCGAAGGTCTGAAGGTGCGCATCACGGCAAAAGCCCGCAGCGAAGCCGAAGCTCTCGCCATTCTTGATGACGAGGAAACCCGTGTGCGAGAGCTGATCGGCGACATCGTCTTCGGAACGGACGACGACACGATCGAGTCGGTCGTGCTGGACTTGTTGCGCACCCGTGAAATGACCCTTGCCTTGGCCGAATCGTTCACTGGAGGGCTTATCTCAAGCCGGATCGTAGGCCACCCAGGCTGCAGCGAAGTGTTTCGGGGAGGGATCATCCCTTATCACCGCGATCTCAAGCAGGCGCTGCTTGGTGCGGGCGAAACCGGCGACATAAGCGTGGTAAGCGAACAAATGGTTATCGAGATGGCTCAAGGTGCATGCCGCGTTCTCGACGCCGATGTCGGCCTCGCTCTGTCGGGCGTCGCCGGCCCGGACCCCCACGAGGGTGTGGAAGCTGGGGTCGTTTGTATCGGTATTCACATACGTGGAAGAACTGGCGGCGATGTCGGCGAGGGATCGGCGGTCAAGGACTTCTCTGAGGCGACCACGATCAATCTGCCGTTCGACCGCGAGCGCATCCGCCAGTTCAGTTGCATCATGGCGCTCAATATGCTCCGCGCCCGACTATTGGACTCAACAATGGACTCAAACTGATGCAGGACAGGACTTGAACTGATGCGCACCGAAGTTGACCTTGAACTCCTCGGACAAACAATCCAGGATCTGTACCGCATGAAACAGGGCGAGGCCATGAGCGCCATCGTCCATCTGGGAGTGCGCCTCGGCCTGTTCGACGCCCTTGATGCCGCGCCGGAATCGACTTCGATCGAGCTGGCAGACGCGACGGGTCTCCATGAGCGCTGGATCCGAGAATGGCTTTGCGCGGTGGCCGCCGCGGGTTTGGCCGAACATGCTGACGGCCGGTTCAACCTGACGCCGGAGGCCAAGGCGACCCTCTGTGAACCGGATCATCCCGCGGCAACCGCCGGTGTCTTCGGGCTCCCCATCACCCATCACGAGATCAATCGGACAGCTGAGGCGTTTGAAACCGGGTTGGGCATGACCTGGAGCGAACATGGAGTTCACGCCTGTCACTTTCAGGCTGCTATGAGCGCCTCTGGGCAGCGGGCCTGGCTGGTGCCGGTAATCCTTGATTCCATTGATCAGATGACTGAGCGGTTGACAGCGGGGGCGACGGTTGTTGATGTGGGTTGCGGTTCGGGTGTGGCCGCTGCAGCCATCGCCGGCGCCTATCCGCAATCGACCGTGCTCGGAATCGACCCGTCGGCCCACGCGATTGAGTCAGCGAACCAGCGGGCAGCATCCGAGGGTCTCGGCAACCTGTCGTTTCGTTCTGGCACCTTCGATGATTTGGCCGGCCTGAGCGATGTCGATCTTCTGGTTACTCTTGATGTGCTCCACGATCTCCCCAATCCCGAAGCAGCGGTTGCAGCGGCCCGATCCTGTCTCGCCGACGACGGTGTGTGGATGGTCGCCGATATCAAGACCCGAGGGGGCCTTGAAGAGAATCGCAACATCCCCGTCCTGCCTCTCATGTACGCGATGTCGATCCTTTACTGCATGTCGTCGGCGATGTCGGAGCCCAACGGTGCCGGTCTCGGCACTCTGGGACTCACCGTTGAAGTGTTCGAGCAGCTGGCATCAGCCGCGGGATTCGGCAGTGTCGAAGTCCGCGAGTTCGAAATCGATCCGCTGAACCGCTATTACGAAGTGCGAATCTGACCGACGACAAGAACTGGGAAGCCGACCTATGCCGTTCATAGAGGTCAATGACCTCACGATGTATTACGAACTTCACGGTCAAGGCCCGAATCTGCTGCACATCTCGGGCAGTGGCGGTGATCTTCGCCAGACCGCTCCGCACTTGCACGGCCTCAACACGGACTTTCGGGGGCTGCACTATGACCAGCGCTGTCTGGGCCAGACCACGCTCGGCGACCATGAACCAACGATGTTCGACTATGCCGACGACGCGGCGGCTCTGTGCGCGGTTCTTGGGTGGCGGCACGCTCGGGTGGTCGGGACATCGTTCGGCGGGATGGTTGCTCAACACTTGGCCATCCGTCACCCCGATCTCGTAGAACGTTTGGTATTGAACTGCACGTCACCGGGAGGCGAACTGGCTTCCTACCCGCTCGACGAACTCCAGGACGTTCCCGCAACTGAAAGGGCCGAGATGATGCTGGCGCTTTTAGATACCCGCTACAGCGCGGGCAGCGGTGATGAGCTTGATGGCCTTGAAGGGTTTACCTCACAGCTTCGCGATGGTTACGCACAATCTGCATCGGCTGAGTCGGCCGAGGGATTCGCCAAACAACTCGAAGCGAGACGGCACCATGATGTGACCGCCGGTCTTGCTTTGATATCGGCACCGACTCTTGTGTGCGCGGGGCGTTATGACGGGATTGCTCCGGTGGCGAACTCAGAAGCGATCGTTTCCGGTATCGCCGAAGTGAGGCTCGAAGTCTTCGAGGGCGGCCATATCTTCATGCTGCAAGACCCCAGATCGCTCTCGGTGACCCGCGAGTTTCTACTCCGATAGTCGGCCGTAGGTGTCAACGAGAGCGTTGCCGGCCGTGACCTGCAGCGCTCTTGTGTCGTCGTGCGGCGCCACTGGACACGCGTTGTCGGCCGCGGTGCTTGGGCTTGTGTCGTTTGGGCTTGTGTCGTTTGGGCTTGCTGTGCTGTGTGGGTTTGTTCTTTGTGTGGCTGTTCTTTGAGGGGGCAGTCTTTGAAGGGGCAGTCTTTGAGGGCGCAGCGTCTGAGGGGAAAGACACAGCCGGGCCATCGAGCGGAGGCGGCGCGGAGATTTCCTGTGAAAGCTCGAGCCTCCGTTTCATGGCTTTGACCAGCCTGACCTGAGACGGGTCTACAAACGACACAACCTGGCCCAAAGCTCCGGCGCGTGCGGTTCTCCCCGAACGGTGGATATAGGCGGAGTCCTCATCGACCGGGTCGTAGTGCACCACGCACTCGACACCGTCGACGTGAATGCCGCGAGCCGCTACATCTGTGGCAACCAGCGCAAGGGCTTTACCCGAGGCAAACTCACGAAGCGCTCTGGAACGCTGTGCTTGTGATCGGTTGCCGTGGATAGCGGCTGCGGGAATCCCCACCTGATTGAGTTGACGGGCCGCTCGATCGGCACCATGGCGTGTGCGTGTGAAGACGATTGTGGAGCCGAATGTGGCCACCACCGAGGCGCACAGACCGATTCGCTCGGGCCTGGGAATCTCCCAAAAGTAGTGTTGGGTAGCGCTCAAGTCGGGTGTTGGGGATCCCACAGCATGGCGTACAGGATCGGTTTGATATTTCTTGACGAGCTTGCCCACATCACCCTCAAGGGTTGCCGAGAACAGCATCGTGTGACGTTGCTCGGCCGTACCGTCGAGAATGCGTCGCACCGCAGGTATGAAACCCATGTCGGCCATGCGATCGGCCTCGTCGACCACGACGATGGCTACTTGCTTGAGGCTTACGGCGCGGCGTTCAATGAGGTCTTCCAGACGGCCGGGTGTAGCCACGAGCACGTCGACGCCACGTTGCAGATTCTTGACTTGGGGCTCTAGGCCGACCCCTCCATACACCGCTGAGATACGGCGCTCTACGGCCTCGGCCAAAGGTCGGAGTTCGGTCGCGATCTGCTCTGCCAGCTCACGAGTCGGCGCAAGGATCAGCGCGTTCGGGAGCTTCGGTTCGGCGCGCCTCACCCGGGTCAGCAGCGGAATCCCGAAAGCAAGAGTCTTGCCGGAGCCGGTGGGTGCGCGTCCGACCACATCGCGGCCCTTCAGCAGGTCGGGGATCGTAGCGGTTTGGATCTCAAATGGGGAGGTGATGCCACCCCGGTCCAGGACCGCGACAATTGAATCGGAAACGCCGAGATCGGCGAACGTGGGGCTCATCGGGGGATACTCCGGCAGCGGGGATGGTGCACAACGTTCGCGTCGTCCACATGGTCCGGTGCTTTAGCAGGCTACCGCTGCGAAGCGCGGTTAAGGCACAGCGGCGGTATTCGCCTGTTGAGAGTCGCCAGTGGGAGTGCCTAGGTGTGTGCCACCGTCTGCTCGGCGAGTCGCCGAAAGCCATCACGCCAGCTAACCGAGCATTCACCGACAACTCTACGAACTGCGTCTGTGTCGATCACCGCACTCGGAATCGTGAACTCGTTCACTTCGAAAACCGGCTCGGGCGCACCGACGACCTCGCAGATGTAGCGAGTCCACTCCTCGACCGACACAACCTCGTCGCTGCCCCAGTTGAGAGTTGTGGCGTCGACGGTCGCGACGCCCAGCAGGGCTGGGATCTGCGCGATGATGTCGTCGTGGTGGATCGGGTTGTAGCGCGAACCATCGGGATGCAGAGGAATCGCCTGGGATGCCTGCGCCATCATCAAGTGAAAGACCGGCCACCCGCCCTGGTCGCCATAGGGCACGCACAGTCGGGCGATGGTCGTCGGCAGAGAGAACTCGCGAGCAGCGAAGCGAGCGACCGCTTCGGCGGCGGTTTTGACTGTCGAATAGGTCGGCAGGAGGTTCTGGTGGTGATCGCGGCCCAGCGCCGAGTCTTCGCGCATCGGCTCGCCATTGGTCGGCGCATAGACAGCGGTGGTGGAGCAGTGCAATACCGCGCTCGCATTGCGTAAGTGGCTCATCAGATGACCAGCAGCTACGGCATTGGCCGCAAGGTCCTTGTCCCATCTACCGGTCTTGGTGACCGCAAAGTTGAGCAGATAGTCGACCTCGGTAGGCACCGACCCAAGGTCGGGCTCGATTAGGTCGACCGCGTGGCAGACCACCCCGGTTGCCTCCATGCGCCGCCGTGCGGCTGGATCTTTGAAGCGAGCGATGCCGTGGACTTCGTTGCCGCTCGCAGCCAGCGCCACTGCGACTGGCTCGCCCACCTGGCCGGTGCAGCCCGCAACTACAATTCTTTGATCGCTGAGATCTATGAGGGGAGTCACGCTGGTGTCCTTGGTTGGTTCTTGGGTTGGGTCTGAGGTTGGTTCGCAGCTCGGCTAGGAACGAGGAATTTCACGCCACGGCTGATTCTTGTCGTAACCAGGTTCGCGAGGCAATTGCAGTGAGCGCTCACCGATGTTGTTCTTGAGAACCTCGTCGGTGCCGCCACCGATTGAAATCGAATAGCGGCCCAGCAATTCCATCTGCGCCCAAAAAACCTTCTCACCGCTGCCCGCGTCCAGTTCCGCGCCAATTATCCGGCTGGCGAGATCACCCGACAAGCGTCTGTTGTTCGAAGCCATCAACTTGATGAGCCCGGGGTCCAGTGGCGGTGACTCGCCGCGTCGGATTGCGTATTGGACCTGCTCGCCCATCCAACCCGAGATCATCTCGCGGCACCAGTAGTCAGCGAGATCCTGACGTGTCACCGGATCGTTGAGGCAATCCTTGTCACCAGCCAGCTCAATCAGCTTCGTGCGCGTCGGGATACGGGCACCCGCAATGAATGCGGACTCGTTGGACAGCACGGTGCGGGCCGGTAGCCAGCCTTCATCTATATCGCCGATGACATTGGCGACCGGCACCCGAACATCAGACAGAAAGACCTCATTGAAGTGCGCCGATCGGTTGATCTGCACCAGAGGCCGAACCTCAATTCCTGGAGTCGACATGTCAACCAACAAGAAAGTGATGCCCTTGTGCTTGGGTGAGTCGGGGTCGGTGCGAACCAGCACAAAACCCCAGTCGCAGAATTGCGCTGAACTGTTCCACACCTTCTGACCGTTGACAATGAACTCGTCGCCGTCACGTTCGGCGCGGGTGGCAAGCGCGGCGAGGTCGCTTCCTGCTCCGGGCTCGCTGAAGAGCTGACAGAAAGTCAACTCCGCCGACAGCAGTTTGGGAAGAAACTCCCGTTTCTGCTCTTCGCTGCCGTGGCGGAGCAGTGTGGGCCCGAGCATGGCGATAGTTGCGCCTGCAAACCCGACCCATTCCTCGTAGTCGAGGGAGATCTCGCGCTCGATACGGGTCATCCAAGACTTGCCACCGCCACCTCCGTACTCTTTGGGCCAGGCGATCCCCGCGTAACCGGCCTCGTACAAACGGCCTTGCCAAGCCTTGGATGCTTCGAAGTGGCGACGTGCGGCTTGCGGGTCTCGATGAACGTTGGTTTCCCAAGGTGAATCTCCACGTTTGGGAGTCGCATTGGCGTCGTACCAGGCCCGAACTTCGGTTCGGTACGCCGCTTGTTCAGACGACGCGTTGGCCTCGTGGTTTGCGGCGGGCATGGCCAAGAGCTTTCCTTGTGCTTGAGGTGGACGCCAACCCAGCAACCCTCAACAAGCTCAAGGACCAGGCTCGAGGACCACCCTCAAGGAACTGGACAAGCCCTCAGATACGTTTCCGGTGACCCGGTCGCCGAAGGAAGGAAACCGCGATGACCGAAGACGATCACGAACCTGAACAGCGCTACCGAACCAGAGACGACCAGGTCGATATCGAGCGACTACGCCTGTCGATGCTGGCCGAAGCGAGAGACCCGAAGACCTTCGGGTTGCTGAGCCAAGTCGGGATAGCTGCGGGCATGCATTGCCTCGAGGTCGGAGCCGGCGCGGGAAGTGTCAGCGCTTGGATGGCAGACAAGGTGGGCGACACGGGTCGGGTGATGTCGACCGACATCGATCTCCAGTTTCACGCAGAAATGCCCTCCAACGTGATCGTTCGCAAACACGACATCGAAAACGATTCCCTTCCTCGGGAGCATTTCGACATCGTCCATGCCCGCGCGGTGCTTCAACATGTACCGAGCCGCGACGAATTAGTGGGCAAACTCGTCGAAGCACTCAAACCGGGAGGCTGGCTCGTGATCGAAGACGGCACCTTTTTGGGTTTCGGTGAACAGGGACTACCCGAGCCGTACAAGACGATCCACCAGATCATGTCGGCAGGAAGCCTCGATGAATGGCGCGATCCCAACTTCGGGCTTCAAGTCCTCGACCGAATGCGCGCCGTCGGTCTCGTCGATCTCGATGTTGTGGGCGATATATGGGCAATGCGCCCAAACGAACCGAGTGGTGAGTGGTGGTTCCTCGCACTCGAGAGGGCGATCCCCTACATGGTCACCGCCGGCGTTGTCGACGAAGCTGACGGCCAATCGGCGCTGGAACAGGTCCGCTCGGAGGGATTTGTGATGATGAGTCCCGCTTCGATCGCAACTTTGGGACGCAAACCCAGCTAGCTGCTGTCAAATTGCTGTCTTACTGCTGTCGAACTACTGTCGAACTCATGGTTTCCGGTCTCGGCGAATGTGGAGATCGGTGCCTGTTGCGGGCAGGATGTAGGCATGTCTGAGGCTTACATCATTGATGCTGTTCGAACGCCCACCGGCAAAAGAGGCGGCGGACTGTCCCACATCCATCCGGCCGATCTGGGAGCGGCGTCGATCAGTGCTCTGATCGAGCGGACCGGGATCGACCCCGCGGCAGTCGAGGATGTCATCTTCGGCAACGTGGACTCGGTCGGAGGTCAGGCCGGTGACATCGCCAGGACCTCATGGCTCGCTGCGGGACTTCCCACTCATGTCCCCGGGACCACCGTCGACCGCCAGTGCGGCTCAGGTCAACAAGCAGTGACGTTTGCGGCGACGATGGTAATGGCTGGAATAGCCGATCTTGTTGTTGCCGGCGGTGTCCAGCAGATGTCGCAGATCCCGATCGGGTCGGCGATGACTTTGGCCGGCGAGCTCGGTTTCGATGATCCGTTCAGTGGATCCACCGGGTGGGTGGAGCGGTACGGCACACAAGAAATCTCACAGTTCCGCGGGGCCGAGATGATCGCTGAGAAATGGGACATATCCCGGGCTGAAATGGAGGAGTTCTCGTTCCAGAGCCATGAACGTGCGATCCGCGCCATTGACGAGGGACGCTTCGACGCTGAAATTGTGCCGCTGGGGGATTGCGTAACCGATGAGGGTCCTCGTCGCGGCAGCAGCATCGAGAAGATGGCTCAACTTCAACCGCTTGTGGAGGGCGGACGGCTGACCGCAGCGGTGTCCAGCCAGATCAGCGATGCGTCGGCCTCGCTGTTGATCGCCTCGCAGCAGGCGGTGGATGACCACAACCTGACACCGCGAGCCCGAATTCACCACATGAGCGTGCGCGGCGACGATCCGGTCTACATGCTCACCGGGCCAATCCCGGCCACCGCCCACGCCCTGGAGAAGACTCGAATGTCGATCTCGGACATAGATCTGTTCGAATGCAACGAGGCCTTTGCGTGCGTGCCGATGGCTTGGATGATCGAGCACGACATTCCCCATGAGTTGGTCAATGTGAACGGCGGGGCGATTGCGCTCGGCCATCCGCTCGGCGCAACCGGAGCAAAGCTCATGACCACCTTGTTGCACGAGCTTGAACGTATCGGTGGTCGCTATGGACTCCAGACGATGTGTGAAGGCGGAGGCCAAGCCAACGTAACCATCATCGAACGGCTCTGACCAGTCTGACCAGTCTGGCCGGCCCGACCAGAGGGGAGACCAAAATGCTCTGTGAGCCGCTCGCGGCGGGGTCGGTGTCTCTGCGGCTGTACCCGCACGATGTCGCAGCTAGCGAGCAACTTGAGCTGATTCGCAGCCAGGCAGAGTCGGCTGTTTCGGCCGGTTACGACGGAGTGATGGTGAGTGAACACCACGCCAACTTCCCGGGCTACCTTCCGAACCCGATTCAGCTGGCAGGGTTCTTGCTCGGGTCGATGTCGGGCGGCTGGGCCGCGCCGTGCCCTCTGCTGTTGCCAATGCGGCCGTACGCGCTCATAGCCGAGGACTTGGCATGGCTCGACGCCGCGTATCCAGGTCGAGTCGGCGCGGGCTTCGCCGCAGGTGCGCTGCCCGTTGATTTTGAACTTGCCGAAGTGCCCTTCAACGAAATCGTCGAACGGTTCAAGCAAGCTCTACCGAAGGTCGTGAACGCTCTTCGCGGTCAAGACGTTTCGCCGCTGGGTGCAGACCGAGCAATCGTCCGCACCGCCGATAGCCCGCTGCCCATGGTTGTTGCAGCGCAGAGTCCAGCAGCGGTGCGCCGCGCCGCAGCGCTCAACCTCGGCGTCCTCTACGACAGCTTGCAGACCGCCGCGGTCACGGCCCGGCTCGGTGAGGTCTACCGCGAAGCCGACGGCACAGGTCCGCGGATCGCCATCCGACGGGTCTGGATCGGTGATCCTCCAACCGAGCAGATGGCCAAGCAGATGGCGCATTACCGCAGCTACGCGCCGGATCGCGCAATGAAGAACTGGGACGGCGACCAGTTGATCGCTGCCCCCGACGGGGTAGAGACCGCTGATGCGCTCGCGGATTTCTTGACCGCAGCCGATTGCGACACCGTCAACGTGCGAATCCATGTGAGCGGACTTGAACCGGCGATGGTCGACGAGCAACTCCGACGCCACGCCGAAGAGTTCTTGCCGAGGCTCCGCCAACGAATGGCCACGCTGCACGCCGGCGCTTAGTCGGGCCGCCTCCAGCCCCCGCTCTTGTTCGCTTCGCTCTACCTCCCGCTCTTGTTCGCTTCGCTCTACCTCCCGCTCTTGTTCGCTTCGCTCACCGGGCCGCTCGGGCCACGGGCGGGCCGTTCGGTCTCCTAAACGAGAGCGTTGTCGACGCGGGTCGTGGCTACTTCTTCGTCGACGTCAAGGGCGAAGGCCAGTTCCGAAATGAGCACGGTGCGAGCCTTCGTGTAGAGGGACTTCTCGCCGGCGGACAGTCCCTTCGCATGATCGCGCAGCGCAAGGTTGCGCACTACCTCGGCGACTTGGTACACGTCGCCAGACTTCAGCTTCTCCTGGTGATTCTTGAAGCGCCGAGACCAGTTGGCCGGCTCTCGTAGGTCGCGCTTGGCCAACACCTCAAAAAGATCTTCGACATCTTCGGTCGAAATGGGCCAACGCATACCGACCTGTTCGACCTTGTCGACGGGTACGGACAGAACCAGATCGCCGTGCGCCATACGAAGTACGAGGTAGTCCCGCTCCTCGCCGAAAGCGGTGCGCTTTTCCTTCTTCTCGATCACGGCTGCGCCATGGTGCGGGTACACGACGCGGTCGCCGGGTTTGTAGCTCACAGAATTCCTCGAAGGTAGCGAAACACCGTGCTCAAGGATGCCAGGACAACCGCTGTTCGCAACGCTTCACGCTCGGTTTGTTCAACGCTGCTTACAACCATCGCCTGATCCATTCGCCCCGAGGAGCCAGAGCTTCATCAATGCAGGCCATCACCGAAGGCTCCAAGAGGTCGCGAAGATCGTCGAGAATGGCGTCTTTGTCGGGCAGGTCTGCAAGACACCATCGGGCAAACGATCCGTCGTCGAGCCAACCCGCGATCGACGGATCCATCCCGGGCCAGGGCGAGCTGGTGTTGGAGGCTCGATGGCGAAAGGCGTCCCAGCCCAAGGGAAGCCTCAATCGTCGATTGCGTAGCCGCCAGGGTTCAATCATCTGGTCCGTCAGAGGGTGAAGCACCGACACCGATGCCCAGCTATGGGGTTTCTCCGGCCCCGAGCGGAGCGCCGAGCTGATAATCCCGTCAAGCCAGTACACGTCCAGTACATCGGACGGAGAGGTCGACTCTTTCGGTGTCTCCATCCCCAATACTCGTCGCCCGACATCGACCGCCGGGCCGAGTTCCACCTCGATCGTCATCGGACGATCCCTGCGGAGATCAACGATCTGTGGAGCCTCAGTGCGGCTCACGACGATTGCTATTCGAGTATCGCCGGGGTCGCAGTCGATCAGACGCGCTGCGAGCGGGTAGGCGACGGCTTCCACCGCCGGACCGCAGCGCACGCCCACCAAGGGGCCGTAGGGGTTTGGGTTGATGCCAGGCGGCGGGGGAATGGCGACAATCTCATCGGCCAGGGCGGCAACGCCGCAGTTGAGCGAGAGTGCTCGACGGCCAAGAGATGAGGTGGATACGGACTGAGCCATCTTGGTCTCCGATTGATGTCGGTGGTGATGGCGGTCCAACCCGGATCGCGAGGGAACCCAATCATGATCGGGGTGTGTGACACTGCTGAAGTCACAGCACGGGCAGCCTAAGATTCGCCTGAGTAAGGGAGTTCAGTTGTCCGATCGTCGCAAGCACAGCGCTACCGCGGCCCTGACAGAGGGCCTGCACCAGAACCTTGACATCAAACGCGTTGAGGCTTAGAGGCGCTGGTCATGGCTACTGTCCGCACCGAAATCTCCGAGATAGTCACTGGCCTGGGGCTGTTCGGCTATAGAGATCTTGATCGAGCACTAGCCGCTAGACCGCGCTCGATCGGCAATGTTGACGATCGGGTGTTCGACCGGCTCGACAACGCCTACGCGGCCAAAAAACATGACGAGATATTCTCCACCGCGTACGCCAACGGGGAGATATTTGCTCGAGCCAATGTGGGGCTGCGAGGTCGGGTGCCGTGGTTGGTCGAATGGAAAGGTCCGCATCGACCGCCCGCGTACGAGCAGATTCCCGCTGATCTGCGGGTCGATCACGTTTATTTGATCAGCTGCAAGTACGGCTCGGACATTCTTCACAATGCGTCTCCATGGCATGTGTTCGACCGGGCGCTGGCGGAGCGCGCCAGACGAGGTGGCGATTGGTTTGCCGAAGTCGCGCCCGAGTCGTTTCAAGAGTTCTACACCGAGGTGCGAAAACACGTGACCGACCTGTCGCTGCCGGCCCTGGTGACCGCTCTCGACGCAGACCACCGAGCTGCGCTGCGCTCGGCTTTGAAAGGCCGTTGGCCTCGGTCGCTGCGCTATGACTGGGAGATCGTCGGGTTCGAGATTGCTCGCAACAGCGCTTCGCATCTCATGGAGAGAACCTCGACAAGGCGAGACCGGGAGGAGCTGCTGTGGAGGCTGCTCCGCCTTGCAGCGTCGCCATATTTTGTGCTCGGCGCCGATAGACAAGGGCTGCCGATCCGGTACCGCGTGTTGACTCCGTGGGATTTCCGGAACCGCTATCGGATGCGACGTTTCGACATGTGGGGCGACCACGCCGGGCAGCCGACCGTTCGCTGGCGAGCAGAGGTGGTCGATAGGGAAGACTCAACGCCGAGAACCGTCGAAGGTCATGTGGAGATCCGTTGGAGTCACGGCAAATTCGCGGGAGTACCCGAAGCCAAGATCTATCTGGACACTCCGCACCACGACGTGGCCGGCTACGAACCGATCAACAGCAGCAACTGATCGACTCCAGCCCAGGGCCGGGCCCGGCGCCGGATCAAGGCACGCGCCAAATGGGCGTCGCTGATCACGTAAGCTCGCCGCTCGTCGTCAGACAGTTCGTGGATCCGCTGACTGTCGACTTCGACAACTTCGAGGCCCACGAAGCGAGCCAGTGGCTTGAGGGCACACGAGAGCCCTATGCTCGCACCTACATCGGCCCTGAACACCTGGTAGGCGTCGATATGGCCGTGATCGTGCCAACGCGCCCGATACCCGCCCGCGTGGTGTTGCGACCGCTGGCGACCGCTAGGGAACAGCGGGTCGAGAACCAGCTGCAACCCTAGAGTCACCCCACAAACCGCAGCTCGATCTCTGAGAAAGGGAAGATCGAAACATCCCCCGTTCCACGTCACAAGGACTCCAGGCTCCAGCTCGGCCAAACGGTGGTCGAGGTCTGTGAGCAAGTCAGTTTCCTTGCCGTCGAACACGTCTTGGAAGTCTTCGCCCACCAGAGCGGCGGCTACCACCGGCGCAACCTCTGGATCAAGGCCGTCGACAGATGTGTCGGTCTCGATGTCGAGACCGTAGAACGGTAGCTGGTGCAGCGCTGGAGCGAAGTTGTCAGACACGATGGTCGTGATCGTAGACGGACCCTGTGACGCCCGACCTAGGAGTTGCGTCAGTCAACAGCGAGTGTGACCAGAAACTGCAAGGGCCAGTTCTTGCCACCGAGAATCCACTTCCCGTCTCCTTGGTAAGCCACTCCATTGAGCACGGCATGGGTCTCATCGGCTGAAATGCCGGCTTCGGCAGCCAGAGACGCAGCGTCGATCGACACGAGTACGTCACCCGAATCGGGATCTAAGACGATTATCTCGTTGGTCATCCAGATGTTGGCGACAACCAGCCCGTCTACGCATTCGAGTTCGTTGATCCTCATAACCGGCTCGTCGTTGTGGACAACCGTCGTCGTCGCCACAACTTCGAAGCCATTGCGCTCGCGGTGTGTCAGAGTCGCCGTGCCGTCGCTCATCAGCAACCGTGAACCAACCTGGTCCCAGCAGATACCCCAACCCTCACCGTCGTATCGGAACTCGCCGAGTGGCTCAAAGGTCTCACGGTCCCAGCGCAATGCCCGCCCCTCGCGCCAGGAGAGTTGGATGATCTCGTCACCGACCAGAGTCAGACCCTCGCCGAACAGGTCCGAGTCGATTGCAACCGAGCGCAGTTCATCGCCACCGTCGAGCGCCCGTAAACGCGACTCGCCATAGAGCCCCGTGCTCTCGTAGATGATGCCGTCCTGTGTCTCAAGCCCTTGGGTGAAGGCAGCGGGGTCGTGGCTCCAGGACGTCTCGATTCTCACCGTCCACTCGCGATCGTCGGCTGTTCGCGGGTCTTGTGGCCAGGGCGAGACCGCGACCTCAACAGGCACCATGGTGGTTGTGGTCGTGGTGGTGGGGTTGTTACTGGTGCTCGTGGGGAGAGTGTTGTCGCTGGTGGTCGTTGTGCTGGAGCCGTTCGTGTTGCTGGAGCCAGTCGTGGTGACGGTGTCGTCGGTGGTCGTTGTGGTGAGGTCGGCAATCGCGCCGAGCGTCGTGCTGGGGCCGGAGCTCTCCTCGTTGGAGGGCGTTGACTCTGTGTTTGACGGCGTCGTAACCGTCGCTTCGACCTGGAGGTCACCCTCTGGCGTGCCGCACGCCGAAGCAGTGAGACAGCACAGGCACAGAACGGCAAGAAATGGGCGTTTGGCTCGCCCACAGGTCATGTGGGGATGCCCACCACACCCCGAGCGGCCAGTGATTCTGCATCGTCGGAACGCCCCAAACTGTCGAGTATCTCCATGGTGTGCTCTCCGAGTTTCGGGGCCAGACAGCGCGGTGCCCAGGGTGTACCGTCGAAATCGACTGGTGTGGCGATCATCGAGGTCGTCGCAGACTCGTCGGGTACCTCCACGAGCGCTCCCGCCGCATAAAACTGAGGATCGGCGAGGAGATCGTCTGGTGATTGCACTGGCGCCCAAAAGAAGTCAGGTTCGGTAGCGAATATCTCTGCCCACTCGGCCAGGGTCTTGGTGACGAAGATCTTGTCGAGCTCTCCGATCAGCTCAGAGCCATTCCTCGCGCGGTCGGCCGCGGTGGCGAATCGTTCGTCGCTGATCCATTCCGGGTGCCCCACGGCTCGCGCCAGCGGCGGCCAGTGCCGATCAGCTTCAAGGCCGACCACCCAGAAGCGTTTGTTGTCGCTGGTCACATAGTTGTTGGTCGTCGGGTTGTACATGGTTTCTCGGCTGCCGACGCCGAGCGTTAGTCCCCAACCCACCGTGACCGACAGGTCGAAGCTGATCGTATAGATCCCTGTGCGGAACAAAGAGGTTGAGTACAGTTGCCCTCGACCCGTGCGTTCGCGGCTGTACAGAGCGGCTGAAACAGCGGCGGCGGCTGCCATGCCGGCGTTGTGGTCGCCCATGCCACCGCGCTGGAAGGGCGGGTCGCTTCCTGGCGGGGTGAGCATGTGGGCGATCCCGGATCGGGCCCAGAAAGCGGCGATGTCGTATGCTGCGCGGTCCTTGTCAGGTCCTTCAAGGCCGAACCCGGTGATCGCCGCGTACACCAACCGAGGATGTTCAGCGAGCAGAGTCTCATGGTCCAAGCCGAGGCGTTCGAGTCCGGCGAGGCGGACATTCGTGACGAACACATCGGCATCTGCGATGAGTTGCTTGGCGATTGCCAAACCTTCGTCGTCGGAGATGTCCAAAGCGATGCTCCGCTTGGAGCGGTTGTCTAGTTCGAACACCGGATTGGTCGGCATGTCGCCGCCGAGCATGGTTTGGAAGGTGCGGGCCGGGTCGCCCCCCAGAGGCTCGATCTTGATCACATCGGCGCCCCAGTCCGCCAAGATTCCCCCCGCGGCGGGCCCCGCGACCCACACTCCGAGCTCAACGATTCGTACACCCTCAAGTGGCCCTGGCAATGCTCTACTCCTCTCTGCTCCCGTTTGTCGACTGAGTTGCCCCGAGCTCTCAGCCCGGCCCATCAGTCTGGCCCATCAGTAACCATGAGACACTTTCGGGCTTGTCGAGCAAGGGGTTTTACGCGGGCTGTGCGAAGCTGAGGAATGCTTCAGTTGCGGGCGCTGGTGGTTTGCACAGGGAACACCTGTCGCTCTCCGATGGGTGAGGCGATATTGCGAGAGCGGTTCAGCCAGGCGGGCATCGAAGCAGCCGTGGCATCGGCTGGGACGTTGGGCTGGTCGCAGCGCCCGGCGAGCAAACATGCGGTTACCGCTATGACAGAGATGGGATTGGATATCGGCGGGCACGTCAGTCGACGCATCAGTAGCGGGGATCTTGATGTCGACCTGGTTGTGGCCATGACCAGAATCCATGCAGGCGCCGTGATCGGACGTGACAGCGAACTCAAGTCGCGAGTCTTCCTGCCTGGCGAGTTCGGGCGTCTGGCGGCAGCCTCCCCGCCGCTGGGACTGCAGACCCCCACAGCAACAGCAATGAGAGAACGAATCGAGATGATCGGGTCGATGCGTGACGGCAACTTTGTCGGGCGCCCCGCGGAAGAAATCGATGACCCCGCTGGTGAACCGTTGGCTGCATACCGAGTCACAGCTGAGCGGCTGGATCGTCATCTCAGCGGCCTCGTGGACGCCCTTATGACGTAGGTCGATTGGCTGAAACACGGATTCGAGCTAACGGACGCGACCGCCCTAGAGTAGAGGTCAACCTTCGCTGGAAAGGAAAAGACGAGTCCATGTATGACCTACTGATTCGCAACGGAGTCATCATCGACGGCACAGGAGATGACCGATTCGTGGGCGATGTAGCGGTCCTCGAAGGAAAGATCGCGGCCGTTGGTCCCCAATTGGAAGGCGAAGCTGAAAGAGAGATCGACGCTCAGGGGTGCATCGTGATCCCCGGTTTTGTCGACGTGCATACGCACTACGACGGACAGGTCACCTGGGATCCGGTTCTCGAACCTTCTGCGAGTCACGGAGTGACGACCGTCGTCACAGGCAACTGTGGTGTCGGCTTCGCTCCGGTGAAACCTGGCAGCGAGGACTGGCTGATCCAGTTGATGGAAGGCGTCGAGGACATTCCCGGAGCTGCGTTGGCTGAGGGCATCGACTGGTCATGGGAGACCTTCCCGGAATATCTCGACAGTCTCGAAGGCAGGTCCTGGGGGCTTGACGTTGGCTGTCTCGTGCCCCACGGGGCGGTACGCGCCTACGTGATGGGTGAGCGGGGCGCCCGAAACGAACCCGCCAACAGCGAAGAGATCGCAGAGATGCGCAAAATCGTTCGTGAAGCGGTGGCCGCCGGAGCTCTCGGAGTGTCAACCTCCCGGACCCTTGCGCACACAGCCATGGACGGTGAACCGGTACCCGGCACGTTCGCCGCAGAAGATGAGCTCTATGCGCTCGCCAAGGGCTGCGCGGACGCGGGACACGGGCTGCTGGAACTTGCACCGATGGGTTCGGCCGGTGAAGACACGGTCGCCCCTCACACCGAAGTCGACTGGATGGTGCGCATTTCCAAAGAGACGGGAGTACCGGTGTCGTTCGTGCTGGTCCAGATCAACGACGAACCGGAGCTGTGGCGGGCGTTGATGGATCGCTCAGCCGCTGCAGCCGCCGCAGGAGCGTCGCTGCATCCCCAGATCGCAGGTCGACTCAACGGAATCCTGTTGGGGCTCGAGGGCCTGAGTCCTTGGCGTGAGCGCCCCAGTTGGGAAGAAATTGCGGACTTGCCGCTTCCGGAGTTGGTGACGGAGCTTCGCCGACCCGAGCGACGCGCAGCGATCCTCGCTGAGACCCCCGCTACAAACAACCCATTCTCGCAGTTCATTCTGGGTTCGCTGCATCGAATCTATGTTCTGGGCGATCCGCCCGACTACGAGCCAGGACCCGAACGCACCATCAAAGCGATGGCCGCCGCCCAGGGCCGCGAACTCGACGATCTGCTCTATGACATGCTGCTTGAGGACGAAGGCAAGGCTCTGTTGTTGTTCCCCTTCCTCAACTATGCCGACGGCAACGGCGATGCGCTGCGCGAGATGCTGCAGCATCCTGCGGGAGTCGTCGGACTGAGCGACGGGGGAGCGCACTGCGGAGTGATTTGCGACGCTTCGCAACCGACCTGGCTGCTCACTCACTGGGCTCGCGACCGCAGCCGCGGCGAGCAGCTGCCACTCGAGTTCATCGTCAAGAAACAGACCCACGACACCGCCCGCCTCTTCGGCCTCGATGATCGGGGAACGATCGAAGTAGGCGCGAAAGCGGACCTCAACGTGGTCGATTTCGACAATCTGTCACTCCTGGCGCCCCGCGTTGCCCGAGACTTGCCGGCGGGCGGCAAACGCTTCGTGCAACCCGCCAAGGGTTACCGGGCGACGATCGTGAGCGGCGAGATCACCCGCCAGGACGATGCCGACACGGGTGCGCGCCCGGGGCGGTTGGTGCGAGCCGGCAGCGCCGCCTGAGATGACTAGATGACAAGATTCCAGCTAGCAAAAGACTAGGACCACAAAATGTTTGACCTTCTGATCCGCAACGGGACCGTGGTTGATGGGACCGGCTCGGACCGATTCATCGCTGACGTGGCAATCACCGACGGAGTCATCGCCGCGGTCGGCCCCAACCTGAAAGGCGAAGCCCGCGAGGTCATTGACGCCGCGGGCCTGCTGGTAACACCGGGTTTTGTCGACGTGCACACACACTACGACGGCCAGGTCACCTGGGATGAAACGTTGGAGCCGACGTCGCTGCACGGTGTTACGACCCTGGTAATGGGCAACTGCGGGGTCGGGTTCGCCCCGGTCAAGCCCGGCACCGAGGACTGGCTGATCCAGTTGATGGAAGGAGTCGAGGACATCCCCGGGGCGGCCTTGAGCGAGGGTATCGAGTGGGACTGGGAGACGTTCCCCGAGTACCTCGATGCTCTGGAACAGCGCCGGTGGTCAGTGGATGTGGGTACTCAAATTCCGCACGGGTCGGTGCGTGCCTATGTGATGGGTGAGCGGGGCGCGCGCAACGAAGCTGCCTCACCGGGCGAGATAGACGCCATGGCTGAGATAGTGCAGGAAGCCGTAGAAGCCGGAGCTCTGGGCGTGTCCACGTCTCGCACTATCGGGCACAGGGCGATGGATGGCGAACCCGTGCCAGGCACCTTCGCGGCCGAGGACGAGTTGTTTGCGCTGGGTCGAGCTCTGCGAGACGGGGGAGGTGGAGTCTTCGAACTCGCGCCCGCCGGTGCCGCGGGGCTTGATCTTGTGGCTCCAATGAAAGAAGTCGATTGGATGCGCAGGCTCTCGGCGGAAACCGGTCAACCGGTCACGTTTGCGATGCTGCAGGTACCGGGCGCACCCGATCTGTGGAAAGAGCAGATGGCGGCTTCGCTTGCCGCTACTGAAGAAGGCGCCCGGCTCTATCCGCAGGTTGCGGGAAGGCCTTTCGGAGTTCTGGTCGGATTTCAGACGGGGCATCCGTTCATGTTGCGCCCCACCTACCTCGCGTTGGCCGATCTGCGGATCGAAGAGCGAATCGTGGAACTTCGCCGTCCCGAGGTTCGAGCCGCAATCCTTGCTGAGGAGAACGTCGAACGCACGGAGCGTGGTTCGGTGAACGAAGGTGTCGCCATGCTCATAGCCGGGATGCTTCACAACCTCTATGTGCTCGGCGATCCGCCGAACTACGAGCCGACCAGGGAACGTTCTGTTGGCGCAATCGCAGAAGCCAACGGCGTGTCAGCCGAGGAAGCTGCATACGACGCGTTCCTCGAAGAGGACGGCAGGGCTTTGCTGATGGCACCGCTGTACAACTATGTGGATTCAAACCACGACGTGATCCGTGAGCAGTTGACGCATCCCCAAGCTGTGGTGGGACTTGGTGACGGTGGAGCACACTGCGGCTTGATCTGCGATGCTTCGTTGCCGACCACGATGATTTCGCACTGGACACGCGACCGCGAACGCGGCGAGAAACTCCCGTTGGAGTGGGTTGTGCGCAAGCAGACCAAAGACACCGCGGAACTCTTCGGTATGGGTGACCGAGGCACGATCGAAGTTGGCCGGCGCGGCGACATCAACATCATCGATCACGACACGATCAACCTGCGCACGCCAGAGTTGGTCCACGACCTTCCAGCGGGTGGACGACGGCTGATCCAGAAAGCCGAGGGCTACGTGGCCACGATCGTCGCCGGGCAGATCACCCGCAAGCAAGGCGCAGACACCGGTGCCCGTCCCGGCCGCCTAGTCCGCGGCCGACGCTGACCGCCCTGACGGTTGTTGCATTTGGGCGTACGCCCGCGGATCAATTCGGTTGTCACACCACCAGTGGTAGGGTCGTGCAATGTCATACCAGGGTTCGCCCTCTCCCACCTTGGGGCCTGAACAATCGCCGACTTGCGGTCTTGCAGGAAGCGTGCCCCAGTCGCGGTCTGATTCGCTAGAACTGCCGTCTCACCCGGATGCCCCCAGTCGAGACGACTGGACCGCGTGGGTGAAGGCGCTGGATCGTCCGATTGCAGTTGACCTCTTCTCCGGCGCGGGTGGTTTGTCGCTTGGGCTTGAGAACGCAGGCATACAGGTTGTCTTGGCGGTTGACCATGATGAGCACGCGTTGGCCACGCACCGTGCCAACTTTCCCGGGTTGGCATTGGATACTGACCTGTCGAGTCCAGAAGGGCTCGCTCAAGTTGTCGACCTCCTAGCGGGTATTGATGTGGACGTGCTTGCCGGTGGGCCGCCATGTCAACCCTTCTCAACGGCGGGTCAGTCAAAGCTACGTTCCCTGGTAGCCCAAGGTAAGCGGCCCGCGAAAGACGAACGAATTGACTTGTGGTCCGCGATGCTGGAGATAGCCGCTCGCATCCAGCCGAAGGCGGTCCTAATGGAGAATGTCCCTGGGCTGGCTCTGGGAGACGACTCAAGGATCCTGCGAACGATGGCTTCCCGTCTTGAAGCGATGGGCTACTCCGTCGATTTTCGAATCGTCAGGGCCAGCGACCACGGTGTTCCCCAGAAGCGGCAGCGACTGATTTTTGTCGCGCTTCGAGATGGAATCCGGTTCGACTGGCCAGCGACGGATTCTTGTTGGGTCACCGTAGACGAGGCCATCGGAGACCTGCCGGTCTTGGATCAGTGGGTTGGAGAGCGTTGCCAGCCGTATAGCGGACCAGCGAGTTGTTTTCAGCGTGAGGCACGCGCGGGCATACCCGAAATCAGCGAAGACATAGTTTGGGATCACATCACTCGGCCGGTCCGCGACGACGACCGCGAAGCGTTCAGTCTCATGACGCCCAAGACAAAATACGATGCTCTGCCGGAAAGGCTCCGGCGATATCGCTCCGACATTTTTCGAGACAAATACAAGCGGCTGGATGCTAACGATCTTTCTCGAACTATCACCGCTCATCTCGCCAAGGATGGCTACTGGTATATCCATCCAAAAGAGGACCGCACTCTGTCCGTTCGCGAGGCGGCACGCATTCAGACGTTCCCGGATCGGTTCCGTTTTGAGGGCACCCGCAGTCACGCATTTCGGCAGATCGGCAACGCAGCACCCCCTGCGTTGATGACAGCCGTTGGGAAGGCCTTGCTAACCGCTCTCGATGGTCCAGACGAACTTCCTCTTCCCGGGTCCAACGATGCGCTTGAGGCACGGCAAGAGCTTCATCGACGCCTGCTTGAGTGGCACGAGCAGCGTTCGAGTCCACGGAACCAACAGGGTGAGCCATGGGCGGTCTTACTGTCGATCCTGTGCGGTCGGCAAGGATCAGGAGACGACTGGGCACGGACGGCGTTGACGCGATGGCCTGAACCGGAATCAATCGACAGCACGAGCAAGCGAAAGCTCGCGGGCCGGGCTTGGCAACGACACCCGCGCCCGGAAGATTGCTCAACGCATCGAGGACGCATCGAGAGCAGTCCAGTTGCACGGTTGGTCCGTCGCGGATGTGGCTCAGGCCGTCGATTTGGGTGCGTCTGAAGCGGACTGGCTTGCGGCGGCGGGGCTGCAAGAACGCGATCTCGTGCCGACGACGGGAGCACTTCGCGTTGCTGACCGCTTACTTGGTGCCGAATCCAGAACCCGGTCTGAATTGCGCCTGAACCTCGCCAAGGTCGTGACCAGCGCCACAGACCCGCTCGCCGTTAACATCGCGCTCGCCGATCTCGCGCAGTCTGTCTGTCGTCCGCGGTCGCCGGGATGCGGTGATTGTCCCGTTAACGAACTGTGCGAATCATCTGAGGTGACCATCAGCCCGACGCAGGTCCACGCGGCGGCATGAGTTCGCAAAATGATGCCGAAGTCAAGGAGGTCGTACCGTCGGCGCGTCGGCTCTCTGAGACGCTTCGCGATACCGGGCACGACTTCAACACGGCGCTGGCCGATCTCATTGACAACTGCATTGTGGCGGGTGCCACCGAAGTGAAGATCACTGCTCGCTTCAACGAAGGCGATCCGTGGATACGTATCGCGGACAACGGCCGCGGCATGGCCCCAGATGTCTTGAACGAGGCCCTGCGGTTTGGATCTGAGGTGGAGGAGTACGCGGCCGACGACCTCGGCAAATTCGGTATAGGTCTCAAGACGGCGTCTCATTCGCAGTGCAGACGCCTCACCGTTGCTACTCGACCGCGCAGAGACAAACCGATTCATTGTCGTGTGCATGACTTGGACCACCTAAGCGAATCAAATCGTTGGGAAATACAAGTGGTCTCAGCAGATTCGGTGCCGGTGCGAGCTAGCGAGCCTCTTTCTAGGGAACGCGTAGGTACGGTCGTCCTCTGGGAGAACCTCGACCGTCTTCGGAGTTATGCGGCTCCGGCTGGTAAGGCCGCACGCGATGGTTTCAATCGACGCCTTGAAGAACTGAACCAATATCTAGGGATGGTGTTTCACCGCTTTCTTGACGGCACCGTTCCGAGACGGCCTCGCCTAAGGATCTGGATCGAGAACGAAGTAGTGAGCGCGTGGGACCCGTTCTGTCGCGATGCTGCGCAAACAGAAACTTGGCCGGAGCAGCAGTATGAAGTGCACGCGGGGAATCTCCGTGGTGCCGCGTTGTTGACGCCTTTTGTGCTCCCGACGAGCCATGAGTTCGAAACGCGCGAGTCTCATTCCGCTGCCGGAGGTCGGCGCGGCTGGAACGAGTCGCAAGGCCTCTGGATTTATCGGGCCAACCGTCTCATCCAGGACGGAGGCTGGTGCGGCTTGCGTAAACGTGACGAACACATAAAGCTAGCACGAGCTGCAATTGACTTCGCCCCGGAGATGGATGCCGCGTTTCGTATCGATCTAGGCAAGATGCGCGTGACCTTGCCCGACGAATTGCGGAATGACATGAAGACGTTTGTCAGCCAGTGGGTCAGCCACGCCAACGATCGCTATCGCGCCGGCGAATCAGAAGCGGCAAAGGCTCGTCGCAGATCTGGGAAGACCGGAAAACGGACGGGAGGTCGAAGTGGTCGCGCTTCATCGCAAACCGGCAAGGCAGGGCGCAGGACAGCGACGCGAATAGCGGTGGCGCTGGAGAAAGCCGCCAACAACACCGACACCGTAGAGGCGCTTGAGTCCATCAAGACCGAAGTTCGCCGGATCGATGATAGGAGCGCCAGTGACCTCGGCTGGCGATGAGAAAGTCCAGATAGAGCGACTTCTACGCAGTGTCCGGGCGGTCGCTGAGGTTGGGGGTGATGCGGAGATTGTCATCAGCGCGGCACCCGAGCACCTCCGTGAGCAGCTCACTGCCGCATGGAGCGAACTCAGCTCTAAACAGGCCCGTTTGCACGAACTCCGACCAGTTGATGATGGAAGCGTTCTCGCTCCCGGTGGCCCACGAACTTGGTTCAAGGACTACGACCCTGCGGACGGCTACCACTGGCCTCGTCTCCGTAGTTGGCTTCTTGATGAACGCGGCTGGTCGTTGTCGATGCTCGACAGTCTCGATCGGTCAAGCGATTCCGTGCTCGCACATCTAGAAGACCCGCGTACGTCGGGGCCTTCGGCGTTTCGGGTGACCGGTCTTGTCGTGGGTCGTGTCCAGTCTGGAAAAACAGCGAACTACACGGCTCTCATCGCTAAGGCGGTTGACGCCGGTTATCGACTCATCATCGTGATGACCGGTATGCACAACCAACTGCGTTGGCAAACGCAGCTTCGGCTTAGCCGCGAATTGGGCTTCGATGAGACTGGAGGCGGTCTCGGGCGCGCAACTACTGGACAGAACATCGTGCCGGTTACCGCTGCCACATATGACGGCGATTTTCGTGAAGGCACGATTGGCCCGGTGTTGCTGCAGGGAAATTCAACGGTTATCGCCGTGGTCAAGAAGAACGCAGTTGTAGAGCCTTCGCGAAAACGTGGGGGCGGGGTGGTTGAGGGGCTGGCTGCAACGCAGACCAAGAGATGCACATCTGCCATTGCTTCTCATCGATGACGAAGCCGACCAAGCATCTATCAATACTGGTGGCGAGCGAACCGAAGATGACGAGGACGTTTCGCTACGCGAGCGTTACGACCTGTTGCCCGACGATGTAGAGCCCGGTGCCGACGGATCATCCATCCAACAGATTGCGGAACCATCTGCAATCAACGGCCTCATACGCGAGATCCTTGAGGGATTCAGCCAAGCCGCATACGTGGCCTATACCGCCACGCCTTTTGCCAATATCTTAATCGATCCGTCGGCCGTGGATCTCGAAGTGGGTGAAGGCCTATATCCGCGAGATTTTATTATCTCTTTGCCGACACCGGCGAACTATGTAGGTGCGGAACAACTTTTTGGCACCGACCCCGAGAGCGACCCTATCGATATCGTTTCCTCGATACCAGAGAGCGATGCGAGTCTCGTCTCGGCGAAATCCGTTGACGACGAAGTACTTCTGGTGGGTTCGCTTCGCACAGCCTTGGTCGATTTCCTACTTGCTGCGGCTGCCAAGGACCACCGAATCGGCAACAGCGCTGCGACGATGCTCGTGCACACAACGTACCGCATCGCCCCCCAGATCGAACTCGGAAATCTGCTGAACGAGGAACTGGTCAACCTACGCAGCGGGTGGAAGTACGACTGGGACTACCGCGACGAGTTGCGGCAACGCTGGGAGTCAGAGTTCGAGAATCGTACAGGAAGCGATGGACACGTTTATCCCACATTTAGTGAACTCCATCCGTCGATTGACTCCCTTCTGCGAACCGAGAACGCTCCGTCTGTCCTCGTGTTCAACTCCGAAACCGAGGCACAGCTAGATTTTGACAAACATCCAGAGCGTAAGATCATTTTGGTCGGTGGTAATCGGTTGGCGCGCGGCCTCACGCTTGAAGGCCTGCTTGTGTCCTATTTCACTCGACAGAGCGGCACATATGACACCGTCATGCAGGCCGCAAGATGGTTCGGGTTTCGCGACGGATACCATGACCTGACCCGAATATGGATGACTGACGAGAACTACTCTCGGTTTCGGCACCTAGCGAAGGTGGAAGATGACCTCTTTCGTCAAATCGCTCTGTATTCGCTCACTGGGAAACGTCCGAGTGAGCGAAGCCCACTGATCTTGACGCACCCCGAAATGCAAGTAACCGCGTCAAACAAGTCACGCTCAGCCGAGGTGTATGACGCCGATTACTCCGGGCATTTTCTGCAGTCTGTCAGGCTGCCACTTGACAACAGCCAGTTACTGGAACGCAATCTCGACGAGACTCGCCGATTTGTCCGACTGTTGGATGAACCGCCGTCGCACTTGGAGGAGGGAGAGCCACCGATTTGGCGCAGTGTTCCATTCGAGCTTGTTACCAGCTACTTGGGATCATTCGTGACATCAGGTGAGAGGTTCGACTCGTTCCGCTTGATCGATTACATCAAACGCATGGCGAATGACCATAACGAGCTCTCGCGATGGTGGGTATCGATCCGAACGAGGAGAACGATGCTGTCGTCCTTGGGTTCGATCGACCTCGGCGTCCAAGGAGGGCCCGTTAACGCGATCTCGCGCTCACGCCTGAAGCACGATCGAGGCAGCCTCGGCGCGCTTGCGAATCCGGTAACCGTTGAGGGCGGTGCAGGGGACGAGATCGTCGGTCTTGACGAAGATGTTGTCGAGAGTGTTCGGGAGAACTTCCGCAGTAGTACCAGCCAAGACAACACAAGGTTCTCGACCGTCTTGCGCTCTCACCGCGACCCCGAAGAAGGCTTGCTGTGCATCTATCCCGTGTCAGCGAACAGCAAGGCCGGACCGGGTGCCAAGAACCGCGAAGATCTGTTCAGTGACGGTCGCGCTCACCCACCTGTTATCGGACTGGCCGTTCTCTTTCCTCCCTCTAGGGCCGCCAGCGAAGCAGTGCGCATAGGCGGGCCACTTGGAGGCCGTGGAAGGTGAGAGAGGACCCTTGGTCATCGGTGCCTCGGCCAGCGACAGGCCTTTTACGTGCCCGTGAGCCTTCAGCACCCAACAGGGTCTGGTATGGTTGGGACGACCAAGGTCGACGGCACCTTCTACTTCCGGTTCCCGGCGACGGCGCTGCGACGGTGGATTTTGAGACCCGCGGTCTGATCGCGACCGTTCGTCAGTTGCACCTCGACGAGGGTCCTGATGGAACTTGGGTGGACATAGGCTGCCTCGACGGCGGGTCGGCTAGTGCTTTCGCCGCACTCGCTCGTGAACTGAACGAGCAACTGGCTGCACGACAACGCGACGTAGCGACCGTCGTATCCGAGGTGCTCGAACGTTGGCGACGATTCTGGCTTGAAGCCGCATCGCCCGACCTGTTGGACCCCGCCGCGGAATTGGGCCTGATCGGTGAACTCTGGTTCCTACTGCGCTGGCTCGGCGCGGCAGCGTCTGTACGCCATTGGACGGGTCCTCTGGGCGACCGTCATGACTTCGTCACGACGAGTGTTTCGGTGGAGGCAAAAACAGCCAGCGTCCGCGGGGGAGAAATGCCGACTCACGCCATCGTCCATCTCGACCAACTGGCCGATCCCGTCAATGGGTCACTGATGCTGTTCAGTCTCGGATTGGCGCGCGATGCGGACGGCGACACGACGTTGCCAGGACTCGTGGCTGAGGCAGAATCACTCTGCCAAGGCACTCCGCATGTGGTTGCGTGGCGCGAGCGAATCCACGCAGCCGGTTGGAGGCCACCGCATGGAGAGCTGTACACACGTCGATTCCGAGTGGTGTCGCAACAGCTGTATCGCGTTGACGATCAGTTTCCCCGCCTCGTTCGCTCGAGCTTCAACGGTGGACAGCCCCCTGGCGGAGTGGGTGACATTCGTTACTCAGTCACGCCGTCCGTCGTTTCTGGGACCCACCTTCTAGCGTCTGAACCACAAGGTGCTCGCTCGTATCTCTCGCCATTCGAAACCGCCATGGAATAACGCCAGTGGCCCGTTTTGGGGGGCTGTGCGGAGTTGTGGTGGAATGCGGGCGTATGGCTGAACTCCAAGACATTGATTTCACCCTCGAGTACCCCTACACCCGCACCACCGGCCCGATAATCGGTCCGTTCCTGACCGGTCTTCGAGACGGTCAGATACTCGCCACAAAGGTCGGGGACAGGGTCATTTGCCCTCCGCTGGAATACGACCCAGACACAGGCGCAACCGTCGGTCCAGAGAACCTCGTCAAGGTCGGACCCGCCGGCGAGGTCACAAGCTGGACCTGGGTAACCCAACCGACATCGAAACATCCCTTCGAGCATCCTTTCGCTTTCGCCCAGATCAAGCTCGACGGAGCGGACACGACCATGCTGCATGCCGTCGACGCCGGATCCGAAGACGCCATGTCGACTGGAATGCGCGTCGTGGTGCGATTTCGCAGTGAACGGCTCGGCACGATCAACGACGTATATTTCGTCCCCGGAGACGAACCGCCCGAAGCGCCAGAAGTCGCTGACGAAGCTGAACCGGTGATGATCACCGAGCACCTGATCGGTGTGCGCATACGCGAACCGTTGCAGCCTCATCGACGCCGCTTCGCTGAAGGCTTGCTTGCGGGAAAGATCATCGGACAGCGCAGTCCAGCCGACGGCAAGGTACATGTGCCGAGCCGCGGCTACGACGCCACCAACCGGGTGCCGATGACCTCGGAGCACGATGTGGAGGTGGCCGATGTCGGCACTGTCACGTCGTTCACCGAAATAGTGCCGGTCCAGTATCACGGGCAGACCGAGACTGAACCGTACATACGTTGTTCGGTGCTTCTTGACGGCGCCGACACGACGGTTGGAGGAATCGATATTCGCGATATCAGCGTTGAGGACTTCCGCGTCGGCATGCGCCTGCAGATGGTGTGGCGAGACAGCGGTGACCGCATGGGGGATCTCGACAATCGCGGCTACGGACTCAACGAAGAGGTGTACGAGCGCTGGGAACCGACGGGGGAACCCGATGTCGACCCCGAATCTCTAAAGGAGCACAACTTCTAATGTCTGGATCAGCACAGTCGCAGTCAACACAGGCTCAGCGCCATGAGAACGACATTGCGATCGTGGGCTTCGCCCAAACCGACGCCCATGTGCGCTACGACGGCCCCGAAGTCGTGCTCATCATGGAATGCGTCAACGCCCTGCTGGCGGGAGCCGGCATCGAACGCCACGACATCGACTTCACCATCGCCGGAAGCTGCGACTACCTCAGCGGCATGCCGTTCGCCTTCGTGTCAAACGTCGATGGCATGGGGGCGTGGCCACCGGTCTATGAATCTCACGTCGAGATGGACGGTGCGTGGGCACTGTTCGAAGCCTGGTTGCGCCTGCAGATGGGCGACATCGACGTTGCGATGGTCGTGGGCTCGGGAAAGTCCTCCCCATGCAACGCCCGTGAGGTCTTCCACCTACAGGCCGACCCCTATGTTGTGGCCCCGCTCGGACTGGACCCCGACGCCATGGCCGGCATTGCGGCCCGCTCCCTGATCGAGTCGCGCAAGGCGACCGAAACTGAGATCGCCGAAGTCGTTGCACGCAGCTACCAGGCTGCGGCGAGCAACCCCCATGCGCAGATCCGGAGTACAGCCTCGGTCGAGGAACTGCTCGCGGCCCCCTATGACATGGCCCCGTTGCGAGCTCATGACGTGTCCCCCAAAGCAGATGGCGCGGCCGCGCTGCTGATCGCTCGTCGGGACAGGGCCAGAGAGCTCACCGACAGCCCCGTGTGGATAACCGGTCTCGACCACCGCATCGAGTCACATCATGCGGGGTTGCGCGACCTCACGGACTCCCAGAGCACCCGTACCACAGCGGCAGGATCCGGAGTCGCCGATGGCGCAGTCGACGTGGCTGAACTGCACGTCACCCATGCCCACGAGGAGATCATTCTGCGCAACGCCTTGAACCTCAACGGCAGCACCGCGGTCAATCCGTCGGGAGGACCCCTTGCAGGTGATCCAGTCATGGCCACCGGTCTGGTCCGAGTTGTAGAGGTCGCACGAAGGATCGCTGCGGGCGAAGCGGGTCGGGGAGTGGCTCATGCGTCGTCAGGCGCGGCGTTGCAACAGAACTTGTTGTGTGTTTTGGAAGGAGGAGCCTGACATGGCTCGACCATGCGCTGTCGTTGGTATCGGCCAAACGAAGTACAAACGTCGCCGCGATGATCTGTCGCTCGACGGTTTGGTCCGAGAGGCTGCATTGCGGGCCCTTGAAGATGCCGAAGTGAGCTTTGCCGATATCGACGCAGTGGTGCTCGGCAAAGCCCCTGACGCGCTGGAAGGCGTGATCATGCCCGAACTGTCCCTCGCCGATGCCCTCGGGGCAGTCGGCAAGCCGATACATCGAGTCCACACCGCAGGATCGGTCGGCGCGTCCACAGCCATCTCGGCTGCGGTGTTGGTGGAAAGCGGTCGGTACGACACGGTCTTGACCGTCACCTACGAAAAGCAGTCGGAGGGCAATGCCACCTGGGCGTTGTCGGGCGGAAAATCAGGCGGCCAGGGCGCCGGTGGAACCTTTGCCCCGTGGATTCGCGAGTACATTCGGCGTTCGCGTGCTCCTGAGCACATCGGCTGGCAGGTAGCGGTCAAGGACCGCCAGAACGCCCTCAAGAACGAGTACGCGCACCTGCATCTGAACGACATCAGCATCGACATGGTCAAAGAATCGCCGATGCTTTGGGATCCGCTGCATTTTCTTGAGTCGTGCCCATCGTCGGATGGCGCCGCGGCGATGGTGCTGAGCTGTGAGGACTTGGTTTCGCGCTCGCCGAACCCGCCGGCCTGGGTCCTGGGACATGCCAAGCGCACTGAATTCTCGACTTTCCCCGGGCGTGACACTGTCAAACCCCAAGCCGGAGTGGATTGTTCGGCGGCGCTCTACAAAGAAGTGGGCATCACTGACCCGCGACGGCAGATCGACACAGCCGAGTTGTACGTACCGTTCAGCTGGTACGAGCCGATGTGGCTTGAGGGTCATCTGATCGCGCCGGAGGGTGAGGGGTGGAAGATGACCGACGAGGGTGCCACCGCTCTTGATGGCGACTTTCCGGTCAATTGCTCAGGCGGGGTGCTCTCCTCCAACCCGATCGGCGCCTCGGGCATGATCCGCTGCCTTGAAGCCGCCAATCAAGTGCGCGGCACTGCAGGCGACTACCAGGTAGACGGAGCAAAGGTCGCGCTCGGCCATGCATACGGGGGCGCGGCTCAGTACTTTGCCATGTGGATAGTGTCGTCGGAACTAGACCCGGTCTTCGCTTGAACCTGTGTTGTTTCGACGCTGTGTCCCTAGACCCCCACGCATTAGGCCAGTGACACCAAGACCAATGACTGGAGTACCTCGATGAGTTCTGAAGTGGCCGATCTTGATGGGCGCGTGGTGATCGTCACCGGGGCTGCCCGAGGTCTGGGGCGTGCTCATGTGATGGCGTTCGCGGCGCACGGCGCGCGGGTCGTGGTCAACGATCTTGGCGTTGAGCGCGACGGCACACCGGGAACCAGCGATGCTGCCAACGAGGTTGTAGCCGAGATAGTCGCCGCTGGTGGGGTTGCGGTTGCGAACGCAGCTGACGTGGCCGACTGGGACCAAGCAGCGGCGCTGGTGCGCCAGGCGATCGATACCTACGGCAGTCTCGACACGCTCGTGTGCAACGCAGGCTTTCTGCGCGACCGCATGCTCGCGGGGATGTCTGAGGATGAATGGGACAGCGTCACCCGGGTGCATCTGAAAGGCCACTTCGCTCCCGCACGCCACGCCATCGAGTACTGGCGCGACCGGGCCAAAGCAGGCGAACCAGTTACGGCTCGAGTGGTCAACACTGCTTCAGGCGCAGGTCTGGCGGGATCGATCGGCCAAGGCAACTATGCGGCGGCGAAGGCTGCGATCGCACTTCTCACCATTCAGCAGGCCGCGGAATGGGGGCGCTACGGCGTGCTCGCCAACGCCATCGCCCCCGATGCCCGCACCCGTATGACCGAGGGCATCTTCTACAGCTCCGAGATTCCCGAGGGCTTCGACGAGAAGGCACCCGAGAACATATCGCCATTGGTCGTGTGGTTGGGCAGCGCTGCTTGTGACGTGACGGGTCGCACCTTTGAGAACACCGGGGATCAACTCAACGTTTGCGACGGTTGGCAGCCAGGACCGGTTGTTTCCGTTGGCGGTCGGCGGATGACGGTCGTCGAAGCAGGCGAGTTGGCCCATCGCTCAATCGCTGCTGAGCGCGCTCCGCAACCAGTGCATGGCGCACGTACCTGACAGGGGCAACCGATGGACTTCGACGACACCGCTGAGGAAGCCGCGTGGCGAAAGCAATGCCGTGACTTTTTGAGCCAGCATGCTGAGCTGTTGCCCAAAGAAGTCGATCTCAGCCAGAGCTATTGGGCCAGGCCTCCCAGTGCTGCCGAGAGCTCTGCCTACACGGCGCGTTGCCGAAAGTGGCAGCGCACCAAATACGACGCGGGTTGGGCAGGTTTGATGTGGCCCACCGAGTACGGCGGTCGAGGCCTGTCAGGGCATATGGCCGGTATTTTTGCCGAGGAGGAGGCCCGCTACAACCTGCCGTTCGGCCAGTTCGCCCAGTCGATCGGCATGGCCGGCCCGACGATCATCGCCCATGGCACAGACGACCAGAAGAACAAGTATCTCGAACCCATGCTGACCGGTGAACAAACCTGGTGTCAGTTGTTCTCCGAGCCGGGGGCCGGGTCGGATCTGGCTGGTTTGCGAACGTCCGGTGTGCTCGACGGCGACGAGATCGTTGTCAACGGACAGAAGGTATGGACTTCGAGCGCTGGCGAGGCAGCGCACGGCATGTTGTTGGTGCGTACCGACGTTGATCAGCCCAAGCATCGGGGAATCTCGTATCTGCTGCTTGATATGACCACCCCGGGGATCGATGTTCGTCCCTTGAAGCAACCAACGGGGCGGTCGGAGTTCAACGAGGTCTTTCTTGACAATGTTCGGGTACCGCTTGACTGTGTGCTAGGTGGGATCAATCGAGGGTGGGGTCCGATTCTGACCACGCTGAGCAATGAGCGGGCCGGCATCGGCGGTCAGGCTTCATACGTTGCCGATGTGATCGAGTTGGCCCGTCGTTTCGGAGTTGCCGCTGATCCGGTGGTTCGCCAGGAGCTCGCGCGCTTGTACTCGATTGCCGAGACGATGCGCTTTCTCGGGTATCGGGTGCGCACGGCGACCTCTCGCGGCGAGCAGCCCGGTCCGGAGAGTTCGGTGCTGAAGCTCGCGGCATCCCGTCGGCTGGAGTTGATGGGCGACCTGTCGATGGCGATCATGGGTCCGAGCGCAACTCTGTACAGCAGCGATGCCGTGTTCAACGGGTTTTGGCAGAACTACGCGTTCTTGGGGCAGTGGATGTCTCGCATCGGTGGTGGCACCGATCAGGTGCAGCGCAACATCATCGGCGAGAACGTGCTGGGGCTTCCTCAAGAACCTAGGCCCGACAAGGGAATCCCATTCCGAGACATTCCCCACTAGCGTTCGAGAACGCAGGTCAAGACTTCTTCGCGAATTTGCTGCTTGTGTTCTTGGCTGGGTGGATGTTATGGTTTCGGTCGCGGCTGTGGACAACGTGCGCGGCCGCTTCGACCTGTATTGTCCGCAGAGGTTGTGGCCGATTGTTGAGGCTGGTGTAGCCCAGTTGAGGCCCATGTGAGTTCGTTGATGGTTGTAGTAGTGCACGAATTCCGGGTAGGCGTTGGTTCGTTGCTGTTCTGAGGTCCAGGGTCTGATGGCGGCCCATTCGTTGATAAGTGTGCGGTGGAACCGTTCGACCTTTCCGTTGGTTTGGGGGTTGTAGGGGCGGGTGCGCTTGTGGTCAACAGCGGTGTGGCCAAGGGCTGTAGCCCATTCTCGGCTGCGGTAGCAGCTGCCGTTGTCGGTGAGCACAGCGGCTATGTCTAGACCGTGTTTCACGAACCAAGTGTTGGCGCGGCGCCAGAACGCTGCGGCGGTCTGACCGGTTTCGTCGGGGAGGATCTCTGAGTAGGCGAGTCGGCTGTGATCGTCGACCGCTGTGTGGATGTGCAGGTAGGTCGTTCTGGCTCCGGTGTGTTGGCCGTGTTCGCGGATCGTGGTCAGCTTTTTGATGTCCACGTGTATGAGATCACCAGGTTTGTCATGCACATACCGTGTTGTGTTTGGTCGGGTGAGGTGGTCCTGTTTGTTGAGTCGTCCCATGCCGTGGCTGTTGAGGATCTTCTGAACGGTCGAACAATCGAGTCCGACCTGGTTGGCGATAGCGGCCGCGCAGCGACGTTGACTCAATCGCAGGTTCAACACCTCGGCTTGTTTGGCTTCGTTGGTGCGGTTCGGGCTGTGATGCGGTGTGCTGGGACGATCATTGAGACCGGCATCGCCTTCGGTTAGGAACCGGTCGCGCCATTTGCGCGCGGTTTTTGGATCGACCCGGAACTGACGGGCAGCAGCAGCCACACTCAGACCCTCGGTGAGAATCAAGTCGACCATTCGTCGTCGCGAGTTGGTGTTGAGCGCCGCGTTCGCATGCTGAATGCGCGTCTGCCCCATCAATCCCTCCTTGTGAAACCTCCAGAGCCACGCAGTCTCACATACACCTCACATTGAGATCGCGGACCGCTCTCCGATTTGTCGCGGCTGTGGACAACGTGCGCGGCCGCTTCGACCAAACAAAGGAGGAACTAACCATGACCGACTCGACAGAAAGGTGCAACGTAGATGAACGTGATCTCGCGAAGTGACTTCCGGCTGATCGGTAAGCAGACGCTCGGGATTTTCGTTGCTCTGATTGTGCTGATGTCCGCCCTTGCGGTGGTTGTCCCTAAGTCCGAGGCTAGTGCCGACCACACGTCACACTGCACGACCACCACAACCAATTTCTGGGGTGTCGTCGGGTACCGGCAAGAGGTCGTCGAAACGCATTACCACGCGACATACCCGTACGTGACGTATACGTATCGCACAGTCCCCGTCTACGGGTACCTGTCCTACACAACATGCACACCTATCGCTCATTGGGAGCATGAGAACACAGGTAACAAAGTTGCTTGCGTGCTCGGAGGTGCCGTGCCGGTGATTGGGCCGGCAGTAACTGGAATCTGCTTCTTGGCAACGTAGGCGACACGGTCTTCTGCTGGGCGCAGTCAAGAGGGTCCTCCCCAGAGTGATTGCGCCCAGCAGAACCCGCAAGCGATGGTGCCTACTCGATGCTGCTATTTCGCGGAACATGATACGCTGAGCCGATGAACACATCGTCTGGAAAGCGCTCGCTGAATGCAACCGGAAAACGGCTCAGACTCCGTTTTTGGACCTGCTTGTTCATCTACGCGGCGACCACACTTGCCGTTTCAATCGCCCTTGATACGTCGACTCAATGGCTGGTAGCCGTGAGCGTGCCGGTCCCTGTCATCTCGACATGGTGGTACCTGAGCCTGCGACCTAGACATCTTGCTGCTAGCTGAGACTGAACCGGTCCAGCACGTGGCGGGCCTGGGGCAAGGACGCGTCCGCTGAGGTCTTGTAGGCGGCCGATCCGTCGGTGACGACGACTTTGACGCCTCGGCGCCAACTATGTGGCTGCGACATCAAGAACCCGTTCAAAGCAGCGCTGCTGCGATGCTGGACAATTGAAGGGACTTTGCCGGTGTTGCGGTTCACGATGATTGTCACATAGCGGTGGCGTAGGAATACTCGCCGGAGTTAGTGGGACGGCAGGGAGTGGGGGAGTCGGCGCTCCTGCGGGCCCGGCGATAGGCGCTGCGGCTGGCGCGTCATGCGGCGTTATAGCGAGTGCGGGGTTGCCATCATGAGTGAACAACAGAATCCAAGAGCTCATCGCAGCAAGCGCGAGTTATGGGCATTCCTCGGTCTGTTAGTCGCGATGATGACCGTCCCGGTGATAGTGGGTTTCGTCACGGAGGTGACAGTCAACATGGGGATCGGCCTCTACATGATCGGAGCGATCCCGGTGATCATCTGGGTCAACGTTTGGCTCCGGTGGGGGCGTCGGCAGTTCCCGTTGAGGGCCTGCGCGGAAGGCCAGTGAACTGCCTACACCTGGTGGCGGGTGAAGTCCTGACGCCGAGGTATGTAACCCTGAGGCGATCGTATGGTCCAAGAAGCAAGAAGTGTCGCCTCCCTCCAGGGGTGTATGCGGCGCCCGCCTTATTGAGCGGGCGTCGCTTTTGTTTTGGCATCGTGTGTTTTGGCACCGTGTGGTTTTGTATCGTGTCGGCGGTCGGCTGCCTTTGCCGCTTCCAGTGCGTCGTCGAGTCCGACTCCGAGCATGCGAAGTTCAAAGATGAAGCGGTCAGCCGCGGTGGCCACCCTTTCGCGGCGTTCCTGGAGCGGCTCGCTGTGGGGAGGCTCATCGACGACAAAGGTTCCGCGGCGACCGCGGCCTTCCACGATCCCGTCGTTCTCGAGTTCTCTGTAGGCGCGGGCCACGGTCCCGGGGGCCAAGTCCAACGCGGCTGCGAGTTCGCGTACCGTGGGCAGTTTGCTTTGGGGCTCCAGGCGTCCAACCGCGGCCATCACCGATAGTTGAGCACGGAGTTGTTCGAAAGCTGGGATGTTGGTACCTGTTTCGAGCCTGATTATGAGCCGTCTCTCGAACCCGCGTTGGTCGCGATAGGTGACGATTGGTGCGCTTTCAGGTTCTGCCATCTGACTATTGTATCAATACAAATAACAAAATCAAGACTCGATCTGAAGAAATTTTGCGGGAATTTGGCCCAAATAACTACACTCGGTGTTGATACATAGTATGATTGTGTCAACACAACAAGAAACGGAGATTCCACCATGAAACTCGTCACTGCGGTGATCAAGCCCTTCAAACTCGAAGATGTGAAATCCGCGCTGGCCGATGTCGGCGTTGCCGGCATGACCGTGTCAGAGGTCCAGGGCTTTGGCCGCCAAGGCGGTCACAGTGAAACGTATCGCGGGACGGAATACCGGGTGACGTTCACTCCCAAGACTCGAATCGAAGTACTTGTTGACGACTCGACAGCAGACGGTGTGGTCGACGCCATACTCGCTTCGGCACGCACCGAGAAAATCGGCGACGGCAAAGTATGGGTAACACCGGTGGAGACGCTCGCTCGCATCCGCACTGGAGAACGCGGCACCGAAGCTGTCTGAAAGCCGGCCAGCCTCACTCCGGCTGGACGGGGTTGGGCGAAGTCGCCTGAAACCGCCCAGAACGGCCGAATTCGCCTCCGTTGACCGCGCGAGTAATATCTGAATTCGCTGCATCAATCTGAGCGGCGATGGGAGAGCGAAGTGAGCGAACAGATTCTCGATGCCACGACGTTCTGGGAGCTGCTCGAGCGCCGAACGGCGCTTTCGCCTGACCGGCTGTTCCTAATCGACGATGCTGGTCGACAACTCACCTATAGCGAGTTCCGCGACAAAGCCGAGAAAGTTGCGGCAGGTCTGCACGGCTTGGGCATCACCGAAGGCACCCCGGTCACCTGGGAGTTGCCCACCCGGATAGAGACAATCGTCTTGAGCTTCGCCTTGTCGCGCCTCGGGGCCGTCCAGAACCCGATCATTCACATCTACCGCCACCGAGAGGTCGGGTTCTGCATCGCTCAAACCGGAGCACGCTTCGTGTTCACGCCGGGAGTCTGGGGCGATTTCGACTACCACGCGATGGCAACCGAAGTCAGCCAAGATCTCGACCCCCGACCGCAAATCCTCAACGGGTACGACAATCTCCCCGAAGGTGACCCGCAAGAGCTGCCGCCCGCGCCGACCGATGGCGACGCGGTGCGCTGGATCTACTACACGTCTGGCACTACATCGGACCCCAAGGGAGTGAAGCACTCCGACAAGACCCTGATGGCGGCGGGAACCGGGCTCGCTCTGGCGCTGGAGACCAACGCGCAGGACATGGGCACCATCGCCTTCCCGTACGCCCATATCGGCGGTCCGGACTTCATCGTGATGCTGCTGGCAGACGGCTTCGGAGCGATCCTGATCGAGAAGTTCACTCCAGCGGGAGCAGTGGCGGCATACGCGGAGCACGGCGCGACGATCGTCGGCGGCTCGACCGCCTTCTACCAGATGTTCCTGGCCCAAGATCAACAACTCGGCGGCGGGTCCATGCCGCGACTGCGAGCAATGGCCGGCGGTGGTGCACCCAAACCGCCGGAGATCTTCTTTGAAGTCAAAGAGAAGATGGGCATACCCATCGCGCACGGCTACGGCATGACCGAATGCCCGATGATCAGCCAGGGTTCGCCCTCAGACACCGACGAACAACTCGCCCACACCGAGGGCGCCCCGATCAACCGATGCGAGGTGACCATCGTGACAGCTGACGGCACCGTCGCAGCGCCCGGCGACGAAGGCGAGGTTCGTGTATCTGGACCGATGCTGTTCTCGGGTTACACCGACCCGGATCTCAACGCCGAGGCGTTCGATGACCAGGGTCGGTTCTGCACCGGCGACCTCGGAGTCAAACACGCCGATGGCCATGTGACGCTGACCGGACGTGTCAAGGACATCATCATCCGCAAAGGCGAGAACATCTCGGCCAAAGAAGTCGAGGATGTGCTCTACTCGCTGCCCTCGGTGGAGAACGCGGCCGTGATCGGATTACCAGACCCAGAACGGGGAGAACGCGTCTGCGCGGTGATCGAGACCGCTGCGGGACACTCCGACTTGACTTTCGAGGAGATGTCAGCGGCTTGCAGAGATTCCGGGCTCATGCTTCAAAAGACTCCCGAGCAACTTGAAATCTACGACGGACCGCTGCCTCGCAATGCCACCATGAAGATCCTCAAATATGAGCTTCGCGATCAATACAAAGACAAACATTGGCAATACAAAGACAAACATTGGCAATCCAAGGACAAATAATGGCCCTGACCATCTACCACAACCAACATTGAAACTCGTCAAGCAATGCCGTGGCGGTCGCCACGGAAATGGGAGTGGACTTCACCGAAGTTCGTTACATGAAGGACTTCCCCGACGAACAGACCCTGCGGGATCTGATCGCCAAGCTTGAGGAACCAGTCGAGAACCTCGTACGCAAGGACGCCCAGTTCGCCAAACTCGGCCTCAATGAAGACGACTACGTCGGCAATGCAGACGCCGTTGTAGAGGTGCTCGGGAAATATCACCGACTGCTTCAGCGGCCGATCCTTGTTGGAGACGACAAAGCCATAATCGGACGCCCTTTTGAAGGTGTGATGGCCAAGACTCGAGTAGCCGAGATGGTCAGTTCAAGCGCGGACTGAGTCGGCAATGACAATCACCACTCCCGACGTCCACACCAACAATGCGCCCGTTGGCGAGACCATTGTCTCAGTTGGTCGAGTGAGCAAACCCGTGCAGGTTGACGCCAGCCGTTACACAGAGGTGGCTTGGGCCCAAATCGAAGAGGAGAGACTCTGGCCGACCACGTGGCAACTGGCATGCACGCTCGACCATGTCTCTGAGCCAGGTGATGTGCATGTGTACGATGTCGGCCGCCTGTCGATTGTGATAGTGCGCGGTGACGACGGTGAGCTTCGCGCCTTCCAAAACGTGTGCAGGCACCGCGGGATGCAACTTTGCAACGAGAACCAACGCGGACTCACCGAACTGCGCTGCGTGTTCCACCGCTGGTCGTGGAATCTGGCGGGTGAACTCCGCGAGGTTCCCTCGCGTAAAGGCTTCGGTGCTCTGCGCAACGATGATTTCCCCCTGTTCAGCGCTTCGGTCGACACCTGGGGCCCTCTGGTGTTCGTCAATCCCGATCCCGACGCGGAACCGCTAGCCGACTTTCTGGCACCTGTCCCAGAAGACATTGCTTGGGCGGACCTGGACGACTTTCGCTGCAAGGCGCTGATATCGATCCCGGTGCCGTCCAACTGGAAAACGATCATCGACGGTTTCAGCGAGACCTACCATGTGCAGGGAATACACCCGGAGATGTTGCGCATGGTCGACGACGTCAACAGTCCTCAGACGATTTGGGAACGTCACGGCAAGCTCGTGCAGCCCTACGGCTTGGCCAGTCCCCGCCTGCGCGGCGGCGCCACCGACCAGGAGATCTGGGATGGGTTTGTGGAGGTGATGGGAGGCCGTGTCGGCCTGAGCGAGCCGGCTGATGCGGGCGTTTGCCCCGAAGTGCCGCCCGGCTCAACGCTGCGCGAGGTCCTCTCAGACATGATCGTGGATCACTTCCGTGACACCGAGGGAGTGGATCTCAGCCGGTACGGGCCCGACGAGATGATGACCATGCAGCAGTACAACCTGTTCCCGAACATCACCGTGCTGGTGTTCGGCGATCTGCTGCAAGTGGTGCGCGCCCGGCCGGGAGCGACACCCGACGACGGTTACATGGACATCATCGCCTTCGACCGGGTCAACCCCGATGCCGCGCGCCGAGAGCCCCTGACAGCAGAGATGGAGCCCGGTTCCTACAGCTTGGGTCTCGTCCTGGACCAAGACGTGACCAACTTGGGGCGTGCCCAGCGCGGGCTTCACGCACCGGGTTTGACCCATCTCACACTGTCGGGTGAGGAGTGTCGGATAATCAACCTGCACCGTAATCTCGACCGGGTGACCGGATGCGATTCAGGTCTCGAACTCTCCTACGTCGACTGAGTGGCCTGAATGGCTCGCATCTCCTGAACCATCGCCGCGAGGGCCTCGTTCTTTGACGTGGAGGCTGGCGTGGAGACGGTCAGCGAAAGACGGTCAGCGTGGTCTCCGTATTCTTCGGTCAGCCGCTTGGCGCAATCGGCAGGTGTCCCTCGCACAGCCAACAGATCGACGACATCATCGTCGACAAGTTCGCCCAGCGTCGCCCAGTCGCCGGTCTTGGTTGTCTCACGCAGCCGCGGTTGCAGATCGCCGAGTCCGTGGTGGTCGAGCACCACTCGGTAGGCGGGCGTAGAACCATAGAAGGCGAGGTTGAATCGGATTGCCGTGGTTGCCCGTTCGTACTGCTCGTCGGTGAGGCACGGCGCCGCTATACGACCGACGTTGAGCACCAGCGATGACCGCTCCCGGCCACTCTCGGCAAGGCCCGTCTCGATCATCGGCATCGTCTTGTCGGCCAAGAACGCACCAGTGTTGAACGGATGGATGATGATACCGTCGGCATGCGCGGCCATCGCCTGCGTCATGCGGGGTCCGAGTGCTCCGACCCAGATTTCCGGAGTCGGATGCCCGAGCGGTGCCGGCACGAAGATCGGGGTCATCAGGTCCGCCCTGTAGAACTCGCCGTGGTGGTCGAGCGGAGTCCCGTCACCCCAGTTGGCGTAGATCGCCCGCAATACGGTGATCAACTCGACCATGCGGTCAACAGGACGGCTCCATTGCGACGAGAAGCGCCGTTCGATGTGTGGCTTGATCTGAGTACCCAGTCCGAGCGCGAATCGACCGCCGCAGGCCCGCTGCAGATCCCATGCCGAATAGGCGAGGTGCATTGGTGAACGCGGGAAGGCGATCGCCACGTTGGTATAGAGGTCCACGTCGAGTTCGGTTGCGTGGATCAGCGGAAAGAAGACATCGCTGTTTCCCTCGAAGGTGAACAGACCGTCTATCCCGGTTGCCGCAAGCTCGCTGGCGCCTTCGGCCGCTCCCGACAGGTCGCCGGTCACAGAAACGTCGATCAGCATGTGTTGACGCTATTCCAGAAGGCGCATTCTCTGTAAGTCGGCACTCTCCGCGTCGTCGAATTCTGGTGCGCAAGGGTGCTTCGCTAGCATCTCGGCGTGCGTTCAGAGCGAACCCTTACCCAAAGACAGGCACAGCGCCGCCAGCGAGTGTTGCGTACGGCGCTGGAACTCGCCGGCGAAGGAGGCTATGAGGGAGTGCAGATGCGCGAGGTGGCTGAACGAGCCGACGTCGCATTGGGCACCGTCTACCACTACTTCACATCCAAAGACCACCTGCTGGCTGAAACCCTCGCCGAATGGCTCCGCGGGCTTGAAGCCAACGTCGCGCGCAATCCTGCACGAGGCGACACGACGCTCGAACGGGTGCTTGACCTGTTGCGGCGAACAACGCGGGCCATGCAAAGCAATCAGAAGGTCAGCGCCGCTCTCATCGGCGGGTTGGTGGCCGAGGGGGAGCAGGTAGCGGCCTGTCAGCAGGAGATGCACGAGATGTTCAGCGCGATGCTAGGAACGGCGTTTCCGCCCGACTATCCGCGTGACCGCCGCGACAAGATCATTCGTTCGCTAGAGCACATCTGGTTCTCAGAACTGATCGGCTGGAAGAACGGCTGGAACCCCTTCGAGCAGAGCGTGCGCGAGTTGGAGGACGCAGCCGAACTCTTCCTCGCCGGTGATCATTGATCTCGCGAGGATCAGGAGACGATGGGGCGCCGAGCCGAGAGGACCGCGAGACGCGAAGGCTAGGCGGAGAACTGTTCGACGAGTCGGTGGCGGTAGAGCTTTCCGGCTTCTGTGCGAGGTAGATTGTCGACGATGAACACCTGTCGCGGTGTGAGCTGGCTGCCGATGGTCTCTCGGCAATGAGCGATGATCGATTCAATCAGACCGTCGCTTGAGGCTCCGGCGGCGGGAATGACCGCAGCAGCCATCACCTCCCCGAGTTCGGTGTCCCCAAGCGCGAAAGCAGCGCCGTCACGAACGTCTGGATGGTTGATGAGCGCCTCGTCGACGCGAGCAGGGTAGAGATTCACACCGCCCGAAACCACACACTCGGCGGTGCGTCCGGTGAGGTACAGGTAGCCGTCTTCGTCGATGTAGCCGCGGTCCCCGACGGTGCACCACTCACCGGAGGCGTCAAAAGTCGCGGCGGTCTTTTCCGGGTCGTCGTGATAGTGGAACGGGGTCGTGGCCCGTGACCAGACAGTGCCGTCTTGGAGCGGTTCCGCGACTTCGCCGGTGTCGAGCCGGATCTGCAACCGGGTTGGATCGGTCCGTCCGACGCTTCCGGGATGGTCGAGCCACTCCTGGGGTTGGATCCAGGTTCCCGGGCCCTCTGTGGCGGCGTACATCTCATGGATGATGGGTCCGAGCCAGTCGAACATCTGTTGTTTGATCGTGGCATTGCAGGGGCCGGCTCCGTGGAGCACGAACCTGAGGCTGCTCAGGTCGAAGCGGTCGCGGTCGCTGACGTCGAGCATTCGATGGAACATGGTCGGCACGAAGAACGCGTGGCTCAGACGCTGCGTGTCGATCAGATTCAATGCGACTTCGGGATCGAACCGGTGCATCAGATGGACGGTGACACCAGCCCCGAGCGGCCACTCCGAACAGATCCTGCTGGGTCCGGAGTGATACAGCGGCGCGGGGCAGAGCATCTGGTCGCCGCGGTCGCCGTCGAGACCGAACATCGCCACCATGGCAGCGCCAATCGCTGCGCCACTGCTTGCCGGGTCTGAGGCTTGGCGCACACCTTTGGGCCGTCCGGTACTTCCAGACGTGTAGACCATCAGCGTCCCGCGACGACGCTGGGGATCGGTCGGCAGTGTCTCAGACACGGCCGCACCGAAGCTCGTAAAACCCTCGACTTCGTCACCAACGACGATTCGTGTGGCGATGCCTCGAACCTCATCGTTGAGTTCGTCGACGAAGACATCTTCGGCAATGAGTGCTTTAGCACCGGAATCAGCGATCACATAGGAGATGTCGTCGCCTTTTGGGTGCCAGTTGACCGGAACCAACGCCAGCCCCGAACGCAATGCAGCCTGCTGGGCGACGATCCACTCCGGACGGTTGGTGCACAACAGCGCCAACACATCACCCGCTGTCAGTCCGGCATTCTGCAGACAGCCGGCAAGTCGTTCGGCAAGCCGGTCCAGTTCAGCGAAGGTCAAATCGCCGTGGCTGCTCGCAATCGCCCGACGCTCAGGCGCCGACCGGGCCACCGCACTGATCTCGCGACCGTGAACGGCCAAATCGGTCTGCGGCTCCGGTTCCATGGCAGCGAGTTTTACACAAGCGGTGTCGGAATCTACCACGGAGGCCCGCGCAAACTGTTCGGGAAAACTCTGCGACGGGTTCGGTGTCGGTGGCCATCGCGTTGTAGGTTCGGCGCCGCTGTCAAGAAACCGGGGGTGGGCCCTATGCCCGAAGAAGTGCTGCAAGCGCCACTCGTGCTCGAGTATCCGTTCACCGGCACCACAGGACCGGTGGTGGGGCGATTCCTCACCGGACTGCGTGAGGGTGTCGTGCTCGGCGTCAGGCGAAGCGACGGCACGGTGATGTGCCCGCCACTGGAATACGATCCTGCCGACGCGTCGCCCCTGGAAGAGATGGTGGAACTCCCGCAGAGCGGCGAGGTTGTGTCGTGGTCGTGGGGTGGACCGCGGCGTGAACAACAGCCGTTCGATCAACCGGTCGCCTGGGCTCTGATCCAACTCGACGGAGCGGACACGCCGATGCTGCACGCCGTGCTGGTGGACGGCCCCGAGCAGATGTCGACCGGTATGCGGGTGCAGATCAAATGGCGCGATGAGCGCGAGGGCCACATCACCGACATCTGCGGATTCGTACCCGAGTCCGATGAGACCGGGCCAAAGACCGCGTCAAAGACCTCGACAACAGTGGATCTTGATTCTGTCGAAGCCGTGCAGAGCGTGCGCACGCCTATTCGCCTGAACTACTCCTACACGCCGGGCCGGGCGCTTTCGGAATACCTGTATGCGATGAAGGACAAACGCATAATCGGCGACCGTTGCGGCGACACCGGGCAGGTGTTCGTACCTCCCCGAGGGGTCAGTCCGGTGGCGGGCAAAGCGACGATCGAAACCGTCGATTTGCCCGACGTGGGTTACGTGGAGTCGTTCAACATCACCCGGGTGCCGATTGCGACCCGCCCCGACCTCGAGCCGCCGTATTGCTCGGCATGGATCGTGCTCGATGGAGCGTCGGTCGGCTTCATGGGACTGGTGATCAATTGCGAACCGGAGTCAGTGCGTTTGGGTATGCGGGTCAGAGCGGTCTGGAAACCAGACGAGGAGCTTGAGGTTTCGGCAACCAACATTCTGGGCTGGGAGCCGACTGGTGAGGCCGATGAAGTGATCGCCGATATCGAACGCATCGGCCGAGTAGGCCCGCAGCAAAAGCGGGGAAGCGCATCATGAAAGACGTTGCCATTGTCTCGTTCGCTCAGCGCCAAGAGGCACAGATATCCAACGAGTCGGAAGTCGAGATGATGATCCCGTTGATGGAGCAGGCCAAGGAGGCTGTGGGCCTGTCCCAAAGAGACATGGGGTTCACCTGCTCGGGTTCCTCGGATTTCCTGGCCGGCCAGGCATTTTCTTTCGTGATGACAATTGACGGCACAGGGCCAGTACCGCCGATCAGCGAAAGCCATGTTGAACAAGATGGTGCCTGGGCGCTGTATGAGGCCTGGGTAAAGCTGCAATGCGAAGACATCGACACTGCGTTCGTCTACTCGTACGGGAAATCTTCGCCGGGTTCTCTGCGCGACGTCCTGGCGACCCAGATGGATCCCTACTACGTGGCGCCGCTCTGGCCCGATGCGTACGCAATCGAGGGTCTCGCGGCTCGGATGCTGCTGGATTCGGGCAAGGTGAGCGAACAGCAGTTGGCGGAGATCGCCAGCCGCTCGCGTCTGAACGCGGCCACGAACCCGCATGCCGTTCGCAATGAGAAAAAGTCTGTCGAAGAGATTCTGGCGGAGCCCTATCTGGCGGATCCGCTGCGGCCCTCCGACATCGGGGCTATTGCAGACGGAGGGGCGGCGATGGTCCTGGCCACGGGCGATCGAGCACGCTCGCTATGCGAACGACCGGTGTGGATCCGCGGGATCGACCATCGCAGCGACGCCCATACTCTGGGCGTTCGAGACCTGACATCGGCAATGTCTGCAACCATTGCGGCTGAGAAGTCAGGCGTCGGAGCCGACCGAATCGACTTGGCGGAGTTGGCTGCACCGTTCACCACCTCTGAGGCCGTTTTGACCGAAGCCCTCGGTCTTGGCGACGGCGTGTCTGTGAATCCTTCAGGAGGTGCGTTGGCAGCCAACACCATGATGGCTGCCGGCCTCATCCGATTCGGTGAGATTTTCGAGCGGATCGCCCGGGGCGACGGCGATCGTGGTGTCGCCCACGCGACCTCCGGCCGCTGTCTGCAACAGAACCTGGTTGCGGTGTTGGAGGGGGAGTGATCATGGGCAAGGAACGAACTGCGGTGATTGGTGTCGGCCAAACCAAGTACGCCTCGACCCGTGGCGATGTGTCGATGGCCGGTCTGTTGCGCGAGGCCGCACAGCGCGCGCTTGATACTGCGCACAAGACCTGGTCCGATATCGACGCGGTGGTCATGGGCAAGGCACCCGATTTCTTCGAGGGTGTGATGATGCCGGAGATCTACCTCGCCGAGGCCCTCGGTTGTGTCGGCAAACCCATCATGCGGGTCCACACCGCGGGCTCGGTCGGCGGGTCGACAGCCTGCGTCGCCGCTTCGATGGTGCAGAGCCGGGTGCATTCCACTGTGCTGACAATCGCCTGGGAGAAGCAGTCGGAGTCCAACGCGATGTGGGCGCTGTCGCTTCCGCAACCGTTCACCACCTCGGTCAACGCCGGGGCGGGCGGCTACTTCTCACCGATAATGCGCCGCTATATGGCAATGAGCGACGCTCCAGAGCTGATCGGTTGTCTGGTGGCCTTCAAGGATCGTCAGCACGCCCTGAAGAACCCCTACGCGCACCTTCACCAGCACGATCTGACCTTCGAGCAGGTTGTCGAGTCACCGATGCTGTGGGACCCGATCCGCTACTCCGAGACCTGCCCGTCGTCGGACGGCGCGTGTGCCATGGTGCTGACCGACGAAGCGGGCGGTGACGCCCATGACGGTCCGGTTGCGTGGGTCTCCGGTACGGCGATGCGCTCGGAGTCGAACTCTTACGGCGGGCGCAACATGGTGTCGCCGGCGGCAAGCGAGCAGTGCGCCGATGACGTGTTCGCCCAGGCTGGAATCCATGACCGACGCGCCGAGATTGACGCGGTGGAGATGTATGTGCCGTTTTCTTGGTACGAACCGATGTGGCTCGAGTCTCTGGGCTTCGCTGACAAAGGCAAGGGTTGGCAACTGGTCGAATCCGGTGCCACGGCCCTCGATGGCGGTGATCTGCCGGTGAACCCCTCGGGTGGAGTGTTGTCGTCCAACGCGATCGGGGCCTCGGGGATGATCCGCTTTGCCGAGGCCGCGCTGCAGGTGATGGGCGAAGCCGGAGAGCATCAGGTCGACGGTGCACGCACCGCCTTCGGACACGCGTACGGAGGGGGCGCCCAGTACTTCGCAATGTGGATCGTCGCCAAAGACAAGTAGTTCCGTAACCACACCCGTAGTTGTCTCGCGGGGTACCGCAGCAGGTCAGGAGCGTGCGTCTCCTCTTGGACGGTGACTTCAAGATAAGGGGGCGGCGAGCAACCAGCCCCGACGATGCCACGCCAGGACCAGTCAACTGGGGGCTCAGAAGCCGTAGATCGATTCGTCTTGGAGGTCGGCTTGTGGGAGGTCTCTTGCCTTTGCGCAACGCTCCTTGAGTCGGGTAGGGTGCCGTGCATGAAACATCGAATCGTCGGTTTGGTGATGACTTTGGTGCTCGCAATCGGCTCGATCTCGTTTTCGTTGACATCGGCGTCAGCTCAAACAATGAAGTGTTGGGAGGTGTATGGCTGGGTTGAGGTGTGGGAATGGTACCCCTACCCTCACTTGGTAACGGTTTGGAGACCTGTGCGTACCGTTTGTGTGCCCTGGTGTTGGTATCTGAACGAAGCAGGTAAGCTCGTCTATTGCGGCCCACCTCCGGCCGAAGTGCAGGGTTCTATCTGACTAGGTGCAATGAAACGCTGTGACCTTCAAGATGCACATCCTCGTTGCCGCCATGCCGACGAACGCTAACAATCGCCATGGACCGAGAGGCTAACGCAAGGAGCGTTAGCTCTCCGGATGGCTTTGATTGTCCAAGCGTCAACATAGTGCCGCTTCCCGCGTCCGGAACAAAGTCTGTACCGCCTCCGCCGCCTCCGCCTCCGCCGCCTCCGCCTCCGCCGCCTCCGCCGCCTCTGCCAGCGG
>VXYK01000058.1:3399-4072 GCA_009845995.1 Acidimicrobiaceae bacterium | reverse complement strand
CCGTTTGGTGGTGCGCCGAGAGACTTTCGACGACCTCACCCGCCTCGACCTCTGAAGCCCAGTAACCGCTCAATGCTCTGTATTTGCAGCGGTTTGAGTGAAAAAGCCGCAGACTAGCTTGTTGTGGTCGAAGTACAACGATTTTTCTTGAAGATGCTGAATGGATAGCGGTCGAACAGGAAAGAGGTTAAGTTGGAGTTCGATGCTTCCCACATACCGGTATTCGAACAGCGGTTCAAATTCGGTACCGATCGCGGTTCGGGTGCCTTGAGACGGCCGCGCAAGATGAGCGTTGCGAAACGCAATGTTCTGTTGGCGATGTCGGTGTTTGTTTTTCTGTTCGGGTTGGTCGGTTCGCCGGTTGGTGATGGCCCGCTGCTTGACCCTGAACCTGCCGCGGCGGACCACTGCGCCGGGCTTTCTACCGACCCCTACCCTCCGCCTTTTGAGTGGACGAGTCCTTGGGGTTCGTGTGTTCTGGCACATTATTTGGAAACGGTGACCACGACGGTCGCTCCGACTACTACGGCCGCGCCGACGACGCAAGCACCGACCACGACGAGGCCGGTGTGCAATCCGCCATCGTTCTACAACTGGGAATGGAACGCCTGCCAGACCCCTGTGACTACTGCTGCTCCTGTGACTACTGCTGCTCCTGTGACTACTGCTGCTC
>VXYK01000058.1:0-3389 GCA_009845995.1 Acidimicrobiaceae bacterium | reverse complement strand
CCTGTGACTACTGCTGCTCCTGTGACTACTGCTGCTCCTGTGACTACTGCTGCTCCTGTGACTACTGCTGCTCCTGTGACTACTACTGCTCCTGTGACTACTACTGCTCCTGTGACTACGACGACCATCCAACCCGACGCGCGGGTGTGCGGGCATACCCACGGATCGTATTTTGTGAACGGTGAGTGCCATTCGCATCCCCAGGACAAGGATTGTGGTGAAACTGTTTGGCAACACACGGGCGGTTCGTCTCACAACATGTTTATCGTTACATCAATCCCGCCGTGCACGGCTCCGTCCGTTTGTGTTGGCCATAGCCACATCGTCGGTGCCCCCGGCAGCGTTGAGTACCACGGCGAGGGTGTGGCTGTTTGTCATCCGCATGGCGATCCTAGTTGCGGTTCGGTGAACACGACGTCTTACTGGGATTGGGGCGGGGAGCGCGGTGACGGCTGGCACACGATCACACCCAATGACGCCCGATGCACTACCAACGACGACGACGACGACAACGACGACGACGACGACGACAACAACAATCCTACGATTCCTGAGCCACCGACTACGACACCCGTGTCGACGACGTGTTCGTCGACCAGCAAGTACTGCGTGACTCGTGGTGTTTATGATGCGGTGCTGCGCGCTGCACAACAGGCGCTCACGGGGGAGGGTGGAGCGCAGTGTACGTCGGCCCAACTGTCTGCGAACAATATCAGACAGATCACCCGGAACATGTTGGCGTCGATGATGTTGGCGATACCGCCATGGGAGCTGAACGGAGGCAATACGAACAGAGCGTTGTCGCCGATGACGTTGTCGAGGGGGGACAACATGGAGGTGAATTCCAACAACATCCAGTTGTTTTCGCATATGACTTTGGGTGGTTACAAGCGGGCGCATTGGAACCCTGGAGTCGGGTTGTGGCAACTCGACAACTTCGAGTATCCGACCTACAAGGTAGACGCTCTGAGTTTCAGCCATGCCGATCGCGCGGATGTGGAGAAGGGTGCTGTCGAGGTCGCCGAATACATCCGTTATCGGTATTGCCGCGGCTGGAACGAATTCGCCGCGTGGAATGGCTGCAAGGAGGCCGATAGATGTCAGTCGACGCATAATGCGAGGTACTCTGCTGTGACCGATAGTTTCCAGGTTGAGATTGTTGAGGGGTTGACCGACTCGTTCGGGGGCGTTCAAGAGCGGTTGTGTCGATGGGGGACCACGGGCCAGACGGTGGAGTGCTTTCTGTACGACCTGGGTGTCAAGGAAGGCTACGTGAGTATTGTCTGCTGTCCCTTCGGCGGAAGCGGGGTCAACGTTTACACTCCCGAGGCCGCGCCGTTCATTTCGTTCACCGACACCGAAACCTACGCAGACGTGAGTACAAAGTTTGCGGTGTGGCCGAAGGTGTGGCCTGCGTCTTCGACGGGTTTGGTGTGGCCGTCAACGACCGCTGCGGGAACCGGCGAGGCGTCCAAGACGATCATCCGTGCGGTGAGAGCGGCTGAGAATGCTCGTTTCAGTCCTTACAACGACGACGGCAACACGAACAGCAAGGGGATCGCCTATCACGGCGTGACGAAAAGGTCCGATGAGACGGTCGCTGAGTACGAGGCTCGTATCGTCGCTGCGATAGTCCGGCTCAACGGTGGGCCGCTGACTGTCAACAACAGCGCCGACAACTACGGTCTCGGCGACAGCGGCGCGGGTCCCGAAGGTTGGTTCGATGGTTCGGTCAATGGTCGTGATCTGCAGACCTACAATTGTGTCGGCACGATCGATGCCACGCTCGTGGAGGCGTGTTGGGTGAGCACGAACGGTGCTGTTAGTGATGATTGAGATCAGAGGTGTGCGATATGGCTAGAGCGACTCTTTTGAGTGGTCGGTTCAGGGGTGTTATACGGGGTGCTCGGTGGTTTGGTTTTGTGTTGTTGGTGTTTGTGTTGGGTTGTCAGGGTGGTGACAGCAAGGTGCGGGTGCTGGACGCGCCTGTTGACGGTGCTGAGACCGTACAGCCCGGTCCGGGCACGGGTGACGATTCTGGGGGTTCTGAGCCTCCCGTGGGGCCCGGTGACGGTCCGGGAGGGCCTGATGATGGTTCGACTGGGCCGGTTGGTGATACGGGTGGTGGCGACGGTGACGGCGCTGGTATTGCTCTTGGTGTGGGTGATCAGCCGGGTGGGTTGCGGTTGATGGCGCCGCGGCCGCCGTATGAGGGTTTGGCTGATGAGATCTTCGATATGTGCAACGACGCGGACGCGTTCGCGGTGGTTTTCGCGCGTTCGTTGGGGCCCGGTGAGGAGATGACCGACGAAGAGCGCGACGCTGTCACGTTTGATCGGGTGGTCAATCAGGTGTCTTGTGATGAGCCCGGCGGTCGTCGTTATGTGCATATGAGCGATTTTGGACCCAGCGGCGCGTTCGCGACAGCGCAGGCCGCCACCGAGGACCACAACGACCGCAACCGCAACGCTGCTGCGAGGCGCATCATCCACCCTCCTGATATTCCGTTGGGGTATTTCGGGCATTTGGATTGGTCGTTTCCGTTGGAGGATGTTGATGAGATCAGGGTGGTTGCTGATTCGGTGTTGGTGCGTGATGGTGTTGTGCGGGGTTTGGTGCGCAATTTCTCCAAGACGTTGTTCGGTCGCGAGGTCACCGTGACTGTCAGCGCCGTCGAGGGCAAGGAGGGTGTGAACAATAATGCACAGCCGGTGAGTGGGCGTTTCCCGTTGACTGTGCAGCCCGGTGAGCGCGCCCCGTTTGAAATTTTCGGGTGGACCGGCAGCGCTGATCCGGCTGATTTCGTTTTGGTGGTGACCGCTGATTTGTCGACCCGTGTGGACATAACCCGCTCTTTCGGCTGGGGTAGGGGCGGGTCAATCCTCACCAACCTCTGGAACGAGGAGGAGTTCAAGAACTTTGTTCCTGATTTCGTTTATCAAACAGAGAAGCACAAGATACCCGACAACGACCGGTTCCTGATCGAACACGTCGAATGGGATCAGATTGCGCCGACGTCGCATCCCGGCCTCAAAGACCAGGTCCTCAACCAGACGATCGAGGACCTGCGGCTCTATATGGCGCTCATCGGGAACGGCAAGATCTACGACATCATAGAACCGCCGCTCTACCGCCCGCTGTCAAGGGTCAATTCCCGCTACTACCCGCAGGTTGTCCGCCAGCCCACCATCATCAACGGATACCCACAACACGGTTTCGCGGTGACGTTCATACCCGAGTACTCTTGGCACATGTGGGTGGGCGAACCGGGCCCGTTGGACTACAACCCCCGCCCCCAGCCCGGGACCGGACCTGAAATAGACCCCCAACCCCCGACAACGAGCGTCCCAACCCAACCACCCTAATCCCCAACCCCCTCGGGACCGGCC
>VXYK01000063.1 GCA_009845995.1 Acidimicrobiaceae bacterium | reverse complement strand
ACCCCTAATCAGGGACCCTCAACCACCCCGCCCCCACGTTTTCGCGAAGGCTCAACAAATCTGCTCCGCAGTCCCGCACCCGCAACTCTTGTCTTGCAGTGTTCGGATGTGGGGCTGAGCTGGAAAGAACGTCGTCCGCCGTTATGCGGTGCCCCCAAACAGCCAGCGACACAGTACACGAGACAGTCGTGTGGATGAGCTTGTTCAATTGCAGGAACGGCTCGGGAGTTGTCAACCTCGCTTCATGAACCCACCGAAAGAGCCTGTCGCGCCACCCACCGTACGTCTCGTCCGTCGGTTGAGGTGCAACCTCACGCGCAAACCGTTCTTTTTGGAACGTCAGTTCCCGTAGAGCCGCCGACGTAAGCGCAGGTAAGTGCGGGTCTGTTCGTTTGATCTGTTCACCAAGTCGTTCCATGATCTTCGCGAGAGGCTGCGACAACGCGACGTCGCTTTTGTCAATGAAGTCACGAGCGTTCGGATACATCGGGCAAAACGGGATGGGCACGTTGTCGTAATCCACGAAGACGGACGCGCCTTCGGTTGCTAGACACGCCCACAAGCCACCTACAAGCGCCCGGACGGTATCTAGCTGTCCATATAGCACCGTGACCAACTCCTGATCGACCGGAGTCCAGATATCGGGGTTGGGCATGTCTTCCCGCGATGTCATGTGCAACGCATTGAGTTCCCGAACGAGGTCAGGCCCTTGGATGTCCTTAGTTGCTGCATATGGCACCACCCCACCGCCCGCGGCACGGTTACGTCTTAACGTTGCTCTCGTGCGCTGCCCGAACCCTGTCACCTTCAGGTCATTCGCGGCTTGCAAAATGGCCGATTCAAGTGTCGTCGGCTGCCCACAAAACAACGATGAAACTGCCACGTCCCTCAACCTACCCGGCTCAACTGAATGTCCTTCGAGACGACGAACGCCGATGTCGCGGCGCGCCGGACAGTCACGAGAGGACCACGGCTGTTTCGTAGACTGGATGGCCTTGGAACGGGAACAGGGATAAGAGTTCACCATCTGAGCGGGCTAGTCGGCGTTGCCCCTCAGTTCGTTCTTTCAGGCACCGCCAAGTTCGGAACGCCCGTTGGGTCGTACCCTCTACAATTTCGGTTTGGGGTGTAACCACCCTTTTGTTTGGGGTATAACTTTCGGCACCGTCCAAAACCGTTGAAATAGCAGGGGAAACGACTGGTGCCAAACACCCCGCTCCCGTACTCTATTCTGGAGTTCACGACGATCCTTACGTAACGCTCCCCCAACAACCCCTGCCGGGAATCTCAAGCTGACCTCGTCGCCGTCGGTAGGATCGCTGGATGCTCAGTTGTGGAGAAGTGGTGATCGTGTCTGGTCCGCCGGGTTCCGGGAAGACGACCGTGAGCACCGCTCTCGCTTCGGAGTGTGGGCGAGGTGTCCATCTGGAGTCCGACTGGTTCTTCAGGTTCATCCGGTCGGGCTTCGTTGCACCAAGCTTGCCGGAGGCCCACAGCCAGAACGAGGCAGTAATGACGGTCGCCGCCGACGCTGCAGCGGCTTATGCCGAAGCGGGCTACGCCGTCGTGTGGGACGGAATAGTCGGACCATGGTTCCTGGATCAGGTTGCCCGCCGCCTTGCTGACCGCAAGATCCCCATGCGATATCTCGTCCTGCGACCGAGCCGCACCAGTGCTTTGGGACGGGTGCGTCGGCGTGACGACGTGGTCGATACGGCCGATGCCGAAGCCCTGTACGCCCAGTTCTCAGACCAGGGAGATCTTGAGACCCATGTCGTCTCGTCGGACGGACCAGTTGCGCGAGTCATCGAAGCATGCCGAGCCGCTCTAGCCGATGACGGTCTGCGAATAGATCTCGACTCCCAGTCTGACCTGGCCCGATGAAACTTCGGTATAGGGCGCTGCTACTCGTCGTCGCACTGGTCGGGTTCGCCGTTGCATGCGCCTCTGAAGGTGGCGGCGATGAGCTCGGTCCGGACGACACCACCACGACAGCGGCACCCCGAACCACCGTCGCCGACACGACCACCACGACAGCGGCACCCCGAACCACGGCCGCGGACACGACCACCACGACCAGCGTTCCCGAAGACTCCACACCTCAAGAGGACCCACAGAGCAGTGCCCCCGCGGGGTTGGTGACACCGACAGGGATCCCAGTCGCCGTCCTCGGACGCTCGGAGACGGGTTACCTCGTACGGACGCCATGTGGAAACACCGCCGAAGTCTCCAAAGGCGTATTCATCAACGGTGCCCGCGTGGTGATCGATCCAGGCCACGGAGGACCCGTGGACACGGGCGCGATCGGGCCCAACGGTCTGATAGAGCGCGACCTGAACCTCACGCTCAGCCGGGCCATCCTCGACGAACTGGCCAGCCGTGGCATCTCCGCGGTCAGCACCCGCACTGGTGGCTACGGGACGCTGTTGTCGGTCAGGGCCGCCTTGGCCAATGACCTGGGAGTCGACGCACTGATTTCGATCCACCACAACGCACCGACTTGGGCAATCAGCAGATCCCCCGGCAGCGAGGTGTTCATCCAATCCGAGTCGATCAGCTTGCCCCGAGCCGATTCCGCACGTCTCGGCGGGCTGTTGTACGAAGAGATCACCGCCGCGCTCGCCACTTTCGACAACGTCACGTGGAGCAAGGCGGCCAACGCCGGGGTGCTGCGGGTCCTGTCGTCCAACGGAACCGACGCCTACGGAATGATCGTCCGCCCGACCGTTCCCGCGGTCCTGGTCGAATACGGATATCTGTCCAACCCCTCCGAGGCCGCTCTGTTCGCCACCGACGAATACATCCGAGTAGCCGCCACCGCCACCGCCGACGCCATAGACGCCTACCTGCACACCGACCGTCCGGGTACTGGGTTCATCCAACGACCTCGCATATTCGACCCGCAGCGGGCACCGAGCTTCTGCGAAGACCCTCCACTCGAATAGAAGCGCGACCTAATCCTCGCCGAACCCCCAGCAGGCGATAGTTCCATCGGTCTTGCTGCCGCAGGTGTGAACCGATTCTTCGATCCCGCTGTAATCGGCCACCTGTTGGCTAACTTCTCTGGGCATGGATCTCGTGCCGACTATCGACATCGCCGAGCCGTCGGCGACTTCGCTTGATGCTCTCGACGCTGCTTGTGCTGATCATGGTTTCTTTCTGCTCGAGGGCCATGGGCTCGACGAACTGATCGACCAGACCTGGCGCGCCACACGCGAGTTCTTTGGTTCAGCGCCAGAGGTGAAGGAGGCGATTCGGCGGAACCCCGATTCAATGCTCGGCTGGTACGACCGTGAACTCACCAAACGCAAACGAGACCACAAAGAAGTGTTCGACTTCATCGATCCCGAGATTCCCCCCGAGCACAACCCGAACTGTTGGCCACAAGGAGTGGACGGCTTTCGCGAGACGATGGAGCAGTTCTTCGATGCGTTCGACGCGCTCGCGTCACGGACACTCGATCTGCTGCATCACGCTCTGGATCTGCCCGACGAGGCGGCCCGTGACCACACCAGTGCGCGCTCTACCAGTACCGTGCGCCTCAACCACTACCCGATCGGCGACCCTGTCCCTGCCTCGGAGCGGGAGGGGCTGAACCCCTTGGGAGAAACCGCTCTGGGCTATCACACCGATCCCGGAGTGCTCACCTTGTTGTTGCAGGACGACACCGGCGGACTACAGGCGGAATCCGCCGAGCATGGTTGGATCGACATTGCGCCGCGACCAGGGACCATTGTCGTCAATCTGGCCGACACCATGCAGGTGTGGACCAACGATCGTTACAAGGCAGCAATTCATCGGGTCGTTCCCATGACCCGACAATCCCGGTACAGCATCCCGTTCTTCTCCAACCCGCCCCGTGATTGCATCATTGCGCCGATCGATGTGCTGCTCAGCGGCCAACCCCACTACCGCCGGTTCAGTTGGCGCGAGTTCATCAAGGGCCGGGCCGACGACAACTTCGCCGACTACGGCGTTGACGACATCCAGATCAGCAACTTCCGCGTCACTGACTAAGGCCGAATCATTGACTAGTGGTGTGTCTTTGGTTGTTTTGCGGTGTAGTGTGTGGGGATGAGTTTGG
>VXYK01000047.1 GCA_009845995.1 Acidimicrobiaceae bacterium | reverse complement strand
ACCCCGGCGACGATTCGCTCGGATCTGGCGCGGAAGTCGCCAGCGCAAGCACCGGGGACTCCCGCGGATCCGATCCGGGAGTCGTCGGCGGTAGCGAGAGTGACCGCGGATCCGATGCGGAAGTCATCGGCGACAACAGAGTCGCCAGCGACAGCAACGCGCTAGATCTGGTCGACGAAGCGCTGGAAGCGCTGGATCAAGACGATCTGGAGCTGGCGGAGGAACTCGCGGATCAGCTGCAAGACCGACCCTCCGACGAGGGCTGACCAGGGCAAACATCATGCGCCGCGGCCTTTTGATCCTGATCGCCCTGCTGGGCGCACTCGCAGGTTTGCTCCGTCTGCGACGGCCCAATCAGTCGGTGGCCTCGCCGATCGCGGCCCTGAGCCGAGCGCAACGCCGAGCCGAGATGGCGCGCCTGATGGCTCGCCGCGCCCTTGACCGGAGCATGACGAAAGCCCGCCTGAAACTAGCGGCAGACGGATCACGGCGACGTCTGCAAGCAGACCTCGAACGTCGCGAAGCCGAAGATGTCGTGGCGGCCCTAGGTGAGATGAAAGGCGCGTTGATGAAACTCGGGCAGATGGCGAGCTACCTCGACGAAGGCATGCCTCCCGCCATGAGTCGCGCGCTGGCCAGTCTGCGCGCCGACGCCCCACCGATGCCCGCGGATCTGGCCCTCACCGAGATCGAACGGTCACTGGGACGCCCGCTCCACGAGGCGTTCGTAGAAATCGACCCGGAACCGATAGCAGCCGCTTCGATCGGCCAAGTGCACCGAGCCGTCACCAGCGACGGCAAGGCAGTGGCGGTGAAGGTCCAATATCCGGGGATCGCCGAAGCGATTGCCGCCGATCTCGACAACAGCGAAGCCCTGGCCCGGCTGTTGGGCATGGTCTACCCGGGGCTTCACCCCGACGAGCTCGTTGCCGAACTCCGTGCCCGCATCAGCGAAGAACTCGACTATCACCACGAAGCGGCGAACCAGTCCCTATTCGCCGGCTACTACCGCGGCCACCCACACATCTGGGTGCCCGATGTCGACCCGGACCGTTCAACGGATCGGGTTTTGACCACCGAATTCGTTGCCGGTCGGCCGTTCGAGTCGGTCTATGACGAAACCGACGAGGTGAAGGAACGCGTGGCTGAAGTTGTCTACCGTTTCGTGTTCCGCAGCTTGAACCGCCTGCATGTGTTCAACGGCGACCCGCACCCGGGCAATTATCTGCTGGCCGACGACGGCCGCATCGCCTTCCTCGATTTCGGACTGGTCAAACACTTCGAACCCACCGAGGTCGAGCAGTTCGCCCGACTGATTCGGGCAATGATTCAAAGGGACCCTGCCGAATTCCGCCGTACGGCTGAGGAAGTGAACGTGCTGCGGGCGGATGCGCCATTTGGAGATCAGGAGATCTTCGACTGGTTCGCCGCCTACTACGAGATGATCCTCGACGACGCCCCGGTGACGTTCACCTCCGACTACAGCACCGGGCTGCTCCGCCAAACCTTCGACGCCAAGACCCATGCGATTCTGAAGCACACCAACGTGCCGCCCACGTTCGCCTTGATTCAACGTATCAATCTCGGCCTGTTCTCCATTCTGGGCAAGCTGGGCGCCAGAGCCAATTGGAGAAGGATCTCCGAGGAACTCTGGGAATGGACCGACGCGCCGCCCAGTACGCCGATGGGCCATGCCGAGGCCACATGGTTGACCGAAAAAACCGTCCAGAACGACACGAGTACTGAGGGCGACCGCTCCGACGCCGAAGTTGTCGGCGCTGACAACGCGCCGGATCAGCGGGTCGAATCGGGGGAGTTAGCCGGCCTGAGGTAGACCGCTGTCGTCGGACTGAACCGCCAGGTCGGCAACCGTGGGGAGTTCGGCAACCGGGTCAACTCGATCGTTGAGGGCCATGAGGTATCCGATCGCCCGTTCTGCCCGCGGGTTGCGTTGAACCAGCGCGTCGAAAGCAGCCGAGTGGTTGGGAACGACGAGATGTGCCAGTTCATGCACGATCACGTGGTCCAACACCCACGGCGGCACATCCACGAGCCGGTCGGAGATGCGGATGTGGCCGCTATGAGTGGAGCACGACCCCCAGCGTTGGCGTTGGGTCTTGGACCAGCGAATCGAAGCCGGGAGCGGGAGGTCGAATTTCCTTGCCAGTACCCGAGCGCGCCCCTCAAGGTCGATTCCGTTGGAGCGGCGCTGTACTTCGATGCGTTCGACGATGTCGGTGACGAACCGATCCTCCTCCTCAGAAGACATCCAAGAGGGAATCCGCACGCGGATCACCCCCTCAACGATGCGGGCCGAGACGGTTTTGATTCTGCGATCACTGCGGATCACTTCCACCGGGTAGCGCGTGGACATCCTTTTTGTCGATGGAATGTCGGTCATAAGATCAGATCCTGTTTCTGAGGTTCCAGTTTCTGGGTGAGCGCTACCCGCTCGCCGAGGTGCCAATTTGAGCCGTCGTGGTGCAGCCAACGGCCTTCGAGATTGGAGATCCGGTGGTATTCGTGGCCGAAATGGCGTTCCAGGGTGTAGATCACTCCGCCGTGGGCGACAACGAGCACATCACCGGCTCCGCACTGCTGACGCAGGCTCTCTAGTCCCCTTTGGACCCGCTGCAACACCGTCTCATCGGTTTCCCAACCTTCGGGCCAGACACCGGCGTCGAGTTGACCGGGAAACCGTTCGTCGATCTCTTCGCGGGTCAACCCTTGGTACAAGCCGACATCACGTTCTGAGAAGGCATCGTCGATGAGCACGGGGCCGATGCCCGTGGCCTCTGAGATCACAACAGCGGTTTGGCTGGCCCGCTGAAGGTTGCTGGAGATGATCGCATCGAACGAACCGCAATTCGCCGCAGCGTCGGACGCCTGAACGAAACCGAACTCCGAAAGCTGGGGGTCGGCCTGGCCCTGCCAGCGACCCAGTTGGTTCCATTCTGATTGTCCATGGCGGGCGATCAACACGTTCAACATGATGGAGCCGACGGTATCGGTGCGGTGTGACAAGATCGGGGATACCACCCCAGGCAGCGAAAGTGACCGGTAGCCCAAGCAGCCGGTAACGTGCGGCTATGGCCACGATCCGATTGTTTGCTTCCGCCCGGGAAGCAGCCGGGCGTCGTAGTGACGAATTCGCCGGCTCGACCGTCGGCGACATTCTTGATGCCGCAGTCGACTGCTACGGAGCAGAATTCGAAGCGGTGCTGACAACGTGCGCAGTCTGGCGCAACGGTGAACCGACCGAGCGGGACGAACAAGTCACTGACAACGACGAAATCGCCGTGCTACCTCCCGTCTCGGGTGGCTGACCGGTGTGGTGGGGTCTGCGGCGCTGTCCGCAGCGTTGGCAACGTGCGGTGCTGCCCCCGGTCTCGGGTGGCTGACCGGCGCTGTCGGGTCAAAGGCTGGGTATCGTTCAACAAATGAATTGCCACCCACACGCGTCAGCAGGACTTGCGGGGTGGGGTCGTGAGTAAAGTCGCAGTTCTTTCCCTCCACACTTCGCCGCTGGTGCAACCCGGCGGAGGTGATGCGGGTGGCATGAACGTCTATGTCCGCGAGCTTGTGTCCTCGTTGGCCCAGGCCGGCGCCGATGTCACCGTCTACGTCCGACGGTGGGACGATGCGCTCCCCACCCATGTCGATGTGGAACCCGGGTTCCGGGTCGTCCACGTGGAAGCAGGACCCGTCGGTCTCGCCAAGGAGGCACTGCCCGGAATCGTCGACAGCTTTGCCGACCAGGTTCGGAACCACCTGTTCAGTGATCCGGTGGACGTGATCCACGCCAACTACTGGTTGTCCGGGGTTGCAGCCCACCGGCTGAAGCACGAACTCGACCTGCCCCTGGTCGCGACCTTCCACACTCTGGCGCGGGTGAAAGCCGAGACCGGTGATCCGGAACCGCAACTGCGCATTGATGCCGAGATTGAGGTGATCCGCTGTTCCGACGTGATCACCGCCAACTCCGTGACCGAATTGCACGAACTGGTGTCGCACTACGGGGCCGATCCCGACCGCATTGAGATCGTGCCGCCCGGAGTCAACCACGCATTCTTTTCGGCCGGGGCACAACACGGCGCACGTCAGGCACTCGGACTGGGATCAGGCCCGGTGCTGTTGTTCGTCGGGCGGATTCAGCCGCTGAAAGGAGCCGATGTCGCCGTCGAGGCGCTGGCCGAACTCAACGACCCGGAAGCCCGACTGCTGATTGTGGGAGGGGCGAGCGGCACCGACGGCGACACCGAGGTTCGCCGCCTGCAAAAGCTGATCGCCAACAATGGCCTTGCTGAGCGGGTGGAGATCGTCGAGCCACAACCTCATCATCTGCTGTCGACCTACTACCGGGCAGCCGATGTGTGTCTGGTGCCGAGCCGTTCGGAGTCGTTCGGCCTTGTGGCTCTTGAAGCAGCCGCGTGCGGAACGCCCGTTGTCGCATCCGATGTGGGAGGGTTGCGCACGCTCGTGGAGCATGGCCGCACCGGATTCAGAATCGCCAGCCGCGACCCCGCCGAGTTTGCCGAGGCAGCCGGTTCGATCCTGGACTCACCGCTGCTCGCCGATGAGCTGTCACGCAACGCGGCGACCGCAGCCCGGTCCTACACCTGGACGACAATGGCCGGCCGCTTGCGCCGCGTCTATGACGACATCGCGGCTCGCGTACCGGTTGACTGCACGTGACCCCCAGGCACTCTCGGTAACGTCGCATGGAGTCGCCTCTCGCCACCCCCGACGAACTGGCAGCCGTAGAGCAGCGCATCGACGCCTGGCTCGAACAAGCAGCGGAATCCAATCCGCTCGTCGATGCGGTGGAACGCAGCACCGATGACATCGTCCGCTGGTTCGTGCGTGTGCTGGGGGAAGAGAAAGACGTGTGGACAGCCTGGTTGACGCTACGCCAGCGCACTCTGCAGTTCGAGACTTACGTGATGCCGGCACCCGAAGAGAACGAAGCCGAGTTCTATCGACAGATACTGCGACGCAATCACAAACTGACCGGGCTCGCCTTCGAGATCGGCGACGAGGACGCAGTGTTCCTCGCGGGATCGTTGCCCGTGGCTGCGGTGACCGAAGCTGAACTTGATCGAATCCTGGGGTCGTTGTGGGCGGCGGTCGAACTCTGCTTCAGGCCGGCCCTCCGAATCGGTTTCGCCTCACGATTCGCCTGACAACGACAAATATCAAGTTGCGTTTCAATATATTACATGTATATTGGCAAGCGAGCAGGCGGGACGGCGGGGTACTCGGGGAAGTGTGCGTCGTCGCTCCCGCCGGGTCCCCCCTCTGTTTACGGAGCTCACGGAAGTGCGGCAGCTCAAGGAAGTGCGGCGCAGAGTTGCTCGTTCATCTCGTCGAGCGCGGTGCGGGCTGCATCGACCGGATCAATGCGGTCGGTCTCTGATTGCCAAGCGCCCAGTATTGCTCTGCTCGAATTAACGATGATCCCTGTTCCTTGATCGGTGCAACCGGCCACGGCTTGTGAAGCGCTGGCGCCCTGGGCACCGAATCCAGGCACCAAGAACAGTGTGTCGGGCAGCATGGCCCGCAACTCCGCGGCCTCGGAAGGCCAAGTCGCTCCGACCACAGCTCCCACATCAGAAAACCCGCTGGCACCCCGCCGCCCCTGCCCCCATTCATGAACCTTCGCGGCCACGACCTTCAGCAGCGAGCCGTCGCCAACAACCTGGTCCTGGAAATCTTGAGCCCCCGGATTCGAGGTGCGTACCAGCACAAACACGCCCTTGCCCTCTTCCGGCACACCGATCAGCGGTTCGACGGAATCGGCCCCCAGGTAGGGGTTCGCGGTAAGCCAGTCAACACCCAACCCTGGAAGCTGCTCGGAGCCGACCAGCGGGGGCGAAGACGTGAGCAGACCCTGTCGATAGTGCACTGCTGTGGAACCGATGTCGGAGCGTTTGGCATCCAGAATGACCGGCACCCCGAGCCTGCGAGCCTCGGCCACAATCCGTTCCAATACCTGCCAGCCAACCGAACCGTAAGCCTCGTAGCACGCAGCCTGCGGCTTCACCGCTGCGCAATGGCCCGCCACGGCGCGCACGATCGACACCATGAACGTCTCGAAAGCAATCGCCACCTGCTGACGCGGATCATCACTTTGAGCAGCCGCAGACCTGACGATCTCATCAGGAATCAGCTCAGGCCGGGGATCGAGCCCCACACATGCGATCGACCCTGTCGACTCACACGACTCCGCCAACAAGTCCCCTCCATGCATGCTGCGCACGCTACTGCCCGGCGACAAAACTGCCAATGAAACGGCGGTCGGTGGAGTACCGTTCGTCGGATGAAGCTGCAGATGATTGGTGGCGGCAAGATGGCCGAAGCACTGCTCGGGGGGCTGGTCGATCGCGGCTGGGCCGCAGCCGCAGAGCTGCACGTCGTCGAACCCGTCGCCGAACGCCGGGCGCTGCTGCAGACCAGACACCCGTCGATGTCGATTGGAACCGAACCGGTAGCGGAGACCGACGCGCTGATCGCGGTCAAACCGGACGTTGTAGCCGCGGTACTGGGGGGCCTGGCGGCAGCCAGAGTCACCCGGGTGCTGTCCATCGCCGCTGGAGTACGCACCGAGGTGATCGAACAACAACTTCCGGCGGGCACCGCGGTTGTGCGCTGTATGCCCAACACCCCCGCGCTGGTCGGAAAAGGCGCAGCAGCCATCGCCAAAGGTGCCGCTGCCGGCCCAGACGACCTTGACTGGGCAGCGGGCATCATGGGCGCGGTCGGCACCGTCGAGCTCGTCGACGAAAGTGATCTCGACGCGGTCACAGGACTATCGGGATCAGGCCCCGCGTATCTGTTCCACCTCGCGGAAGCGCTCACCGCCGCCGGAATCGCCGAAGGCTTGGCTCCTGAAGTAGCCGACGCCCTGACCCGGCAAACGCTTCTGGGCGCGGCCACGCTGCTCTCAGAATCTGGTGAAGACCCGGCGGTGCTGCGCAGCAACGTCACATCGCCCGGAGGTACCACCGCAGCCGGCCTGGCGGTTTTCGCCGAAGCAGATCTGATCGCGCTCGTAGGCAAGGTCGTGCAGGCGGCGACCCAGAGATCACGCGAACTCGGAAGCTGACGTCGTCGCTGTGGCTGCCCGATTCGACACCATCTCGTTTCTGTCCGACTACGGGCACGAAGACGAATTCGTAGGTGTCGTCCACTCAGTGATCCGCTCGATCGCCCCGCACGTCGCGATCATCGATGTCACGCACGGAATAACCCCACACGACACCCGAGCTGGAGGTCTGGCCCTCGCACGAGCCGCCAACTATCTGTGCCCAGGCGTGGTTGTCGCGGTCGTCGACCCGGGCGTGGGAACCCGACGGCGAGCCGTAGCAATCGAAGTCGGTGACGGAGCTTCGTACCTGATCGGGCCCGACAACGGACTGTTGGCCCCAGCAGTCGGTCTCGTGGGCGGTGCCACACGAGCCATCGAACTCACTTCGCAAGACCATCGTCTGCCTCTGGCCGGAGGCGCAACCTTCGACGGCCGGGACGTGTTCGCCCCAGCGGCAGCACACCTGTGCAATGGGGTTCCACTGGAACAACTCGGAGAAGATATCGACACCACCGGCCTGGTACCCGGCGTGCTGCCGGTAAGCCAGATCGAAGGCGATGAACTCGTAGCCGAAGTGCTGTGGATCGACCGCTTCGGCAACTGCCAGCTGAACGTCGATCCAGCCGACATCGACCACCTCGGTACAACAATGCTGGTCATCATGGCGAACACAGAGAAAATCGGGATGCGGACCGAGGCCTACGATCAGATCCCCACCGGTCGTGCGGGCCTGATGGTCGACTCGAGCGGTTTGTTGTCGCTGGCGATCGCCAGAGGATCAGCCGCCAGCGAATTCAACCTGGCCGAAGGCGACGAGATTCGCCTGGCAGCAACCGACGGCCAGCAGGGCGGTGCGACGATCGCGGTTGAGATCCAAAGAAAGGAACATCGGAGATGAGAAGCGGAACCACCATCGCAATCATCATCTTGTTGATGCTGATTCTGGGTGCCTCAGCGGTTCAGTTCCTTCTGCTGTGAACAACCCCCGCGGTTGCTTCGCTCGGCGTCTGAGCGCGTGCCATCATTGCGGTGATCTCACATTATTGATCTGACCGCGTGCTGATCTCACTGTGTTGATCCGAAACCAGGGAGACCCGTCACCGTGAACATCGCCACACTGCTCGAAGACCATCCCGGCAGCCGCACCGCCATCGTTTCGGGCAGTGACCGTGTCTCCTATGGCCAACTCCGAGAGGAAATCGCCGCCATCCGAGGTGTGCTCACCGGTCTCGGCCTCGAACCTGGAGACAGAGTCGCCATCCTCTGCGGCACCAACACACGGTTCGTGCATGCCTGGTACGGGGCGGTTGGAGCAGGGATGGTGGCGGTTCCCCTCAATCCGCAGGCACCCGCGGCTGAGATCCAACGCGAACTGTCGGTCGTCCATGCCAGAGCTGTGATCGCCGGCCCCGCAGGAGTGGCTGCTCTGGAAAGTCTCGACCGCTCAGAGGTGCCGTCCCTCGAGCACTGCCTCGTGCCGACCGGCGCGGTGCTCGAAGGTGCCATCGACCTCGACGCCGCGGTCGCGCAGGCTGCCGACGCGCCACCCGCTGTCGCCCAGGACGCTGTCACCCAGAAAGCAGGGGTGCCGATCGTCGACAGAGACGACGAACAGCTGGCGACCCTGCTGTTCACGAGCGGCACGGCCGGCAGCCCCAAAGCCGCCATGCTCACCCACGGCAACCTGGCGTCGAATATTCGTCAGGTACTGGCCCGACCCGAACAGGTGGCCCGCCCAGACGACGTGACCGTCTGTGTTGTGCCGCTCTTCCATGTGCTGGGACTCAACTCGATCCTCAACCTCTCGCTATGGGTCGGCGCGACCCTGGTGTTGGTCGAACGGTTCGATCCGGTGTCGATGGTCGGACTGATAGTCGAAGAACAAGTCAGCACGCTGGCCGGTCCACCGACCATGTGGTCGGCGCTGACCCATCTTGAAGACGTGGAAGAAGGGGCGTTCTCGCGGATCCGCTTGGCGGCTTCGGGCGCCGCAGCAATCCCGGACCGGGTGGTCGAACAAGCGCAGGCCCGTTTCGGTGTACGGATCTATGAGGGATACGGCCTGACCGAAGCCAGCCCGACAGTAACGCTCGCAACCGGAACGGACGCCCCGATCGGTTCGATCGGACGACCCATCCCCGGAGTGGAAGTACGCCTCGTCGACAAGGGCGACGATGTGTATGTCGGTGATCCAGGCGAGGTTCTGGTGAGAGGGCCCAACGTTTTCAGGGGATACCTCGGTGACCCCGTCGCCACGGCCCGGGTCATTGACGAAGAGGGGTGGCTCCACACCGGTGACATCGCGGTGGTCGATGATGACGGCTACCTCTACCTGGTGGACCGAGCCAAAGACCTGGTCATCGTTTCCGGATTCAACGTGTTCCCCGCCGAGGTTGAACGGGTGCTCGTCACACATCCGGCGGTTCGCGAAGCAGGCGTGGTCGGGATTCCCCACCCCTACAGCGGCGAAACAGTGAAGGCTTTCGTTGTGGCCGAGGACGGCTACATGGTGGAGGAGGACGATCTGGTGGCGTGGTGTGCCAACGAGTTGGCTCGCTACAAGTGTCCCACCAAGATCGATTTCGTAGACGAGATCCCGCGGGGCATGGGCGGCAAGGTGCTGCGTCGCGAATTGCGGTAAGCACTACGGTTGTGGCAGTGAACAACCTCGAACCCATCCCAGAAGCCACCGTTGCTCGCTTGCCCGTGTACCTCAGGAGCCTCCTGGAGTTGGCTGCGAGCGGCCCGGCAACGGTTTCATCGGTGGGTCTCGCCGAATTGGCCGGTGTCAACGACGCGAAGGTGCGAAAGGACCTCAGCTATCTCGGTCCGCACGGAACCAGAGGCGTGGGTTACAACGTCGATCACCTGATCGTTGAGATCAGCCGTGCTCTGGGCGTGACCAACACATGGCCGGTCGTAGTCTGCGGACTCGGCAACCTCGGCCAGGCGCTCGCCAACCACACCGGCTTCACAGACCGGGGGTTCCCTGTGGTTGCCGCAGTGGACACCGATCCCGACAAGATCGGCACCAGCATCGACGGAGTGACCGTGCACCACCCCAAGCACCTCGCCGAAGTCGTGACCGACCATCAGATCGCTATCGGGGTGATCACCACACCTGCCGAAGCCGCCCAGGAGACCGTCGATCTGCTGGTCGAAGCGGGGGTTCGCTCGATTCTCAGCTTCGCCCCGGCTGTCCTTGTCGCCCCCGACGAGATTGATGTTCGCTCTGTGGACCTCTCCACCGAACTGCAGATTCTCGGATTCCACCTTCAACGCCAGATGCCGCTGCGAAGAGACAAGGCACAAGACACCGGCGGGGTCGCCGAAAGCTCCTGAATCCGGGTACCGTTTTGCGGGTCTGGAGAGTCGAACGGTGCCAAGGGCTACCGGCTCCAGTATGGATTTGAGGAACTGGCTGTGTCGATCGTTGCGATTGGTTGTAATCATCGGTCAACTCCGCTCGCCAAGCTTGAACAGATGACAGTCGCTGTCGATGAACTGCCGAAGGTGCTGAGCGGGTTGTCCGAAGCCGACCATCTCTCTGAGGTGGTGGTGCTGTCCACCTGCAACCGTGTCGAGGTGTACGCGTTCGCCGAACGCTTCCACGGTGGTTACCAAGATGTGCGGGAGTTCCTGGCTCGCCATGCAGGTCTGGCCCCTGAGGATGTGGCCGACCATCTCTACGCCTATCACGACGCTGACGCTGTCCGACACCTGTTCTCAGTCGCCGCAGGCCTCGACTCCGCCGTTGTTGGCGAACATGAGATCCTCGGCCAGGTGCGCGACGCCTGGGACTCTTCCGTCGGCGAACAAACTGTCGGGTCGGTGCTCGGCGGTCTGTTCCGCCACGCCATTGAAGTGGGCAAACGCGCCCGCTCCGAGACTTCCATCGGGCGTGGAATCGCCTCGGTCTCACAAGCCGCGGTGGCGCTCGCCGACGAACGCATCGGCGGCATAGCCGGGCGCAGCGTATTGGTCATCGGCGCCGGTGAGATGGCTGAGGGAACTGTCAGATCGTTGGCCAAGGCCGGTGCTTCAGAGATTGTCGTCGCCAATCGCACATTCGACCGGGCCGTGCAAACTGCCGGGGTGTGTGACGGCACAGCCGTGCATATTTCAGAACTCCCGGACGTTCTCTCGCGAGCAGCGGTGCTGGTGACCACCACCGGGGCTCAGGAACTGATCCTGCAAGCCACCGATGTGGCGTCTATCGCAGCTCGACGCGGCGATCTACCGCTGGTGATCGTCGACATTGCCGTTCCCCGCGATGTCGACCCCGCCGCCGGGCGACTCAAAGGCGTCACCCTGCTGAACATGGACGACATCGGTGACTTCATCGATGGTGGTCTGGAAAGCCGCAACCGCGAAGTGGCCAGCGTCGTGGCGATCGTCGACGCCGAAGTTCAGCGATACCAGTCGATCACCTCAGCACGCGAGGTCGCACCGCTGATCAGCGCATTGCGTCAGCAGGCCGACGAGATCAGGTTGGCAGAACTGGAACGGCTGGCCGCGAAACTGTCCGATCTCAGTCCTGAACAACTGGCGGCCGTCGAGACCTTGACCAAGCGGATCGTCAACAAGATGTTGCACGGGCCTTCCACGCATCTCAAAGACGCTGCAGGACGGGCTCGCGGAGATCGTCTAGCTGAATCTCTGCGTGATCTCTACGACCTCTGAGACGAGGGGCAGAACATTGCCTTCTCAAACATTGCCTTCTCAAACAGTGCTTGCTGCCACACGTCGAAGCCCCTTGGCTCTGTGGCAGACCCGTCATGTGGCGTCGTTGCTGGTTGCGACGGGACTGGTCGAAAGCGTCGATGAACTCTTGGTGTCGACTACGGGCGATCGACGAACAGACACCCCGATACATGCAATGGGCGGCAAGGGGGTCTTCTCCAAAGAGGTACAACAAGCGGTGCTCGACGGTCGCGCCGACATCGCAGTCCACTCCGCGAAAGACCTGACGTCGTCGACACCCGACGGGCTGATACTTGCGGCGGTGCCGCCAAGAGGTGACGCCCGCGACGCGCTGGTGGGATCGAGCCTGCAGGATCTGCGTGAAGGGGCCCGAATCGCCACGGGATCGGTGCGTCGACGTGCCCAACTCGCCTGGCATCGCCCGGACCTGGTGTTCTCAGAACTGCGCGGCAATATCGCGACACGATTGCACAAGGCCGAACAGTTTGATGCGATCGTGATGGCCATGGCAGCCATCCAACGCCTTGAACTCGATATCGAAGTGGTTGAACCACTTGATCCAGAGGTGATGGTTCCCCAGGTCGCCCAAGGTGCGCTGGCAATCGAATGCCGAGCCGACGACGAAGACACGATCGTCGCGTTGCGTGCAATCGAAGACCCCGGAGCACGGCTGGTTGTGGATGCCGAACGAGCGTTCCTGGCCGAACTGGGCGGCGACTGCACGCTCCCCGCCGGGGCATTCGCGGTGCTCAACGATGGCAGCGACGGCGACAGCGACGGCAACATCGAACTTGCAGGGATGCTGGCATCACTCGACGGTCAGACGCTGGTTCGGCGTCAACGCCGCGGCAGCGATCCAGACGAGGTGGGCCGCAGTGTCGCCCGCGACCTGCTTGACGACGCTGGGGGCCGTGCTCTGCTGGCGGATTTCCGATCGGCAAACCGTGGGTAAGCAGACAGTGGGTAGACAAACAGAGCGTGAACGTCCCCTCGACGGTGTCCGGGTGGTGGTGACCAGAGCGCGCCATCAAGCCGGGGGTCTGGCCGACACGCTGGAAGAACTCGGTGCCACCGCAGTTGTCGTACCGGTCATCGAGATCGAGGATCCCCCCGACGGAGGTGCCGCCTTGAGCGAACATCTCGCCGCTCTGGGTCCTGGTGACTGGCTGGTGATCACCAGCCCCAACGGCGCAACCAAAGTCGCCGAAGCTCTGAGTCTGGTGCCGCTGAACGAGGGCGTCTCGGTTGCGGTGATAGGCCCCGGCACGCGCGACCGCGCCCAGAATTCGGGGATCAAGGTCGACCTCGTCCCGGACAGCTCGATCGCGGAGGGCCTGCTCGAATCGTTCCCCCGCCCCGACAGCGGTGACGCTACAGTTCTGCTGGCCCGCGCTTTGGAGGCTCGCAGGCTGCTTCCTGAAGGACTCCGCGAACTGGGATGGACAGTTCACGACGTCGCGGCGTACCGGACAGTCGGCGTGCCGGTCACCGATACCGACATCATCGCCTGCCGCGAAAGTGACGTCGTGGCTTTCACGTCGTCATCCACGGTCAGTCATTTGTGCGCGGCTGTCGGCTTGGACAACCTCCCTGAAATTGTTGTCTGCATCGGTCCAGCCACAGCTGCGACCGCACGTGGGTTGGGCCTGAATGTCGACGTTGTCGCCGAACCCCACACCATCGATGGACTCATATCCGCGGTCGTCGACTGCCGTAGCGCCGCCGCAAATAGCAGTCGATAAGGCCGGGCCGGTCAAGGACTGCTAGCCTCGGTGCGAAATCATTCGAGGGCTGCGGAAAACCAAGACAGGGGGTTAGGAAGGCCATGTTGAGATTTGCTGAGGAAGTCGTTCTCCTGTTGTTGCGCGACGACGATGGGAAGTTCGTACATGTGCCGAGTTGGTTGCTGGACCGGATCCTTGCCGGGGCGGTGCTGATGGACTTGGCGATGGAATATCGCATCGACACAGACCCGGAGAGACTGGTTCTGCTTGATGACACACCGGTCGGCGACAGTCTGCTGGACCCGACGCTGGCTCGAATCGCTGAGGACCGCGAAGGAGCGGAGTGTGACGCCCGTTACTGGGTTGAGCAAGAATCCACCCACGCTGAGGAGATTCGCGAGGAGGCGCTCAACCGTTTGGTCAATGTCGGGATCCTCGAGCGCGAGGACGACCGCTTCCTGTGGGTGTTCAAGTCACGCCGCTACCCGATCATCGACGGCAAAGCCGAACGCGAAGTGAAATTGCGCATCATGGGTGTGCTGTTCAGTGATGAGATCCCGGACCCCCGAGATGTTGTGATCATCTGTCTCGCTGACGCTTGTGGACTCTTCCGAGAACTGTTGCCGAGGCGTGAGCTCGAACAGGCATCTGTGCGGATTGAGCAGGTGCGCAAGCTGGACCTCATCGGTCAGGCGATGGCGCAGACCATCTATGACATGGGGGTGTGGCTAGCCGCCAGCCGCATCGAAGGCCGTATGTTCTAACGCGCAGGCGCTCCCGACAAGCCAGCGCCCTAGGCTGACAGGGTGCCATTTCCTCAGCGTCGCCTCCGCCGCCTGCGCCGAACTCCGGCACTGCGTCGGCTCGTGTCAGAAACACATCTTCATGTCGATGACCTGGTTGCCCCGCTGTTCGTGCGTGAAGGCATCGACGAACCGCAGCCGATCTCGTCGTTGCCCGGCCACTGCCAGCACTCGCGGGAGTCGCTGCGAGCTGAAGTTCAGCAGCTCCGAGACCTTGGAATCGGTGCAGTTCTGCTCTTCGGGATCCCGGAACACAAAGACGCCGAAGGTTCAGAAGCGTGGAACCCCGACGGCGTTGTGCAAGTCGCCCTCGCAGAGTTGCGTGAGGACCACGGCGACGAGATCGTGCTGATCGCCGACCTGTGTCTCGACGAGTACACCGATCACGGTCATTGCGGCGTGCTCGACGCAACGGGTCAGCCGGACAACGACGCCACCCTTGATCTCTATGCGCAGGTGGCCATCGCTCAGGCACGAGCCGGCGTCGACATCGCGGCACCGTCGGGAATGATGGACGGCCAGGTAGCCGCTATCCGAGCGGCCCTCGACGAAACAAGCTTCGAGCAGACCGCCATACTCGCCTACTCAGCGAAATACGCGACCGCGCTCTACGGCCCGTTCCGCGACGCGGTCGACGTGACCATCGTCGGCGGCGGTGACAGACGCGGCTACCAGCAAGACGTTGCCAATGCCCGCGAAGCCGCCGAGGAGATTCGCGAAGACATCGCTGAGGGTGCCGACATGGTGATGATCAAGCCCGCGCTGCCGTATCTCGACGTGATCGCTCGTGCCCGAGCCGAATTCGACGTACCCATCGCCGCCTACCACGTGAGCGGTGAATACGCGATGGTTCACGCTGCCGCGCAGCTGGGCTGGTTGGAACTTGAACCGGTGGCGTTCGAACACACCCTGGCGATCAAGCGCGCCGGAGCAGACCTGATCTGCACATACTTCGCACGTTTGCTCGCCGAGAGACTTCAGTGAACGGCGCCCGCTCAGACAGCTCCGATTCCGACGGTGCCCATTCCAACACGGGGCTGTCCAACACAGGGCTGTTCAACCGTGCGCGGGCGGTCATCCCCGGAGGTGTCAACTCGCCGGTGCGAGCCTTCGGGTCTGTGGGCGGAACCCCCTACTTCGTTGCCAGAGCGAGCGGCCCGTACGTCTACGATGTCGAAGGAAACCGTTACATCGACTACGTGCAAAGCTACGGACCCACGATTCTGGGCCATGCACACCCGGCTGTCACAGAAGCGGTGCAAACCGCCGCTGCATCGGGCACAAGCTACGGTGCGCCAACTCATGACGAGGTTCGGTTGGCCGAAGAGATCGCCCACCGCATCGATGGCTTGGAAATGGTGCGGCTGGTGTCGAGCGGCACCGAAGCGACCATGACCGCCATCCGCATAGCGCGCGGAGCAACTGGACGTGATCGCATCGTGAAGTTCGCTGGCAACTATCACGGCCACAGCGACGCACTGTTGGTGGCAGGCGGGTCGGGGGTTGCCCAACAAGGTCTGGTCGGGTCGGCGGGAGTGACAGCCGGCGCCGTGGCCGACACGGTTGTGGCGCCCTACAACGTGGTGCCAGAACTCGACGAAACGGTCGCAGCGGTCGTCGTTGAACCCGTAGCCGCCAACATGGGCCTGGTGGAACCGGCGCCGGGCTTCCTCGAGGGCCTGAGGCAGGCTTGCGACGAAGTCGGAGCGCTGCTGATGTTTGACGAGGTCATCACCGGGTTTCGCCTTTGCTTCGGGGGAGCGACCCAGTGGTTCGGCGTGACCCCCGACATCTGGTGTTTCGGCAAAGTGATCGGCGGTGGTCTGCCGATGGGAGCGGTCGGTGCTTCAGCTGAGATCATGAGCAATCTCGCCCCCCTGGGAAGCGTTTATCAAGCAGGCACGCTGTCAGGAAATCCGCTGGCCACCGCAGCGGGACTGGCGGTCCTCGAAAAGCTGACCCCGGACTCCTACGGCCGACTGACCGACATCTCGGCTCGCTTGCAAGCAGGCCTGACCGCAGCTTTCGACGACGCCGGGGTTGAGGCCTGCGTCCCGAGGGTCGGACCGCTGCTGGGTTTGTTCTTCGGTAGTGAACCTCCGACAGATTTCGATTCCGCCAAGCGCATCTGCGACAACGGCATGTACCAGAAGTTCTTCGCGGGGATGCTGATCCGCGGCGTTGCATTCGCGCCGGGTGCCTATGAGGCAGTGTTCACATCGCTGGCCCACACCGACGTCGAACTCGATGCCACGATCAAGGCATGTCGCGAAGTAGCCGAGGAGATGGCATGAACAAGAAGTGGCTCATAACCGGAGTGTTGGTCGTTCTGGCTGCGCTGGTGGCGGCGATCTGGCTGCTGTTTTTTCGTGACGATGCGCCCGAAGCAGTGAGCACCGAAGCAGGTCTGGAGCAACTCCAACAGGACCTCGCCGCAGACGACCAGGACGACGCCGATTCGCAACTGGACGAAGGCGCTGACCCAGATGCCCCGGACGCAGAAGATACCGACACGGCCGATGCCCACGCAGAAGACGCCGCCCCGGAAATTGCCGACCCAGGAAACGCAGGCACGGAGATCGACGACGAGCCTGAGTCGACCGAAGACCAAAACCCTGAACCGACCGTCGAGCAGAGGCCCTTCGTCGGCGCTGCCAACGGGGTATGGACCGTCGATGACGAATTCGGCGACTTCGACTTCGACACAGCAAGCGGGTCGTTCGCCGGATTCCGTGTGGCAGAGGAACTGACGGTCGGCAAGGTCACGGCCGTGGGACGCACAGGCGGGGTGACCGGATTGCTCACCATCGAAGACGGAAACCTCGTCGCGGCCGAGATAACCGTTGACATGACGACGATCGTGTCCAACGACGATCGTGTCCAACGACGCGCGTCGTGAGCACGCCATCGTCAACGCTCTGGATTCGCGCAACTTCCCGACAGCGGTGTTCACGCTCACCGAGCCGATGCCGCTCGACACTGAAACCCTTGAATCAGGCTCCACGCTCAAAGTCGATGTGGTCGGAGACCTGACTGTCAAAGGCACCACCAATCAGGTGACCTTCTCCCTGCAAGCGACCATCGCCGAAGCCGGCATCGGTCTCATCATCGGATCGACCGAGATCGTATGGCAAGACTTTGGCGTAACTCCACCGCGGGCGCCGATCGTCGTGTCAGTGGAAGACCGGGGCATAGTCGAGTTCCAACTGATCGTCCGTACGAGCTAACGCGCCGACGCGGCCCACCGGCTGACCGGCCAGCTCAGTGGACCGAGCAGGGCAGGTGTTTGATGCCGTTGATGAAGTTGGAACGCAGGCGCTCAGGTGGACCCGTGGCCCCGATATTTGGGAAACGTCCCAGCAACTCGCGGAACATCACCCCGATTTCCCGCCGGGCCAGGTGAGCACCCAGACAATAGTGCGGACCCGGTCCGCCGAAGCCGATGTGCTCGTTGGGATGCCGACTTAGATCGAACCGATAGGGATCATCAAAAACAGCCTCGTCGCGGTTCGCGGAGTTGTACCACAACACAACTTTCTCGCCCTTGGAGAACTCATGGTCTCCGAGCCGCGCGCCGTCGGTGGTGACCGTGCGCCGAAAGTGAATGACAGGAGTCGACCAGCGAACGATCTCCTCGACCGCGGTCGGGGTGTTGCCCTTGAGATCGCTCAACCACCATTGGCGCTGCTCTGGATGATCCGTCAGAGCCGCCAGTCCGTGGCTGATGGCGTTTCGGGTGGTCTCGTTGCCCGCAGCACACAGGAGAACAAAGAACGACGCCAACTCCTGGTGGTTGAGGCGCTCACCGTCGATCTCTGCGTGGAGCAGGGCCGAAGTGAGGTCGTCTGCGGGTTCGTTCGTGCGATACGCCGCCAACTCGGTCATGACTCCGGCCAACGACGCAGCTGCATTCAGGAAGGCCTCAAACGCGTTCGTTCCCTCCGCCACGTACTCGGGATCGCCCGCCGACAACAAGATGTTGGTCTGATCGAAAACCTCCTGGTAGAGGCTCGGCGGAATTCCCATCATCTCGCAAATGATCTGGAGCGGTAGACGTGCAGCCACATCCGGCACGAAATCGCATTCACCGACTTCGGCGAGGTCATCAACAATCTCAGCAGCGACCCGAGCCACCTGCTCCTCCACACGGGCCAGCATGCGCGGCGTGAAACCGCGCGACACCAGACGCCGCAGACGCGCGTGACGAGGATCGTCCATGTTGATCATCGAACCGAGAAACTCGTTGAACTCGGTTGGCAGATCCGTGATCTGGGTGCCTTGGCCTGAGCAGAACAAATCGGCGCGGCGACTGGCCTCAATAATGTCGGCGTGCCGCGTGATCGCCCAAAATCCGGGTCCGGCGTGAGTGATCACCTCGCCGTCGAGTATGTAGTCGCGCTCCTCGCAGAAACGGATCGGATCGGTGGCCCTCAACAGCGCAAACGCCTCCTGAACCTCTGCCTCAGGACGAGTCCAGAACTCCAGGATGTTCCCCAAGTCGATCTCGTACAGTTCCACGAATCATCTCCATCGCGATTGCATTGTTGACGTCGCCCCAATCCAGTTCGAGCCGACCGAGTAGCGAAAGGTTAGCCGCGGAGCTAGGCAAACTCGGTAGATTCGCTCAATACCGGCAAAACCCGAAGGGACAGCACGAAATGCTCACCTCAGGACTCGACCATGTCGCGGTGATCACCAATGACTCTGATCGGCTGCAGAGCTTCTACATCGACATGTTCGGTGCCACCGTCGAAAGCGACGGTGAGGAATTTCCGGGCGGACCCCGCATGACCGTCATCAACATCGGACCGGCGACAGAACTGAACGTCTTCGAGATCGACGGCAACCAACAAGCGGACCATCAAACACCGATGTTCGGACGGGGACGGCTCGATCACATCGGTCTGCACGCGGCCAACCTCGACGATTTTGATCAGATCCGCACGCGGTTGATGGCTTCGGGCGCAACAGACGGCATCGTCACCGATTTCGGCCGCAAGCTCAGTCTGTTCTTCCGTGATCCCGACCAGATGGAATGCGAAGTTCTGGTCGCCAACCCCGAACCGGGCCGGGTACCGATAGGCAGCGCCTCCCACCTGTACCAGTAAGTACCGAGCGCCGATATGGCGCGTCGTCGCGAAGCAGGCCATTCTTCACAGATGGAACAAGGACCGATCTTTCGACATCTGGATCGGCTGAAGTGGGAAACTGCGGCTGACCAGAAGGCCGAAGTCGCCGCGCTCGCCGCGCTCGCCGCGCAGGCCGATGCTCTCGGCGCCCGACGCAGCCGGCTCACCGCCGGCGAACACGGCTTTCACAGCCACATCTCTGAAATGCCCCCGGGGTTCGTTGTTCCGCCCCACACCCACGACATCAACGAGATCATGCTGATCCTCGAGGGCAGCGTGGAAGTCACCAACGGTGTTGTGCTCAACGCCGGAGACACCGCCGTCATTCCGGCAGGCCACATGTACGGCTTCACTGCCGGTGAACAAGGAGTGCGGTTCTTTGTGGCTCGCACAGGCGAAGCCGCCACCAACATCAAGTAGACCGAAATCCAGTAGGAGGAAACCATCATGCGTCACGGGTTCAAAGTGTTCGATGCGGACGCGCATGTCGTCTACCCAGCCGACCTCTGGCAGACGTATCTACCCGAGCGCTTCAAACATCGCCTCGACCGCCGCAACCCTGCCGGACTCGAAACCTACAACCCGGTGCTTGTCGACGGCCGTTACAGCCAACACGACGTGAGCCTCTACGGGCAGTTTCAGAAAGCGATCAACTGGACATACGAAGACATGGTCGCCCAGTACGGTGAACTCGCCACGGACGGCTTCACCGGCGACCGGGTAGCCAGAGCGCTGGCAATCGACGGCGTCGACTGCTGTGTCATCTACGGACCCGAGTACGACATGTGGCTCGCCGGAATCGATCCCGAACTCCAAGCCGCGATGGCCCGTGCCTACAACCATTGGGGCGCAGACATGCGAGAAGCCTCGGACGGGCGTGTGATGACCGCGGGCCCGGTCCCGCTCAACGATGTGAGTCGAGCGCTCGAAGAGATCCAGTACGCCTACGACCACCTGGGGGTTCGCTGCTTCTGGACGCGGCCCAACCACACCAACCACCGCGAACTCGGCGACCGCTACTACGACCCCGTCTACGAACTGGTCCAAGATCTCGACTGCGCCTTCGCCACCCACGAATTCATGGGGCTCAACGCGCAGACCGAAGGCGTCGACCGTTTCAAGACCTTCACTGAATGGCACACCGTGGTGCATGTCCACGAAGCCCAGAACGCCTGCCTGTCGATGATTGTCCAAGGAGTGTTCGAGCGCTTCCCGAAGCTGCGCTGCGCCTATCAGGAAGCGGGCTGCGGTTGGTTGCCCTCCTGGCTGCACCGCATAGACGAACACTTGGAAATGGCAGGGGCAGCCGAGTGCCCGGATCTCACCATGACCGCCACCGAGTACTTCAAACGCAACTGCTGGATCAGCACCGAATGCGAAGACCCGTATGTGGCCGACGTCATCCGCTGGCTGGGAGACGACCACATTCTCTGGGAAAGCGATTTCCCGCACCCGGACTCCAAGTACCCGCACGCTGTGCAATATTTCCTCGACCTCGAACCAGATCTGATCAGCACCGAGAGCAAACGCAAGATCCTCTGGGACAACTCTGTCGACTTCTACCGTTTTCCCGACGACTACCTGCCGACCGAGTTCATCGAGGCCACCGAGCTAGCGGCCTGCTGAAATGAGCGGTATCCGTCGACCCCATGAAGCGGTCGACTACGACCTGCTCACGACCCGACTCCCACCACCCCCCGAGTACCTCGAAACCGCCTATCTCGACGACCCCGAAACGATCGCCGACAAACAACTGACCCGCCTGCAAGACCGCGCCCGAGCTGCCTATGAAGTGCCGTTCTTTCGGCGCCGTTGGGATGCCGCCGGAGCCGACCCCGCCGACCTGCGGTCGCTCAGCGATCTCAGCGGACTCCCGAGCTACACCGTCGACGACATCCGCGAGAGCATCGAGGCCCACCCGCCCTACGGCGACTACCAGGGTGTGAGCGTGGAGCAAGCCGCGCACCAACCAATGCGGGTCTACATGAGCGGCGGCACGACCGGAGTGTCCCGTCCGACCCTCTACACCTCCTGGGACCGTGAAGCGGGCGCGATCCTCACCGCGCGGGCGCTCTACATGCAGGGCATTCGACCCGGAGACGTCGTACTCAACGCCTGGGCCTACTCGACCCACAACGGGGCCCACGCCATGGACGAAGCGCTCTACCGCTGGCTCAACTGCGTCGTGCTGAGCACCGGAACCGGCAACGTCACGCCAACCCGCAAACAAATCGAGCTGGCGGTGCAATACGGATCCAAAGCGATCCTGACCACCGGCGACTACCTGCTGCACCTCGCAGAAACCGCTCGCGAGATGGGTCTCGACCCCACCGAGGACCTGCAACTCCGTGCGCTGCCCAACATTGGAGACAAGGAACGGCTCAGCGAGACCTTCGGTGCACCCGTGTACGACTCCTACGGCTTCCACGAAGTGCAGTGGGTTGCCATCGAATGTCCGGCAGGCGACGGCCTGCACATCTTCGAAGACGCTTTCATTGTGGAGATCGTCGCTGTCGAATCAGGCGAACTGTTGCCCGACGGCGAGCAGGGCGCGGTGTGCATCACCGAGATCTACAAGACCGGCAGCCCACAGATTCGTTACAACATCATGGACCTCTCAGCGCTCCATCCCCGGAGCCAGTGTGCGTGTGGAAGTTGGCTGCGCAAGATGGCCCCCTTCGCTGGGCGCGGTGACAACATGGTGAAACTCCGTGGCGTCAACATTTGGCCGGAGGCGCTGGGTGAGATCGCCACAAGCGTCGAAGGTGTCGGCGACGACTATTTCGTGGTCGCTGACCGATCGAACAACCGAGACGAAATGACGGTGAAGATCGTGAGCGACACCGATCCCGCCGGGTTCGAGGCGCTGTCGGAGAGGGTGGCCGCAAGGCTTCAAGAAGCAACTGGTGTGCGCATCAGCGCCGAAGTGGTCGCACCCGGATCCCTCGACCACCTCACTGGATTCGGCAGTGCCGCCAAACTCATACGATTCCGCGACGACCGATGATCGACTACTGGTGCAACGCTTTCACGCCCGACCGGGAACCGCTCTGGGCCGAAGTGATCAGCCGCGAAGGCCTGAGCATCCGCACCCGCAGCGGCGACGTCGACGACGGGTTCTGTGAACCGGCCGAAATGGTCAAGCGCATGGACCAGGTCGGTGTCGACACCCTGGTGCTGCCGGTGTGTGAACCTTCCAACAGACTCGGCGACGATCCAAAGGACCAGGCAGCACTCGAAGAATTCGCCCACTATGCGGTGCGCGAATCTGAACTGAAAAGCCTGGTTGCGACATATCCGGGACGGTTTGTCGGGGTGTTCAGCGTCAACCCCGATGCGGGGGCAGCGGATTTGGCCGATGCCGCCGAAGCTGTAGACGCTGCGTGGTGTGTCGGCCTGCACAGTCACACCCACAGCTGGGACCGGCCGTTCGACCACCCCGACTATCGGCCGTACTACGAACTGTGCGCTCAGCGCAGCATTCCGTTCACGATGCAAGCGGGAGCTTCGGGCGGCAACATGGTGCACGAGTCCGGTCATCCGAGCGCGATCGCCAAACCTGCCAGAGACTTTCCCGATGTCGGATTCGTGCTGTCGCACACCGGAGCGCCCTGGGTTTTCGAGACTATCGAAGCGGCGCTCGAGTTCCCCAACGTGTATGTGGGCACCGCCACCCATCCGCCTCGGCGCTGGCCGGACACGCTCGTCGAGTTCATGAAGGGTCCGGGTCGACACCGGTGTCTGTTCGGCACGGGGTTCCCGCTCACCGGCCATGTTCGTTCAATGCACCAACTTCAGGATTTAGCACTCGATCCTGAAACCGCCGAAGCTCTTCTCGACGGCAACGCACGCCGCATCTTCAACCGTATTCCCCAACCCGATCCCGTATCACACAGGAGTTGACAATGGTCGGCACCACATACAACGTTCCGCCCGTCCCACCAGACGAAGCCAGCACCGACTGGTTTGATTTCGCTCCGCTTCGGGTCGGGATCGAATACCGCAAGGTTGACCCGGCTGCCCTCGCCGACGTCTACGGAGACAATGCCGAGCACATGGCCGAGATCGACGAGCACTCACCCGAAGGTGGATTCAGCGACGAGGGGATCTCGGTGCACGTTGTTGCCGACGGCCACGAATACCTGCGCTTTGATGCCTTCGTTGATGACCCGCACTACCACTACATCGACAAAGAGGCTGGGACCAACACGATTGTTGAGTTCGACCAGGTCGCGCACGGCCCGGTGAAACCCTGGGTGCTCACCCAGTTGCGAAGCCGTCTGCCAGAAATGTTGAGCCACGCCGGCGCAGCGGCTGTGGCTGAGTCTCTTGCTCTTGAGCTCGGCGAACAGATCTCTCAACAGGTTGAAAAGCACCTGCAAGCGATCGGTGAGATGTGAGCCTGAAGGTCGTTCCAACCACTCCGACCCTGGGAGCGACGGTCACCGGGATCGATCTGGCCAACGTCGCCGCAGGTGACATTGAAGCGGTCAACGCCGCGATTGTTGAACACAAAGTCCTGTTCTTCGAAGACCAACACCTCGACCCCGAAGCACAACTGTCCTTCGCACGGCAACTCGGCGAGATCGACGTTGCACCCTTCGGGCCGAAACACCCGGACTTCGGTGAAATGACCGTGCTCGATCAGGTAGCGCCGAAGGACCAGGGCGCTGATGCCTGGCACACAGACAACACCTACCTGCCGTGCCCGCCGTCGTTCACGATCCTTCAATCGGTGAAGCTGCCCGAACTCGGTGGCGACACCTGCTTTGCCGACATGTACGCGGCATTCGATGCGCTGTCTTTTGAGCTGCAGGCGTTTCTCTGCGAGCTGACCGCCACGCACGATCTGACCAAGACACTGAAGCGGGCCATCGCGGATGGCAACGCTGATGTCGACCTCGCCTCGATGCAGCAGCAGTGGCCCCCCGTGCACCATCCCGTCGTGCGAGTCCACCCAGACACCGGCCGCAAGGCGCTGTTCGTAAATGGCAACTTCACCACCAAGATCGACGGACTCACCAGCACGGAGAGCGAGGCGTTCCTTTCGATGCTTCTAGAACACGTCGGGTCGCCGGCATTCCAGTGTCGGCATCGCTGGAGGGTCGGCACGTTGACCATGTGGGACAACCGTTGCGTGCAGCACTACGCAGTACCCGACTACACCACCCGCCGAGTCATGCACCGCTTAACCATCGCCGGCACCCAACCCACCGGACCTGCCGCTTAGCTTGCGGTAGCGGGTGATCAGGGCGTTGGTGGAGGGGTCGTGGGCCAGGATC